>DASCMS010000091.1:0-51874 GCA_036011085.1 Candidatus Latescibacterota bacterium
GAGCTCGTCCGACGGATTGAGCGCTACACCGAACATTGGAACGCCCACGCGGTGCCATTCACCTGGACCGCCACTGCAGATTCGATCCTCGCCAAGGTTAAGAGACTTTGTGAGCGAATCTCTGAGACACGACACTAGCCACATCTCCACATAGGTCGTAAGCACTACAAGCTCGCACACTCTCCCCGCACTCACAACAGACAGTCTGCTGGAGACCCCATGATCCTGATCGACGCCCACCTCGACCTGTCGATGAATGCCCTCAACTGGGACCGCGATCTCGAGCTCGATGTCCATGAGCTGCGTCGGCTCGAAGCCGACATGACCCAGAAAGGCCGCGCCCGCGGCACCACGACCTTACCCGAGATGCGCAAGGGTGAGGTCGCCCTGTCGCTGGCTACCGTCATCTGTCGCGTCGCCTGGCCCGGATCGCCAGCCACCGGCGCCGCCAACCAGGCCATCGCCTACGGCAAGGCTCAGGGCCAGCTGGCCTACTACCGCGTTCTCGAATCCCAGGGCAAGCTGCGACAGGTGCACGATCGGGCCGGTCTGGCTGCCCACATGAAGGCCTGGCGGGAAGATCCGGAGGCCACGCCCCTCGGCTACATCCTCAGCATGGAGGGGGCCGACCCCATCGTCGACGCCGAACAGGTGGCTTCCTGGTGGGAGGACGGGCTGCGAGTGGTCGGCCTGTCGCACTACGGCTTCTCCGCCTATGCCTTCGGCACCGACACCGAGGGCGGTCTCACCGAACGGGGTCGCCCCCTTTTGGCCGCCATGGCCGACGCCGGCATGATCGTCGACCTCACCCACCTGGCTGACACCGCCTTCTTCGAAACACTGGAGGTTTTCTCCGGGCCGGTGCTGGCCAGCCACAACAACTGCCGGGCCCTGGTTCCCGGCTGCCGGCAGTTCACCGACGAACAGATCAAGGCCATCATCGAACGCGGGGGCATCATCGGTGCCGCCCTCGATGCCTGGATGATCTACCCGGGATGGATCAAGGACGAGACGCAACCCGAAGTCATTTCCCTGGATGATCTCGTCGACCATATCGTCCATATCTGCGACCTGGCGGGGAACGCCGACCACGTCGGCGTCGGCAGCGACCTCGACGGTGGCTACGGCAACGAGCAGACACCCCACGACTGTGGCACCATCGCCGATCTGCAGAAACTGGCCCCCCTGCTGTCAGCCCGAGGCTTCAGCGACGAGGACGTGGCGCGCTTCATGCACGGCAACTGGGAGCGATTCTTTCTCGAACACCTGCCCGCCTGATCAGAGGCGGTCTAGCTGATCGATTGCGTCCAGCAGACTCAGGCCTGTGTGGTACCCGGGGTCGGCGTCAGCTGTCGCCGGAATGGCGGCCACGGGCAGACCACATTCGTCCCGCGTCTGATATGCCATCAGATGCAGATCGGGCCGGATGAATTCACGGAAGGCATTGTGGCAGTCGCGCAGGATCTGCAGACACTGGGCCCGTTCCGCCTCTGACTCGGCTGCATGCAGGCAGAAAGCGGCGGCGCGGATCGTCTCCGGCAGGTTCCACCAGGGCATGTCCGTGTTCAGCTGGCGCCGCGTGACCAGGTCGAAGGCCTTGGAGATTCCCTGCGGCCCGGGCAGGTAGCCATTGCGAAAGTTGCGCTGGAGAAGCGGGTTCATCTTCGCCTTGGCTGCTGCCAGGCGTTGATGCTGTGCTGTCGTGGCCACCGGGTCGGCGGCCAGGATAAACTTCATCGCCAGGCCGACGAACTCCAGCGAGTGCCCCGGATCGGACAGGATCACCCCGTCTGGCTCGACGTACGGCTGACCTTCATCGTCGACGGCTTCCCAGAAGTCACCGTGCTGGAGATGTGACCAGCGATGATCGAGGTTGGCGTGGTTCGTCAGCTCGTAATCGATCAGCCTCAGACCCCCATTGACGGCACCCTCTTCCGCCGCGCTCACCAGCATGGCCCACGCCCCCAACTGGATCATGGCCGCCCCGTGTGTGTGATAACCGGCGCGTGGCTCGGCGCGGTTTTTCGGATCCAGCGAGATCTGATCTGAGCGAAAGGTGCGGGCGTGGATGGTGTCGTCCACGGCGTGGATGTAGGTCAGCGCTTCGGCCCGGGCCTCACCGTCACCCAGCCAGTCGGCGGCGGCGAACATGCCCTTGGCGCAGAACAGGTCGCTGAACCCGTAGGCAGAATCGGGCGCCAGGGAGAAGGACACCGGGCGACTTTCGTCATCGAGCCGGAAGGGTTCTCCTGCGGTTGTCATGAAGAAGGACAGATGACCCGCGTTCCGGGCTCGCATGTGGCGCAGCTGCGCCAGCACACCTGCGGCCAGTGGGCGAATCCGCGCCACAAGATCGGCCTCTTCCCCGCGTTTCTCCCACCATCGTGCGTGCCCTGCCAGTGCCTCCAGACCCCGACCCTGGATCCAGCCATAGATGGCATCACGACCGCGAATCGGATCGTCGGGCGCAAAGTCCCTGCCCGTGATCAGGTCGAGTTTGGTGTCGACGAAGGGGTAGTCGGCGCGGGCCTCACTGCGATCGACAATGGCGGTCATCATCGTCGACGCGATGGCGGCGTAGTCGGCGGCGGCGGCCCGCAGATGCGTCGAGGTCGGGGTTTCGGGCAGTCGGACGTTCTGGTACGCCCGTCGGTTGTCGTTGCGGCTGTTCACGGCCTGGCACCACCTTTACGGACAACGGGAAGGAAATCCATGGCTCAGGTGAAGGTATACGGTATCCGCGGACATCTCGACAAGGTCCGCGCGGAGCTGTCGGCGACGATCCACGACTGCGTCGTCGAGGCCCTGCAGTTTCCCCGCGACAAACGGGCGCATCGCTTCTTCCACATGGACGCCGAGGACATGCTCTACCCGGAGGGGCGATCCAACGCCTATACCATCGTCGGGGTCGCGATGATCGAAGGGCGTTCGGTGGAAGCGAAGAAGCAGCTGATCCGCCTTCTGTTCGAGCGCGTACCTGAGAAAGTCGGCATCTCGACGACCGATCTGGAGATCTGCATTCAGGAGAGCCCGGCTCACAACTGGGGCTTCCGCGGTCAGCTCGGCGATGAGATCCAGCTCGAGTACCGGGTGGACGTGTGAGCCGCATCCGGCAGTTTGAGGAGGCGGGCCTGGCTGGCATGCCAGCGCTGCGCGCCGACCACTACGACGGCTGGCTGCTCCGCTTCGGTGAGGGGTACAGCCGACGCAGCAACTCTGTGGCAACGTTGTATCCGTCGACTATCGATGTGGCAGAGAAGATCCGCTACTGCGAGTCAGCCTACGCTGCGGCCGGACTGCCCTGCATCTTCAAGCTCACCGACGCCAGCACACCGGACGGACTGGATGACGTACTGACTGCTCGTGGCTACAGCAGGGAGGCCGACACCTTCGTCCGCGCCCGCAGCATCGACGCCGGTCTGACCCGGCCGACACGGGTGGAACTGCTCGACTCACCCGGGGGCGACTGGCTCGAGACCCGGATGCAGATCGATGACGAGGCGGCCGAGGGCGAAGACGAGATCCTGGGGCGACTGCTGGCTGCGACGCCGACGCCGGCCGTGTATGCGCTGATCCGCCACGGCGGCAGGGGAGTCGCCTGTGCCCGGGCGACGGTTTCCGGCGGCCTGGTGGGACTCTACGGTCTGCAGGTCGCACCCGAGCACCGACGCCAGGGGCTGGCGACGGACCTGACGCAGGCCCGCTTGTGGTGGGCGAGCACGCAGGGCGCCCACCGGGCCTTCCTGCAGGTGATGGCGAACAACCCGGGGTCGCAGGCGCTGCAGGAGAGGCTGGGGTTTGTTGAGGTGTATCGCTACTGGTACCGCCTGCAGCCTTGAGGATCCCAACGGACGACTACCAGCGGTAGAGCTGCGTCCCTCGCCGCGCCACCTGGGCCAGCCTCCACGCCGCAAGCCACTCCTGGCGGTCGGTGACGACCAACGCTGGTGTCTCCTCGCTGCGTACGAGCATGCCCGGCAGCTGCGGTCGGCCGTTCGGCATCCGCGCGTCGTTCCAGCGCAGATCCATGCTCCAGCGGATGCCCTCCGAACGGTTGCGTTCACTGCCGTGAGGCGTACGACAGTGCAGTAGGATCAGGCCGCCGCGCTGCACTGGCACGGTCACCGGTTCGGTGTCGAGCAGTTCTTCGGGGGCAACCGTGTAGGAGCCGCCTTCTCCGACTGGCGGCCGCACGTGGTGGCGCAGCGGCTCGTTGTGACATCCCGGGATGATGCGCAGTGTACCGTTCCCGGCGTCGGCATCGACCAGCGGAATCCAACTGGTCACCACCAGCGTCTCGTCGGCCTCGGGCAGCAGCACCGCCAGGTCCTGGTGCCAGGCGGTGGAGCGGGCCCACTCGCTCTGTGACAGGCCACCGGCGTAGTCGTCGGTGGCCGGCAGCTTGGCGCGGATGTGCTGACAGGAGTTGGCGTAGATCTCGGGTCCGACGAGAGAGCCCACGATGTCGAGCAGACGCTCGTTGTGCAGAAAGTCGAAGATGGCCGGGCCCAGATTGGCGGGGAAGTTGATTCCCGCCGCGGCGCTGGCATCGGCGCGCGCCAGCGGAATCAACCGTCGATCAAAGGGCAGTTCGGCGTAGTCGCGATCGACGACCCAGTCGACCAGCAGTCGCCCGGCGGCACGATCGATGATCTCTTCCAGCTCGGCCTGCACCGGGTCGAGATCCGCAGCGCCGAGGGCGTCCGGTAGATGCAGGTATCCCTCACGGTGGAAGAGCTCGATCTGGTCTGTTGTGAGGCCGGCCATCGGCTGCCGCTGTTCAGGCCTTCGTGATCTTGTCGTCCACGTGAATCGTGCCGGCCTGCACGACCTTCGTGTTGATCCCGCGCAGACACATGTTCTTGCCCACCGGTGAATTGACCCAGTTCATCGCATCCAGGCCGAAGCGCTCGACAAACTTCTTGCACCCCGGGTGGGGTTCGGCAGTGACCTCGAGCACGGCCGAGCCGATGGCCAGACGCGAACCGATGGGCAGATTGTCCCGCCCGATGTCGAGGTCGACGTACAGCTGATCGCCCGCCAGCGGCGCCCGTTCACGGGAGCCGGCGATGTGTTCGGCAGCGCGCACGTTCATCACCGTCACCTGGGCGTCCAGCTTCGGCTCGCGGGGCGGATCGGACTGCTCACCCCGGGTGCCCCAGTTGTCCCCCACCAGGCCCTGCTCCAGATCGAGCTCTCCCTCTTGCGACAGCTGACGCTCACCGATGGCGGGACGGGTGGCGATGATCTGCAGAGCACCGCCCTCTGCCGGCGACTGCCGGATGAGTTCCAGTCCAGCGTCCAGTTCTTCCGTGCTCAGATGTCGTGCCTCTGTCATGCTGTCTCCTGTCTGCTGTTTGAGTGATGGACCACGGCACCTATCTCTCCATCGACGCCACTCTGGCGCCTAGAGCGATCAGCAGGGCTCCCAGTATGCGATTCACGGTCTTCTGGAACCGCTCGATGAGCTCGCGAATGATGGGCCGATCCAGAGTGTAGACGAAGAACAGCCAGAACGAGGCGCTCACCAGCAACATGCACAGAACCAGTACCGACGTGGCCCTCGCGGATGTCTCGGGCGTGATGACGGTGGTGAACACTCCGAGGTAGAACAGCGTGCCCTTCGGATTGAAGATATTGTTCAGAAAGCCCTGGGCGAGCCAGGCTCTGTTGCCCCCTCTGGTTTCAGGGGCAGGTGTGTCGGGTTGTGTACTGCCCGAACGAAAGCTGGTGATTCCCAGATAGATGAGATACGCGGCTCCGGCGTACTTGAGAGTAGTGAAAGCCAGAATACTCTGTGAGATGAGCCAGCCGATGCCGATCACGCAATAGGAGATGTGGACCAGGTTGCCGGCCAGAACACCCAGCGACGTGTGCAGGCCGGCGAGGCGTCCGCCCACGATGGTATTGCGCAACACGATGACCATATCGGGTCCCGGCGTCACCATGGCGAAGAAGGTGACACCAAGGATGACGAGAATCTGTTCTGCCACTTTTGTTGCACCTCGTTCCCGGGTCCAGTTCGACCGGTGTAACTTCCGGTGGAAGACAGCGTCCAAGATAGTTCAGGGCCAGCTATCCGGCTTGACCGGGCCTTCGCTTGCGAAGGCGTCTGCGGGCCTGGACACACCGTCATCACTGATCACGTGATCAGGCCCGCCCACGCCTATGTCTACTCCATCTGGTGACCATCGACCCAACTCCGGCCTGCGTGAGGGCGACATCTCCCACGCGGAGGTGAATGAGGTTCTCCGCCGGCTGCCGAAGACGATCATCTTCGGCCAGCAGAACCGCCTGCGCGACGGCGTGCTGATGGAGGAGGACGAGCGTCTCGACCGCTTCCACGCCGGCCACGACCTGGTGCGCTTCTTCTACGGTGGCGTCCGCCAGTTGCCCGATTACCTCACCGACGCGCTGCTGGCGGCAGGTGTCAGTATCACCCTGGTGAAGAGCGACGACCTGCTCGTCTTCCACGATTGCCGCCGGCACCAGTCCTTCCACACCGGCCGCACGCGCAAGACGATCTACATGCCACAGCTCGCCGTGCAGGAGGCCAGCCAGAAGGGCTACGACTACTGGGCCATCTCCGAGGTCATCATCGAGGAGTCCTGGTCCCTGCTCGATTACCTGCTCATCCTCGAGCTCGTCCGCCACTGCCAGCAGCACCTGCACGAGCATTTCACCCTTGGTCATGCCTTCGTGCGGGGCACGCTGGAAGGCCTCAACCGCCACCGTAAGGTCAACGAGAACACCCAGGACAACGAGTTCCAGACCTTCTTCGACCACTACAAGGCGGATCTGTTCCGCTTCGATCGCGGCCTTCTCGAGTGCGATCCCTACGACCTGACAGACGAGATCTTCGACGAGGGCCAGGAGCGTACGTGGGCGAGCAACAAGCTCTACGACATCACCGAGGCCTTCAGTTATCCGACCTTCTACAGCGTCGACCGCGACATCGTCCACCCTGCCGCTCTCCGCATCGCCGAGGCGCGCGGCCAGTCGGTGGCCCCGGAGAGTATCGACCACCTGCTCCACGACCTGGGAGACGCCGCCCGCTTCGGCCCCGGGGCACAGATCAAGTCCGATGAGCTGATGGACAGGCTCATCGAGCGCGGTGAACCCGGGATCAGGGGATATTTGAGTCTGGGCTGGGATGACGGACGCTACTACGGTGGCGGCTTCTATCCCACCGTCGAGTTCAAGCGCAAGCTGCAGGCACTGTCCAGTGGTGCCCCCGAGGGGATGCCGGGCAGCATCTCACAGGACTTCGATCTCCTCCTCGACCCCGGTGAGCTGCAGGAGCTGAACCGCGCCTACCAGCGGTTCAACGCCCTTCCCTTCCGCCTCAAGAAGTTCACCGTCCTGCGTCTCGTCGTGCTGTCCGGCACCAGAGACCAGCAGCAGCTGATCTTCGAGGTCGAGAACGCCCTGTTGTACACGAAGCAGGATGATGAGCTGCTCAAAGGCATGGCCTTTCTGCTGTTCCGCGACTACCTGAGCATGGATCCGGCGCAGGCTGACTTCGAGACCCACTTCATGGGCAACATCCTGCGCAAGCTCGACCGGCATTCTCTCTACCACACCGAGATCCTCGCCCAGCTGCGAGCCCTTCTGGGAAACGAGGACATCCTCTTCAAGGAGAATCTGCGCGAACGCGTCGAAGAGCTGCGCCACTGGATCCCGGATGACCCGGCGCGCCAGTCATTTGATCCCCAGCGGGTGCGGGCTCGCGTGAAGCAACTGGACGATCTGCGGGCCCACGATCCGGACCATCCCGACCTGCTGGCGCTGCTGGCCGGAGCCTTCCTGCGCCTGGACCGCTGCGAGCGCTACGACGACATGGTGGCTAAGGTGAAGGCCATGGGCGAGGCGGCCAGGCCGGTCTGCGAGGAGATCGTCGGACAGATCGCGGCCCTGGACATCACGCGGGACACGATCAGAAGCTCCGCGGTACGGCTGCTGCGGGAGTGGGACGAAGAAGAACACGAAACCGATGACGGATCAGGTGAACCCGATACCGAGCAGGAACCGTTGCTGCTGAGTTTTCACCGGATCATCGGGGTTCCCCTGATCGATCTACACGACCAGGCGATCTACTGGTACATGCGCCAGGGCCGAAAGACCGAAGAGGATGTCCGCCGTGGCCTGCAGGACACCGGGATCGAGATCCCGCCACGGAACCGCGCCGTGCTGCGTCTGCTGTTCGAGGGACCACACACGATCGAGGGATTCACGAAGTGATTCGGCCGCGTCAGGCGCCGCCACCCCGGGGTACTCGTGGAGAATCGCGCAGCGATTCGGCCGCGGCGCTTGGCCAACCGTCATCAGTGACCATGCGTCAGGCGCCGCCGCCGAGAGCCGTCGCCAGTTGCCTGGCAACAACACGATGGCCCTCGTCGGTGAAGTGGCCGAAGCCGTTGCGGTAATAGCCGTCCCCGTTCAGGCGGGCCTGCACAAAGGCTTCGCGCGGGTAGAGATACTCGATTCCCTGCTGTGTCAGGATCTGCAGCACCCCTGACTCGATGGCCACCCTTTCCGCCTCCAGTCTCAGCGCCGGCGTTCCGTCCCGCGCGGCCCGGGCGGCATTGACGAGATGGTGCACGTGGAAGGGGTCGGGGATGACGAGCACGAAGAACGGCACATGGCGGTCCCGCAGGTCGGTGGCGATTTGCTGCAGCAGATGCGTCGCCACGGTCAGCATCTCCTGTGTGCGGCCGCCAGCATCACTCTCCATGTCAGGTGTGCTCACCATGCCGGCGCCCCGTGCAAGCTGCATGGCGCTGCCGCTGGTCTTGATCACACGCATCCACAGGAAGCGGACGAGCACCGAGCGGGCCAGCACGTTGTCACGCAACCAGATCCGAGCGTCCGCCGCCGGCGCCGGCAGGTGGGCGAGCTCGCCATCGGCCATATGGAATCGTGGCACCGCCGGTGATGCCACCGGCGTGAAGTTGTCGTGCAGATCATTGCCGAGAAACAGACACAGCACGACGGCATCCGGGTTCCACTCCGCCAGCCGCTCGCGGACATGGAGAGCGTAGACGCCGAGTCCGTACCCATGCACGCCCTGGTTGACCGCTTCGACCGAATAACCCTCAGTACGGGCGCGATTCGTCAGCCGTCGTGCCACGCTCTGGGAAAAGCTGGCATCGATGTCGACCTGGTACGCCTCCAGAAAGGAATCACCGACGAACACGATTCTCCGCGTCTTCGGCCGCACGTCACGCGTGCGCTCGTGATCGTGGAAGCCCTCCGCGTTCAAGCTCACAGTACGCGGCTGCCCGGCCATCTCCCGGGTCCACACCGTCTCACTGTGCGGCCGTCCCCGGAAGCCGAGCAAGGGATCGTGCGTGATGGTGACACGCTCCACCGTCCAGGTCAGGCGCAGCAGCAGTTCCGCCACCCCGAGAGCGATCAGCGTCGCTGCCGTTGCCAGTGCCAGGTTGACCGTCCAGCGACGCGCACCTGTTGTCATCGCAGCAACGCCAGGCGTGTCACCCGTCGCGATGACGGCGACTGCAGAACTGCCAGATAGACTCCGGACGCCACCTCCCGTCCAGCATCATCCCGGCCATCCCAGAAGCGCTGACCGGGTCCGGCGGCGACGAGCCCCAACTGTCGCACGCTGCGGCCCAGTGTATCGTAGATCTGCAGTCGGCCGTGCTCCGTTACAGACAGATCGAGAGTCACGCTGGCGTTGAAGGGATTGGGGTAGGCCGTCATGGTGGGGGTGACCGGTACCGCCGACTCGTGTCCCGTGACCGCAGTCGGTGGTCCTTTGATGGGCAGGGTCCAGGTGTCGGCCACATGGCCGCCTTCCGGTGTCGTACCGCCGAACAGGACCAGCCGTGACTGCACCGGCACGAAAACGAGCACGGCCCCGTCGCGCGGCGGCGGACCCGTCGTCGTCTGTGTCGACCAGGTCTCTGTCCGCATGTCCAATGCCCACAGATCGCCGCTGCGGGTGCCGTCAGTCTGTTCACCACCGAAGACGAAGAACCTGTCCCCGACTGAATCATAACTCACGGCGGGAAACTTGCGGTCCGTCGTCAGGTCCAGCGCCCAGGCGTCGTGCAGGGCATCGCTTCCCCGTTGCCCCCCAAACATGATCATGCGCCGCTGGCGCGGATCATAGGCTGCCGCGTGCAGGCAGCGTTCGCCCGGCTGCGGTGATGCGGCCGTCACATCCCGCCAGGTGCGTGCCACCGGATCGAAGCGCCACGTGTCGTCGAAGCGACCCTGCGTCGTGAAACCGGCAAAGGTGACCAGGCTGCCAGCCACCGGGTCGAACACGGCTGCCGTGCCGTAGCGCTCGACGGGGGCCTGGTTCGTGGGGGTCAGCTCCGTCCAGCGGCTGGTCTCCAGATCGAGAGCCCAGACATCGTTCAGCAAAGTCGATCCCGACGCGTCTACACTGCGACCCGACCACACGAGCATTCGGTGGCCCGGCGGATCGTAGACGGCGTTGTGCGAAAACCGCGGTGTCGGACCATCGCCTTCGATGGCGATCTGCCGCCACGTGTCCTGCTCCAGATCGAAGGCCCAGACGTCGCCCAGGTCACCCGAGGATCCGCGCCCCCCGAACAGGAGGATGCGATCCCCCACCGGGTCGAGGATGGCGGCGGCGGTGCGGCGCGCCGATGGTCCGGTAGCATCGAGTTGAGCCCATTCCTGTGCCAGGACAGGTGGTACGACGAACAGCAGGAAAAGACTCAGACAAGTTGTGACGAGACCCATCAGCTCTCCTTCCGCGTGGCGAGACCGGCGCCGGCGAGGGCGCACATGATCGGCATGATGGGATGGCGGAACCGACTCAGGCTCTGCGGCCCGCCGGTGGCAAACCACAGGTAGCCGGCCAGCAACAGGCATACGGCCCAGGCACGGCGGGATCGCGGCTCGGCGATGATGACCCCGCGCATGGTGAGCAGGTAGACGGCCACGAGGAAGGCGCCGAACAGCACCTCGGTGAGCAGCAGGCCCGGACGTTCCTGCAGCACAAATCCGAGTGTTGCCCAGAGCCCTTCATCGACGACACGACCCAGAAGCCCACCGTGCGTCGGGTAGGCGCCGAGCAGTCTCAGGTACTCCACCCCCCCCGGGTCGACGGCGACCCGAGCCATACCGCGGGCGTGAATGCCGAGATAGGTCAGCGGATGCTCGAAGATGCGGGCCAGACCCTCCCTTCCCATGAACTGGAACCGACGACCCGGTGACCACGATCGTTGTTCGGGATTGGCTTCGAGATAGACCTCGAGATCGCGATAGCCCAGAGTTGCCTGGCGCTCGTAGAACGGGATCCCCATCGCGGCGGCCTCCGTCGCCGCCCCCTGATAAAAGTACCCGTTGACGTCGACGATGGCCGACAGCCCTCCATAGTCGGCGACCACAGCATTGCGGCCCTGCCAGGCCAGCAGGGGGACGATGGCCGTCACCGTCAACAACAGCACCGGTCGCCAGCGCGTCCTCGGCGGCGCTGAGCGACGCATCGCAAACCAGGCGCCGCTCAGACCAACCACCAACGCCACTGGGTAGGCGACGGGCTTGACCATGGCCGCCCCGCTGAGCAGCAGACCGGCTCCCGCGGCCGTCGCCACGAGGGGCTGGAAGGGATCGTCCCGTCGACCGGCGAGGCGGGTCAGCAGCAGCAGGGCCCAGGTGAGGCAGGCGGTGAACAGCGTTTCGCTCAGCAGCTTCGAGGCGTAGAGCACCGACAACGGCTCGAGTGCATAGATGGCCGCCGCCGCCACGGCGGCCCGGCGGTGGTACAGTTCGAGGGCCAGCCCGTACACCGCAATCACCGTGAGCCCCGCCAGCATGGCCTGCAGAAAGATGGTGACCCCTTCGACGCGATCGACCATCAGGCCCGGTATCAGCAACAGGGAATAGCCCGGTGTACGTACGATCTCCGGTTTGCCTGCACGGGTGTACGTGCCATCGCTCAGCAGTTCGCTGGCTGGCTCCAGATACCCGGAGGTGTCCGGCGCGTGCAGCGTCTCGACTCCAGCCGTCGTCACCGCTGCAGCCGCCAGAGTGATGCGCACGATCAGGGCGGCGGCGGCGATGGTCCACACCACTCTGTCGCGCGTCATGTCTGGTATCATTCGGCTGAATCTCTGGCGCAGCGGAAACCGACAGTGTAGTCGTATCGTTGTTGCGGGTCATACCCGAGGCGATTGGTGACGTGATGAATATGAGGGTTCTGATCGGCCATCGAGCCGCCGCGCAGAACCTTGAGGCCTTCGCCCTTGTTCTCGTTCTGCGGGTTGTGCACCACCGATCGATGGTAGTATCGGCGGTCGTACCAGTCCGCCATCCACTCCCAGAGGTTGCCGGACTGATCGAGGACGCCAAAGGGGCTGGCCCCCGACGGACGACTCCCCACGGGCCAGGTCATCTCATGGCCACAGCCGTCACCGCCATCGTCGATGATGGCGCGGTCGCAACTGGCTTCTTCGTCGCCCCACGGATAGAGGCGCCCATCGTCGCCGCGTGCCGCGTACTCCCACTCGGCCTCGGTGGGCAGGCGTTTGCCCGCCCAGGCGCAGAAGCTGCTGGCGTCGTACCAGCTGACGCCGTTGACGGGATGCGCGTCGCGTCCTGGCTGTCCCCAGTTGAGGTAGTGCCCTTCGGCCTCGATGCGGTAGGCGGCACTTCCCGAATGTGGTTCCAGGCACGACCCCTGCCGGACACACTCCCGGTATCCGGCCACTGTGACCTCGTGTCTGTCGATCTCGAAGGCGTCGATGAAAACCTCGTGTACGGGAGCTTCGTCCGAATCTCCGAGCCTGTATCCCATGTGGAATGAGCCGTTGGGAACCCTGACCATGTCGTCCCGGCCCGGAGGATCGCGGCGCGTCATCGTGTCGCCGTCGGCGACCATGGCCACTCGGTTGCGGGCCATCCAGTCAGAGTGAACCAGCGCCGCCCCTTCGGCCGGGACCCGGTCCCGGGATAGTGCCTTGCCGCCTGTGCCATCCGCATCAGCGGCGCAGCGGATGCCGACGTAGGGGACCCACCTCAAGGCCCGGAAGCCGAATCGATTGGCGGCGCGCAGATCGGGATCGGGATCGCTGTAGTACCAGGAGTTGCCCCGTACCGAACGCCATGCCCCCGGCCGGTCATTCGTCGGATTTTCCTCGGGCGCCCACCGGTAGTAATCTCGCTCAAAGGTATCCGACGTCCACTCCCAGACGTTGCCTGCCAGGTCGAGGTGCCCGTACGGGCCGGTCCCGTCAGGGCGTTCGCCCACCGGCGCCGTGCCGTCATGACCGCATCCCAGGCCGAGACCTGCCGCCATCATCACGGCGCGCTCACAGTCGCCGGCGCCGCCAGGTGGTGTCTTCCCCCACGGATACACCCGGCCCTCTGACCCACGGGCCGCCTTCTCCCACTCCGCTTCCGTGGGGAGGCGGAGCCCGGACCAGCCACAGTAGTCCACGGCGTCGTACCAGCTGACACAGTTGACCGGATGATCTGCGTCGTCCACTTCGTTGCACGTCGAGCCGGAAGCCGGTGCGGCACATCCTCCGCTACGGACACAGACGTCGTACTCGGCAACGGTCACCTCCCGCTCGGCCAGGTAAAACCCGGCGAGGTAGACGTCGTGGGGTGGGCGCTCATCGTCGTACCGTGTGCTGCCCATGGGGAATGAGCCCGCCGGCACGCCCCGCATCGTCACGGCCCCATCTTCGGGCAACGTCCTGGTGGCCACATCGGCCTGGACGACGATGTCCTGCATGTCCGACGCCTCCTGCAGCAGCACCTGCCGGGGGGCCGTGCCGGCCCCATCGATGCGAAGTTGGTACCCATCGTAGGATGTGATGCCCCTCGGCAACACGCCACCGACACGCCTCCCGGCCTTCGAGGTGACGCCGTCGAGCAGGGCGATCCGCGTCGTGGACGTCGATTCTGACGTTTGCAGCCGTACGACGTAGACTCCGGCTGCCGCCCCTCTGCCGGCCTCATCGCGACCATCCCATTCCGCCTCTCCGGGGCCGGTCGGCACGACCCCCTCCTGCAGCGTGCGCACCCGTTGTCCGGCAGTGTTGTAGACTGCCAGGTCGATGCGATCAATCTCCGGCAGATGGAAAGGGATCCGCACGCTTGGATTGAAGGGATTCGGATAGGCCGGTCCCAGAGACGACCGTGTCGGAGTGGACGGCGTCGACACGAAATCGCCCACCGCAGTCGGCACCGCTGGATCGAGTTCGAACCACCCCCGACGGTCCGTCCGTGTGCTGGACACCACCTCGTCTGACGGATCGACGAGTCGCACACGCGCTGAAGGTACCGGCTCGTTGTCACGGTCGAGCACGATGCGCCCGAGGAGGGGCTCGCCAGAGACGGCCGACGCGCAGAGAACCCAGATGAGAACCAGCGGAAACCCGGGAGCGAGTGCGGGCGTCAAACCAAGGATGAATTGCCCTGGCCGACACCCCGTCTGGCCGACGTTCGACGGCCGGTCTACCTTCCTACGGTTCATGTGCGGCAACATAAGCAGCCCGCCGGTCGCGCTACAAACAACCTGATGCCATCCCTCCTTCCCGCTCTCCTTCTCGGCGCACTCCTCTGTGCGACCCCCTCGGTTGCGGACGTACAAGTCCTGCACCAGGACGCAGACAGACTGCGACTGCTGGTTGAGGTGGACCCGGGGATCGCCGATGGTGGCGGTCCGGTCGCTGCCCCGGGCCTGCCCCGCGGAGTAGGTCCCGGCGGTGTCGATCTGCCGTACGTGGAACAGCTGATCGCCGTGCCGCCAGGAGCCCGGGTGAAGCTTGCAGTACGGGTGGAGACAACCCGGTTGTTCGCCGACACTTCTCTGCCGCCAGGCGATTCGCTGGCCACGCCGTTCCCGTCGACGGCTGCCGCAGAGTTCGCCCAGAGCGAACCTCTCGGCATTCTGCGCGGCGTCCCCACCCGGGCTCTGACGATCTACCCCTGGTCCTACGACACCGTGTCCCGCACCGTGCGCGTTCACACGCGGCTCGTCGTCGACGTACGCTTCGAGGGGGGCCTCTCCTCACGCTCGACGCGGGGACAGGACGCCGGGGACGTTCTCCACTCGGCGCTGCTCAACCCTCCTGATCACGGGGGCTGGTCCACGCCTCGACCGGCGCACAAAGCGGCCGCCAGCGGCTACGATCCCTCGCTGCCGTACGTGAAAGCCTTCGTGCGCGAGGATGGTGTGTACCGCATCACGCCGGAGTGGCTCACCAGCCTGGGCGTCGATCTGCGGGAGGTTGATCCCGCCTCCCTGTCGATGACGCATGCCGGGGAACCGGTGGTTCTGCTGGTCACCGGCACGGAGGATGGCCTCTTCGACGGTGACGACGAGCTGTTGTTCCACGGTCGCTTCCGCCGCGCCCCGTCGCCCACCGGCGAACGTGACCACGAGAACGAGTACGGGCCCACCGACACCTACTGGCTGACCTGGGGCGGCGACGAACCAGGCCTGCGCTATGTCGAACAGGATGCCGCCCCGGTCCATGGCTACGCTGACCAGGAGTGGTACGACCATACCGCTCACTTCGAAATCGACCGCACCTTCGACCAGCTCGCCTTCGCTCCCGACAGTCTCGCTGATCGCTGGTTCTGGCAACGGGAGCGACCGACCCGAATCCCCTACGCAGATCGGTTCGCAAGTCAGGAGTTCAGTGGTGACATCACCGCTCTCTGGGATGACGAGGTCTATGACGCCCGCGTCACCGTGGCGATTCAGGGGCGCACGGGGGAAGACTTCGGTGAACACCACACGGTCGTGAAGCTGAACAACGAAGACCTGGAAGAGGCGTATTGGGCCGGGCAGATATCTCACATCGTCGATGCCGTCGTGCCCTCGTCCCTGCTGAAGCCCAGCCGCAATCGGATCCTGTTGCAGGGCAAGGCCGACCGTATCAAAGTCGATGAGTTGTGGTTCAACTGGTTCCGCCTCGAGTACCGCCGCCGCTTCCACGCCTACCCCGGATTCCTCGACGCGACGGTGCCGCCGGCGGCAGCGGGTCACCGCATCACCGTGGCGGGTTTCACCGACGAGGATATCCTTCTTTTCGACGTCAACCATGGCCTCCTGCTCTTGGGCGGTACGGTCGACGTTTTCGCCGACAGCCTCTTCGACATCACCTTCGAAGACGCGCCGGCGACGACGGCCCGTTATGTCCTGGCAAACCGACAGTCGCTGCACACACCGACCGGCGAGCTCGACACACCGTCCGACTGGCGCACCGGCGCCCATGGGGCCGACTACGTCATCCTCTCCCACCCCGACCTGCTGGAGGCGGCCGAGCGGCTGGCCGCTCACCGACGCCGGGTCGATGGATTCAGCGTCGCCGTCGTCAACTCCCAGGACGTGTACGACGAGTTCACCGAGGGCCGCTTCGACCGGGAGGCGATCGCCGACTTCATCGGCCACATGTATGATGACTGGCTGCCTCGACCCGCCTACGTGCTGATCCTCGGCGACGCGACCTGGGATTACCGCGGCGTCTATACCGGACGCCGCCACCAGACATTGGTGCCGACCCAGTACTATCCGGCACGGCGCCGTGGGTATTCACCCTCCGACTTCCGCCTGGCTCTCGTCGACGGCGACGATCTGTTGCCCGATCTGTCCATCGGGCGCCTCGCCGTGGACTCGGCCGAAGAGGCGATGACCACGGTAGACAAGATCATCAGCTACGATCTGGCCCCCCCTAGCGGCGACTGGCGCGGGCGCTCCCTGTACGCGGCCAACTGGCACGCCAAGGATGAGTTCTCCGGCCCCCTCGATTCCCTCGCCGCGCACTACACTGAACCCATCGGACTGCAGTCGGTGCGCCTCTACGCGGCGGATGAAACGCCCCTGCCCAACGCCCTCGGCCGGCGTTTTGTCGAGGAGCTCAACCGTGGCGCCCTCATCGCCAACTTCTCCGGCCACGGCGCGGCCGGCACGCTGCAGTACCTGTTCTCCACCCAGTTCCCCGAGTGGGACTATCTGTCACAGGTACACAATGGCGGACGGTTGCCTTTCATGCTGGCACTCTCCTGCCTCAACGGCATGTTCGTCGATCCCCGCACCGAAGGTCTGAGCGAGTTGCTCACCGAGCTGCCCGACGGCGGTGCCATCGCTTACATCTCGGCAACGGCGATCTCTTTCACGTCACAGAACAACCTGCTCAGTGAGGGGATCTATCGACAGCTGTTCATCGAAGGCCAGAGCCGCTTCGGACCGGTCCTCGACGTGGCCAAAGCACGTGTCCTGGCGGCCCATCCCTCGTGGGTGGACGTGCCGCAGACCATGCAGCTGATGGGCGATCCGGCCCAGCGGCTGGCCCTGAGCGCCGGCCCCGACTACGCCGCCATCGATATAGAAGTGTCCACAGACCCCGTCATCCACGGCGACACCGTCCGCCTCACCGCCATCGTGCGCAACGAGACACGTCTCGGACAGCAGGGACCCGTGGTGGTCCTGATCGGCCGGACGGCCGACGGTTCCGTCGACACGCTGTTGCGACAGCTGCGTCCCCCCTTTGCCGGCATCGACTCCATCGCCATCGACTGGCCCGTCGATCGCCGCGGACGCTATGCGCTGTCTCTCAGCGTCGATGGCACCGACCTGGATATGAGCAACAACCATCTCGGTCTCGACCTCGACATTCTCGAAGCACCGGTGGCCGTGCCGTTCCTGCCGTCCGAGGGTGCGGCGCTGACCGATCTCACGGTGCACGCCCTCACCCAGGTACTCGCCGACGGTGGCGCGGGGACCGGTCGCACCGAGTTCGCCCTGTCTTCGGAGCCGTCCTTCTCGCCGGCTTCAACCCTGTTGTCTGATTCCGTCGAATCCTCGGCGGGAATGGCTACGTGGACCTTCACCGATGTACCGGCGGGCGTCCAGTCCGGCGCGTACCTGTTCTGGCGCGTCCGAGCCATCCGCGACGGCCTTACCAGTTCCTGGTCGGCAAGTCGCTCTGTGCGCCAGGCCGACTCCCCCGACAGCAGCAGCGGCTGGCAGCAGTCGGCCCGCGCCCTGCGGAACGGGCAGGTTGAGTTTCTCCACCTCGATGGCGACGCTCTCGTCGTCGCCCATGAGCCCCCGCCCTTTCGCCCGGAAAAGGCGACTCGCGACGACGGCTTCACCGTCCTCGACCTGCCGGGTGCCGGCGTGCTGGCCACCGATGGTGTCTATCTCTATGCCAAGCGCTGGTTCAACGATCCGTCCACCGTGTACGAGGGCACCGACTTCTTCGCCCGTATCGGTACCGGCTTCGGGGGGTCCATCCGGGGCGCCTACTACGGCGTCCTCGCCGACTCGACGACACCCGGTATCTCGGCCACCTTCCACAGCGACGGCTTCCTCTACTCGGAGTCCGGTCATCTCTTTGAGATAGAGCGCATCGACCCGACCACCGGTCGCCTCGACACCGTACAGATTCCCGATGGTCTGCTCGACTGGCGTACGGGCAAACCCGTCAGCGATCAGGAGAAGAGCTTCGGTCAGGTCCTGCATGCCATGATCACCTCCGATGGCAGACAGGTCTACAACGTGTCGATGAGTTCTCCCGTGGGCATGCGGGTGGGCTGGGGGGTCCGGGTCTTCGACGTCGATGCCGACGGCTGGCGCCTGGCTCGTGAGTTCGTCATTCCACCCCCGGACATCGGTTTCACCTACATGTGGACGGATGGCATCGTCGCCGACGGGGAGCGTCTCTACCTGATCGAATTCGGCGGTGAGAGGCGGATCCGTGCCGTCAGCAGCGCCGACGGCACCCTTGTCGACGAGTGGACCTCCGATCAGGACGAGACCCGGATCATCAGCGGTCAGTACGATTGGACGAACGACCGGGTGTGGCTTGGTGACCTGCAGGGGTCCGGCCTGTTCCGCTACCGTCGTGCCGACGGACCCGGCGCGGGCATACTGACGAGCCCCGCCATCGGTCCGGCGTCGGCCTGGCGTTCGGCGCAGGTCGACGGCAACGGGATCTCCGTGGTGGTGCAGGCCGAGGGCGAAGGCGGGTGGAATGTGATGGCTGAGGGTGTCACGGAAAGTACCATCGACCTGTCCCACCTCGACCCGCGACTCCACCCCCGGCTGCGGCTGGTTGCCCGTGTCGACACGGTGGCTGGCTCTCGTCTGACAGGCTGGCGGGTCCAGCATACCCCGGCCAGTGATCTCGAGGTCGCTGCGGTGGAGGCTGAGGACACTGTTGTGCATGTCGCCGTGCGCAATCGGGGCCTGGGGCCCGCGGCGGCAGCGACGGTGGACCTGTTGACGAAGTCGGGCCGGCGGCTGGCGACGCAGCCGGTGGGTGAGTTGGCGGCCGGAGAGATCGGGACCGTGCGCTTCGACGGTCCTCCCGACGGCGTCACCGAACCTATGCGTGTGTGGGTGAAACCCGGCGGGTTTGACGCCGACGCCGACAACGACCTGGCCGACGTGCCGGTCGGCGTTGTACCCGGCCAGCGGCTTGTCTTTCGTAGCTGGCCCCAGGGTCAGCTGCTGCGCAGTGGCGACGCGGTGTCAGCGGGGCAGGCACTTCTGGTGGCTGGGGCGGGACCCGGTCAACTGTCTCTGCTCGTCGATGACGTACCTGTCGATGCCGACACGACCTGGCTGGAGGCGACGGGGCCGCGGGCGATCGTGCGCTTGCAGCCCGGTCGTCGTGAGCTCGACGCACGACTTGTGAATGTGGGAGAGGCCGGGCAAAGCTCGACCATCACCCTCGAGGTCAGCGACCGGTTGCGGGTCACCAACGCTCTCATCGTGCCCAATCCCGTGCCTGCTGACGGCGCCCAGATCACCTGTTACCTGTCGAGACCCGCAGAACTGTCCACCGACATCTTCGGTCTCAGCGGCCGCCGCGTTCGCCGGCTCGGGCCGGTATCGTCAGCCGCAGGATTTGCCACCTTGTCATGGGATGGTCGAAGCGAGGACAGCGGCACGCTGGCTGCCGGCACCTACCTCTTCGTCGTCACCGCCCGCGCTGACGGTGAACTGGCTCAGCGCCGCGGCGCCCTCGTCGTCGCCCCATAAGCGGCAGCTCACCGGGCAGAACAAGAACGGGGACGGCTGCCGGAGCGGCCGTCCCCATTCCCCCGCCTCGGTGACGGGAATCGTCAGGTGACGCTCAGCCCGCCGCCTGACGAATCTGCTGAATCTTCTCGTCGCGCTCCGCGTAGATCTTGTCGCGAACCCCGTTCATCTCGTCCTGGAACTGACGCTGGTGCTCGGCGAAGGCCTGCGGGTCAGCCTCGGCTTCCAGCTTGGCCACACGCCCCTTGAGCACGATCTCCTGCTCCGCCCACTTGGCTTCGTACTCTTTGCGAACCTGATCGATGGCCTCCACCTGGTCAGGCGACAGCTTCGTATCCTTGTCGACGAGATCGTCGGTCTTTTCGAGAGCAAGTTCAAGAGCTGATTTCATCGTGCCTGTACCTGCCTCCATTACGTGATGCTGTCCCTGACGGAGAAACAAGCTAGTGACACCGGCTCCGGACTTCAAGGGACCAACGAAAGAAAAGGAGAACCACCATGAACCGATGGACCGTCTACCTTTCCGGTGAGATCCATAGCGACTGGCGTGAACGCGTCGTGCGTGGCGCCGCTGACGCTGATCTACCGGTGGACTTTACCTCTCCCGTGACCGATCACAGTGCCAGCGACGACTGCGGCGTCGCCATCCTCGGCGACGAGGACAGAGGGTTCTGGAAGGATCACAAGGGAGCTGGCGTCAACGCCATCCGCACACGGACGCTGCTGGGTGATGCCGACATTGTCGTCGTCCGCTTTGGCGACAAGTACCGTCAATGGAACGCCGCCTTCGAAGCCGGGCTGGCCAGCGCCCTGGACAAGCCGCTGATCACACTTCATGACGCCGACCTGACTCACGCCCTCAAGGAAGTCGACGCCGCGGCCAGCGCCGTGGCCGAAACACCGGAGCAGGTCGTCGAGGTGCTGCGCTACGTGATGACGGCCTAGTCTGCCGGTTTGCTGAAGGCGTCGGCGAAGATGAAGAAGTCGGAGAAGTCCACCATGCCGTCGTCATTCAGATCGAAGCGGGCGTCCTCTCCCGAGACGGACTGACCGAAGACATCGGCGAACTGGAAGAAGTCAGAGAAGTCGACGACGCCGTCACCGGAGAAGTCAGAGGCTTCTTCAGGAGCGACTGTGACGGTGTCACCCGGCGCGACTACCGTCGTGTCGCCGGGATCCGTCACCGTGCTGTCCACCGGCACGACCACCGTGTCACCGGGGTCCGTCACCGTCGTGTCACCGGGATCCACCACCGTGCTGTCCACCGGCACGACCACCGTGTCACCGGGATCGGTCACCGTCGTGTCCCCAGGATCTGTCACCGTGCTGTCCACCGGCACGACCACCGTATCACCGGGGTCCGTCACCGTCGTGTCTCCAGGATCCGTCACCGTGCTGTCCACCGGCACGACCACCGTGTCACCGGGATCGGTCACCGTCGTGTCGGAAGGTGTCGTCGTCGTATCCGTAGACCCGGTATCCGGTGACACTGTCGTCAACAGCAGATGGCCACTGCCGCTCAGCGACAACTGCCAGAGGGACGACTCGAGGCGCGTGGCCGTCGTCGAAAACCCGTCGAACTGGGCTGAAAGTACCGAGTCGATGCCGTTCAGGACGATGTCGTAACCTGTGTCTGCACCGCGCACGAAGCCGCCGACGCTGTCGGCTGCCACCGTGAGCAGTACGTCGACGGTGTCACTCGCCGAGAGTCGCACCGTGCCGCCGGCTCGCAGCCAGGTGCCATCCTGAATGCTCCAGGTGCGGATCGTGTCCCCTTCTGCTCGCAACCAGCCGAAGGCTGCGTCACTGCTCAACTCGGCGCCGGCGACACTGTCGACTGTGACGCTGTCGGCGCCGGCAGCCTTGGACCACGCGACTTCGTGGGCACCGTCCTGGCGCGAGACACCGATCGCCTGACCGCCCGTCGAGGTCGCCGTCGTCAGGGCCGGCTCTTCGCCCAACGTGGCCCGCGGAAACAGAACCGACAGAAACTCGGCTGTCGTGTCCGTCTCGGTGACCTGCAGAAAGGTGTGTGTCGGCTCCTCGAGGTAGTCGAAGGAGTGGATCGTGTCCTGTTCGGCGAAGGTGCGCCCCGTCTGTTGAGGCAGATAGGCGAGCAGCTCGGCGTTGGTGCGGGTCCAGCGGGCCAGCGAGCCGTCTCGGGAGTAGCTGCCACCGCTGGTGCCGCCGCCATGGCCGTGCAGACGCCATTCGTAGGCGCGGGCCGAATCGGAGCGTGCTTCATCGGCAATGACGAAATACTCCCGGTCAGCAAACAATACCCGCCGCCGGATCCGGGCCCCGAGGTACTCGGCCCGGACCTCGGCATAGTCCCCGGCGGCATGGGTCAGCGTGTCTTCGATGTAGGCGTCTTCACCACCGTCTACAGCGGCCCCGGCGATGCGATCCAGGGGTGGCCCCTGGCCGTCGACCATGATGAGGCTGTGGGCGTTTCCCCAGTTCACCTTGTCGTGGTTGGTGAAATTGATGTAACCGCCGTCGACAGCGAGCATCTCGCCGTGGGCATAAAGGATGAAGCTCGTTTCGTCCGCGTGCTCGTGGCCGAAGCCCTGCTCGCGTGTTCGTCCGTGCTCGCCGCGCAGCAGCAGGTAGGTGGCCTCCTCGCTCCAGTCGGTGCGGAACACGGCGTCTCCGGCAGCCGGCATGAAGATCGTCGGCCCCCGCGTCGGCTCCTGCGACGGCTGGGTATCGTCGTAGTAGACGATGGCGTCGGGTTCGTTGAAGCCGCGCACGTACGGCCCGTTTTCGTTGTTCAGCCAATCCCAGTGATGCACGGCGCCGTCGGCGTCGACGGCGGCCAGGTAGTGTCCGTAGGTGTCGTCGATGTGGCCATCGTCGGTGTTCGGCCGGCGGCCGCTGGGCAGACGGATGTTCACCGACCAGTCATGCGTCTTGTCCAGCAGGGGATCACTGAACAGGTCGATGTCGGACAGGGCCCGCAGGGCAAAGGCATAAGGCAGGTAGACATCGGCGGCGTAGCGCTGGTAGAACGGACTCTCGGCGTAGCCCCCGTCCTCGGTCTCGATCACGTGAGCCAGTGAACGCGTCACCAGATCGTGGGCCCAGTCGGCCCATTCTTGGGGATCGCTGCCGCCGGAGCCCGAGTGGTCGGCCAGTGCGTAGGCCGCCATACCGAGCCCGCCGTAGAGGCGGACGTGCCAGTTGTCGAGATGTGTGACGGACAGATTGCGCGGGTCCGTGGTCTCGTGCAGCCTGATCTTGAGGGTGCCCAGGAAACCGAGGTCGATCTCCTCCACGACGATGCCGTCGAACATGCGGTCCGCTTCGTCGGCCAGCAGATCCCGCACCGTCGCCAGAGAGTCGGGATAGTCAGCGAGAAAGACGTGGAGCATGTCGTACGCCTGGGCGTACTGCATGACCACCTCGCCCTCGTTGTGCGGCTCACCCAGGTCGCCATCGTCGCGGGGAAACTTCATGTCGAGCAGAAGGCCGGCGCTCGTGTGGGCGAACGTGCTGTCCCCGGTCATCCACCAGGCGAAAGCCGCCGCCTTGGCGTATCGCGCCTTGGTGCGCTCCTCGGTGACCGGGTTCGGGGGATTCTCGGCACGACTGAGCACCGTCGCCCACCATGTGGCGTAGGGCTCGCGGGTGATCCGCTCCTGCAGCAGCGACACCTGATCCTCGGTGAACAGCAGACCGGGATGCGATTCGGCCGGCAGTGTCACCTGGGCACTGACAGCGGTGGCGGCCAGGAGCAGAGCGGCGGTGATGAGGCGGTAGACAGTCACGGCATCAGAACAGGGCCATGGCCCGGCGGACGTTGATACCCCAGGAGAACCCGAGGAAGATGTAGCGCCGCCCCATCGACAGGCGGACACCGGCGGCCTTGCCACTGTGAGACGGGAAGAACATGCCGATCGTGCCATATACCGTGCTCGGATCGTCGAGTCGCCAGCCCATGCCCGCATGCAGTGAACCGGGTTTGCTGCCGACGATGACGGTCTCCACTGGCAACACGTCAATGTCCATGGTCAAAGAACGTAGCACGTTGGTATCGCCTGCACATCGACCGAAGGGGACCAGTTGGGCCGGTGACGTCGTGGTGTCGACACAGAGCTCCTGCCCGAAGCGGGTATCGTAAAACCGCTGATATCGCGGGTTGCTGTCGGCCCCCTGCAGAAGGCCGAAATCGAAGAGGTTGATCGTCGCCATGACCCGGTGCGCGGGCGAGATCGCCGTGATCCCGAAAGGAACGTCCAGCCCGGTGCCCTCTTCGACATCGATGACCCCGACGCCGAAAGTGGCGAACACACCGGCTGGTGGCGTTCTGTCTTCGACGATGAGGCGCTGCGCCGGTGCCTGTGCGACGGTGATCATGACCAGACAGATGGCGGCGACCAGGGCATGCCGTACCGACCCTCCAGATCTCAGGTGAGTCGACGTTGCGAGGTCGCAACGACTCACGGCGTCACGCTCCCAGGATCGAATCGCACTGCTGGATGAAGTCGTCCTTGTTCTTGATGATCTCTTCGACGCTCTTCTGCAGCCGACTGGCGTAGGGATCCATCTCGGGGATGAGCGGATCGCCGCCGTAGCCGATCTCCATCGTGCGCACGGCGATGTCGGCGATGTGCACCATGGCTGCCAAACGTCGGTGTTGGGTGGATTTACCTGGCTGGTGGTGGGAGGTGATGGCGGTACGCACCTCTCCCGGCAGATCCCAGTGGATGGCCAGTTCGCCCCCGCAGTCGGCGTGGGTGATGCCCAGCAACTCGTACTCGGCGTTGAGGACGGAGATATTCTCGGCCTCCACCAGGTCCAGGACCTTGCCGAAGTGGTCGGGGAAACGGAACAGGAACACCGCTTTGCCGATATCGTGCAGGGTGCCCAGCAGGAAGTGGGTCTTCTTCTTGTCCGCCTTGCCGATGACCTCCATGGCCATGCCCGTGGCCAGGGAGTGTTTCCATAGATCGTTCATTGACAGGGCTGCAGTAGCCGACGACTCCGTGGAATCGCCGAAGGCGCCGTGGATCACGGCGGCGCCCAGAAAGGCCACGGCTTGTGACATCATGTTACCCTGGAAACCAAAATAAGCCGAGCGACAGGTGCGCATGACCTTGGCCGTCAGCGCCGGATCCTGCTCGAGGGTGGCTGACACCTGCCGCATGTCGACCTCTTCATCGGCCTTGCTCAGCAGCGTCAGCAGCTTGCTGTGCGCCGCCGGCATGGCCGGCAGGTTGGACAGGTTCTTGATCTCGTCGCGGATCTCCTGGTGCGTCGGCTGCTCGACCGTGTCGCCGCTCTCCAGGACCTCGGTGAGCTTCTTCTGCAGGGCAGTGAGGGTGAACGGTTTCAGCAGGAAGTGGGCGATTCCTGCCTCCTGACCCTCCTTGATGACGACGCGCGCCTCCTCCTTCTCGGGGGGCAGGCCGATGATGATGGGGATGTGATTGTACTTCTCGTGCATACGAAGGATCCGGGCTGTCTTGACGCCGCCCATGGGCACGGCATTGTTGAGCAGGATCACATTGGCTCCCTCCTGGCGCAGTGCCAGAACGGCCTCGGGACCGTTGCGGCAGTCTCTTGCGCCGTGCCCTTTCTCGCGCAGCTGGGCGCAGATCAGCCCTCCGATCTTCTCGTTTTTCTCGACTACGAGGATCTGTGCGGACATGAGGGAGACCGGCAGTGGGGTTGGAGAGGACAGGGAGACCGACCAGAGCCGGCTGAACCTTATTAAGGTAAGCGTGAGCCCTCAGCCATCAAGGGCGGTAGAACGACAAACCCGGCATACCAGGCACCGCTGGCACACCGGGCTCGACTGGCGCCGGATCAGACTTCGTCGGCGAGTTCTTCCAGATACCGGTATCGGGTCGGATGACGCAGGCGACTCAGGGCGCGCTCCTTGATCTGCCGCACGCGTTCCCGTGTGACGCCGATCATCTCGCCGATCTGCTCGAGAGTGAGGGCCTCCATGCCGTCGAGGCCAAAATAGAGGCGAATGATCTTCTGCTCGCGCGTTTCGAGGCTGTCGAGGACCTCCTCCAGCTGATGACGGGCCGAATCGTAGATCAGATCGGTGTCGGGAGCTTTCGAGTTGGAATCCGGCAGGACGTTGAGCAGTGAACGCTTCTCGTCATCGTCGAAAGCCCCGTCCAGGGAGCTGACCGGCCGGGCGCTCAAGATCGCGTCGGTGACCACGTCGGGCGGCAGATCCAGTTCCTTGGCGATCTCCTCGACGGCGGGTTCCGTGTCGGAGTGCTGCCCGAGTTTGCGGGTTGCCTTGGAGATGTCCTTCAGGAGGCTGAGCTTGTTGAGCGGCAACCGTACCGTGCGTACATGCTCGGCGATCGTCTGCAGGATGGATTGACGGATCCACCAGACCGCGTACGAGATGAACTTGTAGCCGCGGGTGCCGTCGAAGCGTTCGGCAGCCGTCATCAGACCGAGATTGCCGGCGCTGATCAGATCCGGAAAGGACAGGCCCCGGTTCTGATAGTTCTTGGCGACATCGATGACAAAGCGCAGGTTGGCCTGGATGAGTTCGTCCCTGGCTACCATATCTCCGTCCTTGATGCGGGCGGACAACTCGACCTCGCGCTCCCTGGAGAGTGGTTCGGAGTCGGCGATGTCGTCGAAGTAGGCTCTTAGTGTCGAACTCTCCCGGTCACCGAGCGTTTCGAGCATAACTCTCCTTAGCGACGTTTCTTGAGCGAGTGGGAAGTGGGGGAGCGCACAGAGGAATACCCGCGACCGAAGCGACGGGAAAGGGAAACGGTGTCGCTTGCGGGCCTCGGGCGGTTGGACCAATCATACGTGGACTTTTGTCGGCACGATCTGGCAGGCAGTGCAATCGGTCAGGCTGTGTAATCTGCTTGTTACGATACAAAGTTGACCATCGCCGATCAAGCTGGAGGGCCCCTTTGAAGCCACGTTTTTCACATCTTTTTTCATTCTTTTTTGCCTTCGCCCTGCGACCCCTCGAAGTTGGCGCGCAGACGATCCCCGTCGACCATTTCGAGGGCCTGCACTTCGACGCACCGGTGCCTGCCGTGGTGCTCTCCGGTCAGGATCTACCGTTGTCGGCGGACCTGCTTGAGTCTGGCTGGGAGGAAGCCCTGTTCAGCTTCCGACCCATCGATGGTGACGGTCCGGACCTCGATTTCTTCGTCCAGCATCTGGCAGGCCGGATCGAGCGTACGATCGTCTTCGCGGCGGCCCAGGCCGATACTTACGAGGTCGTCCTGTTCGCGGGCTCCGCTGAGCAACTTGAGTTTCACGGTGTGTTCAGCCCCTTCGTCGTCACGGCCACCGACGATCCGCTGCGGCTACCGGCCCTGTTCTTCGATGGTCTCCTCCTCGATGCCCCTCTGCCAACGCGGATTCCTCTCGGTGCCGCCCCGCCACTGGCGGGGCGAATCCTCGACGACCGGATCGTCAGCGCCCGCTTCGATCTGTCACGGGGCGATACGGAGCTGAAATCGGTCGGTCTTCCTCTGACCGACGGTCGGTTCGACCAACCCCTGCGTTTTCCGGTGGAGTCCGCCGGGCCGTTGCGCGTCGAACTCGTCGTCGGCCTGCAGGACGGGACGTTCTGGGGTCGTGGCTCCTTCCTGTTCGAGATGGCCGCCGCGGATGGGCCCCAGGCTGCCCCCGCCGTTCTGGCGGCGGCGCTGTTGCCCGGTGGACAGGCCGATATCAGCATCGCCAACCTCGGTGAGGCCGACCTGCTCATTCTCGACGCCACCACCGCCGCCCCCTTCGAAGTGGTCTCCACACCGGCGCCGATTCCACCCGGCTCCACGGGGTTGATCGGCGTGCGCTACGATGGTTCCGGCGGCGACGAAGGGGATCTGATCGTCGACACCAATGACCCGCTCCGCCCCCGGCGGCACGTGGCGCTGCGGGGTGTGTCCGACAGCGGTACGGCGACCTCACTGACCTGGGAACGGGCCGACGTGGACGGCGTGCTGACAGCGGTGGCCCCTCCGGGCTTTCAGCGGTTCGCCCTGGCGCTGTTCTCCTCCCGGCACCTGCTCGACAGGGACACCGGTTTCCCCTTCTCGGTGGGGCCCCCACCACCCGCTGCCCGGGCGGCGCGACCGGTCCCGACCGCTCGGGAGCGTGGCGAGGCCATCCGTGCCCGGAAGTCGGACCGTCTGGCCGCCCAGGTACGGTCCCTGGGCAGACCCGCTCGGCGCGCCGCCCAGGTATCCTACGCCGTGGGCGACGAACGCACCTTCGTCTTCGACGAGTTCGCTCCCGTACCCCGACAGTTGCTGCCGACGCGGGTGGTGGCCGTCAGCGAACGCGCCGTGGCCTTCGTCCATGTGGGCAGCGCCGCCGACGGGGGCGACCTCTCGGTTGACGACATCCGCGCTCACCTGGCCGGCTTCGACGCCGACTATGGTGGTATCGTCGCCGCCTTCGGTGCCCCTTCCGACGTGGATGGCGACGGTCGTATCGCGTTCCTCTACACCCCGCTCGTCGACGATGTCGGGCTCGGTGGCTTCCAGGATCCGGCCTCGGTGCTGGAAGAGACCGTGGGTGGCAGCGGCAACCGCACGGATCTGTTGTTCCTGTCGCCCACCCAGCCTGCTCCGTCGTACCGATCCCTCCTGGTGCACGAGTTTCAGCATCTGATCAACTTCCACCAGCACGTGCTCGTGCGCGGCGGCGAGTCCGAAGCTACCTGGCTCGATGAGGGGCTTTCCCACCTGGCCGAAGATCTCGTGGACGGCTTCGTCTCCGGGGGCAACAGCGACAACGTTCACGACTTCCTCGCCGATCCGGGCGCGGTTGGCCTTACCGCCCAGGATCACGTCAGTGCCGCCGAACGGGGGGCCGCTTACCTCTTCGTACGTTCCCTCGTCGACCGCTTCGGCCCGGCCATCCTGCTGCGCCTGGTACAGACGGGACTGTCCGACAGGGACACGGTGGAGGAGGCAGCAGGGGTGCCGTTCCGGGAGTTGCTCGCCGGCTACGCGGTGCAGCTCTATGCCAGCGGCACGGGGCTGGCCGGCCACAGTCGCTTCGACTTCTCCTTCGCCGGTCTCGGCGGGCCGGATACGCGGGGCTTCCCTCAGCCTGCGGTTCTGAGCGTTGACGAGGGGGAGCTGGCCGGAACGATCCGGCCTCGCGGCGTCGCCTTCGTCGAAGTGGAGGGTCCCGTCATCCAGCTGCAGGCCTCCGTCGATGCCGAGTTGGGCGCTGTCCTGCTTCCCCTGCCGGCAGACTTCGTCGCCAGGATCGATATCCCCGGTGATCACTTCGCCGGCGTTCACTTCGACCCACCCCTGCCGGGAGGTCTCGCCGTCGGCGAGCCCATCGTCATCCGCGGGCAGGTCGCCGGCACGTCGGCGACACGGGTGACAGCCCAGTATTCCGGACCGGATGGAAATCTGATCGCTTCCTTCGTTGCCCGCGTCGACGGCGAGGGCCGGTTTGGGCGAACTGTCGTCTTCGCTCAGGGCCAGACAGGCGATCTCGAGCTGGATGTGTTCGTCGGCGATGACGAGGGAGGGGACTTTGCCGGGAGCTTCGCGCCGGTACGCGTCCGACACGATTCAGGTCCGGTGTTTCTGCCCCGCGGTTTCTTCGACGGGGTCACCCTCGACGCCCCGCTGCCGACGCGGATCGCCGGCGGCGCCCAACTCACGGTCTCAGGAGATGTCGCAGATGGAGCAGATGGAGCGGTGGACCGGGTGATCCTGGAACTGGTCTCTGCCGGGGACGACCGGGTCGATTTCCGCGCCGATGTCGAGGGCGGCCGCTTCGAGATCGATCTGGCTCTGGAATCTGAGCTGGAAGGCGAGTGGGAACTGCGCCTGTTCACCGGCGTCGACGGCGACTTCTCCTACCGGGGCGGCTTCGACATCGTCATCGGTGGTACGATCACGGCCGTGGCAGAGGAATCGGCGGTGCTGCCCGAGAGCTACGCTCTCTCCCCACCTTACCCCAACCCCTTCAATGCGTCCGCCATCATTCCCCTGACCGTTTCCGGCACAGACCCTGTGGACGTGGCTGTCTACAGCCTCGGCGGGCAGCGTCTCGTGACCCTGCACTCAGGCCAGCTCACGGTGGGTGCCCATCAACTGCGGTGGGATGGTCACGACCTTGGCGGCCGGCCGACCGCCAGCGGTGTCTACCTGGTGCGGGTTGTCGCCGGGGACTGGCGGGCCGCACGCAAGGTGCTGCTGTTGAGATAGTTGACGGCCGCCATCAGCGCAGACTTGCCGTCATCTCGAGGTAACGCTCAGCCCGGCGCTCACCCCCTGGGCCCAGTCTGTCGACACGCCGCTGGATGCGGGCGATCCTCTCGTCGGTGGCCGGATGGCTGGCGAGAAACCGTTCAATGCTGGTTCCCGGAGCCGATTGCAGACGCCCCATCTTCTCGAAGAGGGTGACCAGTCCTCCGGGATCGTACCCGGCCGCCGCGGTGTAGGCCACGCCGTAGTCGTCGGCCTGCCGCTCGTCGTCTCGGCTGAAGCGCGCCATGGCCCCGGCGCCGGCGATCTGCGCCCCCATCTGCGCCAACTCTTCAGGCGCCTCCCCGAGAGCGATGGCCATCAGCAGTTGCACGCCGAACTGCGTACCGAGCTGGTTGGCCGAGTGCCGCGCCACGACATGACCGAGCTCGTGAGCCAGCACCCCCGCCACTTCCGCCTCATCATCGGCCAGCAGCAGCAGGCCGGTGAACACGTACATCGGCCCCCCGGGCAGGGCGAAGGCGTTTACCTGTGCGTCGTCGTCGAGCACGGTGAGACGGTAGTCGATACCGGGGCGGTCTACCCACGCCTGATCGATCAGGGGTTGTGCCAGGAAACGGACATAACGCTGCAGAGCGGGATCCCGCAGGACTCTGTGTTCGGCTTCGACCTGCCGGGCCAGCTTCTGTCCGAGCTCGATCTCGGTCTGCACCGGCACCAGCTCCCGGCCGATCACCTGGCGAACGGAGGTACAACCAGTACCCCCGACGAGACTGCCGATGCCGATGGAAACGCTCAACAGCCAGACGCGACAGAGTCGCAATCGCCGCATGGGATGATCTCTCCTCAGCGAAAGAAAAAGGCGGCCCGCCCCGAGGGCGTGCCGCCGTTGAGACTCGATGGGGATCGGATCAGTTCTTCTTGCTGAACTTTACGGCGACCGAGCCCATAGCCCAGCTGGCCCCAATGCTCAGAGCCATGATGAAGAACGCGATGAGGGCGCTGCCCCAGTCACTGTGCCCGTAGATCGATTCGTATAGAGTGTTTTCGTACATCCCTTTGGCTCCTGGTTCTGCTCGCTGGCGTCTGTCCGAGAATACCACAGATCCGGCTGCGGGGCAATCATCCTCCCGTGGCCTGGTCCACCACTTCGAGCACTTCTTCCGGCCGGAAGGGCTTCCCCAGAACCTTCAGCACGCCGGGCAGGCGTTCCTCTTCCGGATCGAGCCCGGTGATGATGACCACTTTTACGTCGGCATCGATCAGCTGCAGCTCGGCCAGGGCCTCGTATCCCGTCAGGCCGGGCAGCCCCAGGTCGAGCAGGACGAGTTCGATCACATCCTCTCCCAGACGAAACATGTCGATCGCCTGGGCGCCCTCCGTCGCCGTCAACACGTCATATCTCGGCGCCAGTGTTCTGTCCAGCAGCGTCAGGATACTCGGATCGTCGTCGACGATAAGAATTGTCGGTTTGCCATCGGCCATGGTCATATGAACTGAACTTTCGGACAGTTGCGCCAGCGGCCGGCATGAACAGCTTTGTGGCAGACCTTCATCAAGGGAGCCAGCCGTGACCCCGACATCCGCCGATACCTGTCGCCATGAGTGATCCGATCCGCGTCGGCTTGATCCGCTGCGACACCCACGGCGCCTACTATGCAGGGCTCTTTGCGACCCACGATCCCCTGCGCCTGCAGCGCCCCCTCGACCCCGGCCAGACGGCCCGCTATTCGTGGCAGACCGGCGGCGCCCACTTCTACTTCTACACCGACTACGCCGACGCCTCGAAGTTGACGGTCGAATCCGTGGACGGCTTCGAGCTGACCCGTGTGTGGGACGAACATCGCGACACCGCTGAGTGCCTGGCCAGCGTCTTCGGCGCTCGTGCCGTCGTCTGCGACACACCCGACCAGGTCAGCGATGATGTCGACCTCGTCTTCATCGCCGACTGCAATGGCGATGGCAGTGACCATCTCGAGCTGGCGCGTCCCGGTCTCGAGAAGGGCGTGCCCACCTTTGTCGACAAACCGCTGACGCGCTCCACCGACGACGCGCGCCAGCTGCTGCGTTTGGCTGACGGCGGCGACACGCCCCTCGCCTCCGCCTCGATCCTGCGCTTCCTGCCCGTGGCCGAACGCTTCCGCCATCGCCTGCCGGAGGTCGGCGAGCTGCACTTCGGCACCATCCAGGGCGGCGGCACCGCGCTGGCCGGACACATCCACGCCGCCAGCCTCGCCCAGGCCATCTTCGGCACCGGTGTCCAGAGCGTGCGTTGTATGGGCGACACCGAGCTTCACACCTTTCATCTGGACTATGGCGACCGGGCGGACCGGCCGCGGCAGGGCGTCACCGTCAGCAGCAGCGTGGGCACCCCGTGGCACTGTGCCTTCTACGCCAGCGCCTATGGCCCCGGTGGGGCCGTGCACTCACCGCCCATGGGCGACTTCGACTTCCCCTTCGGGGCCGCCGCCATCCTGCGCCTGGTTCGTGACATGGTGCACACCCGCACGGCACCTGTCATCCTGCGCGACGCCATCGAAGCGGTGGCCATCTGTGAAACCGCGCGTCGTGCCCAGGAAAGTGGCCGCGCCGAGAAAATCCCGGAGCTACCATGACCGACCTGCCGATCACCCGCTGTCATCATCACGGCTTCACCGTGTCCAGTATCGAGCGCTCCCTGCCCTTCTATCAGACGGCTCTCGGCCTCGAGCTGGTACGGATCTCCGACCGCCGCAATCTGCCGTCCTATGATCGGATCCTCGGACACGATGACATCGCCCTGACCGTGGCCCTGCTGCGTCATCCGGTGGACGAGTTCCTGTTGGAGCTCTTCGAATACGAAAACCCCCGGGGCCGGCGGCGCGAGCTCGACAACACCTTCGTCGGCGCCTCCCACGTGGCCTTCCAGGTGGCCGATGCCGACGGCGTGTACCGGGATCTCGTCGCGGCCGGCTACGGCGCCATCAACCCACCCGTCGATGTTGAGCGTGACGGTACCGTGGTGGCCCGCGCCTTCTACGCCCTCGACCCCGACGGCATCAGTGTCGAGATCTTCCAGGAGTTTGCCGACGTGGTGAGCCGATGACGACCGCTCCTCCCCTGGCCCTGGTCACCGGCGCGGCGCGTGGTATCGGTGCGGCCACGGCGAAGCGACTGTTGGCCGACGGTCTGCGTGTCATCGCCCTCGACCGCGACGAAACCGGCCTCGATCAGCTGTTCCGAGCCACCGGGACCGATGCCCTGCAGACCTTCCCCTTCGATCTCACCGACATCGCCGGCACTTCCGGCATGTTGACGGCTCTCGTCGACGAACACGGGCCCATCACCCGCCTCGTGCTCAACGCCGGCGTCTGGCCCGGGGGCCCGATCGTCGACATGAAGGACGAAGTCTGGGAGCTGAACCTCACCGTCAACGTCACCTCCCCTTTCGCCTTCATGCGCGCCCTGGCACCCATCATGGGAGACGCGGGTGGGGGCGCCATCGTCAGCATCGCCAGCCGCAACGCCCACCGTTCGAGCACGAACAACGCCGCCTACGACGCCTCGAAGGCGGCCCTCGTCGGCCTCACCCGGACCGCCGCCGGCGAGTTTGCCCGCCTCCGCATCCGCGTCAACAGTGTATCTCCCGGCGTCGTGTCCACACCTGCCACGCCGGAGATCGAGGCGCCCCTGTTCAAGGCCGCCTACCTCAAGCAGATCCCCCTTGATCGATATGGCACTGGCGACGACATCGCCGCTGTCTGCGCCTTCCTGCTGTCCGACGATGCCGGCTTCCTGACCGGGCAGGACATCATCGTCGACGGCGGCCAGATCGCCTGCCAGGACAACGGGCGGTTCATGGAGATTCCGGGCCTTGGTAGCGCGGACAGTACATCATGAGTTCCGTCCTCCTCCTCGGCAGCTTCCTGCCCGGGCAGTCTCTGTGGAGTATCCGGCGCGGCTTCCTCGACCTGGGCTGTGACGTCCACTACCTGCCGACGCGGGGTGTCATCACCTCCCATCGCCAGCGCGACGAACAGCTGGCCGCCGAAGAAGCTGACGTGATACCCGCCTCCGACACCTGGGATCTGCCCTACGCCGACGACACCGCTTTCGAAGACGCCCTGGCGGCGACCATCGAGCAGCACCGTCCCGAGCTGCTCTTGTGGTGGTTTCCCAAGGATGATCGACGACCGGGCCTGATCGCCTACCTGCGCCAGCAGTACCCGTGGTGTCGGACCGTTACCCACACCCAGGATGACCCGTGGGATCTGCGCCGCCATCCCGAGTTCTGTCGCGAGTTCGAGTTTGCCGTCACCTGCTGCCAGGAAAGCATCGCCGAGTACGCTCAACAGGACCTCCGCGCGATCCTTCTCTATCCGCCGCCGGCCGTGGAACTGCACGGCAACGCGCAGCCCACGCCAGGTGAGGCCTGCGACTTTTCTGTCACCATCCTGTCCAACTATTCACGCAGCGGCGGTTCGCAGGACGACTATCTGAGTGCCCCCGAAGGGCTGGGCCGCGTGACACACCCCATCCCCTTTCCCGAGCAGCGCCTCACCCGCACCGAGCTTGTGGACGCGCTGACGCCCCTTGGCCGCATGCACATCTACGGTGGCCTTGGTTTCGGCGCCTTCGACGGTATCCCCCGCACCTGTTACCGTGGCTTCCGTGGTTATCACGAGCTGCCCGGCGTCTACCGCGCCGCCCGCATCAACGTCAACCACCACAACTCGCCCACATCCTGCGGGTACCTGAATCAGCGCGACACGGCCATCACCGGCAGCGGCGGCTTCATGCTCACCGATTACGTTGACGGGATGGAGGAGGTCTTCGACATCGGCAGCGAGATCGATACCTGGATGACCCGGGAAGAGCTGCAGGACAAGGCACGCTGGTGGCTGGCCCACGATGAAGCCCGCGAGGCGGCGGGACGGCGGGCGCAGGCACGTATCCTCGGCAGCTACGGCAACGTCGCCTACGCCCGCAAGCTGCTCGAATTCGTCAACCAGTGAGAAGGAGAACCCATGCACGATGGCATCCGCGGCCTGCTGGACTTCAGCGGTCAGGTCGTCCTCGTCACCGGCGCCAGCCGCGGCATCGGTCGCGCCATCGCCGGCACCTTCGCCCAGGCCGGCGCCCGCGTCGCCCTCACCGCGCGCAGTGCGGATCAGTTGGAAGAGGTGGCAGCTGAAATCGGAACGGAGTCAGCCCTCGTGCTGCCCGCTGACGTGGCGCAGCAGGACCAGGTCGAGGGGGTGGTGCAGAGCATCGTCGACACCTGGCAGCGCCTCGACGTGCTGGTCAACAATGCCGGCCTCATCGATTTCGCCCCCGTCGACAGGATCGAGCCAGAAGCCTGGGACCGGGTGATCGCCGCCAACCTCACCGGTCCCTATCTGTGCAGCCGCGCCGTGGCCCCCGTGATGGAAGGTCAGGGCTCCGGTCGTATTATCAACATCACCTCCGTCAGCGCCCAGACCGGCGGTGTGTCAGGGGGCGTCAACTACACCGCCTCCAAGGGCGGCCTGGCAGCCATGACGAAAACCCTGGCCCGCGACCTGGCACCGGCCGGCGTGACCGTCAATTCCATCTCCCCCGGCCAGATCGATGCCGACCCGGACCTGCTCACCCCCGAACAGCGCCAGCACGTGACCGGCCTGATCCCGCTGGGCCGCCTCGGCGAACCCGTGGAAATCGCCTACGCCGCCCTGTTCCTGGCCTCGCCCATGGGTGCCTACATCACCGGCGCCACCCTCGACGTGAACGGGGGGATCCTCAAGCGGTAGGCAGAGCGGTGCTCGAGGTCTCAGTCGCCAAGCATCTTCAGAGGATGAACACTCGCGCGGCGCTACACAGAGACAAACCAGCCGCTGCGCACGGATCTATCACTTTGTCTTCCGCGCTCGCTTGATCGACGTGCGCACCTTGGCGACGGTCTTCTTCGTAGCCTTCTTTCTCGCAGATTTCTTGCGAGCAAGCTTAGCCCCCTGCGCCTTCACCTTCATCTTCGGCATTACATTTTCCTCTCAGCCTTGAGATAGAATCAAGGTACGTCAGAGCCTCGATGGACGCGACAGATCTACTCGTCGTCAGCCTCCTCTTGGTCGTCATCGTCTTCGGCTTCGACTTCGACTTCGGTGAGCAGACTGGCAAGCGGAGACCCGGAGTCTATCTCTACCGAGCGCTCCTCTAGCAATTCGACGGCCTGCAAGAGCGCATCGTCCCGCAGATCGAGTTGCTTGCCCAGATCCTCCACGGTTTCCAGCAATGCCTCGCCGTCCTCCACGAAGTCATCGGCGACTTCCTCCCTCAGCTTCTCGGCGTGAGCCTGGGCGTTCTCGGCCCTCTCCACGCCGCGCTGACCGAAATAGTGTCCGAGCACCACACCGATCACCGTCGTAAACAGAGCGCTGACGATTCCGGCGGATTTCTCGACGGCCTCGATCGCACCAACCGCGGCCTCTGAGGACTGCGAGTCCGTGAGTTTTGGATAGAGCGCGTTGAGTGCGTTCAGCGGCCCCGTGAGTGACCAAAGCCAGAATCCCACAAGAAGCAAGGTGATGACGAAGTGTACGCTCAAGAATCGTCCGACAATCTCCTGAAACCAAAGCTTCCAACTCTTGGGCGTGGGGTTCATGGGTTCAGTGTCCTCCGATGGGAGTAGGTCGAGCCAATTCGATGGCGCTTCGAAGGCTCACAGTCGTAGTCTATCTCACTAGACGGTTACGGGATCAGATGCATGGTACCGGAGGTGGGACTTGAACCCACACGCCCTTGCGGACAATGGATTTTGAATCCATCGCGTCTACCAATTCCGCCACTCCGGCACGTCTTATCCAGGCCCTGCCAGCCGTCGTCTCGCGTAGCGAGACGGATCGGCGACGCAAAGGTCACCGCTGGCCATGAACCAGCGCAGAGCGTCGCCCGCTCTACTACCGCGCCATATTTAGGCGCACTACCAGCGCCACTCCTCTTCGCGTTCCGCCTTGCACGGCCCCAGCAGTTCGGCGTAGACCACCGCGTCGCGTGCCTTTTCCGGCGTCAGGTGGTAGCGTCCGCCGACAGGCACCTTGCCGACATCCGCCTTCTGTGCGGTTCGCCGTTGGCGCATCAGTTCCGCCACACGGCGCGCCGGGCGTGCGGCCTGCCGTTGGCGTTCTCGTGCCGCGGCGGCCTGCGCTTCTGCCAGTTCCTCGGCGGCGTTGGCCTGCTGCTCGAGTTCGCGCAGCAGGCTTTGTGCGTCGGCCGTGACGGGCGGCATCGAGTCCGCCGTCTCCTGACGCTGCACCGGCTTCGGCTCGGGACGTTCGAAGGGATCGCCGGACGGGAACGGCCAGCCACCCCACTCCTCTCCGTCCTCCTCCTCCACCGCTGCCGGCTCCGGCTCCGTACTGCCGCGCTCGCGACGCTCGTCCTGCCGCTGCTGCGCTTCTTCCAGCTGGCGGCGCCGCTTGCGCCGTTCCATCAGTGCCGAAACGACGCTGAACAGCACAAAAAGTATGAGTAGGAGCTGTTCCATTGCCCGTTACCGGTCTTCGTCCGAACCAGAGTCACCGGACTCGGAGATCGACGAGCGCATTTCGGTATCCGACTGGATGTTCCGCATCCGGTAGTAATCCATGATGCCGAGATTGCCCTCGCGGAAAGCTTCGGAAATCGCCCGCGGGATTTCGGCCTCGGCTTCCTTCACCCGTGCCGACATCTCCTCGGTGAGGGCTGTCATCTCCTGCTCGCGCGCGCGCGCCATGGCCCGGCGCTCCTCGGCTTTGGCCTGGGCAATTTTCAGATCTGCCTCGGCCTGCTCCGTCTGCAACTTGGCGCCGATGTTGTCACCCACGTCCACGTCGGCGATGTCGACCGAAAGGATCTCGAAGGCGGTGCCTGAATCGAGACCCTTGCCGAGAACGGTCTGGGAGATCAGATCAGGGTTCTCCAGCACGTTCTTGTGCGTTTCCGCCGAGCCGATCGTCGTCACCACACCCTCACCGATACGGGCGATGATCGTCTCCTCGCCGGCGCCGCCGACGAGGCGATCGATGTTGGCCCGTACGGTGACCCGCGCCGTGGCCTTCACCTGGATGCCGTCCTTGGCCACCGCCGCGATCAGGGGCGTGTTGATGACCTTCGGGTTCACCGACATCTTCACCGCTTCCAGCACGTCGCGACCGGCCAGGTCGATGGCGGCCGCCCGTTCGAAGGTCAGGTCGATGTTGGCCTTGTCGGCGGAAATCAGCGCCAGGATCACGGCTTCGACGTTGCCGCCGGCCAGGTAGTGGGCCTCCATGCGATCCAGCGGCACATCGATGCCGGCCTTGTCGGCGCTGATCTTCGGTCGCACGATGGCGCCCGGTGGCACCTTGCGCAGGCGCATACCGACGAGGTCACGGAAGATGGCCACTTTGACGCCAGCGAAGTAGGCCGTGATCCACAAGCCGACAGGTACGAAATAGGTGAACAGGCTCAGGAAAATAATGATCCCGAAGAGTACCGCGATCCACATCAGGGCTTCCATCGTTACCGTCTCCTTGGGGCACGCTCAGTCGGCGCGCTCGTGTACCACAATTCGATTTCCGTGTACTTCCAGCACTTCGACGGCGGCGCCGGCGGCGATGAACCCACCGTCGGTGACGACGTCGACTATGCGTTCGTCGAAGCCGGCCCGGCCACTGGGACGCAGAGCCGACGTGGCCGTGCCAACAGCTCCGAGCAGATCATCGAACTCCCCCGTCGATGAATCGTACCCGGAAGCACGATCCGTCTTCCCCTCGTGCACCAGGCGCTGCCAGGCGCGATGGCGGATCATCAGCCACACCAGCACCACAGTACCGACCATGCCGAAGAGACCGATGATGACCGCCGCCCCGGGTCCGATCCGTGTATAGGCGAACACGACGCCGACGCAGACCGTGCCAAAGCCGATGATGCCGAAGATGTTCAGGCCCGGGATGACGAACACCTCGAGCAGGATCAGCAGAAACCCGAGCACGAGCATGCCGAGACTGTAGATCCACAGCAGCGCCGCCTCGCCGACCAGACTCTCCATCGCTCGCTTCTGCCTGGCTCAGCCTAGACGGCCCGGACGACGACACGACTGCCTCGCGCCGAGACGATGCGAACCGCCGTCTGCTGTCTGATGAACTCACCTTCGGCGATGATGTCGAGCCGACGGCCGTCGAACAGACCGACACCGACAGGGCGCAGCTCGGTGGCTGTCACCCCCTCCTGGCCCACCAGCTCTTCGTCGTGCTCGGTGGGGGCCGATACATATCCGTCGGAGGCCGCCGTGCTGTCGGCGAGGATGAGATCGCGGAAAGCACCCACCTTCGGCAACGCCCGCAACAGTACGGCCGAACCGATGATGGCGATGATCATCGACAGGGCAAGCTGGCCGACGATGTTGCTGAACTGATCGAGGGACCAGTAGTCGAACTCGGGCAACCGGGTCAGCAGCAGGCTGGCCAGCATGCAGGAAAATCCGGCGATGCCGGCCACGCCGAACCCCGGAATGAAAGCGATTTCCGCGAACAGCAGACCCAGGCCCACGGCGAACAGGAGCAACTCCTGCCACTCGGCCAGATGGACGATGAGGTGGCTGCCGAAGAACAGGGCCAGCGCCATCAGCGCCAGAGAGCCCCCCAGGCCCCAGCCCGGCGTGCGCACCTCGGCGATGAGACCGAAGATCGCCACCGACAGCAGGATGGAGGTAACGACGGGATGGGTCAGCAACCGTACCGTGCGCTCCGCCCAGTTGATTTCGACCTCGACGATCTTCGCGTCCGCCAGATCGTAGATGGCCAGAAGCTCGGGCAGGGACTGCACCATCTCATCGGCGATCCCGTACTGTAATGCCTGATCCGAGGTCAGCGTCGCCGGGCGACCCGCCTCTTCGCTGAGCTCAGGGATGACGATGCGCTCGTCGACCATGGCCTCGGCGATTTCCGGGTCACGCCCCGTGCGCTCTGCCGTGGCGCGCATCTCGGCCCGCATGACGGAGACGTATTTGTCGCCGGCCTTGTCTCCCCCACCTGTGACCGGCGTGCTGGCGCCGATGGTCCCCCCCTTGACCATGACGATGCGATCACAGGCCAGCGAAATAAGCGCGCCGGCCGAGATCGCGCGCTTATTGATGTAGGCTATCGTCAGTACTTCTGCATCAACGACCGCATCGCGGATCACGGTGGCCGCATCGACACGACCGCCGAATGTATCGATGTCGAAGATCATGGCATCGGCGCCGGCGGAGTCGGCGTCCTGGACGACGCGTTCCACATACGCCGCCAGCCCGGGGTCGATCATGCCTCCTTCGGTATTGACCGTGTGCAGCTTCAGCAGGTGGACGAGAGGCTTCTTGCTCTCGCTGTCGGCCTCCTGTTGGGTACGGCCGCCCGTAGGGATGAGGGCCAGTCCCAAAGTCAGACAGAGCCAGGCGGCGCGACGTCTGGCCACGTCGACAGGTGTTCGTGTCATGATCGATTGTTGGCGCTCATTCATTATTAAGGTAGATGGTACCCTTCTGCGGGGCCTTGTCAATCGACGTCAGGCCGCTCTACCTTCCCGCCTCGCCAACCACTCCTCCGACCCCTCGAAGTGAAAGGGCAACCATGGCTTCCGGTGCCTCTCCCCTCGACCTGCTGCTGCAGGGCGGTCACGTCATCGATCCGGCCAACGACCTCGACGGACCGGCGGATGTCGGCGTCCGGGACGGCAAGATCGCCCGGGTGGAAGCCGGGATCCCGCCGTCGGACGCGGCCCATGTCGTCGATGTGACCGGCCTCTACGTCACCCCGGGCCTGCTCGACATCCACGTCCACACCTATGACCTGCGCTGGGCCGCCATCGACCCCAAGACAGGCGGGCGGCAGCCGAGCAGCCTGTTCCTCTCGGGATCTCTGCGCGCCGATGCCCACTTTCTCAAGGAGGGGGTCACCACCTGCGTCGACACCGGCACGGCCGGCGCCGATGAGCTCGAGCATTTCCGCCGCACCTGTATCGAGTCGTCGAAGGTGCGGCAGTTCGCCTACGTCAACATTGCCCACTCCGGCATGGGCTCGCCGGAACAGATCGTGTCGAACCTGGATCCACAACGCGCCGCCGCTGCAGCCAGCGAACACTCTGACATCTGCGTTGGCATCAAGACCGCCCACTACTGGACCGTGCACCCCTTCGATGACGACCATCCGCCGTGGGCCTCGGTTGACAACTGCGTCGAGGCGGGAGAGCTGGCCGGTGTCCCGGTGATGATCGACTTCTGGCCCCGGCCGCCGGAGCGTCCCTACGATGATCTGATCCTCGAGCACCTGCGCCCGGGGGATATTCACACCCACGTCTTCGCCCGCCAGTTCCCCATCGTCGACCCGGAGGCTGACAACAAGGTCTACGACCACATGTGGAAGGCCCGCGAGCGTGGCATTCACTTCGACGTCGGCCATGGCGCCGCCAGTTTCTGGTTCCGCAACGCCGTGCCGGCTCTGCAGCAGGGCTTTCCCCCCGACTCGATCAGCACCGATCTGCACATGGGCAACATCCATGGCCACGTGCACAGCATGCTGGACACCATGTCGAAGTACCTGGCCATGGGCATGCCCTTCCAGGAGGTTATCTATCGCTCGACGGTGACGCCGGCACGGGCCATCCGCCACGAGGAGCTGGGCACCCTGTCGGTCGGGGCCGAAGCCGACATCGCCGTGCTGCAGCGGCAGCAGGGCAGCTTCCACTTTCGCGACTGTGGCTGGGCCCGAATCGCCGGCTCCGAGCGGCTCGAGTGTGAACTGACCGTCCGCGCCGGTGAGGTGCTGTGGGACCGTCAGGGTTTCACCTGTCCCGATTGGGAGGATGGCGGACCGGAGTATTTCGCTCTGCCCGGGACCCAGGCGGGGGCCGTACCGCGACTGTGGCGCAGTTGACCGGTCTGCGGTTGCCGCTGGCGCTGTTTCTTGTCCTGGCCGCGCTTCGAGTTGTGGGTACGCCGCTGGATGTGGACGGCGCCGTCGTTCTGACGCGGTCGGAGATTCCGCTCAGGGACGTGGTACTATCACCGTACAGCCCGGCGTATCTGTTCCTGTTGCATCTGTGGGCCGGTGTGGGAGACGCGGCCTGGTGGTTGCGCCTGCTCAGCCTCGGCCTGGCCGGCGGCGGTCTGTTGCTGACGCCTCGTGTTCTGCGCGGTCTCGGCGGCACCCATGCCAGTGGCGGCGCCCTCTGGATTCTGCTCCTGTCCCCCTTCTTTCTTGGCCAGATGACCGCCGTGTCACCATCGGCTCTGGCCTTTCTCGCCGTCATCGTCGAGCTGCTCTGTTTTCTCGAGTATCTGCGCGCCGGGGAGAATCGCTGGCTCCTCGGGTGGATGGCGGCCGCCCTGGTCTCCCTCCTGGTCCATGGGGGTCTCTACTACCTGGTTCTCGCCCTCTGTCTCGGCATGGTGTTCTACCGGGAGCGCTACGATGGCCGACAGCGCTGGTGGTGGCTTGCCCAGCTTCCCCCCCTGGGATTGTTCCTGCTGCTGTCGGGGGCCCAGTTCGAGCGTTTCGTCGTACAGCGGGTGTCGCTGACCAACACGCCCACGGTGGCCCTCGACCAGTGGGGGGGGCTCGGCAGCGGTCTGGCCGGTCCCTGGCCTCTGCTGGCGGGCGGCCTGTTGGCTGTGCTGGTGCTGACGGGCCTGTTCATCTGTCGCGACAGTCGGCGCGATCCCCGCCACGGCCTGCTTGTACTGGGTTCCGTGGTTCCTTCTGTTGTCTGGCTGGTGTGGCTGCCCCACGACTTCTACGCCGTCGCCGCCTTGCCCTTCCTGTCGGTTCTGGCCAGCATGGGGATCCGGCTCTATCCGCGCTGGGGCCGACAGTTGGCGTGGGCCGCCCTGGGCGTCGTGTTCCTGACGGCGCACTGGTACCTGCTGTAGGTCCGCATGAAGGTTGTCTGCGCCGATGAGAAAGCCCAGCGTGGCCATGCACCGGAACGGGAGTTTTCCCGCGCCGGCCTGCTCCCCTACCCTGAAAGCCCGCCGCGCTACGAGGCCATCCTGGCCTCCCTGCAAAGGGCATCGTGGGCGGATTTCGTCGAACCGGTACCGCAGGACGACGATGTGCCGGCCAGCGTACACGACGCCGACTATGTCGAGTTCCTCCGCACCGCACACTCGTCGTGGAGTGCCGCTGGGGGTCAGGGCGATCTGGTGGCCAGCCTCTTTTCCGGCGGCGATGGCCGGAGACCCGCCGACCCGGCGGCTGCCACCGGCTACTACGGATTCGACACCACGCCGATCACTGCGGGTACCTGGTCAGCGACGCGCGCCGCCGCCGCCGCCGCCCTGACGGCGACGGATATCCTACTCGATGGGGCAACGGCCGCCTATGCGCTCTGCCGCCCTCCAGGGCACCACGCCACCGCTCGCAGCTTCGGCGGCTATTGCTACCTGAACCACGCCGCCCTTGCCGCCCAGCGACTGGCGGCACACGGGACGGTGGCCATCATCGATATCGACTACCACCACGGCAACGGCACGCAGCAGATCTTCTACCATCGAGAGGACGTGCTGTTCGTGTCACTGCACGCCGATCCGGAGTGGGAGTACCCCCTGTTCTGGGGCCGCGAGGATGAAACCGGTGCGGGCGGAGGCGAGGGGTTCACGATCAACCTGCCGATGCCGGCCGGCACCGACGATGCCGGATACCTGCAGAGTGTTGCCACGGCGGTGGCGCGGGTCCGCGCCTTCGCGCCGCGGCACCTGGTCGTCAGCGCCGGCTTCGACACCTGGCGAGACGATCCCCTCGGTTCCTTCCGTCTCACCGCCAACGGCATCGGCGCCATCGGTGCCGCCATCGCTGATCTGGCGCTGCCCACCGTCATCGTCCAGGAGGGCGGGTATGACACGCTCGCCCTCGGCGATCTTGCCGTGCAATTCCTGGAGCCCTTCGCCTGATGGATGACGTGCGCTGGGGAATCATCGGCTGTGGCGACGTGACTGAGGTGAAGTCCGGCCCGGGTCTGCGCCTGGCGGAGGGCTCCGAGCTGGTCGCCGTCATGCGGCGTGATGGCGCCAGGGCCAGGGACTACGCCGAGCGCCACGGCGTGCCCAGGTGGTATGATGACGCCAGCGCCCTGATCGACGACGACGAGGTGAACGCCGTCTACATCGCCACCCCTCCGGACTCACACCTCAAGTACACTGAGCGCGTCGCGGCGGCCGGCAAACCGGTCTACGTGGAAAAACCGATGGCCCGTACTGCGGCCGAGTGTGAGCGTATGGTGCAGGCCTGCGCCGATGCCGACGTACCGTTGTTTGTCGCCTACTACCGGCGACGGCTGCCGCTTTTCCTGAAGGCGGAATCGCTGCTCACCGAGGGTGCCATCGGTGCCCCCCGCTACGTATCCATCCGTCACCTGGGCGTCTTCGGCCCCACCTCAGGTGATGGCGCTCCATGGCGCGTCGTGCCGGAGATCGCCGGCAAAGGCGGCTACTTCCACGATCTGGCCTCGCATCAGTTCGACCTGCTCGACTACCTGCTGGGACCCGTCGAGCCGGCTGCGGGCGTCGCCCTGAACCTGGGTGGACACTACGCCTGCGACGACACCATCACTGCCGCGTGGCGACACCGGTCCGGCGCCGCCGGCGTCGGCTCCTGGTGCTTTGTGGCCGGCGACGGCCTGCTGGCCGAGGACATCGAGGTCGTCGGCAGTGAAGGCCGCATCGGCTTCACCGCCTTTGACCTGGATCGACCGCTGCGACTGCAACGCGGCGGTGTGACCGAGGAATTCCACCTGCCGCCGCCCGAGCACGTGCAGCAACCGCTGATTCAGAGTGTCGTCGACGATCTGCTCGGCCGGGGCACCTGTCCGAGTCCGGGCGCCTCGGCGCTGCGCACGGCACGGGTCATGGACCAGATCCTCGGCGTGGACTGAAGAGAATCGGCGGCGTGGGTCCGTCGCTGTTCGTGGTCCTACCGCACCCCGCTCTTCGCGACTCCCCAGCTCGACGGCAGCACGATGGTCCCGGCACCCGACAGGGCAAAGCAGTAGAACAGGCCATCACCGCCGGTGCCCCGCAGATCGCTCTGACTGCAACCCCGCGACGCGTGCGCCGAGTTCCACGATGTCGGGTCAGCGCCGCCTCCGGTGCGATCGTGGTGGCCGAGCTGGGCGCTGCCAGCGTCACTGCTCGTCCAGTTGCCACAGGTGAGGGCGCCATCGTCAGTTGCCGTGCCATCCGCTTGCGACCCGGTGAGGATGTCGTGACGATTCGGACTGTCCCCCCGGCCGTTGACGACGGTACCCGCTTCGGTGATGGACGTTTCCTTTATCAGGTTGTTGTCGCCGTGCAGCTCGGCCAGATCGGCGGCAACCCGCACGCCGAGGGCGTTGTGCCACGGGCCAACACCGATACGATCCCGGGCATGCACGATGCGCGTTTCCTCCGTGGGGGCGGCACTCAGGTAGGCGCGCCACGTCCGGTCGCCGGCATCAACAGCGGCGGCCAGTGCCTGACAGTGGGCATCGGCACCAGCCAGGCCGCCAAGGTCAGCGCCGTTGCCGGGACCGGCGCTTGTGATGAAGAACGACATGGGTGTTTCCTGCGCCTGCAGAGGCAGGGCGCAGAGGGTCAGCAGCAGCAGAGCAGAACCGAACGACATGATCCCTCCGGAACGGGAAGGAGAATGCACCGGGTCCAGCTGAACCAGCGAGTGCGCCCGAGATCGCATGATCGACCGTAGAGAATCGCCTGCGATTCTCGAATCGGCGGCGCTGAACAACCGCTATTCATGATCCAGCGTAAGCGCCGCTCCGCCAATCGGAACCCGCCGGTTCCTGAAACACCCGCAGATCGAACTGCGGTGCCACGGCCAGCAGATGGTCGAAGATATCCGACTGGATGCTCTCGTATTCCCCCCACGCCGTCGTCGTCGTGAACACGTAGATCTCGAGCGGCAATCCCTTTGGTGTCGGCGCCAGCTGGCGCACGAGGAAGGTCATGTCCTCGTGAATGTCGGGGTGGCTGTGCAGATAGGCCGCCACGTAGGCCCGGAAGGTGCCGACGTTGGTGAGCCTGCGGCCATTGACCAGCTCCGACAGATCGGCCTGACGCTGGCTGTTGTCTGCCTCCACTTCCTGCCGACGACTGCGCACGTACCCGGCGATGAGCTCGAACTTCTCGAAGCGACCCAGCATCTCCTCGTCGCAGAACCTGACGGTGTTCATGTCCAGGTGGATGGCCCGCTTGATCCGCCGACCGCCGCTGTCCTGCATACCACGCCAGTTCTTGAAGGAGGTCTCCACCAGCTTGTAGGTCGGGATCGTCGTGATCGTCTTGTCCCAGTTCTGCACCTTTACCGTGTGCAGGGCGATGTCGATGACGTCGCCATCGGCGCCAAATCCGGGGGCCTCGATCCAGTCACCCACCTTCACCAGCCGGTTGGAGGCGATGGTGAAGCTGGCCACCAGCGACAGGATCGTGTCGCGGAAAACGAGGATGATCACCGCCATGAGGGCGCCGACGCCGGACAGCAACGCCCAGGGGGACTGACCGGTGAGCACGGCGATCGTCATCAGGCCACCGACGACGTAGATGACGATCTTGACGATCTGGGCGTAGCTCTTTATCGGTACGTCGCTGCGGGCGTCGTACTCGGTGAGGGCCTCCTGCAGGGCGTTGATGCCGGCGCCTGCCACGAGGAGGAAGACGATGGCCAGCGCCGCGTTGACGATCTGCAGCAGGTACTGGGTCGGTCCCGGGATCGCCTCGATGCCGTAATAGATGATGACCACCGGTGCCAGCAGCGCCATCCGCCGCAGCACTCCGTGTTCGAGCATGGCATCGTCGAGACGGGTGCGACTGCTGCGGATCAGGTGGGCGACCCAGCGGAGCAGAACCGTGCGGGCTACAAGGAAACCGACCCACGCCGCCAGCAGGAGCGCCAGCGTCCGCAGGATCATCCAGGCCGCCGGTTGGTCGGCGGACCAGGCGTGGAACAGTTCGAGAAGGTGGGTCATCTGCGGCTCGACGGGAAAGGACAAGGCATTCGCTTAAGATAACATGCTGGACCGGCTGCAGCGCGGCCGGTTCACACTGTTCATCGGGGAGCCGTATTTTCAAGATCCCATGACCGCCATCCCCGCCGCCATCACCACCCGCCTCGACGACCTGCAGGCCGCTCTCGTCGACTGTATGCTCTCGGAGCGTGTCCGCCTCGGCCGGCGACTCGAGCGTCTGCGTTCCAGTCTGCAGAGCGGTCGACCGCCGCGGCGCCTGGACCGCGACCTCGATCACCTCGCCTCCCGCGCCGCCGCCTCACGCCGGGCGCGGGCCTCTCGGCTGCAGGCTCTGGGTGCGGCGCGGATCGAATACCCGGCAGAGCTGCCGATTTCAGCGCGGGCCGACGAGATCCGCGCCGCCATCGAGCAGCATCCGGTGATCATCATCGCCGGTGACACCGGTTCCGGCAAGACGACACAGATCCCGAAGATCTGCCTGCAGGCGGGCCGTGGCCGGGAGGCGAAGATCGCCGTCACCCAGCCCCGTCGCGTCGCCGCCACCTCCCTGTCGCGCCGCCTGGCCGAGGAGCTCGGCGTCGAATGGGGCCGCCAGGTGGGCGCCAAGATCCGCTTCCGTGACCAGACCTCACCGGAGACACTGGTGAAGTTCGTCACCGACGGCATGTTGCTGGCTGAGATCCGCTCCGACCGCGATCTGCTCGAATACGACACCCTCATCGTCGACGAGGCCCACGAACGCAGCCTCAACATCGACTTCCTGCTGGGATATCTGCGCACGTTGCGCGCCCGGCGTCCCGATCTCAAGATCATCGTCACCTCCGCGACAATAGATACGGAGAGCTTCTCGAAAGCCTTTGACGAGGCCCCCGTCATCGAGGTTTCAGGTCGGGTCTATCCCGTGGAAACCCGCTACTGGCCCCTGGAGGAACTGCTGGAGGACGGCGACGGCGACTTCTCCTACACCGAAGGTGCCGCCACGGCCTGCCAGCGCCTGCTCGAGGACTCAGAGCGTGGCGACGTGCTGGTCTTCATGCCCTCCGAGCGCGACATCCGCGAGACCGGCGATCTGCTGTCGGCCCGCCTGTCCGGACGGCGCGGCGTGGAGGTGCTGCCTCTGTTCTCGCGTCTCACCGCCGCCGAGCAGCACAAGGTCTTCGGACCACATACCGGCCGGCGCGTCGTCATCGCCACCAACATCGCTGAGACCTCTCTGACGATTCCCGGCATCCGCTACGTCGTCGACACGGGACTGGCGCGAATCTCGCGCTACAACCCGCGCAACCAGACCCAGCGGCTGCCCATCGAAGCGGTGAGCCAGTCGTCGGCCGAGCAGCGCCAAGGACGCTGCGGTCGCGTCGAGGAGGGGATCTGTGTCCGCCTGTACGACGAGGAAGACTTCGGCGCCCGCGACGAGTACACCCAACCCGAAATACAGCGCGCCAACCTGGCCGAGGTCATCCTGCGCATGCTGGATCTGGAGTTCGGCAGCGTCGAGACCTTCCCCTTCATCGACCCGCCCAGGCCGCAGGCCATCCGCGGCGGCTACCAGTTGCTGGAAGAGCTCGGCGCCATCGACCGTCAGAAGAAGCTGACCCGACTGGGGCAGGACATGGCCCACATGCCGATCTCGCCCACCGTGTCGCGCATGGTCCTGCAGGCCCATGCCGAGGGGGCCCTGCCGGAGATTCTCGTCATCGCCGCCGCCATATCTGCCCAGGACCCGCGTGAACGTCCCGCCGGACAGGAGGCCGAGGCGGATCGTATGCACCAGCAGTTCATCGACCGGCGCTCCGACTTCCTCACCCTGTTCAACATCTGGCTCGCCTACCACGACCGCATGGAGCAGGGCACCCAGTCGCAGCTGCGCAAGTTCTGTCGGCAACACTTCCTGTCCTTCATGCGCATGCGCGAATGGCGCGACATCCACGCCCAGCTGCGTTATACCCTCGAGGAACTGGGTGGCTTCCGGCTCGACCTGAGCTGTGCCCAGCGGGAAGACGCCTACGACGCCGTGCATCGATGTGTGTTGACGGGACTGTTCAGCAACGTGGCGCACAAGAAACAGGAGCCGGCAGGTCCCAACCTCTACGCCGCGGCCCGGGGACGGCAGGTGATGCTGTTTCCCGGGTCCGGCCTGTTCGAACGCGGGGCCAAGTCACGTCGCGGGGGGGCCGGCGGGCCCGACAAGGCAACGGACCGGCACGGCGCGCCGGCCTGGCTGATCGCCGCCGAGATGGTGGAGACCAACCGTCTGTACGCCCGCACGGCCGCCGCCATCAAGCCGGAGTGGATCCTCGATCTGGGGGAATATCTGTGTCGCTCCAGCTTCCGCGACCCGCACTGGAGCCGGTCCGCCGGCCGTGTTCTGGTAAACGAGACAGTGCGTCTCCACGGCCTCGTCATCACCGAGCGTCGTGTGGGCTACGCCAAGATCGAACCGCGCCAGGCGCGCGACATCTTCATCCGGGAGGCGTTGATCGCGGCTGAGGTCGACGACATGGCCCACCCGTTCTACGAGCACAACCGGCAGACCTTCCACCGCCTCGAGACATGGCAGAGCCGGCTGCGGCAGCGGCACGCCGTCGACCTCGACGACGCCTTCCACGATTTCTACGCCGAGCGCCTGCCCGATGGCGTCGCCTCTGTGCACGACCTGAACCGGCTCATCGGCGACCACGACGGCGACGATGCCTTTCTGCACGCCGACGAGGCGACACTGCTGGCCGGCGGCGACCTCTCAGTCGACCTCGACGCCTTTCCCGATGCCGTCGACCTCAACGGTCAGGCCCTCGAGCTGGCCTATGCCTATACCCCGGGCCAGGAACAGGACGGCGTCACCTTGAAAGTGCCCTACCGGCTGGTGGATGCCATTCGGCCTGAAGTCCTCGACTGGCTGGTCCCCGGGCTGCGCGAGGAGCGCATCACATGTCTGCTGCGTTCGTTGCCCAAGGCGCTGCGCAAACGCTTCGTGCCGGTGCCGGAATCGGCGCGCAAGATCAGCGCCGAGCTGACCCCCGCCCACGGGGACGGCACCTTCCTGGATGCGCTGGAGAACTTCATCGAGGACCGCTGGCGGGTGAAGGTCCGGCGCGGCGACTGGGATCCGGACAGCGTACCCGAGCACCTGCGTATGCGCCTCGAGATCGAGGGCAGCGACGGCAGTACGGTGGCCGCGGGCCGGGATCTCAGCGTGCTGGCGGGACAGCTCGACCGGCCTGCCGAGTCGCCGGTGCAACTGGAGGCGTGGAAGACGGCAGTCGGTACGTGGGAGCACGAAGATGTCGCCGGCTGGACCTTTGGCGACCTGCCCGAGCGCGTCGAGGTGACCCAGCTGTCGGGGGTGCCGGTCTTCGGCTTTCCCGGCCTCGTGCTGGAGGATCACCGCGTCCACGTGCGGCTCTTCGATGACCGGAACCAGGCTCGTACGGTATCACCCGCGGGGTTCCGGCGGCTGTGTGAGCTGGAGTTGCGTGACGAGGCCGCGTGGCTGCAGAGAGAATTGCGGGACCTGCGCCCCATCGTCGACCGGCATCGGTCTCTCGGCGAACCGGCCGCGATCGAGGCTCAGGCCTACGAGCACCTGGCGCGGTATCTGTATCTGGAGGGGGGCGTCCTGCCGCTGACACGGCAGCGCTTCGAAGAACGCGTCGAAGGCGCCCGCCAGCGGCTGCAGGGCCTGTCCGACCGTTTCCTCAGATTTCTCTCCGAGATCATCGACATCCGCTCGCAGCTGGTGGCCACCGCCCTGCCCTACCCTGACCTGCAGGCGGATCTGGAACGGCTGCTGCCAGCCGGCTTTCTCGCCGACATCGAGTTCGACCAGCTGCCGCACCTGATCCGTTATCTCAGGGCAGCAGTGGTGCGGGCAGACCGTTTCCGCTCCGATCGCTCCCGGGACGCCGCCAAGGTGGCCCTTGTGGTACCCTTCGCCGAGGCCTGCCAGCGCCTGCGGGCAACGGCCGCTGGCGCTACGGTGGCGCGACAGAGCCGGATTCAGGAACTGCGCTGGCTGGTGGAGGAGTATCGAGTCTCCATCTTCGCCCAGGAGCTCGGTACGGCACAACGGGTGTCGGTCAAGCGCCTGGAACAGCAGCTGGAGGCGGTTGAGAAGGCGGACTGACCCTACTTGATTCACCGCCCGATCGGTGTATCTTGTTACGGGATCACGGTTTCCGCCCCCTTGCCTAAGATCGGATATGCAAGCCCTCGAAATGCCAGCCATGGTGGCCGCCCTGGTATTGGCCTTTGCCGTGATCATCGCCAAGGTGATGATCACGCAGCTCATCGGTCGCATGAACCGGCAGATCAATCAGGTGTCGCAAGTCAAGTCTGAGGCCCTCGGTCGCCTCAAGGGCGCGCAGGGCCAGAAGCAGATCATCGCCAAGAACAAGATGCTGCTGGACAAGAAGATGAGGCGGCTGAAGAAGGAGATGGGCGAGATGAAGGAAGAAGAAGACGCCCGTCGCAAGCGCAGCGAGTCCCGCCGCGTCAGCTGAACCTGACCCCCAATCAACCAGAAACCGCCCCGCCGGCTGCTGTCAGCTGGCGGGGCGTTTTCTGTTATCTGGCGTGATGGCCCCTAGGAGCCCGTCTCAGTAATGCTTGATCGAGTCGGTGGTATGGGCGTTGGTGTTGTTGTTTTGACGTTGAGGGTGAGTGTGAGACTTCGTCTTTGGTGCACGAGTGTGACCGTGACGATGTTCGGCGGGCGGAT
>DASCMS010000092.1:0-7740 GCA_036011085.1 Candidatus Latescibacterota bacterium
AGGTCGATTACACCTGGGATCTGACGAAACGATGGCGCCTGTTCACGGGCTACAAGTTCCGCTACCGGAAGGAATGGCAGAGCAGTCTGTCGTCGGCGACGATCCATGAGCGACACTCCATCCCGCTGGCCAAACTTGAATTCCGTCTCACCGAGCGTACCCGATTCCAGTTCGGTCTGCAGGGATTCGGCTCGAAACTGCCGTACACAGTGACCGATCTGGTGAACCCGGAGGTCGACTTCGAGCAGACGGACACGGTGCTGATGGCGACAAACGACTCGCAGTATTTCGGTTACCTTGTGACGACGACGTTTGGCTTCAATAACCGCAAGAAGGAGTTCTCCAGTCCGCTGATGGCGGCCCTCGGAGACGAGGACTTCGTGTCCGCTTTCATCCGTGTCTTCATCGGCTTCCAGGACGAGTAAGCGAGAGAGTCGGTATGGGACTTGGAATCCTGTTGATCATCACCACTCTGGGAGGAGCCTACTTCTCCTTCCGCTCGCCGTCCGAGAAGGAGCTTCTCGACGGTTTCGCCGAGGCCCAGCGGTTCTACGCCGAGGGCGCCTACGACCAGGCCATAGACGGCTATCATGGCGTGGTCGGCGTCAGCAGTCGTGTGCTCGATGCCGCGTCGATCGCGGTGGAGGTGGGGGATGCCACCTACCCGGTCCAGGAAGCCGCTCTCTACCAGGTCGGCAACGCCAATCGGAAACTGTTCACCGACTATGACCGGTTCGCGGAGACTGCCGAGAGTTTGGTGCGCCGAGAGGAATACGCCATCCTTGCCGACAGTGCCCTGGTGCGCAGCGCCCGGGCTTTTCGCGCCGTCATCGCCCGGGCGTCGAGCACCGAGTTGCGGGGTCAGGCCTTTGGTCGGGTGATCGAGCTCTACTATGACGCCGAGAGGTATCCGGACGTCATCGACGTCTCCGGGCAGTTGATCGACACCTTCGGCGACAGTCCCCTGACAAAGGTGGGCTACTACAACACGGGCTGGTCCTACTATGAGATGGAGGACTACGAGAGTGCCGTCGCCGCATTCAGGGAACTGGTGGACCGCTTCCCCAGCGGTTTCGAGGCGGATCGATCTCTGTTTCAGATCGGTGAATCCTACCTGGCGATGGAACGCTACGATGAGGCCATCGACACCTACCACGATCTGGTAGGTCGCCAGCGCCTCGACGACCTGGACGCTGCCGAACTGGAGCGGATGAAGCGGGAAAAGCTCGCCGGCCTCGTTGACGAGACGGCGCTGGAGATGGCGGCCAAGGCGCAGATCCGGATCGGTACGTGCTACTCCCGGCTCGGGCGTTACGAGGAGGGGCTCGCCGCCTATCGTATCGTGATTGAACGCTTCGGCACGGAGCGCTCGCTGGTGGAGGAGGCCTACCTGCAGATGGCCGATCTCTATGAGCAGCGTGGCGATTGGGACGCCTCCGTGGAGACCTATCGCGAGGCCATTCGTGAGACCCGTGATCGAACGCTACGCGCCCGGATCCAGTACTCCCTGGCCGAGCGACTGTTGACCCGCGGGGACTACGAACCGGCCATCTCCGAGTACCGTATCTACCTGAAGGGATACGGTGAGATCGCCCAAAGCGCCGGGTTCTCCGAACAGCGCGTGCGCTACCGGATCGGCAACGCCTACCAGCAGTGGGCGCAGCAGGCTGACAACTCCGCGTCACTGTTGAGGCAGGGCATCGCCCAATACGACACGCTGCTGGCGGCCGGGCAGAACCAGTACACTGCCGACGCCGGGTTCAACCGGGCCCTGGCGCTGCAGTCTCTGGAGACGCCGGCCTCACTGGCAGAGGCGCAGACGACGTACGAGAGTCTGCTGGCAACGTCGGCCGATCGTTTCGGCGACAGGTCGCTGGTACAGCTGGCCAAGCTCCACCTGGGTGCAGGGGCGTACGACGACGCCGAAGAAGCGGCGACTCGCCTGCTGGCCTCGGCCACGGGTGGGGAGTACGCCGAAGAGGCCCATCTGTTCCAGGGCCTGGCCCGTCAGGGACGAGGCGATCTCGAGGAAGCTGTCGAGGCTTTCGCCCAGATCAGCGCCGGTTCGGACCTGTTTGGCCGGGCCGCCCTCAGCGCCGGACATGCCCTGGTGACCCTGGGGCGCTACACGGCGGCCGTGGCCACTCTCGAGGCCGGTGCTCCCGTGGCCGACGAGAGCCAGCTGGCCAGCTTCCACTACCTGACCGGACAGGCCTATCACGCTCTGGGTCAGCGCGCCGACGCCCTGAGCCAGTTCGGCGCCGGCCTCGCCGCGGGTCCCCCGGAAGAACTCGCAGAGGCCCTGCATCTGGGGCGTGGCAACACGGCGCTCGTCGCCGATGACCTGACCACGGCGGAGGCGGATTTCCGCTGGGTCGTGGCCAACGTGGCGGATCCCGAGCGGGTGAAATTCGCCCGTGACGCTCTGGCCATCGTCTTCCTGCGGCAGAATCGCGGGGCGGACGCTCTCGCCGTACTCGAGCAGATGGCCGGATCGGCGGCAACGGCCGAGGAGGAGGCGGACCTGCTGAGTCGCACGCTGGATCTGTACTACGAGCGTGAGGACTATGAGCGCACCGTGGGCATGGCGCAGCGTCTGATCGACCTGGCGTTCGATGACGGGCCAACGGCTGAGCGCGAATTCACCCTGACGGAGAAGGCCTGGTACCTGCTGGGGGATGCACAACTACGTTCCGGGGACCAGGCGGCGGCAGTGTCAACCTTTGATGAAGCTCTGCGCCTGTTCCCACAGGGCTTCTTCGCCACGGCGATTCGCCTGAACCTGGCCACGCAGCAGTTCGCCGCCGGGGATCTGGAAGCGGCGGCGATACAGTTCGAGCGCCTGCACAACATGGACCTCGGACCCGAGCAGGCCTTTACCGTCGATTTCTACCTGGCCAATGCGCGCTACAGCCTGCGCCAGTTCGCCGCCGCTCGCGACCTGTTTGCGCGACTCCTGCAGGAGAACCCCGAGGCGCCGGAGCGTGGTGAGCTGCTGTTCGGCCTGGGGGAGAGCAACTATCAAGGCGGAGATTTCGGGGCCGCCGCCGGATACTACCGCCAGATCCTGGCCGAGTATCCGGACGAACCGTCGGCCGATGACGCTCAGTACAATCTTGCCTGGTGCCTGATCGAGCTGGACCAGGAGGACGCCGCGATGCAGGAGTTCGGTCGCCTCATCGAGCTGTTTCCCGACAGCGAGTTCGCTCCCGCGGCCCAGTTCACCTTCGGCGACTACCACTACAACCAGCAACGGTACCGGGAGGCCATCGAGGCGTACGAACGTGTGCAGCGCGAGCATCCCTCAGCGCCGGTGGCCAACCAGGTACCCAGGTTGCTGGGCGAGCTGCGGGAAGCGCTTGCCTACGAGGACTACGAACAGGGCCTGGCTCTGCTGGACTCGGCCGACGTGGCCAAGGATCCCGAGCTGTACGGTCGCGCTGTGGAAGTCTTCGAGCGCGTCCGTCGGCAATACCCGGGCACGGAAAGTGAGATCGGTGCCATCAGCAACATGGGGGTCTGTCTCGAAGGTCTCGGGCGCTGGCGAGACGCCGTCGGCCTGTACGATGAGGTGATCACGCTCTACGAGAACAAAAAAGCCACGCGGGAGGCCTTCCAGTTCGCCAAGGCGCACCGTGACTGGATCGTGAGTACACGACTGTGAGCCGAATGACATGATGAGCCGTTTCCGTATACCATTGATGCTGTGCCTCCTGTGTGCCGTGGGGTCGTCGGCACCGGTCCAGGCCCAACAGCGGTCGACCGAGCGGTTCGAGATACGCAAGGACCCCGTTTCAAGAGGGCGGGCGCAGCTGTTGTCCGGACTCTACCCCGGACTCGGACAGCTTGTCGCCGGACACCGCGGCAAAGGCACCACGATGGTCGTGGCTCATACGGGCCTCCTCGTGGTCTGGCTGACGGCACATGCCGACTACAACACGCACGAGGAACAGTTCGCGCTGCAGGAGGAGCACTACACGAGTCTGCAGGTAGGGGGGAGTTTTCAGGAAGCGGAGGAGACGTGGCAGCAGATGCGGCAGCGCAAGGACGACCTCGACCGGTCCCATCTGCTGCGCGTGAGCTTCGGTCTGCTGGCAGCCGGACTCTATTCCTACAATCTCGTGGATGTCCTGTTACTCGACGGGGTCGAGCCGGCGCCATCGGCGTTGTCCCTGCAGCCGCAGGGCGTTGGCTCCGGTGTCGGTGTCGCCCTGGTCGCGAGGTTTGACTGATGACTGAGACAGGCAGATACAGGCGGATGGCAGCAGTCTTTGGCGGCACGGTCCTGCTGGCAGCGGCGGCCTGCAGCAACGACGTCGAACTGCCGAGCAACTACCACGAAGGCCGGTTGGCGACGCCCGAGCAGGTGACGTCGAATCTGGCCGACGGGGAGCTCACCGTCGAATGGCAGTTGTCGCCGCTGGACAATGTGACGGGTCTCGTCGTCAGTTTCACCGACACCACGGGGGCCGAGACGACACGATTCGTCGATGACGAAACGACGACGAGCTTCGTCGAGAGTTCCATCTCTCTCGATTCCGGCGCCACCTGGGTGATCCGTTTGTGGGCGGTGGATGATCTTGGCTTCTTCGGCCCCCGTTCGGTGGCCGACACTCTGATGGTTCCCTGAGGAAGGCAAGTCCAGCGATGCCATCTCGAGCCAATCGTTTCGTCACTCCCAGTGACGCTCTCGATCTTCGTCGATTCAGGGTGGAGACCCGCCCCTATACGGTGTGGGGTCTGATCTTTGCTGTCTGGGCGATGGCCATGGGGGCAGGGTACGCGATCTACTTCTCCCGCGAGCGGGAGGCGCCGCCGCCAGCGGTGACGAGGCTCATCATCCGCAAACCGCAGTCCTCGAAGCAGTTCGTCATGAAACGCCAGCGGCTCCGGCCGCGGGCGATGACGAAGGAGGTGACGGCCTTGAAACCACAACTCCAGCGACCGGCACCGCGACTGCAGGGCCTGTCGAGCATCGGCCGAGTGCAGTCCTTCGCCTACGCCATCGACACCGACGTTCCGTTGCAGCTCGACACGGGTCCCATCGAACTGTCCGCCGTCAGGATTCAGGGTACCAAGGAACCCGAGAAGCGCATCGCCATGCGCGAAGAGCTGATCGATCTGAAGGCCCTGGATACGGGGAAGTACAAAGGTCTGATCATCCAGGACCCGACAGATCGGCGCAACGTAAAGGGTTTCGTCTACCTAGGCACCGCCTGGGCGACGGACCTGGAACCGACCTTCGACAGCGCTGCCAAGGCCATCCCGAATCTCGTGTTGGCCCTCAACGAACAGACCGGAATCACGGCCAAGGTCGACGCCCATCTGTTCGTCGATTCCCAGGAGCTGTTCCGCACACCCTTCGTGTTTCTCACGGCGGAGGAAGCTTTCCAGTTGACCGAGCGCGAGATCGAGAACCTCGGCGAGTACATGCGTCGCGGGGGGTTCGTCTTCGCCGACAACGGAAACCCTGCCTCCGAATACAGTCAGGCGGAGGCGTCGCTGCGCAAGATCTTCCGCGACGCCCTCCGGGGCGAGGGTGTACTGCAGCTGATCCCCAACGATCACCCAATCTACCACGTGTTCTACGACTTCGATGGTCCGCCGGTGGGTGCAGAACTGGCGGTGAGCGGTCGCGGGGGGCAGCGCGGGGGCGAGTCGGTGACGATCGCCAGGTCGTCCTACCATCTGGAAGGTGTCTTCGTCGGCGGCCGTCTGGTGGCCGTCTATTCCGATAAGGGCTACGTCCATACCTGGGCCCGGACTTTCGGCAATGAGCCGCAATTGCGATTCGGCATCAACGCCATCATTTTCGCCCTCACACAGGAAGGCTCGATCGCACAGCAGCAGATCGACTTCTACAGCCAGGGGAGAGGCTGACGTGCGCAGGTTCATCGTTTTTCTGGTCGCAGGGCAGTTGGCGGGCTGTGCGGTTCTGTCCTTCACACCCACGCTGCAGCCCTATGAAGACTACCTGTCCCCGGCGACAGGCGAGCACATCACCGGTTCGTACTCCGTCGATGCCGGCAAAGTGATCTTCGCCCTCGAAGGGCTGCGGGTCGAAGTGGAGCCAATGACGGACAAGGCGTTGGAGGGGGTTTTCCCCGACGACTCAGCGAAGGGGCGTTTCTCCACGAATCCGTACACCTACGGGGACTGGATCGATCCCGTGCTCGGTTATACGCCGGTCCGTTTCAGCGTGTTCCGTGTCACCGTCGTCAACGACATCTACGCCAAGGTTCTGTTCGATCCGTTGAAGGCGGTGTTGCATACCGACAGGGGAGAGGCCCTGCATTCCTACGGCATTCCTTCGTATTCGCCGCACAACAGCTTCGAGCGCTACTATCGTTCTCTGAGAGGGCAGAGCGGCAATGAGTTCTACCGTTTCGATCTGCGCATGGGAAATGTGCGCAGCAGCGCCTATCTCGAAGATCAACTCGTGTTCAAGGGGGAGAGCTATTCCGGTCTCATCGCGTTCGACCCTTTGAAGGTTGATGTCACCCAGGTGCGGCTCTTCCTGGAGGAGTTCGTAACCAAGTTCGACGCCTCGGGACAGCCGCTGGAATCGGTGGATGTGAGCATGGACTTCGACCGCATCCTCGATCGGGGCCAGCTCGCCGCGGCCGGGGAGTAGGTCCGTGCGGACAGCACCATGGCGGTGCCTGCCATGGCTGCTCTTCGTGCTGCTCGGGAGTCTCGGGCAGGTGTGGGCCCAGGAGCCGTTGCGACTGGCGGTGCTGGCTTTCGAGGACGATGCCGGTTTCCAGGGAGACTGGGACCTGGCACGGGATGTGCCGCGGATGCTGGCCGCCCATCTGGAGCAGTTGGCACCCCTCGACGTGGTGTCAGCTGACAGCGCCTTCGCGGCTCAGAAACGCGAGGCACGGCAGGGGGGCAGCGACCTCGACAAGGCGGTTCGTGCGGGAAGAAGCCTGGAGGCGGATCTGGTCGTACTCGGAACTGTGGCTACCTGCGGCGTGCGTCGTACGATGGCTGGTGACCCGAACCTGGCCGGCTACAAGGCCTACACCTATCGGGTGGAACTGACGGACGTGGAGTTGATCCGCGTTCGTTCCAAAGAGGTAGTCAGGACCCTGTCCGTCGAGCGCGACTCTGTGGACAGGCCACTGGAGTTGAACCTGTTCGGTCGTCCGGGCGACAAGGACAAGGAGTTCCGGGCGCTGTTCGAGGTGGGCTTCAATTCGCCGGAGTTTCAGGAGTTGACCTTCGGCCGCTTTACCTGGCGTGCTATCGGGGACCTGGCGCGGGATGTGGTCAGCACGATCTACAACCGGCCGCCCCTCGATCTTTCCGGCGAGGGCGCCCGCGTGCTGGCAGTGGAAGAGAGCTACGTGTTTATCGGCGTCGGCGTCGAGGACGGACTGGTCGTCGATGACATCCTGCCTCTGCTGAATGCCGAGGGGGAGCAGTTGGCCGTGGTTGTCGTGGAAGAGGTCATCGGGGCGCACCTGAGCAAGGCGCGCATCGAGCGTACTTCGGCACAGTTACAGGTCGGGCTTCGGATCGGACAACGACTGCCTCCGGGGACCGCAACAGAATGATCGCAGCGTACGACACAAGGAGTAGTTGACATGTGGGAGACCATCCAGAGCGGCGGGCCGATGATGCTGCCGTTGATCCTCAGCGCCGTCCTCGCCATCGCCTACTCCATCGAGCGGGCCCTGGTGCTCAATCGAATGCCAACGGCGGACGAAGCCAAGGCACAACTCGATGACCTCG
>DASCMS010000093.1:0-43097 GCA_036011085.1 Candidatus Latescibacterota bacterium
CCGCGGAGCCGCTGATGCACGCCTTCGCCTACACCGTGCCTGCCTCTGTCTCGAATCTGCCATCCTCCTTCGTCATCGCCGGCGCCGGAGAACTGCGCGACGGGGTTCTGGCCGCCGAGGGCATCGTCCGGCGCGGTGATACCTCGACGGAGGCGATGCGGGAGAAAGCGGCCTATGTCATGAAGGTGATGGAGGAACGGCTGGATGGGCTTGGTACCCGCTGGGATCTGCTGAATCAGATCAACGTCTACACCATCCATCCACTGGAGAGCTTCATCGAGGACGTCGTCCTCAATCGCCTGGGGCCGGCGCGACGCATGGGCGTCCACTGGCACCACACGCGCCCCCCGGTGCAGGAGATCGAGTTCGAGATGGACATGCGCGGCGTCCACCGTGAGCTCATTCTGTGATGGAATCGCCGGTCAGATAGACGGGCCGCCAGTCACGACCCGTGGCACAGACGGCGCCGGCGTGCTCTTCGTCCGGGTCGGCGTCGGCCAGCCCCCAGTCATGTGGATCTCCCTCGGCCAACCACACCAGGTCGGCTGCCTGGTCCGGCGCCAGGGTGACAGAAAAGCTCGAGAGTCCGTAGGCGACACCCTTGCCCGTGGCCTTCATGAAGGCCTCCTTGCGGGTCCAGCAGCGGAAGAACGCCGCGCGTCGAGCCGGCGCGGGCAGCGCCAGCAAGGCCTCCCGCTCGCGCCCCTCGAAGAAACGCTCTGACACCGCTTCCCAATCCACATCCCGTCGGGTTCGTTCGACATCGACACCGACGTGCCGCCCCCTGGCACAGGCCAGCAGGATGCGGCGACCCGAGTGGGACAGGTTGAACCTTATGTCTGTGTTAGGAGATACGAGCCGAGGCTTGCCCTGATCTCCATAGGCAAAGACGAGATCCCTTGCGGGAAGGTCGACGTAGGGCGAGAGCAAGGCGCGCAGCGTACCCCGGGCAACGATGAATCGGCGGCGAGGTTCATCGAAGGCGAACCGCTCTGCCCGCTCGTGCTCTTCGTCGGTCAGCAGCGCCCGGCAGGCTTCCAGTCGGGAGTCATCGACATCGAGGCGGAATCGCCAGACGTGCACCCGGCCCGATTCGAGGGGCGGCGGAGACGAGGCCGGACCCCACATCACCGACGGCTTCTTCAGGTCTGCTGCAGCAGGCTGGCCACAGTGCCACGCAGCGACTTGAGGTCGATTGGCTTGTTGAGGAAACCATCGAAACCGAACTCTTCCACATCGCGATCCCCGACATGCCCGGAAATGGCGATCACGGAAACCCCTGGCCAGCGATCCCGTATACGAGCCGTCATGGCGCAGCCGTCCATGTGGGGCAGAACGATATCGGTGATCACCAGATCAGCGGGATTGGCCACCATGGCATCGAGCGCGCCCTCTGCGTCTTCTTTTTCGATCACGTCGTATTCCGGGAGGGCCCGGACCACGATCCTGCGGATGATCTCCTCGTCCTCGACGAGGAGCAGACGGGGACGTGGCGGCGTCCCGGTCCCCGTGGCCGAAGCGGTCACCATCAGTCGTGATCCGCCAGGGCGACGTCGACGAAGTCACGAAACTCCTTGAGGTTCATCGGTTTCTCCAGGAAGGCGTCAAATTCGTAGTCGGCGATGTCGGACTCGCTCACATACCCCGAAATCGCCAACACGGGAGTCTCGGGAGATTGCTCCCGCAGCTTCTTCACCAGCGTGTATCCGTCCATACCCGGCATGCGGATGTCGGTGACGACGAGGTCCGGTGGATCCTCGCCGATTTCGGCCAGCGCTTCTTCGCCATCCCGGGCCTCCGCGGTGTCGTAGTCGGCCAGGACGTCGCTGAGCATACGTCGCATCTCGGGCTCATCGTCGACGATGAGCACGCGGAGACGTGGGGCCCGAAGGACCCCCTCCTCGACCAGTGCGTGGGCCCGTGCTCGATCCATTCCCGCCTCGGAGACGACCAGTTCGAGGGCCAGTTCCGCCCGCTGCCGCGCGTCCCGAATCCGCTCCTCCTGTCGCACCTTCTCGACGAGGTAGTCGCGCATACGCACGTTGTCCTGCACGATCTTGTCGGCCAGGATGTCGACGATGTTCCGGTAGATCCGTGCCTCCAGCCCCGTATCGGCGGCGAGCACGGCCTCGAAAGTAGCTCGCTTGATGACCAGAACGTTGCTCGTATCGAGGGTTTCCACCGTCGCGCGGCGCACCTCACGCGTGACGATGCCCATCTCACCCACCGTGGTCACCGGAGACAGGGTTGCCACCAGAGTTCCATCTTCGGTGACCACCCCGAGGCTGCCCGACAACAGGATGTACATCTCGTCAGCGGGCGTACCCGTGGCACACAAGGTCTCGCCCCCGTCGAACCGGCGCGACTGACAGGCCCCCAGAATGTGTTGGATCTGTGTCGGCGACAGGCCCTTGAAGAGCGGGATCTTCTTCAGGGTCTGTACTAGAATCCTGACGCGGTCTTTGCCCATATCAGCCTTCCATGTCCATGGTACAATAACAACCCTGACCAGGCAGGGACAGCACGACTTGCCACACAGAGGCTGCGTTGACAGACACAGGGGGCCTTGTTAGCCTTTCGGGCCGATCCTGCCACCCAAGGAGAACCAGCCCGTATGTCGACCAACCCGGCCTATCCCGAATTCACCAGTGAAGGCAAATACAAGGTCATCGGCACCCGTCCGATCCGTCACGATGGCGAGGACAAGGTCACGGGCCGCGCCGTGTACGGCGCCGATGTACGACCTGCTGACGTGCTCTACGGCAAGCTGCTGCGCAGCCCCCATGCGCACGCCCGTATCAAGAATATCGATACGTCGAAGGCGATGCAGTTGGAGGGTGTGCGGGCCGTGGCCACGGCCGATGACCTGGTGGAGACCGTGGACCGCATGTCCGACATCGGCGAGTCGCGTGTGAATATCCGCGACATCGCCTCCAACTCCCTGGCCTCGGGCAAGGTCCTTTACAAGGGACATGCCGTGGCCGCCGTGGCCGCCATCAGTCCGCATATCGCCGAGGAGGCCCTCGAGCTGATCGAGGTCGACTACGAGCCACTGACGCCGGTGGTCGACATTCTGCAGGCCATGGAAGAGGGTGCCCCGCTCCTGGACGAGGAGCGCACAACCCGCGAACTGGGCGAACAGACCGACCGCAAGAGCAATATCGCCAGCCACAACCGCCAGGAGATGGGCGACATCGAGGCCGGCTTTGCCGAAGCTGACGAGATCGTCGAGCGCGAATTCCGCACGGCCACCGTCCATCAGGGGTATATCGAGCCGCAGAATACAACGGTCCTGTGGAAGCGCGATGGTTCCATCACCGTATGGGTCAGCACCCAGGGCGCCTTTCAGATCCGTGAACAGGTAGCCCAGGTGCTGCAGCAGCCCATCGGCAAGGTGAAGGTCTATCCCTGCGAAATCGGCGGCGGCTTTGGTGGCAAGTTCCCCATCTACATGGAGCCGGCGGCGGCCGTGATGTCGCACAAGACCGGTCGTGCGGTCAAGATGGTCATGAGCCGCGCCGAGGTCTTCGAAGCCACTGGCCCCGGGCCCGGCGGTTATATCAAGTGCAAGATGGGGGTCAAACGCGACGGCACCGTCACGGCCGCCCAGGCCTATATGGCCTACGAGGCGGGTGCCTTCCCCGGATCTGCCGTCGGCGCGGGAGCGGCGTGTATGCTGGGTCCGTACAACATTGCCAACGTGCAGATCGACGCGTACGACGTGGTCCTCAATAAGCCCAGGTCCACCGCCTACCGCGCCCCTGGGGCGCCCAATGCCGCCCACGCCTCCGAGTGTGTCCTCGATGAACTGGCGTGCCGCATCGGCATGGATCCACTGGAGTTGCGCCGCAAGAACGCCTCCCGGGAGGGTACGCGCCGAGCCGACGGAACCCTCTACAAGCGGATCGGCTGTGAGGAGACGGTCGACGCAGCCCGCAATTCAGAGCACTACCGCAGCCCCAAGCCGGAGGGTGGACTCGTCGGCCGCGGTGTGGCCAGCGGCTTCTGGTTCAACGGTGGCGGCCAGTCGGCTGCCAGCATCCACGTCCAGGCGGACGGCACGGTGAGCCTCGTGGAGGGATCGACCGATATCGGTGGCTCCCGGGCGGCCATGGCCATGATCGTCGCCGAGACTCTGGAGCTGGCCGTCGACCAGGTGAAGCCCTCCGTGGGAGACACGGACTCCATCGGCTTCCACGATGGCACCGGGGGCAGTCGCGTTACCTATGCTACCGGGCATGCCTGCTACCTGGCTGCACAGGACACCAAGGCGAAGATGGTCGCCCGAGCGGCCCAGCAGCTCGAGGTGGACGAGGACGATGTCGAATGGCAGAACGGCGGCTTCGTCTGCACCTCCGATGCCAGCAAGAAGTTGACCTTCGCCGAGGTCGCCGCGCAGCAGGGCTCAACAGGGGGCCCTATCGAAGGCAACTCCTCGGTGAATGCCTCCGGCGCCGGCAACGCTTTCGGCACACATATCGTCGACGTCGACGTCGATGCTGAAACCGGCAAGGTGCAGATCCTGCGCTATACCGCGGCGCAGGATGTGGGCAAGGCGATCCACCCCAGCTATGTGGAGGGACAGATTCAGGGAGGTGTTGCGCAGGGCATCGGCTGGGCCTTGACGGAGGGCTATTTCTACAACGAAGACGGGTCGATGGCGAATCCCACGTTCCTCGACTACCGCATGCCGACCGCGCTGGACCTGCCCATGGTCGAAACGATCCTCGTCGAGGTGCCCAACCCGGCCAGCCCCCATGGCATCCGCGGCGTTGGCGAGGTCCCCCTCGTACCGCCTCTGGCCGCCGTTGCCAACGCCATCTGTGACGCCATCGGCGAACGCTTGTTCGACCTGCCCATGAGCCCCGACAGAGTCATGTCCGCACTGTTGCGCAAGAGCGCACACAGCAGCGAAGCTGCAGGCTGACAGAGGGTCGTCAGATTCCATGGCGAGCCACGGCAACGGGCCCCGGAGCGCAGTGCTTGCGTCCCGGGGCCCGTTGTCGTTTTGCCGCGTTGTTCAGGAACTGCTGGCGCCCACCAGGGCCGAGGCGACAACGCTCTTGAACTGGTCCATGTCCATGGGCTTGGCCACGAAACCATCGAAGTCATACTGCTGGATGTCCTCGTCCTTGGCGTACCCGGACAGAGCCAGAATCGGCAGGCCAGGGTGAAACTCCCGCAGCTTGTTCAGCAGAGTGTAGCCGTCCATGTCAGGCATCTTGATATCCGTGATGACGAGGTCCGGCCTTGATTCCATCGCCGTCTCGATGGCCTCGGCGCCCGAGCCCACGGCAACGACGTCGTAGTTGGCCAGAACCTTCATCAGGAGTTTGCGGACATGGTCCTCGTCATCGACGATGAGAACCTTCCGTTCGGTGTCACTGGCCCCGAGCTCGGTTTCGAGCAGGGCCTGGGCCTCGCTCAGCGCCATGCCACTCTTGCGCGCCAGGATGCCCATCGCCAGGTCGACCCGGTGTTGCAGTTGCTCCACGTTCTGCTGCAGCTGCAGCTTCTCGACACTCTCCTCCGTGCGACGGAGGGTGTCGCGCTCCATACGTTGTGCCAGGATCTCCACGACGTTGCGCAGGATCTTGGCCTGTGCTTCGATATCGGCTTTCAAGGCCACGTCGAGGCCGATGCGCTTGATCAACAGAGCATTGCAGACCTCCTTGGCCTTCACCGTGGAAGTGCGCACCTGCCTGGTGGCAATGCTCATCTCGCCGATGGTGGCGATGGGGCTGATGTCCGCCAACTCCGTGCCGTCCGCGGCGTAGACACCGGCAGCACCGGTGAGCAGGATGAACAACTCCTCACCGGGAGTGCCGGCGGCGCACATGACCTCGCCCGCCTCGAAGCGCTTCGGCGTGCAGGCACCGAGGACCGCCTGGACCTGGGTGGGTCCAAGGCCCCCGAAGAGAGGGATCTTGTTGATGATCTGGATGAGACGTTGAATACGATCTTTACCCACTGTCGTCCTGCCGGCATCGGTCTGCGGGAGCGGCCACTTCCAGCCATGGTAACAGCAGCTAACCGAGACCGTCAACCGAAAAGATGACTGCCCGCATCGATCCCCAGTGCTTTCTCGACACCGTCGTCCCGGTGGTCCGTCAGTGCGCCACTGCCTCCCTCGTGTTCTACGGTGATGTCGCCGACGTTGGCAAGAAGGCCGACAACAGCCTCACCGGCAGCCATGCCCAACAGGCCTCCAGTGTGCTCACCGTGCTCGACGCCGCCTTTCAGGAGCTCCTTCTCGGTGCCGTCCACGCCCGCTTCCCGGACATCCGCTGCATCGCCGAGGAACGAACCCCCATGCGCCGGGCGTTTGCCGGCAATGACTCAGACTACGTCGTCATCCTCGATCCGATCGACGGCACCCTGCACTTCCAGCGCGGCGACGCCCCCTACCACGTCTGTGTCGGTCTGGCTCACCGCGGCCGCATGATCGCCGCCGCCGTCGCCCGACCGACAGAGGACAAGCTGTTCACCGCCATTGCCGGCCGGGGTGCCTGGCGGCAACGCGGCCAGCGCCCCGCCCGGCAGCTGCGCCTGCCCCGATCACCCCGCACGAAGCGGGCCTTCATCTCGACGAAGGCGCGCCCCTTCCAGGAACCGGTGCGCCGCCGGCTTGACCCGCAGGAGTCGCCCATCGGTGCCGCCCTGGTGCTGACCCAGCTTGCGGAGGGCACGCTGGCCGCCTACCTGACCCGGCAGGTCGAGATCTACGACGTGGGTCCGCCGTCGCTGATCGCCACCGAAGCCGGGGTCTGTTGTTTCCTGGCCAACGGACGTGAACCGAACTACGATCGCCGCCGCAAATTCCCCTACTACATGGCCGCCGCTTCCGACGACCTGAAGGACTTCCTGCTTCAGGTGCAGCACGAGGGTGCGCGGTCCACCACGAAGAAGCCCTGACCGATGAGTGAGAACGCTGACTCCATCCGTGGCATCCTGCCCGTGGTCCACATGCCCTATAGCGAAGATCTGTGCATCGACTTCGACACCCTCAGACGGGAGGTCGATTACGTCTTCGATACCGGCGCCAACGGTCTGTGCCTGGCCCTCGTATCGGACACGCTGCGACTGACGGCACAGGAACGCCTGGAGATGCCGGCCCGCCTGGTGGAATTCACCCAGGGCCGGGGTCCGGTCATCATCAGCGTCGGTGCCGAAAGCACTGTGCAGGCCTGTGCCTTTGCCCGTGCCGCCGAGGACGGCGGCGCCGGCGCCATCATGGCGATCCCCCCCCTGTCACAAGGGTTGGAGGAACCGCAGCTGGCGGGATACTTCGAAGAACTGCTGGAGGAGGTGTCTCTCCCCGTCATCATCCAGGACGCCAGCTCCTACGTCGGCAAGGCCATGAGCCTGTCCTTCCAGGCCGAGTTGTTCCGCAAGCAGGGCGACCGGATCCTGTTCAAGCCGGAGGCGATGCCACTGGGGCCCTGCATCTCGGCCCTGCGCGACCTCACAGGCGGCAAGGCCCGAATCTTTGAAGGCTCAGGGGGTGTGCTGCTTATCGATTCCTACCGCCGCGGCGTGTCGGGCACGATTCCGGGTGTCGAGATCCTCGACGCCCTGGTGGCGTTGTGGAATGCCTGCGTTGCCGGTCAGTGGGACCGGGCTTACGAGATATATCTGCCTATCTGCGCCCTCGCCACGCTGCAGATGCAGGGCGGTCTCGACGGTTATATCGTCACCGAGCGCTACCTGCTGCACAGACAGGGCCTGTTTCCCAACCAGGTACACCGCGGTCCGCTGGCCTATGAGCTCGACGATGAGACACGCCGCGAAATCGACCGCCTGTACGATCTGCTGCAGAGCGTCCTGCGCCGATGAGGAGGGCCACACCGGCGCTGTCACAGCGCATGGACGCCGTGCAGACCCCTGTCATCCCGGATGTGGCGGCCCTGATCGCCGCCAGTCCCGGTACGATTTCTCTGGGTCAGGGCGTCGTCCACTACGGACCGCCGCCGGAGGCCTTCAACGCCATCGCCGGTTTCGGCGGCACTGCCTCTGAGCACCACTACCGCAGCGCCGACGGCATTCCGGAGCTGCACGAGGCTCTTCGGGTCAAGCTGTGCGCTGAGAACTCGGTGGCCATCGACGACGACAGCCAGGTGCTGTTCGTCACCGCCGGCAGCAACATGGCGTTCTACCACATCGTCATGTCCACCTGCGATCCGGGGGACGAGGTCATCGTCATGTCCCCGTTCTACTTCAATCATGAGATGGCCATCGCCATGGCCAATGCCCGCGCCGTGGTCGTGCCCACCGACGACCGCTACGGCCTGCAACTGGACGAGATCGAGGCCGCGGTCTCGCCTCGTACGCGCCTGATCGTGACGATCTCACCGAACAATCCCGCCGGTGTCGTCTACGAGCCCGAGGCGCTGCGACAGGTCAACACCCTGTGTCGTGAACGTGGCATCTACCATGTCAGCGATGAGGCCTATGAATACTTCACTTTTGCCGGCACCGGGCATCTGTCACCAGCGTCGCTGCCGGACAGTGCCGGACACACCATCTCGCTGTTCTCCTTTTCCAAGTCCTACGGTCTGGCGAACTGGCGCGTGGGCTACATGGTCGCCCCACGGCCCCTGATGCGAGCTTTGCAGAAGAGCCAGGACACCGTCCTGATCTGCCCGCCGGTGATCTCCCAACTGGCCGCTACGGGGGCCCTCGACGCCGGCCCCGCCTACTGTCGACCGTTCATCGAAGGCATCGACGCCGTCCGGGGCATGTGCCTGCAGCGCCTGCAGGAGCTGGCGCCACGCTGTGTCGTGCCCGAAGCAAATGGCGCCTTCTACCTGCTCGCCCGACTCGACACGACGCTGTCGTCGATGGCAGTCGTCGAGCATCTGGTCCGCGAGCACAAGGTCGCCGTCATTCCCGGTTCCGGCTTCGGGCTTACCGATATCTGCCACCTGCGCATCGCCTATGGCGCCCTGGAAGCAGACACTGTGGAGGCCGGTATGGACCGCCTGGTGGACGGTCTGCACGCGCTGTTGAATCGAGTCTGACGGGAACCCCGAGGGCATGGCAGAGTCTGGTTGACACTCACCCTTGTCGCGGCTATCTTGCAAGGCATAAAGAGTGACCTGAACTCACACACACAGTCTGCCCTGCTGGAAGTTTTCCACTCTTCCTTTGCGAATGTGGAACTTCGACAATGTTTCTTCGGCATTCTGGTGAGTTGGTCGCTCTTTCTTTTTATGCGCTACAACGTCGGTCACAACCCCTGCAACATCCGTATGCCATCCAGCCTCAGTGATCTGCGCCGAGCCTTCGGCAGCGTCACCCTCTTCGCCGTACTTGTCACCTCTGCGCTGATACCACGCCACGCTTCGGCCCAACCACTCCAGTTCGTCCCTGACGTCGTCGACTTCGGTGTCCTCAAGCCGGGCATGACCGTGAGCCGCGATCTCGTCGTGCGCAATCCGGGAACCGACGGCCTCGAAGTGCGGTTGCACCTCGAGGCCGGCCCCTTCACCGTTGACGCCGATACCGTTCGCCTGGCCGCTGGCGGCGACCGACGCGTCCAGGTCCGGTTCAGCGCTGCCGACAGCGGCGCCTACGAAGGGGAGTTGTCCCTGCAGATCAAGGAGCTCTTCGGCTCCGAGAAACTCACCGTCGCCCTGCGCGCCGCCGTGGCCGTGCCTGTCATTACGGTCAGACCAATGGGTGGACTCGATGCCGGTCTCACTCCCCTCGGCACAACGGTGGGGCGCTCGGTGCAGCTGACCAATTCGAGCCCGGTTGAATTCGCCATCGACAGCGTCCTGGTCGCTCCCGCCTCCGTCGGTCTGTCGCTGTCCGGAACGCCGGCCAGGCGGTTGCCAGGCAATGGCACCATGGACCTCACCGTCGATTTCTCACCCGTCGCTGATGGCGCCGTCAACGGCCGTCTCGTCGTCTATTCCAGCGATCTGCCGACGGGTGCCCTGCACATCCCCGTCACCGGTGAGGGTCTGGCCCCCAGGCTGGCCGTGTCACCCCTGCCGCTGGTGGGTATCGACTTCCAGACGATCGAAGTCGGCGCCGGCCAGCGACGTTCCCTGTCATTGCTGAATCAGGGTCGCGCCACTCTCGAGGTCGACCTGCGGCTGGAGGGGGAAACCTTCACGACAGAGGTGGATTCCGTCCTCGTCATCGAGCCAGGCCTCCGACAGGATGTGGTGATCCTGTTTGCGCCCCGCTACGAGGGTCCCGCCGCCGCCACGATCCTGCTGCGCACCAACGATCCCGTCCAGACACGCCTTGAACTGCCTCTCACAGGCCGTGCCCGGGTCACCCCACCCAGGGTGGAGGTCCTCAATCGCACGCCCGTACAGTTCGGTAGCGTGCCCATCGGCAAGCCGGCCCGCGAGCAGCTGTTGCTGTGGAACCGAGGTGGCAGTCCGTACACGGCTCGGTTTGAACTGGAGGAAGGAGCGGATGCCGAGTTCAGCCTGGAGACAGGCGCCCTCCTGCTGCAACCCGGCGAGAGCGGCAAGGTGGATCTCACCTTCCAACCGAAAGTGATCGGCGAACGCGAAGCCGTGCTCTGGCTGGAAACCGAGTCCGGACGCAGCCGCTTTCTGCTTCGCGGTACCGGGAAGTATCTCAAGCTGACGCCCTCCACCTACGATTTCGGCCGCGTGCCCGTGGGTGAGGCCGGCAGCGGACTGATCGATCTGGTCAACATCGGCAACGCCGATTTCACCATCAGCCGCATCCACTCCACGAACGATGCTTTCACCCTCTATAAGCAGGTCTCGCCGGACAGCAAGTTCCTGTTGCCCGCCAACAGCCTGCGATCCCTGCCCATCAACGTCACCTATGAGCCCGCCGCACGCGGCCTGAGCACGGGCACACTGAGGCTGGAGGGATTCTGGGAGGAGGGCACCGAGACCCTTGAGATTCTCCTTAACGGTACCGGCGTGGCCGCCGAGATCGAGCTGCATCCCACAGGGGTCGTCGATTTCGGCTTCGTCGTACTCGGAGACAGCTCCATGCACACCCTGGTGGCGACCAACTCGGGGGACACAGCCCTCCAGGTCAAGGCCAACGCCCTGACGCATGAAGCTCGCGTCGTGCCCGACGCCTTCGCACTCGAGCCAGGGCAGTCAACGACGCTGAAGGTGTACTTCTCGCCCCAGGCACTGGGCGAGCGCTTCGGACAGATCCTGCTGGTCAGCAACGACGTGCGGGACAAAGCGCAGCCGATCAAGATCAAGGGTCAGGGGGCGCTGGAAAACATCGATCTGGCGCGGATCACCTCGGTCATCATCTCACGCAAGGACACGCCGCAGCCCCTGGCGACCCCGTGGAATAACACGCCGCTGGTAGTGCGGGAAGGCAGCAAGATCGACCTCCGCTTCCAGGTTCCCGACTCCCTGCGTCAGGCTCTTGTGGGCCGCAGGATCGACATCGAATGGACCGAACTCGACGAGAACTATGACCCGAAGGGCGGCGGCAAGCAGACGACGGTGCAGATCTACGAGGACTCGGAGGGTGACGTGCTGGCGGAGGGCTTCAACCTCCGTCTGAAGGAGGAGGGGATCAAGCGGGTTCGTCTGAAACTGACGACGCACAGCTACCCCGGAGCCCCACCGCAGTCGATCAGCCAGTTGCTGGAGGCCGGAGGCTGGCGCTGGGACTTCGAGGCCAAACCGCTGGTGTCGTTCCTGACAATCCGTCCCGGGCGGGACTGGACCGATAGCGAAGGCAAGCGCGTGAAGGGCAAGACCGAACGTCTCATCGGCCTGCCAGGTCTGGCTTTCGTCAGCTGGCACAATGCCGAACACCCTGCTGTTTCAGGTGTACACCTCACCGCCACCGGAAATGTTCTGGAGGCCCTCTCCACGGGCAACTCGATCGCCGTGTCGATGGGAATCGCCGTGTCGATGTACAAGGACCGGTTTCTTTTCGGCTTCGGCTGGGACATCTACGATTCCCGTCCGCGGGCCAAACGGAAGGGCAGCCAGGACTATATCATGACCTTCAAGTACTCGGGTCTGTTCTAGCGCCGTAGTCAAAATCGCTTGACGAGGGATCATTTGAGCAGTATCTATTTGAATAGATAGCTGCTTTTTTGTTCACCCTTCGAACAGGATCCTCGCCATGCAGACACCATTGGATCTCTCCGATATCCTTGCCCGTGGCCTCACACTGATCGCCTCGGTGTATCTGGTGATTCGGGTCGGCATGGGTCTGCTGACGGCGTAGTCCCTCCGCGCCCATCTGACCATCCCGGCCAGCTCTGGCGCCCTTTAATATTGACTTTCGGCGGCGCCCGCCGCCATCTTAGTACCCCCAAATCACGTACGACTCGCTTCCTGCCCCATCCCCTGCCTTTCCGGATTCCGCCTATTCGTGCAGGAAAAAGCCCTCTGGCTGCTGGCCAGCGTCGCTGGCATCGTCCTTCTGGGTGTGGCGTTGCGACCGCAGTGGGGATCCTCGGCCCAGACGCCGGCATCGACACCTGTGCCGGCCCTGCGGGGTTCCTTCCGTGTCGCCGTGCTCAACGGTTGCGGTGATCCCCACGTTGCGGCTCGTATGACGCGCAGAGCACGGTCTCTGGGCATCGACGTCATCCACGAAGGCAATGCCTCCAGCTTCGACTTCGTCGAGTCCCTCGTGATCGATCGCACCGGTGACCTCGAGCGTGCCCGGGGTGTGGCCAGTACGCTGGGCATCCCGCACACCATTCAGCAGATCAGCGATGACGATTACCGCCTGGAAGAGGTAACTGTCATCATCGGACGTGACTACAAGCGACTCCGCTTACTCGAACCGTAGGAGCCAGAAATCAACACCGAACTCACCTCCCCTCCCGTCGACACGGCCCCCCGCCTCCGTCTGATCGTCGACACGCTGCAGGACAGGAAAGCTCTTGACGTAGTTCTCATAGATCTGCGTGGTGTCAGCGATGCGGCTGATTTCTTCGTCATCTGCACCGGAACGTCAGAGCCCCACGTACGGGCTCTGGCCAACGATGTAGCCCATACCTTGCGGGAGGCCGGGCACAGGCCCTGGCACATTGAGGGTACCGAATCCCTGCGCTGGGTCCTGCTGGATCTGGTGGACATCGTCGTTCACGTCTTCCGCGACGAAGCGCGTGACTTCTATGCGCTCGAGAAGCTGTGGGGTGATGCTGATGTTTCCCGTTTCGGCGATGCCTGGACGGAGGAGACAGACGCCGACACTCTGGATTTTGCCCCGGTGACCGGGAACCCGGATGATGACCGCTGACCCTCTCGCCACGCTGAGCTGGCGCCAGGCCGGCGAGGCGCCGCCGGCACTGGTTCTGCTCGACCAGACCCGGCTGCCCACACATGAGGTGCTGCTCGATTGTGAGGACGTGGAGACCGTCGCTGAGGCCATCGAGTCCCTTCGTGTCCGAGGCGCCCCTGCCATCGGCGTCGCCGCCGCCTATGGTACTGCCCTCGGCGCCTGGCACGGTCGTGGATCCGGTCACATGGCCCGGGTGGTGACGGCCGCCATCGAACGACTCGCCAGGACCCGGCCGACGGCGGTCAACCTGTTCTGGGCCCTCGACCACATGTGCCGTGCCCTCGATGCCGGCGTCGGACAGGCCGATGGCGATCTCTATGCACACCTCGTGGCGGCGGCTCGACAGGTTCACGAAGACGATATCGAGCTATGCCGGCGCATGGGGGAACACGGTGCGGCATTGCTTCCCGATGATGCCACGGTCCTGACGCACTGTAATGCCGGAGCTCTCGCGACCACCGGCTGGGGGACGGCTCTCGGCGTCATCTATGCCGCCGTAGAGCAGGGCAAGAAGATCCGCGTGTACGCCGACGAGACCCGCCCCCTTCTGCAGGGGGCCCGCCTGACCAGTTGGGAATTGCAGCGTCGCGGCGTCGATGTCACCGTCATCTGCGACGTCGCCGCCGCCACCGTTCTACGCGACCGGCGTGTCGACTGTGTCATCACCGGCGCCGATCGTATTGCCGCCAACGGGGACGTGGCCAACAAGATCGGCACCTATGGAGTCGCCCTGCTCGCCCGGGCGCATGAAGTCCCCTTCTACGTGGCCGCCCCCACGTCCACCGTCGATCTCGAACTGGATGCCGGCGACCGGATTCCCATCGAGGAGCGTGCCGAGAGCGAAGTCACCGAGGGTTTCGGCGCCCGCACCGTGCCGGAGGGTGTCGGGGTGTTCAACCCGGCCTTCGATGTCACACCACACGACCTGGTGGCGGCCATCATCACCGAACATGGTGTGGCTCGGGCCCCCTTTGCCGACACGCTGCAGTCCTGGGGCACGGCGATTCCCGCCGCCCTCGACTCCGGTCAGGTATGATGCCCTCCCTCTCCCCTCCACGGGTCGTGGCAGCTTGCGTCAGCATCGCCGCCCTGTCGGCGTCCGGCTGCGCCAGCCACGCACAGACGCCTCCCGTCGTCCAGCGCCAGGCCGCCGCCACGGGCACCACCGAGGTGGCGGTACGGGAGAGCTTCGACCCCGCCCGCTTCCGCCAGGACCTGCTGCTGATCGATCCGGTGTTCACCGCCCCGGCCGTCCCCTCCGAGCCGGCCGATGTCGCGCCCAGGCTCGAGATCGACGAACCCGCTGACAGCGTCACCGTGGCGGTCCATCGCGTCCAGGTCATCGCCTTGAGACGTCAGGAGGGTGCTCAGGCCATCGCCGACGAACTGGGACGCCGTTTCGGAGTGCCGGCCGAGGTCGTCTCCCAGGGACGCCTCTTCGCCGTGCGCGTCGGCCGTCACATCGACGCCGCCCACGCCGAGGGGCTGCGTTCACAGATCATCGCTCTCAGCCTCGGGTACGAGGGTGCCTTCCTCGTCAGCGATACGCTGCAGTCGGCAACGGCAGCAGGACCGATGGTGTGGGAGAACGAAGGCGCCGATGACCGTCCGGAGGCGGAGGTATACACCGATGCGTTTTCCGACAGCTCCCTTGCCGACAGTGCACCAGTCGATTGGCCGGACGATGATCTGCCGGTTCCCGAGGTCGATCCTCCGGAGGCCGAACTCGTCCGCGTCCAGGGGTACCGCGTGTTGATCGACCAGTTCAGGGATTCGCGGAAGGCCCAGGAGCTTCGCGGGGGAGTCATGAGACGGCTCAAACGGGAGGATGTGATCGTCAAGTTCGAGGCGCCGTATCACAAGGTGCTCGCCGGTGGGTTCCGCACCGAATCGCAGACGCAGCGGTTCGTCGAGCGCTGTCGATTGCTGGGGTACCGGAAAGCGGCGCAGTTTCCGGATGAGGTCTACCTGCCACGAGAGGAGCAAGACAACCGGTGAACATCGGACTGTGTGTCAGGATCGCGGTCGGCCTGCTGGGCGCCCTGCAATGGGTCGCCTGTGCGCCGTTCTGGGCCGGCCATGCCCAGGCGCCGTTGTCGGTAGCCGACGTCGTCGATTCACTGGCGGTGGATCCGGTCCTGGAGCAGGAGTTTGACGGCGCCCTGAAGACGGCCCGCTGGCGCTGGCTTCGCGCCCTCGACGAGAGTGCCGCCGGTCGCTACGATGGCGCCCGCGAGGAACTCGATCAGGCCTACTACACGCTCGCCGCTGTCGACGACAGCCCGCACCTGGAGGGGGCTCTCGGACAGCGAGACCCACAGGCGGAAGTCGATGCCGTGGTCGAGGTCGTCGAACGCGCCTATCTGGGTGTCCTGCCGCACGTGGAGAACCTGTCTCCCGACAGTCCACTCTCCCTGCTGTTGATGGAGTTGGGAGACGAGATCCTCGAGGAACTCCCCGCCGACGCTGTGCCGCTGATTCGCATCCACCAGCTGGCGCCGCACTGCGATCTGCCTGTTGACGCCAACGCCCAGGTCGCCTCCAGCATTCACTTCTTCCAGACGCGCGGTCGGCAGACCTGGGAAGCGTGGCATCGACGCTCCGGTCGCTATCGTGACGTCATCGTTCCCATCCTGCGTCAGGCGGGAATGCCGGAGGACCTGTTCTACCTGTCGATGATCGAGAGCGGCTTCAACCCACGAGCCTACTCGCGGGCCCACGCCGCCGGGCTGTGGCAGTTCGTCCGTTCCACCGGCCGTCTCGAGGGACTGCGCATCGACAACTGGGTCGACGAACGCCGTGACCCGGTGAAGTCGACACAGGCCGCTGTCCGTCACCTGAGAAGCCTGTACAAGGAATTCGGTGACTGGCGTCTCGCCGCGGCGGCTTACAACTCAGGACGGGGACGTGTGCGGCGGGCCATCGAGAAGGCCGGCACCGACGACTTCTGGCGCCTCGAACTGCCGCGGGAGACACGTAACTACTTGCCCCTGCTGATGGCGGCAGCTGTCATCGCCAAAGACCCGGCCCGCTTTGGTTTCGAGGCGCCTGCAGTTGACGCGGCGATCACCTGGGACCAGGTCAAGCTGACCGAATTGATCGACCTGAAGACGGCGGCACGCCTTCTCGGCTTCAGCGACACCGGCCCCCTGCGTGTCCTCAACCCGGAGCTGCGCAATCTCTTCACGCCTCACCGACCGAAGAAGGGTTACCTGTTCAACGTGCCCCCAGGCCAGGGCGCCGGTTTCCTTGCCGCCTTCAACCGCATGCCGAAGTCGGAGCGCAGTGGCATCTACGAGTACAAGGTGTCACGGGGCGACAACCTGTGGAACATCGCCCGGGCCTTCGGCGTGTCTACTGGCGACCTTGCCGGCGCCAACGGTCTGGCCAACGCTTCCCTCATCCGTCCCGGGCAGGTCGTCGTGATTCCGATCGCCGGAGGCAAGGTCGCTCCCGCGGGTTCAGGCACCCACACTGTACGGCGCGGAGAATCCCTGTCGACCATCGCTTCGAGGTACCGTATCTCGTTGCGGGATCTGCGCAGCTGGAACGGCATCACCGGTGACATCATTCGCCCCGGGGACAAGCTCAAGGTGGGCACACAGGTGCTGACAGCTCGTCAACGCGCACCGGTGGTGACCACGGACAGCGGCCGCGCCGTGCACACCGTCCGGGGCGGAGAAAGCCTGTGGGCCATCGCCCGTACTCACCAGGTGGCCGTCTCCGATCTGAAGCGGTGGAACGGCCTGATCGAGGATGTCATCCGGCCCGGACAGTCTCTGTACGTAGCCGCCGTTCAGACCGGCGCCGAGGACTCTTACACCGTCGTGCGCGGAGACACCCTCTACAGCATCGCCCGTCGCTTCGGCGTCGAGGCAGCCCAGATCGCCCGCCGCAACCAGATGAGCCTCTCTTCGACGCTGCTTACAGGCATGGAACTGCGGATCCCGAGCCGGCAGCAGCTCGACTAGCGCCCGTATGCTCTCGGTCCTGCGGCACATTCTTTACCTGGCACTGGTCTTCATCCTGCAGACGACGTGGGTGCGCCATCTGCAGATCGGTGGTCTGCAGCCTGATCTCATCCTGCTCGTCATCGTTTTCATCGCTCTGCTGGCAGGCCAGATCGAGGCGGCGCTGCTCGGCTTCGCCATCGGTCTCTGTCAGGACACCTACTCGCCGCAGGATCTGGGGCTGAACGCGCTGGCCAAGTCTCTCGTCGGCTTCGCCGTCGGCGTCGGTCGCGGTGGCATCCTGGCCGACTCGGTGCAGGTCCAGGTCGCCGTCCTCATCGCTGCCGTCCTGCTGCACGATTCGATCTTCTACATCGGCTCTAGTGCCACCTCCATATCCGAAGTCCCCTATCTGATGGTGCGGTTCGGCATCGGTCGCGCCATCTACACTGGAATCCTGGGATTCTTCATCGCCTGGCTGCTGCGCATCCGGCGCGAGTTGATCCCCGCCTGAGGCCCTTTTCGCCTTGGACCCCGAAATCCTCGAAGACTGGGCCCGCAAGATGCGGGCGTTGATGATCCTGGCAGGACTGCTGTTCGCCATCCTCTTCCTGCGGCTGTTTCATCTGCAGATTACGACAGCCGACGACTACGCCAAGGAGTCGGAGGACAACCGCATCGCCCAACGACGGCTGAAGGCGCCCCGCGGCCTCGTCGTCGATCGCGACGGCGAGGTGCTGGCACGCAACCGTGCCGCCTACAGCATCCAGCTGATCCGTGGCTCCAGCGAGAGTGACGCGGAGGCCATCGCTGTGTTCGAGGAGGCCACGGGACAGTTGGTACAGCTCGGAAAACGGGGCCGGGAGCGCACGATCCGCCTGAAGCGAGATGTCGATTTTCCCACCGTGGCTATCGTCGAGGAGCGCCTGCGGGACGAATGGCCTCTTGACGTCGCCATCGAACCACAGCGTCTCTACCCGCACGGGGCGCTGGCGGCACACATCATCGGCTACATGGGTGAACAGCAGGATGATCTGGCCAGTTCCAGGGGCCGACCGTACGTCGCCGGGGACTACGTCGGCCAGACCGGACTCGAGCGGGTCTATCAGGACAGTCTCCGGGGATGGGACGGGGTCAACTATGTGGAAGTCGACGTGCGCGAACGAGTCATCAATGATCATCCCTTCCCGGATCGCGAGAGGGCGCCTCGTCCTGGCCGGGATCTTCGTCTCACCGTCGACATGGACATCCAGCGTGCCGCCGCCGGCGCTCTGCCCGAGTCACTGGCCGGCAGCGTCGTGGCTCTCGACGCCCGCACCGGCGCTGTGCTGGCCCTGGTGAGTCACCCGTCCTACGACCCCAACGTGTTCGTCTCGTACGGCTCGCAGACCGAACGCCAGCGGCTGATTCAGGACCCCGCCAAGCCGATGTTGAACCGCGCCATCCAGGGCGGCTACCCGCCGGGTTCGACGCTGAAGATGATCGGCGCCGTGGCGGCGCTCGAGAACGGCATCACCGATACGCTGTCCACCTTCGCCGCGTGCGCCGGTTCCCTGCAGGTGGGTGATGTCGTGTTCCGCTGCAACAACCGCGAGGGTCACGGCGAGTTGAACCTGCTCGAGGCCATGGAGACCTCGTGCAACATCTACTTCAACCACCTGGCGCAGATTCTCGGCATCGAGGCCTGGCACGAGTTCGGCGCCCGCTTCGGTTTCGGTATGCCGACCCACATCGACCTGGATCCGTCAGAGTTGTCCGGCATCCTGCCGGACCGTCAGTTTCACAAGGAACGCGAGGGTTGGGTTACCGGCCACCTGATGAACCTCGTCATCGGCCAGGGCTACATGCTCGTGACCCCCCTGCAGATGGCCCGTTATGTCGCCGCTCTGGGCAACGGTGGGTACCTGGTCACCCCACACCTGTCCGGGGAGGCTCCGGATCCGGTTCGCCTCGAAGGGATCTCCGATGCCACCCTCGACATCGTACGTCGGGCCATGTACCGCGTCGTCCACGGCGAGAACGGCACGGGCAAGCGCGCCCGGATCGCCGGCATCGAGTTGGCGGGAAAGTCGGGAACGGCGCAGGGCCCGAGAGCCGATGACGACGCCTGGTTCGTCGCCTTCGCCCCGTACGAAGATCCGGAGATTGCCGTCGCCGTCGTCGTCGAGGGTGGCGGCGGAGGCGGATCGAACGCCGGGCCCGTGGCTCGTGCCGTGATCGAGGCATACCTGGCAGACCAGGCAAAAGGCCGCGCCATGGCCGTCTCGGCGGACACCGACGGGATCGGGGGCAGCTGAGCGATCATGCGACGTGAGATCGATCTCAGCCTGCTCGTGGCCATGGTCATGATGATCGCTTTCGGCGTGACGATGGTCTTCAGCGCCGCCAGCGGATCGGGGGCGTGGCGCAGCCAGGCCCTGTTTGCCCTGTTTGCCGTGCTGGCAGCGGTGGCCGTGGTCTACGTTCCCGACAAGCTGTTCTACGAAATGGCCTATCCGCTCTACGGAATCGGGCTGCTGTCCCTTGTGGCCGTCCTGGTCTGGGGTACGGGCAACCCGGCACGCTGGCTGTCCGTCGGCACCCTCCGGCTGCAGCCGTCGGAATTCGCCAAGATCGCCACCATCATGGCCATCGCCCGATTTCTCGGCGACCAGTCCTCCGAACGCGTCTCCGGCCCACGCGCTGTCGGCCTCGCCGTGTTCCTGGCGGCGCTGCCGATGAGTCTGGTCGCCAGGCAGCCGGATCTCGGCACGGCCGTGTCCTTCGGTGCCGCCCTGATTCCGATGCTCTATTGGGCTGGGATGCGGCCGCTGCACGTGTTCTTCCTCACCGCCCCGTTGTTGAGTGTCGTCTTCAGCTTCGAGCCTCTCTGGCAGGATCAGTCTGCCGTCGTCTTCGCCCTGTTCATCATCGCCAGCTCGGTCGTCATCCAGCTGCTGCTGGCCCGGTTGTGGGTAACCTTGACGCTGCTCGGGGTGAACCTCTCGGCCGGACTGGTGACCACCTATCTATGGGCGAACTTCCTGCGCGGGTACCAGAAGGCCCGCATCATGACTTTCCTCGACCCGGAGAGCGACGCTCTCGGTTCAGGCTGGAATATCATCCAGTCGAAGATCGCCATCGGCTCCGGGGGCCCCACAGGCAAAGGCTTTCTGCAGGGGACACAGACCAAGTACGAGTTTCTGCCGGCGGCCCACACGGACTTTATCTTTTCCGTCATCGGCGAGGAACTCGGCTTTGTCGGCGCCGTCTTTGTACTGTCGTTGTTCCTCTTCATGATCTGGCGCAGTCTCTACATCGGCACCATCGCCAACAACCGTTTTGCCAGTCTGCTGGCGGTGGGGCTGGCCTCCATGCTTGCCTTCCACGTCTTCGTCAACGTCGGCATGACCATCGGTGTCATGCCCGTCACCGGCCTGCCCTTGCCCTTTCTCAGCTACGGGGGATCTTCGCTGTTGACCAATTGCCTCGCCGTCGGCCTGCTGCTGCACATCTACGCCCATCGACACGAGTACTGATGCGACCCAGGCTGGAACCAGGGGCCCTGCTTGACCGGCTGCGCTCTGGAGGCTGGATGCTGGCGGTTGCCGGGGTCTTCGTCGTACAGAATCACTGCGGTGTTCCCGGCGTGGCGCACGATCAGCTGGCAGCCCACTTTCTCGACCGGGGCCAGCACGAACGTGCCCTGCGCGAGGCGCGACGGGCCATCCGCGAAACGCCGGAAGCGGCAACGCCCCGGGTTATTGCCGCCCTGGCCCTGGCGGGTCTGGGGCAACCCGAGCCCGCCGCTGCTGCCGTCGAACAGGCCTTGCGTCTGGACCCCGACGACTCGCGACTCTACGGAACGCTGCGGTCGATCTGCATCGACGGCGAACGCGAGGATCTCGCTCTGATGGCCCTGCAGCGGCTCGTCATCGAACATCCCGAACACTGGCTGCTCAAACTGAATCTGGGATGGGCCCACCGTGCCGTCGGCGACGAGGAGCGCGCCCTCGCTCTGCTGGAGGCGGCCGTTGCCGCTCCGGATACGACGGCGCCAGACGAGGATCTCGTCCTGGCCCACTTCGAGTTGAGCCGGGTCTACGCCGAACAGGAGCGTCTGGAAGAGGCCAGCCGGGTGCTCGAGGATGCGCTGCTGCTGACACCAGATGACCCCCGTCTGCTGGTCACCGCAGGAGAGATGCAGTTGCGCCGCCAGCTTCTGCCGCAGGCGCAGGACTTCTTCGAACAGGCACTCGATGTCAGCACCGATGCGGGGTCCACTGCGGCGCGCATCGCCATGGCGTTCTATAACTCGGGAGACCGCCGCCGGGCCATCCTCTTCTACGAGCGCGCCATCGCTGAACGCCCCTCGCCGTTGACGCTCAACAACCTGGCCTGGACGTACGCCGAGGCCGATCTCGACCTCGATCGGGCGCAGGAACTCTCGCTGCGAGCGGTGAAGACCGATGCCGACAACGTCGTCTATCTCGACACCTACGCCGAGGTCCTGTTCCGGCAGGGGCGCACCCTCCAGGCGACGGCGCTGATCCGCCGCTGCCTCGAGCTGGAACCAGCCGATGGCGAGTACTACGAATACCTGTGCGAGCAACTGGATCGCTTCCGCGGGGCACCGCCCGACACAGCTCTGTAACCCGCCGAGACTACGCGGCCCGATCGCTCGTGCGGAAGCGGGAGACGTCGATGTCGAGACGGTCGAGCCTGGCGTAGAGATACTTGCGTGACATGCCGATGTCCTCGGCAACGCGAGTCAGGACACCGTTGTGCCGACGCAGTGCGCCGCACAGGAATCGCCGATCGAACCACTCGCGAGCTTCACGGTAACTGACCGCCCCAAGGTCACACAGCTCTTCCGGATCCCGTTCTTCCCGCCAGCGCACGATCTCCGGCGGCACGTCCCGGGCCGTCAGCAACGGCCCGCCAAGTACGGCCATACGCTCGAGAGTGTTCTCGAGTTCGCGGATGTTGCCGGGCCAGGGATAGGCTGCCAACAACGTCAGTGCCTCGTCGTCGATCCGGCACTCGCAGGTACCGGTTCGATACCGCAGGAAGTGTTGGGCGAGCAGAGGCACGTCTTCGCGACGGTCACGTAGCGGCGGCAGTTCGAAGGGCACCACGTGCAGTCTGTAGTAGAGATCCTCACGAAACCGTCCGTCCCGTACTGCCGCCGCCAGGTCGGCATTGGTTGCCGCCACGACCCGCACGTTGGCTGTGATCGTCCTGTCGCCGCCTACCCGTTCGAAGCGGCGTTCCTGCAGCACCCGCAGCAGGCGCGTCTGCACGCGCGTATCGGCTACGCCCACTTCATCGATGAACAGAGTTCCCCCCCGTGCCTGCTCCAGGCGCCCGATGCGCTGCCGCACGGCGCCGGTAAAAGCTCCCTTCTCGTGGCCGAACAGCTCCGACTCGAGGACACTTTCCGGCAAGGAGGCGCAATTGACGTCGACGAAAGGACCATCGGCACGCCCACTGTGTTCGTGAATGACCCTTGCCAGCACACCCTTGCCCGTGCCGCTCTCGCCGGTGAGCAGCACCGTCGCCTCTTCCTTGGCGACCCGCTGCACCTGCGCCACGAGATGCCTCATGTATTGACTCCGTGACGTCAGCAGGGCCGCTCCCGGTCGTTTGTGGCGAGGTGGCGAAGCGACAACAGTTACGTCGGTGGGATAACTCGGTCTGACCTGAAGCACGGGGTGCCTCCCTGTGGGTTGAGTTGAGTGTGGAGCAGAGGACGTGCACCGGAAGGGGACAGCGATCTCCGTACCTGGCGCCGCGCCATGTGGGCAGGCGACGCCGTTGCGTGTCGGCCGGTAGCGTTTCCCTCAGGGCCGGTACCGGTCGGCGTCACCACCAATGGCGAGGGTGCCGGCAAACTGCGCGATGTCGGAAGAGGTGGAGCTTGAGCGCCGGTACGGCCGGTGTCATATTGATCGGCATGAAGACCCGAACTGAAAGCGACCCGCCTGGTCCCGTCCTTGATCTGTTGCAGGCTCAGGATGGCCTGCGCGAAATCGTCACTGATGTGAAGCGGGTCCTCGGACTGCCGGTGGACGTGCTGATCCGCGGCGAGAGCGGCACCGGCAAGGAACTCATTGCCCGTCTGCTGCACGAGGCGGATCCCCTTCGGTGCCCCCACCGATTCGTCGCCGTCAACTGTGCCGCCCTGCCTGACAGCCTGCTCGAAGCCGATCTGTTCGGCTATCGACGGGGAGCCTTCACCGGCGCTACCGAAGACCGGGAAGGGTTGTTCCAGCAGGCCCACGGCGGCACGCTGTTCCTCGACGAGGTCGGTGAATTGCCGCCGCGGCTGCAGCCCAAGTTGCTGCGCGCCCTGCAGGAACGCGCCGTACGACCGGTGGGCGAGTGTGAGGAAGTCACCGTCGACGTGCGCGTCGTGTCGGCGACGAATCGTGACCTGAACGCCGCCATGGCACATGGTGGTTTCCGTCAGGATCTCTACTATCGTCTTGCGGATTTCGTCGTCGAACTCCCACCTCTACGCCAGCGACGATGCGATATCCCACACCTCGCCGATCACTTCCTGGGACTCTTCCGACGTCAGTTGCACCGACCCCACGTCCAATCCCTCGCCGACGGCGCTCGGGAGTGGCTGTGTCGCTGCGACTGGCGCGCCAACAACGTGCGTGAGCTGAGCGTCGTCATGAAACGTGCCGTGCTGATGTGCGACGGCCCGGTGCTCACATCGCAACACCTCTGGTCGGCCCTGGGGCACGGTGAATCAGGCAGCCGACTTCAGGCGCCCGACAGGGGGGACGAACGCACACAGCTCGAGGCTGCCCTGGAGCAGACGGGGGGCAACCTGTCGGCAGCGGCACGTCGTCTGGGCATGAAGCGCTCCACACTGCACGACCGACTCCGGCGCCACGGCATTCGTCGCACGGCCCAGTCGTGACGGATCTTCCGGCGGCCTGGCATGCCGCATTGCGGCAACGCCGTGAGCTGTTCGATCTGGCCGATCCGCACACCTGCCTGCGGTTGCTGCATGCAGAGGATGAGAGCATGCGCTGCGACCGCTTCGGACCCGTGTGCTGGTTCTATCGTTATGCTGCAGGGATGCCGACGCGGGATGAGTTGTCATGGTGCGAGTCGCTGACCTCGGCCGCCGGATCAAAGCACTGGCATGTTCACGGCATGCAGGATCGGGGCCGGGATCCAAACTCCCGTCGGCACGCCGCCTCCGCCGCCGCCCCTGCTGCCTGGCACGGCGACGAGAACGGGTTGCGTTTTGGACTTCGCGCCGGCAGTGGACAGTCTCCTGGCCTCTTCCTCGACCAGCGTGACAACCGCCTCTGGGTTCGACAGCACGCCGAAGGCGCCCGCATTCTCAATCTGTTCGCCTATACGGGAGGCTTTGGCATTGCGGCGCTGTCTGGGGGAGCCGAGCAGGTCTTCCAGGTGGACGTGAGTCGGTCCTATCTCGACTGGGCTCGTGACAACACCGCCGCCAATGACCTGGCTCACGAGGCCGATCGGGTGGAATACAGTGCCGTCGACGCCCGCCTCCTGGTGGCAGGATGTCGCAAGCGGGGACGGCGCTTCGATGGTATCGTCTGTGACCCGCCCTCCTTTGGCCGTGGGCGGGGCCGCCGTGACGTGTTCCGCATCGAGCGGGATCTGGCGGATCTGGTGCGCGCCTGTGTGGACCTCATCAACCCGGGGGGGTGGCTGCTGGTGTCGTCGAACTATGAGGGCTGGTCGCAGGCACGCTTCGAGGCCACCGTCGCCGACTCTCGAACCACGCTTGAACCGGCCCCCGGCGCCGGCGCCGACTTCCGGAGCGGTGGCTCCAAGCCGCTGCTGAAGAGTTGTATTCTGCGCCTTACGCGGTAACGACTGGCAGGTCGTCGGGCAGCTGCCAGATCGCCCGAGCGGTGTCCCCGAAGATGGCGGACCGATCCGTCTCGCTCAGGTCGGCGAAGTACTCCATCGGTACGCGCAGCGAGTTGTCGTAGCCTTCGCGTGAACTCACCGGCGGATAGTCGGACCCCCACATCAGGCGTTGGGGACCGAAGGCGTCCAGGGCCATACGCGCCAGAGGCGGGATCGGTTCAAAGGGCATCGGGACCCGGCAGAATTCGCCGAATCCGGGCAGCTTCATCGACACGTTGGGCCGACCTGACAGGCCCTCGAGGGCCGATCGAAACTCGTCGTAAGGAGGCGCGGCGTCGGCGCCGATACCGCCGAGGTGCTCGATGACGATGGCCAGATCGGGGAAGGTGTCGACCACTTCGAAGAACTCGGACGACAGCAGCCACGCCGGTCGACAGGGGGCACTGACGACGAGCCCCGTCTCGGCCGCCGCGCGCCATTGGGCCAGCCCGTCGGTTGGTTTCGCTCTGGCCTTGAGAGCCAGCCGGATGCCCTGAATCCCCCGATCAGCCCATTGGCGGACGGCGGTGCCATCATCGTCCTCGGGCACAATCATCGCCGCCGCCAGCTTCCCGGGGAAGCGTGACAGACAGTCGACGAGGTACTCGTTGTCGGTGTTGCCGGCATACTGGATCAGCACAGCCTGCTCGACACCGGACACCTGCATGTGTCTCAACAGAGACTCCACGGGTTCGTACTTGAGCAACCCGGCGTGACAGTGGGTATCGACGATGGCCATGGTGACATCCTCCGGTAGAACGAAAAAACGCCACCGGTTGTTGGGTGGCGTCTGTCTTCTGTAACCACAATCTGCAGGGCCGCTCTTCGGGTCAGGCCAGCGCCGCCTCTTGCGAATGGCCGACCTCGCCGGCCAGGCGCCGATAGTTGTCGGCTCCCGTAGACCGTGGCTCATATAGAATCACCGGCTGCCCGAAACTGGGAGCTGCCGCCAGGCTGACGTTCCGCTTGATCGCCGTTTCGTAGACCTTGTCGTGGAAGTACGACTTGACCTCCGCGGCGACGCGCTTGGACAACTGCAGTCGCTCGTCGTACATGGTCAGCAGGACACCCTCGATCTCGAGGCTGGGGTTGAGGTAGCGTTGCACCAGCTGGATCGAGTTGAGCAGCTTGCTCAAACCCTCGAGAGCGTAGTACTCGCACTGCACTGGAATGAGCACCGAGTCGGCCGCCGTGAGGGCGTTGACGGTGAGCAGACCAAGAGAGGGAGGACAGTCGACGATGACGAAGTCGTAGTCAGGCCGTACCGTGTCGAGGGCTTCGGTGAGACGCTTCTCCCGGCCCAGAACGGCGGCCATCTCCACCTCGGCTCCAGCGAGCGAGATGTGTGATGGCGCCAGGTCGAGAGCCGGGATGCCGGCAGAGCAGATGACAGCCTCGAGAGGGGCATGTCCCAGAAGGACTTCGTACACCGAACCATCGAGGCTGTCGACCCCCGCCTCACAACCACTGGTGGCGTTGGCCTGGGGGTCGAGATCGATGAGTAGGGTCCGATTGCCGTCATTGGCGAGGCAGGCGGACAGGTTCACGGCAGTCGTCGTCTTCCCGACCCCACCCTTCTGATTGGCGACAGCGATGACTCGGCCCATATGCCTTCTCTTGAGACTCGGATCGATCGGAGACAACGAAAGCGCGATTCCTTGCCGAAACCGCGCTGGGTGTGCCGCGCGAACAGGAATCGTTCACAACTCAGCTTCGAGCGGCAATATATGAGGGGTCCACAGGGTCGTCAATGGAAAACAGACACGCTGTGAAAGTCCGGCGACGGTGGCCGCGCCAGAGACCTGAATTCAGCCGGAGACGCCTGCCAGTGCCGCCAGCAGGGCTCCGAAAAACAGTCCCGTGGCAACAAAGAAGAAGGCCCCAAGACGCATCATCACGTTGTTCTTTGAGACGCGGGTCCGGGTAGTGGTCGAATGCATGGCTCGATATCTCCTGGGGGGGTCTGTTCCGGTGTATCGGCAGACCCCTTCCATCCCTTGAACGGTAGGAAGAGGGGAAGTCCTTTCCGTCCGGAGTGACAGGTGGGCGGAACGGCTTTCTCCGTCCCGCCTCGCGGCGCCTCCCTGGCGCCAGCGTCATCGTGACGCTCCCCCGTCATCGAGCAACTCGCGTGCCTGCGTCAGTTTTCCGCGTACGGGCGCAAGCGCCCGTGGAACCTCGGGTGGCGCAGCTTGCTGAGGGCGATCTCCTTGATCTGGCGCACACGTTCCCGCGTCAGCTGGAAACGGGCACCGATCTGGTCCAGCGTCAGTGCCTTGTCCTCACCGATCCCGTAATAGAGGCGCAGGACTTTGGCCTCCCGTGCCGACAGGGCAGACAGGGCTGTATCGATATCCTCCTGCAGGGAGAAGCCGAAGACCTCGTCCTCGACACTGCGCTGCTCCTCATCCCAGACGCAGTCGAGCAGACAGCGCTCCTCCCCCCCGTCGAAGGGCGCGTCCAGAGAGCGTACCGGTTGCACACTGACCATGGTCTGCTCCACATCCTCCAGCGAGCAGCCGAGATTTTCGGCCACCTTCTCGAGGGACGGGGACTCGCCATTCTTCTGCAGCATCTCGACGGTGCGCGTGATCTTCGACAACTGGTCGAGGCGGTTGGCCGGCACCCGCACCGTGGACTGCTCCATCAGCGTCTGCAGGATCGACTGACGCACCCACCACACGGCGTACGAGATGAACTTGAAGCCGCGGGTCTCGTCGAAGCGCTCCGCCGCCGTGATGAGGCCCACGTTGCCGGCACTGATCAACTCGGAAAGGTGGAGTCCGCGGCCCTGGTAGTCCTTGGCCACCGAAACGACGAAGCGGAGATTTGCTTCGACCAGGCAGTTGCGCGCCGTGCCGTCGCCGGCACGGATGCGCCGTGCCAGATCCCCTTCCGCTGCGCGGGATAGTGGGCTCGAATCCCCGATGTCTCGCAGATAGCTGGACAGGATCGAGTCACCGTTGGAACCGCCGCGCTGCGTTGCGGGACGGGCAGTGCTTTTTATAGTCGCTTCCATCATGGGCATCCTTTGGTCCTGAAGGTACGTCTGCTTGAAGTGGGTCTGATCGAGTAGGTCCCTTTTGAATGCTCGGAGACATGGGGAGTTCCCCCGCAACGCCTGCATTGACAGGTACTTGTGAGGTAGATCACCTTCCTGCGATGCGTCGCCACCCACTCCTGCTCTGCGCCCTGCTCTGTGCCCTTCCCGTGGGCGCCGATGACGATCCCCTTACCTTGTCCCGCGGGGTCCATCTGCTCGGGGACCATGAGACGGGGTTCACCCAGCCCTTCCTGCCGCGCCTGCCGGAGCCGGAGCCGGTGGACATCGCCTCCGGACGTCTTCTCCTCCACCGTCTGGGATGCACCGGCTGCCACGATCTCGACCTGCCCTCCTATCCGCATCCACGCGGCCCCGGTCTGGACAGGCTGGGCCGCAAGACCCATGCGGCCTGGCTCGATCTGTGGTTGCGTGACCCTACCGCCTATCTGCCGCAAAGCCGGATGCCGCGCGTGCAGCTGGGTGATGCCGCCCGCGCCCGAATCGTTTCCTGGCTTGCAGACCTCGGCCGTCTCGACCCGATGGAGCCATCTCCGGTGGGCGACCAGGCCGCGGGGGACGAACCGCCGGTTGGCGACGCCTACCGTGGTGGACGCCTCTTCGAGGGCCTGCAGTGCCGGGGCTGTCACGCAGCAGGGGGTACCGGCGGTCGTACCGGCCCTGCCCTCGACCGCCTCGGCTGGAAGGTCGGTGTCGACTGGCTGCAGGCCGCCCTTGGCAGCCCCGCGACAGAGGGACTGAGCCCCGGGTCCCATCCCTACGTTTTGTCGGTCCGGGACATTGCCGACTTGAGTGCGTTCCTGGTCCGTCGCTTCGATCCCCCTGGAGGGCCGGATCAAAGTGTGATGGTGGACACATCCGATATGGCGGAGGGGATGCAGGCCGCCCTGGTGCATGGCTGCTTCGAATGCCATGGCATGGAGGCGATACAGGGACCACGATTGCGATGGCCGGTGAGCAGGGAACGGGCCATCTCCTGGCTTGCCGCACACGACAGGCCTCGTGGCGGGATGCCCGCCCTGCCGCTGTCTGCGCCGCAGAAACAGGCCATGGTCGCCGCTCTTGCGGACGTCGGTGCACCGATGGTCAGCCGGCAGGACACCCAGGCCTTCTGGGACCTGCCCATCGCCGCCCAGGGCGACCCCTCACCGTTGTTCGAGGCGGGCCGCCGGCTCGAACCCTCCGCCTGCGGCCAATGCCACGTACGCCATCTGCAGGAGTGGAGCCGGAGTCAGCATGCTGCCGCCTTCAGCCCGGGCCTCAGAGCCCAGCTGGTCGGCGCTTCGCCCGAATTTGTCGAAGAGTGCCTCAGCTGCCACACGCCATTGCGGGAACAGATCGTCAGGGCGCTGTCCCTGGGCGATGACGACACGGCCCTGGGACCCGCCGGAGTCGACTGCGCCGGCTGTCACGTTCGCTCTCACCGCTACTATGGCCCGGGACGGCCGGCAAGTCAGGATCGCCTGGTGGCGGCCGCCATCGATGGCTCCCATCACGGAGGAGTTGAGGCCCCGCCGGAGCTGTTCGAGGACGCCGCGTTCTGTACTGCCTGCCATCAGTTCGAAGCCGATGGTCTTGCCCTCGAGGGCAAGCTGCTGCAAAACACGTACAGCGAATGGCTCGGGAGCGCTGCAGCGGCAGAGGGACTCACATGTCAGAGCTGTCACATGCCCCGCGGCGACCACCGCATGCGCGGCCTGCACGACCGCGACTTCGTGCGCGATGCCATCGAGTTCGAGGTGGACTGGCGTGACGCTGGTGACGACAGCGGGCATCTCGGCATCTGGCTGCGCAACGTCGGTGCCGGACATGCCCTGCCCACCTACACGACCGGAGCGCTGTATGTGAAGATCTTCCTCTCCGATGCCCATGGAGGTGTCATCGAGAGCAGCCTGCGGACCCGCGCCGTGCAGCGCCGCCTGTCGGTGGACGGGCAGACCGAACTGTTCGACACGCGGATTCCCGTGGATGGCGTCTGGCGTTACGAGGAAACCCTCCCCATCACCGACGAGGCGCGCTTCGTCAACGTCCTCGTCGAGGTCGATCCAGATCACTTCTACCGCCGCTTCTTCGCTCTTCTCGAGCCGTCGGCGGCCAGAGCCCGGTCGTTGCTGGAACAAGCCCGTGGCGGAATCTCAGACTCCCCATACATTCTGTTTGCCCGCCAGATACGCGTCACCGACCAGGATTGACCCCCGATCATGGATATCCGCGACGACGAGGCGACGGCCGTCAGCGAACTCAAAGCGCTGGTCCGGCGGTTCGTTGAAGAGCGTGACTGGGATCAGTTTCACACCCCCAAGGACCTGGCCATCGGCCTGTCGGTGGAGGCAGCCGAACTGCTCGAGCACTTTCGCTTCCGCTCCAATGAGGAGATGGAGGAGCGACTGCGGGATGAGAAGCGTCGCGTCGAGATCGGACACGAGCTGGCCGATGTGCTCTATTTCGTCCTGCTCATGAGCGCCAACCTGGGGTACGACGTCTCGACGATCCTGCGGGACAAACTGCAATACTCCGGTCGCCAGTATCCCGTCGACCGGGCCCGCGGTGTCAACGTGAAGTATTCCGAATTGAACTCGGGCTCAGAGGAGTAGACTTGATCGAAGACAGCGGCCGTTCTCCCTTCGAGGAGTTGATCCACGTCATGGCTCGCCTGCGCGCTCCTGACGGTTGCCCATGGGATCGCGAGCAGAATCACGTCACCCTCAAGCCGTATCTGCTGGAAGAGGCCTATGAGGTCCTGGACGCCATCGATGACGGGCAGGACAGCGAGTTGTGCAGCGAGCTGGGAGATGTGCTGCTGCAGGTCGTGTTCCACGCCCAGGTGGCGGCCGAGGCCGATCGCTTCACGGCAGACGATGTCTGCCGCGCCATCGTCGACAAACTGATCCGCCGGCATCCGCACGTCTTCGGCCATGTCGACGTGGAGGGCGCCGGTGAGGTCCTGCGCAACTGGGAACAGATCAAGCTCGAAGAACGGGGAGGCGGGGAAGGCCCACCACCCTCGGCCCTCGATGGCGTGCCACGGCCGTTGCCGGCGTTGCTGCGGGCCCAGCGCGTGCAGGAAAAAGCGTCTCGAGTGGGGTTCGACTGGGACCGGATCGATGGCGCACTCGACAAGGTCACCGAGGAGGTCGAGGAGTTGCGCCAGGAGTGTGCTGACGGCGCCGCACCGGAGCGCATCACCGATGAGTTCGGCGATCTGCTCTTCGCCCTGGTGAATGTCGCCCGCTTCATGAAGGTTGTCCCGGAGGATGCCCTGCGTGGCGCCGTGGACAAGTTCGCCGGACGCTTCCGTCAGGTCGAAAGGGTATTCGCCGAGCGCGGCGCGAGCCTGCAGGAGGCGACACTGGAAGAAATGGACACAGTTTGGGACGAAATCAAGAATGACCGCTGACAACATCCGCAACATCGCCATCATCGCCCATGTCGATCACGGCAAGACAACCCTGGTGGACGGCATGTTGCGCCAGACTCACGTATTCCATGACAATCAGGCCGTCGTCGACCGCGTGCTCGACTCCAACGACCTGGAAAGAGAGCGTGGGATCACGATTACGGCAAAGAACACGGCGATCCTCTATGGCGACACGACGATCAACCTCGTCGACACGCCGGGCCACGCCGACTTCGGCAGTGAAGTGGAGCGTATCCTCAATATGGTGGATGGCGTGCTGCTGCTGGTCGATGCCGTCGAAGGGCCCATGCCGCAGACCCGCTTCGTGTTGCGTCACGCTCTGCGCCAGGGGTTGAAGGCGATCCTCGTCGTCAACAAGATCGACCGTCCAGCGGCTCGACCCGACTGGGTCACGGAGCAAACCCTCGATCTGTTTCTCGAACTGGATGCCAGCGACGAGCAGTGCGATTTCCCCATCTTGTTTACCCGAGCCCTCGAGGGCCGGGCCGGCCACGATCACGAAGCGCTGGCCGACGATCTGGGGCCACTGTTCGATACGATTCTCGAGAGCGTCCCGCCGCCGGAGGTCGACCCCGACGCGCCGCCCCAGTTGCTGGTGACGACCCTGCAGTACAGCAACTACGTGGGCAAGATCGCCGTCGGCCGCTTGCTATCCGGCGAACTGCGCCCGGGCCAGGCGGTGGCCCACATCGACCGTGACGGCACCATTCACAGCTCCCGCATCCGTGAGGTCTACACCTTCCGCAATCTCGAACGCGAGGCTCAGGACGTGGTTCGTGCCGGCAGCATCGTTGCCCTATCTGGAATTGAGAATATCGGTATCGGCGATACGATCACCGACATTGAGGACCCTCGGGCGTTGCCACGGATCGAGGTCGAGCAGCCGACGGTGCGCATGACCTTCGCCATCAACACCAGTCCCTTCGCCGGACGGGACGGCCGCTTCTTGACGAGTCGGCAGATCCGTGACCGCCTGCACCGCGAACTGGAACAGAATGTCGCTCTGCGTGTGGAGGATGCCGAGGTCACAGGGCAATGGCTGGTCTCGGGGCGGGGTGAACTGCATCTGGCCATTCTCATCGAGACGATGCGGCGCGAGGGGTACGAGTTCGCCGTGAGCCAGCCTGAGGTCATCTACCACGAGGGCGACAACGGGCTCGAGGAGCCCTTCGAAGAGGTCTATGTCGAGGTGCCTTCAGGCAACCTCGGCGCCGTCAGCGAGATGCTCGGCCGACGTCGCGGACGGCTCACGGACATGCGCCACACCGACGGCGGCATCGTTCACTGCACCTACGTCGTGCCCACGCGCGGCATGCTCGGGTTCCGCAATCCCTTCCTGACCTCGACGCGCGGCAACGGCATCTACCACACGTTGTTTCACGAATACGCTCCCTTTGCCGGGGCCATCGACACCCAGGACTTCGGCTCCCTCGTCTCCGGTGACACGGGGGTCGCCTCGGCCTACTCGCTGACCAATCTCAAGCAACGAGGCACCTTCTTCATACCTCCGGGTACCGAGGTCTACGACGGCCAGGTCATCGGCGAGCATATCCGTTCCGGCGACCTGACCGTGAATCCGACAAAACGTAAGCCGGGTACCGGGCATCGTGCCGCCCCCACCGGGGATGACGAGCAGTTGCCACCGCACCGCATCCTCTCCCTCGACGACGCCATCGAGTACCTGAATGCCGACGAATTGATGGAGGTGACACCGGGATCGCTGCGCCTTCGCAAGAAGGAACTGCAGAGCCACCTGCGAGAAAGAGTCGCCCGCCAGGCCAAGTTTGCCGCCGCCTGAAGGGGTCGAGTAGATTCACATATGCGTGACGGGCGGCCCTTCAACTGGAGAGTGCCGACATGAGCGACGACAAACCGACCATCGATGTGCAGGAAGGCGGCCCCCTCCTCGTGAAGGGCCTGCAGAAGTTGACCGATTCCCGGGACCGGCCGATCAAGACTGTCAACAAGGTCATCGTCCTGTGCCGGTGTGGCGCATCGCAGAACAAGCCCTTCTGTGATGGGTCCCACACAGGTACTGGCTTTACCGGGGCCAAGGAACGTCAGGAGACCTCCTCCGCGCGGCAGTACGAGGGTCAGGAGTTGACCATCGTCGACGATGCCGGCGTCTGCTGCCATGCTGGCTCCTGTGTCGATGGCGCGCCGGAGGCGTTCTTCAAGTGGGAGGGAGAGCAGCGTGTCTCGGTCCCCGATGGCTGCGAACGCGACAAGATCATCGCTGCCATTCGCGCTTGCCCCTCGGGAGCGCTGGCCTATAAGCTCGACGGCAAGATACACGACGAGTTTTTCAACGCACCGGAGATCTTCGTCGCCGAGGACGGCCCCCTGCACGTGCGCGGCGGCATCGAAACCGCCGGCGAGACCCCGCCGACCACGGATCACTACACGCTGTGCCGGTGTGGCGCCTCGAAGAACAAGCCCTACTGCGACGGCGCCCATAAGGATGCCGGTTTCAAAGGGTAGGACATGTGCCGGCGTCGTGTAGGCGGCGGCTTGCTTGGCCTGCTGTTGGCGGCGACGCCGGTCTCCGCTCAGTATGTCACCGACGTACCCTACTTCCACCAGTACTTCAACTCGATCAACCCCTCCGGCTTCTGCCAGAACACGACGATCGCCATCACCCTCGCCTACTACGGGGCCGATCTGCACCCGATGATCTGTCCCGCAAATATGGAACGCAAGCGGCGCAGACCGTCAACGGTTGGGAGGAGATATTCAATGCCCAGTCACGGCGTTTCGGTCTGACGGTACGCGACAGCTCCATGGATGATGCGAGTCTGGCCGATGTTCCTTTTCGGCTGGCGACAGCGTCACAGATTGAACTGGTGGTCTTCGATCTGCTCGGCCAGCGCCTGGCCACAGTAACATCCGGGTGGTACGAGAAGGGTGGTCACCGCTCTATCTGGAACGGGCGAACAGACGCCGGTGCTGCCGCCGCCAGTGGCGTCTATCTGTATCGTCTCCTATCCCGGACTCCGGGTACCGACACACAAGCGGCCACAGGCAAGGTGCTGCTGCTCCGATGAGAATCGCCATCATGACCGACCTGGAGGGAACGGCAGGTGTCACCTCCTTTCAACACGAGACCTATCCCGAGGGCCGGGATCATATTCTGGCCCGAAAGCTGGCCATGGCCGAGGTCAATGCCGCCGTCGACGGGTTTCTGCACGCCGGCTGCAGCGACCTGCTCGTCATCGATGGTCACGGCCCCGGCGGACTGTGGTACGAGGACATGCACCCGGAGGCCAGGATGCTGCATGGTCGCCCCGTGGCCCCGCGCTCGGTTCGTGACGCCGTCCTTCAGGACTACGACGTGACGGCCATCATCGGCCAGCACGCCATGAGTGGCGTCGCCACCAGCAACCTGAACCATACTCAGAGCAGCCGCGCCATCTACTCCATCACACTCAACGACAGGCCCATCGGTGAGATCGCCCAGTGGGCGCTCTGTCACGGGGCCTTCGACATGCCCCTGATCTATCTCACCGGGGAAGAGGACGCCTGCGCCGAAGCGGCCGAACTCGTCCCCGGAATCACCACGGTGGCGGTGAAACGGGGCCTGTCTCGGGAGTCAGCCATTTCGATCTCGAAGGAGAAAGCCCGGTCCCTGATCCGGGAGGGCGCCACTCGGGCCGTCGAACACCATCGCGCCGAGCCGATCCCGCCTCTGGTCTGGGAGGGGCCCTTCGTGCTGGAGAAACGCTACTTCCACACCCACGACGCCGACCGCTACGATGGCGTCGCCGGTGCCGAACGTATCGACGGACAGACCGTGCGTATCACGGGGCAGAACATCGGCGACGTGATCTACGCCTGACCGTTGTTCCTCAGGAAAAGGACCGGTCGAACAGGTCGCGGATGGCCGCCCGTCCACCATCGGTCAGTGAGCGGCTGCCCGTACCGGTGATGTGGCCATGGGTGATGGTGGGCTCATCATCGGATGTCAGCTCCAGCCACTCCATACCAACCCAGCGCAACCAGATTTCTCGTGCCTGGTCATAGACGTAGAGCGGCTTGTTGCACAACTTGGCGAACTCGGCGCCCCAGCCCGTGCCCCCCTTTACCGTACGGTCCGCCAGGACCTCACCGATGACGTAGATCTCCTGACCCTCGTTGATCTGATACCAGATGGTCTGCAGGATCTTGCGGAACATCGGCCCCTGGCTGTACCGGCGGTTCATCAGCTTCGACACGTATTCCAGGCTGACGTCGCCGCTTTCCAGTTCCTCGTGATTGAGGACGCGCAGGCCACGCTGGCGAGTGTTGCTGTGCCCCTCGAAGGAGAAGTTCACCTCCTCGATACCGACACGCTCGGCATTGGCGCCGAATTCGGCCTCGGCGCCAGGTGCGCCGCCGCTGTAGAGGATGCAATCGGCTGGGTTCATCCTGACCTCTCTGCTGCGTGGTCCGCTGGTAGTGAAGGGAAGGAATATGGGCACGCGGACTGGACTTGTCGAGCCGCAGGTTTGACGGTCTGCACTGGCGCCTGCGATATTTCCAGATGGCTGACAGGGTGGTTTTTCTGGATCGAGACGGGACGATTACCGTCGAGCGCGGGCACATAGCCGACGCTGGCGACCTGGAACTGCTGCCGGGCTCGGCCGAGGCGATTCGACGTCTGCGTACAGCCGGGTGGAAGGTGTTGGTGGTGACCAATCAGTCCCATGTTGCCCGGGGACAGATCACTGAGGCAGATCTTGAGCAGATTCATCGATCTCTCCAACAACAGTTGGGCATCCTTCAGACCCAGGTCGACGGCATCTACCACTGCCCGCACCACCCGGACGGAATCGTGCCAGCGTATGCCCTGGTCTGCCAGTGTCGCAAGCCGCTGCCCGGGTTGCTGCTGCGCGCCGCCTCCGATCACGACGTCGATCTGTTGCATTCGGTGATGGTGGGAGATGCCCGGCGTGATCTGCAGGCCGGGCAGGCTGCTGGCGTTGGCGCCACGATTCTGGTCCGGACCGGACATGGCACAAGTGTGGAACGAGAGGATCACGGGGCCGACCACGTGGCAGACGATCTGGCGGCCGCCGTGGCCTGGATCCTGGCCCTGCCTTCCCCGGCCAGACCGGCAAGAGATTCCGAAATGACTGGCGAAACGGAAAATAATGCCGATTAGTATCTGTGTCAGGCCGAGTAGATCGACTTCGGACCACCGGACGGACGGCTTGGGGCAGGTCGGTTCGGCTTTTGCTCAAAGAGGCTTCAAAACCTCAGAGCTCTGCAACATCGCGGGAGAAGACCGGTCGTGAACAAGACCCTGGCCTTTGTTATCAATCAGGTCGACTTCGTCGAGAACCTCGGGATTCCCTTCCTGAGCGCCACGGCCAAGCAGCTGGGTTGGCATGTCGAACTGTTCGTTTTCGATCAGGACACGATTGACGAGGAAATGCGGCGCGTGAAGCCCGATCTCATCGGCTACAGCGTCATGTCCTCAGATGCCGACTCTTTCCTCTATATCAACAACTATCTGAAGAACCGCTACGATTTCATTTCGATCATGGGCGGTCCTCACCCCACCTACTTTCCCGACGTGCGACTTGAAGATGGCATCGATTACATCTGCCGCGGCGAAGGTGAAGTCTGTTTCGCTGAGTTCCTGACACGGCTGGAGCGGCACGAGAGCGTCGACGACATCCCGAATCTGGGTTCGGCACACTTCCTGAACCCACTCGGTGACCTGATTGCCGATCTGGATTCATTGCCCATGCCGGATCGTGATCTCACTTTCCAGAAAACCGAACTCGGCCAGAGCAAGCTGAAGCTGTTCTGCCAGTCCAGGGGATGCCCCTTCTCCTGCTCATACTGTTTCAACAACCCGCTGAATCAGATGCAGAAAGGCCTGGGTAAGAGCTACCGGTTCTTCAGCCCCGAGCGCGTCTGCGCCGAGATCAACGAGTTGCGCAGCCGCTATCCACTGACCTTCGTCAAGTTCCAGGACGACCTGTTCTGCCCGAAAACCGACTGGTTGCAGGACTTCTGTACGGTCTACCAGCGCGAAGTGAACCTGCCATTCTATGCCCTCGAACGTCTCGACCTGATCGACGAAGAGCGTATCAGGATGCTGAAAGAGGCCAACTGCCGATCCCTCGGCTTTGCCATCGACTCCTCCGATATCAGCATCCGCAAGGGGCTGCTCGGCCGCGGCATGCACCTGACCAACGAGGAGATCATCGACCGCCTGCGCATGGTCCGCAGTCACGGCATCTACACGGTGACCAACTTCATACTCGGTGTGCCTCAAGCGAGCGCCCAGATTGACTTCGACGGTACGAAGATCAACTCAGAAGGCCGTGTTACCTATGGTATGTCGACCATACTGGTCCCCTACCCGGGCACGGCGATCTACAACAACGTGGTCGAGAAGAACCTCCTCGATGAGGACATCTCCGACCTGAAGAAGACGCGGCCCTTCAGCTCCATTCAGAAGCGCTCGGTGCTCAACTGCTTCACCGCCAAGGAGAAGGATGTTCAGTTCAATCTGTCGGTGATGTACCCCGTCCTCGGGGCCTACCCTCGATGGCGGCCCTTCCTCTATTTTCTGTGCCGGCACCTGCCGCCAAACCCGCTGTTCGTCTTCCTCGCCGTGCTCGAGAAGGGTTTCAAGATGGATCAGTACGTCTATCCGACCCACGAGAGTCCCTGGCGCAAGCTGAAGATGTTCCTCAAGGCCCGGAGGCTCGAGAAGGAACGTATGTGGGGTGATGACATCGCTCCCCAGGCGACACAGGCTGCGGCCGAGACCTACGGGTCACGGTCAGAGGCGGCGGGGTGACGTCATGACTTCCACCAGCAAGATCCTGTGCCTTGCCGGCCTGGCCGAGAAAGTGTCCGCTCTCAAAGAGGAGGGCAAACGCGTCGTCCACTGCCACGGCGTGTTCGACCTGTTGCACATCGGCCACATCCGGCATTTCGAGGAGGCCCGCCAGCACGGCGACATCCTGATCGTCACCGTCACGCCGGACCAGTTCGTCAACAAAGGCACGAATCGGCCGGCCTTCACCGGCGCCCTGCGCGCCGAGTCGATCGCCGCTCTCGACGTCGTCGACTTCGTGGCCATCAACAAGTGGCCTACCGGATCCGAGCTGCTGCGCCTCATCCGACCCGACGTGTTCTGCAAGGGGGGTGAATACCGCAAGCCCCAGGTCGACGCCGACAGCGCCCTGGGACCCGAAATCGAGGTGACTCGCGAGCTCGGCATCCGTGTGGAGTACACCGACGATGTCGCCTTCAGTTCTTCCAACCTGCTCAACGCTCACTTCAGCCCCTTCCCGGATGAGACGGATTCGTGGCTCGCCGACTTTCGGGACCGCTATACCCCCGAGCAGGTCATCGCCTACCTCGACGAGGCCAAACCGAAGAAGGTCCTCGTCGTCGGTGAAGCGATCATCGACGAGTACGTTTTCGCCGACGCCATCGGCAAGTCCACCAAGGACCCGGTGCTGGCTTGCCAGTACCGCGAAACCGCGGCCTTCCCCGGCGGCAGCCTGGCCATCGCCAACCATCTGGCGGGTTTCTGCGACGAGGTCGGCCTGATCAGCTATCTGGGCGAGACCGAACGTCGTGAGGATTTCGTCCGCGGCTCCCTGCTACCCCAGGTGAAGGCGGAGTTCATCACCAAACACGGTGCCCCGACGATCCACAAGCGCCGCTTCGTCGACCGCTACACGCAGAACAAGCTCCTCGAGCTGTATGTGATGGACGACTCCCCTATGCGTGGCGACGATGAGCAGGCCCTGATCCAGCGCCTGCAGACCGCCGTCTCCGAGTATGACCTCGTCATCGCCTGCGACTATGGCCACGGCATGCTGACTCCGGCAGCCATCGAAGTACTGTGCAAGGACACGGGCTTCCTCGTCGTCAATGCCCAGTCGAACGCGGGCAACCGTGGCTTCAACCCGATCTCGAAGTACTGGCGCGCTGACTACGTCTGTCTGGCCAATCACGAGGTCTTTATCGAGACCCGTCTGCGCGAGGGTGATCTCAAAGACCTGCTCATGGAGGTGGCGCAGCGTGTCAACTGTCGTCGCTTCACCGTCACACAGGGCAAGGCGGGCAGCCTCCACTACGAACCCGGCCACGGCTTTACCGAGGTGCCGGCCTTCGCCATTCAGGTCACCGACCGTGTCGGCGCCGGTGACGCTCTGCTGGCGCTCAACTCCCTGCTCGTCGTCCAGGGCGCCCCCTGGGACATCGTCGGCTTTGCCGGCAACGTGGCCGGTGCCCAGCTGGTGGCCGAGCTCGGCAACCGCGTGCCCCTACGCAAGGTACCTGTGGCCAAACAGATGATCGCCCTGATGAAATGAGCGCCATGACAGAACCACCGAAGCAGACTGTCCTGGTCACCGGTGGCGCCGGTTACGTCGGGGCCGTTCTCGTCCCCAAGTTGCTCGCCGCCGGGTACGGCGTGAAAGTCCTCGACCTCTACATCTACGGCGACCACGTCCTCAACGCCGTCGCTGACAATTCGAATCTGCAGCAGATCAAGGGTGACATCCGCGACCGGGCCCTTCTGGAGCGCGTGTTGCCCGGGTGTGATGCCGTCATCCACCTGGCCTGCATCTCCAACGATCCCAGTTTCGATCTCGATCCCAACCTGGGAAGGTCCATCAACTACGATTGCTTCCAGGACCTGCTCGATGTCTCCAAGACTGTTGGCGTGCGTCGCTTCGTCTTCGCTTCCTCCTCCAGTGTCTACGGCATCAAGGAAGAGCAGAACGTTACCGAAGAGATGGCGCTGGAGCCGCTGACCGACTATTCGAAGTACAAGGCCCTGTGCGAGGACGATCTGCTCAAGGCCCGTGAACCCGGTTTCACGACCCTGATCCTGCGCCCGGCAACAGTGTGTGGATACTCCCCCCGCCTGCGCCTTGACCTGACGGTCAACATCCTCACCAATCACGCGGTCAACAACGGCAAGATCACCGTCTTCGGTGGCGAACAGAAACGCCCCAACATCCACATCGACGATGTCACCGACCTCTACGTGAAATCCCTCGAATTGCCTGCCGATACGATCGATGGCCAGGTATTCAATGCCGGCTATGAGAACCACAAGGTCATCGAAATTGCCGAGATGATCCGTAGTTCCGTCTCCGGCGGAGTGGATATCGAGGTAACCCCGACCGACGACCATCGATCCTACCACATCTCCTCCGAGCGCATCCGAAAACATCTCGGCTATGCACCCCGGAGAACGATCGAGGATGCCGTGCAGGGACTGGTGGCGGCTTTCGATGCGGGCCGGATCCCCGACTCGATGACGGACGACTGCTACTTCAATATCCGTACGATGCAGGGGCTGCAGCTGGTGTGAACGGCAGCGAGCGCCGAGACGGTCCGGTGATCGGCATCGACTTCGACAACACCATCGCTGCCTACGATGCTGTGTTTCATACCGCCGCGGTTCAGCGTGGCTTGATCACCAACTCGACGGCGGTGGCCAAGACCTCGATCCGGGATGCCATCCGCCAGCGGTCCGCTGGCGAACTCGACTGGCAGCGACTGCAGGCGGAGGTATACGGCCCCCGCATGCCCCAGGCCCATCTTCTCGACGGTGTTCTTCCCTTTCTGCATAGCTGCCGATCGCGCTCCTGGCCGGTTTATGTGGTGAGCCACAAGACCCAGTTCGCCCGCCGTGACGAGTCGGGCACCGACCTGCGTCAGGCGGCCCTGGCCTGGATGCAGAGCCAGAAACTGTTTGACGTCGAGAGCACCGGCCTCGGCCCTGAGCGCGTTTTCTTCGAGGACACCAGGCCGGCCAAAGTCGACCGCATCCGCCAGCTGGCCTGTACGCACTTCATCGATGATCTCGAGGAGGTGTTCCTCGAGGAGGGCTTTCCACGTGGCGTAACCGGCATCCTGCTGACCCAGCAGACGGAAACCACATCTTCTGAGGTGCGCCCCGCCCTTGACTGGGCAGCGGTGGCCCGGGTGGTCTTTGATGCCTGAAAGAAACGACGAGACCACCCAGGTCGAGGCAGGTGCAGAGCGTGTTCTGGGTTGTCCTGTGCGACTGACGCAGACCGTTGCCAGCGGCCGGAACAGCCGGGTCTACCGCGCCGAATCCAGCCGGGGTGAGGCCCTTGCGGTGAAGCAGTTCTACCGCACGCGAACCGACACCAGGGATTTCCTCCAGGCGGAGCAGATGGGTCTGCGCTTTCTTTGGGACCACGGGGAGCAGCGAATCCCGCGCCCCATCGCTGCCGCCGAAGACCTGCTGATATGTGAGTTCATCGACGGTGAGCAGGTGACGGACGTCACCGAGAAAGATGTGGACGAAGCCGTGGACTTCCTGGCCAGCCTCAAATCCTTGTCGAGCCATGAGGGCAGCGCCGATCTGCCCCCGGCCTCTGAGGCCTGCTTCACGATAACAGCAATCATCGACAACATCGACGTCCGGCGGCAGCGCCTGGGCCAGGATGGTGATGTCGACGCCCTCGGTGGCGGACTGGGCACCTTCCTGGCGGACGAGTTCGACACGACGGTTCGGGACACGGTCGACTGGAGCCGGTCACGGCTCGAGGGTGATAGAGCCGGCAGGTTCGCCGAAGAACTCGCCATGGAGAGGCGAACCCTGAGTCCGTCCGACTTCGGGTTCCACAACAGCCTGCGCCGACCCGACGGGTCGCTCGTATTCGTCGATTTCGAGCACTTTGGCTGGGACGACCCGGCCAAGACAGTGGCCGATGTACTGCTGCATCCGGCCATGACACTGACCCCGACCCAGTCGGACCGTTTTCTCGCCGGCATGCTGCAGCACTTCGAGGTGGATCGTGACCTGCCGTCGCGGCTGCAGGCGGTGGTGCCGCTGTTCGGGCTCAAATGGTGTATGATCCTGCTCAACGAGTTCATCCCCTGCGACCTCGCCCGGCGACGATTCGCCGGCGGTGATGAGGTGGACCGCGAGGCGCTGCTGCGCATACAGCTCGACAAGGCACGAAACATGCTATACCACGTGCAGGCGACGGCAGGTGGCCGCCTGCTACACAGGAACTAGAGCCCCGGGAGGGGACGATTCCGACGGGAAATGGAGATTTTTTCCCGCGGAATAGACGAGAGGACAGGGATCATGGGGCAGTTGAGGGGGTTCTTCACGCCGTTGCACAAGGCCACGTCGCGAGACTATGTATCACGCATGGTGGACGAGAAGGTCCACTGCATGCTGAAGGCCAAGGAGTACGAGTTCGACTACTGGGACGGTGACCGACGCTATGGCTATGGCGGTTACCAGTACGACGGCCGGTGGAAGGCGGTGGCTGAAGAGATCATCGCCACGTACGGCCTCAGCCAGGATTCATCAATCCTCGACGTGGGTTGTGGCAAGGCCCATCTGCTCTATGAGATAAAGCAGCTGTTGCCGGGAGCCACGACCATCGGCTTCGACAGCTCCAAGCATGGCGTGGCCGACGCTCCTGAGGGGATCCGGGGAGACCTGTTCTCCTACCGGGCACAGGACGCCTATCCCTGGGGGGACGACGAG
>DASCMS010000094.1:0-46738 GCA_036011085.1 Candidatus Latescibacterota bacterium
CCTGAGGATACGCTCTCTTCCTTTATGCCGTCTACATCATAGCCACACGCCCTACCGATCCACAACTTCTGACAATAACTCCCGCGGTGTCCACCATCCGCCGTCCCATACAACTGGGACAGAAGGAACGTCGCTGGCAGGAGAAAGCCACTACACGCTCATGAGCGCAGTCTTCACACCGCACCCGCAGAAACCCGTGAGCCAGGATGCCACACTCCAGGTAGGCGCGCAGTTCCTTCTCGACGTGTGCGGGTAGCTGTCGATCAGACGAGCGTGTGCGCTCGAGGAAGGTCTCCAGGTGTTCAGCCAGGACCTGGTAGAGGGGCTCTTCCTCCGGTGTTCGGCGCCGGTAGGCAGGGGTATGGGTGTGGGCGAGAGACATTCCGCCCACCGCTGCAAGTCGGGGGCCAGCGACGACGCCAGAGTGCCGTCCGCCCACTTGCAGCATGCGCTGCAGTTAATGGCACCCGCTTCTGTATTCTATGGGACACACATTACCGCTTGGGCGTGCGGGAATCCGCGCCTCGAGGGGAGGATCGCCCTCGCGCATCGTGTATGGGCCCGCACATGCGCGAAGCGTCAGGCCAGGCCGACCGCCGTGCCGGCATCAATGAGACTTCCCCTTTGTCAGTCCATCAGCGCGCCGCCCGAGACGCCCAGCGACTGGCCGGTGATGAAGGCGGCGTCATCTGAAGCCAGAAAAGCCGCCGACCGGGCGATGTCTTCGGGCTGGGCGATGCGCCCCAACGGCGTCATCGCCTCGTTCTGGCCGATGAGCTCCTGCCGGTAAGCTTCCGTCGTCGTACCCTCCGGCTTGAGCCCCGATGCCATACCGGACAGGCGCTCGGTATCGGTGAGCCCCGGACAGATGGCGTTGACGGTGATGTTGTGTTCCCCGAGTTCGAGGGCGAGTACCTGCGTGAGTCCGACAATGGCGAACTTCGAGGCGCAGTAGGCTCCGTAGCGGGCGATCCCCACGCGTCCGGCGAGTGAAGAGATGTTGATGATACTCCCCCCTCCTCCCCGCTTGATCATGTGACGCGCCCCGGCCTGACACATCAGAAACGTGCCCTTGGCGTTGACTTCGTGTACCCGTTGCCACTCGGATTCAGCCAGTTCCACAATCGGCTTGCGGTCGTCCCCGGCCGGGGCTCCGGCGTTGTTGACGAGAATGTCGAGGCGGCCGAAACGACCAATCGCGGCATCGATGAGGCGCTGCACGTCGCCGGCATCGGTGATGCTGCCCACCACTCCCAGGCCCCCGCGACCGGCAGCCTCTATCTCGGCGACCACGGCAGAGAGTCCGCCCCAGCCCTCCCGGGGTGCGTCCGTCACATCGTTGACGACAACATCAGCGCCGTCCCGCACCAGCCGCAGAGCGATCGCCCGGCCGATGCCACGTTCTCCCCCGGCCCCGGTAACCAGCGCCACCTTACCCTTCAGGTCGTGCGTCATATGTCGGAGGCTCTGCGCGCCAGTTCAGCCTGCGCCTCACGGAACAGCCCGATCAGCCGGCCGCGCACCTGCTCATCCTTGAACACGCCGATCCTCTCCGCCCAGGTCACGCCGCCCTCCATATGTGTCATCAGGTACTCTCCGTCCGTCTCCTCAAAGGCACAGCGACGCCCCACGTCGACGTAGACCGGGGAAGAATGCGCCATCACCGGTCCGGCGTCGGTGGCGTACGGCCCCCAGCAGCGCGCCGCGATCCAGCAGGACTTCTCCGTCTTCACCTTCGTCTTCAGCGTGATCGAGCGCTCTCCCTCGTCGACGATCTCGCGTTCGTGGCGTACGCCGTTGACGATCAGTTCCACACCGGTCAGGGGCCAGACGCTCCAGGCGGTGACCTCCACTTCGACGGATCCGCCGTTGCCGGGAATGGCGATCTCCTGACCCATCTCGACGCCCTCGACGCGCAGGTCGATCATGGCCCCGGTGCTGGCAAAGGTGTTGCCCGCACGCACCGCCTGGCACCAGTTGTCGTAGGTGAACTCCCGTCCTTCCTGCAACTTGGCGTACGTGCGTGAGCCGCCGAGGATCCGGCCGTTCGACATCTTGTCGGTGCCGCCGACGATGGGCAACTTCTGACCGACGTTGAGCCAGCGGTAGTAGCCCTGCTCCCCCTGGCCGATCTGCTCGCCCTGCCACACCCAGCACATCTCCGCCGCGTCGGCGTGCCCCATGACGATATTGGCGGCGTTCTCGAAGTCAGGTGACGGCATGTGGGGCATGATGACGAGTCCGCCCTGCGCCTTGCAAGCCTCCGCCCAATCGGCCATGATGACCTGGATCTCGCCGCCGATCCAGTCCTCGTTGGGACCGCCCGTACATATGGGCGCCACCAGGTCCTTCAGGCCCAGCAGGCTGATATGTCCCAGCACGTGTTGCCGGTTCTCCTGGCTCACGTAGACGATGTGGTTCTCCGTCGACGTCGGTGCCACACCCCCGGTAAACTCGCCCCAACTGGTGAACAGCCGGCCCCACTGGCTGGCCAGCAGGTTGACGACGTTCAGATCCTCACCCTCCGCCTCGAGGGCACTCGACTGCGACGACAGGAAGTGAACGTGCGTGTCTCCTGAGTAGTAGCCGTTCTGCTTCATGTCGAAGACGCGCTTGGCCTTCAATGTCAGATGCCGCTGCCCCGGCTTGATCTCGACGAGTTGGCGTGTCGGGTCGTACTCGAAACCGCGTACGACCTCCACATAATTCGTTCCGATGGGCATCTCGATCTGGCAGTTGCCGTCGATATAGGCGTAGGGTGTGCCCCGTGTCTTGCAGTCCGCCCCCATGTCCTCGAACCAGGCGATGTTGACGTCTGCCTGATGCCCGTGGGGCGCCAGGTAGGCGCCCTCCTTCGAGCGAAAGTGAATCCGGCAGCCCACGCGGTCACCCGAATCCTCGTCGACGACGCGCACGTGCACCCACTGGGTGCCCTCCTCACCCACCACTTCGATCTGCACCGGTCCCTGTGTCGCCCCACCCTTTTCCAGCACCTCACCCCAGCCGAAGTCCGCCGTCGCATCCGCCTCTCCGGCGGTGACCTTCAACGTGCCCTGCGTCGACCCGTGTACCTCCACATAGCCGCCTTTTCGTACCTGCTGACCACCGGTTCCCCAGCCGGTTTCGTCCGTCGTCAGGAAATCCTCACCCGCTTCGAACAGGTCGTCCTGACGGACGATGACCCCCCGTTCCATGTCGACGGTGGGCGCTGCCTCAGCGCCGTCCACAGTGACCGCCACAGTCTTGCGCGATGGCCAGGCGAAGGGATCGGAGTCCTCGTCGCACAAGGTGACCGCTCCGAGGGCGACGGGGATGTCCGACGTCGCTTCCAGCACGATCTCGGCGATCTCCAGGTCGGGATGGGGATTGTCGAAGTCGAACAGCCACCAGCCGGACAGGTCCCCTCCCATCTCGTTGGGTCCCCCTGCGGGGCTGCCATCGCCACGAAACCAGGCGTTGTACTCGCCGGTCTGGCCGCGGCCGTACCCTAGCACGGTATCATTGATATCCACCGGGTGAAAGGTCCGGCAATTACGGCACAGAAACGGGTGGTGTCCCCACTGAGTGGCGATGTCATGCACCTCCCAGCGGCGACGCAGTCCCTGCTCCGTCTCGGAGCCATCGGCGTAGCGGATCACGTACCTGCCCACGGGTTCGCTGGCGCCGTCGAGGGTCACCCATTTTCCGTCCACCGGTGCACAGACATGGGCGAAGAGGATGCGTTGAGCCCGGTCGCCCACTGGGATGGTTACGGATTTGTCGGTGTCCCTGCCGGCCTCGGTCACCTGTACGAACCACTGCTGGGCGCTGCTGTCGCCGATGCCGAAAGGCACGCCCCAGAAACGACATTCCCCTGAGGGCAACCCGGTCAGCGCCGTGCGCTGCGGGTCATCGCCCGTGTGTGGCCACAGCCAGTGGTCGTCACCCAGAGGGACGTTGGTCAGTCCGGCGTTGTAGTGAGAACTGAGGTCGAGTTTGCGAAAGGTGGTCATCGGGTATGTCTCCTGATCACATGTATTTCTTGCGCTCCGCCAACATGCCCATCACGACGAAGGCGGCGATGACGGTGAGAGGCAGGTAGTGGCCACCGAAGTAGAGCAGCAGGCTGCGGATAGCGGAAGCGCCAGCGGCGGCGAGCATGCCATAGCCGAACACGCACAGCAGCACGAAGGCCCCCGTGCGTATGAAGAAGTTGAAGCCGCGGATCCGGTCCTTGATGAAGCCGTTGATCTCGTCGCCGAAGATGACGAGCAAGGTCGTCACAATGGCCGTGCATATGGCCGAGAGATGGGACTGGATCCAGCCCGTCGTGCCGGAAAGAGTGGCTGCCAGTTGTTGCAGAATTGTCTGGAGAACGTCCATGTGCTCCCTCGTCAGCGGCGTTCGATCTGCTCCGCGCCTTCCGGCACGGGCAGTGTGTCCTCGTGTGCTGGCTCCACCGCCGCTCCCCAGGCGGACAGCAGCGCCATGTCCTGTGCCTGGCGCTCGCAGTCCCGGCGAACGAAGTCCGGATCCCAGTCCAGATAGAGGGCGCGCAGCAGTTGCTGGCGCAACTCCGCCAGGGCGGGATCACCAGCGCGGTCATGCAGTTCATCCGGATCGTCGATCAGGTCGAACAGCACGGGTGGCGTGTCATCTGCGTACTTGTAAAGCTTCCATCGTCCCCGGCGGATCATGCGTGATGGTGCCTCACCACGGGTCGGCCCGTGTTCACTGAAGGTCTCGCCGGGGCGGCGATCGTCTTTCTGTTCCTGCAGCACACGCCACAGCGAGTGGCCATCCGTACGTGGGAGCGGCGCTGCACCAGCCAGATCGACGAGGGTGGGACCGATGTCCATCAGGTTGCAGATCTCATCGCTTGTGCTTCCCGCCGGGATCACGCCTGGCAGACGGGCCACCAGAGGCACGCCCGCCGAGCCTTCATAGTAGTTGCTCTTCCACCAGCAACCGTGCTCACCGGCCATCTCGCCATGGTCGCTGGCGTAGATGACGAGCGTGTTCTGTGCCAGACCCGTTTCGTCGAGCTTGTCCAGCACCCGCCCCACCTGTCGGTCGAGGTACTCACACAGGCCGAAATAAGCGGCCCGGGCAACACGGACCCGCTCGTCGGGCAGAGGCGGCTCGAGCAGCCCACGCCGCTGCCGAAAGTTCACCACCGCCTGTGGTTGCTCATCAGCCGCGGGTTGCCGTGGCACGTCCACGCGGTCGTAATAGTAGTCGAACAACTCGTCGGGAGCGACGAAGGGACAGTGGGGCAGGACGTGGCCTACGACGGCGGCAAAGGGCCGGTCACCCTCGGAAGCTCGAGCTTTCTCGTCCAGAAAATCGAGGGCTCCATCGGTGATGATGTCGTCGAAAGTCTGATAGTTCGTTCGCCCGCGACCGGCGATCTCGACAGCCACCCGCGTCTGCCCTGACGTGGAGGCGGGGATCGTCTGAAACATCCCGGCGCCCTGCCTCGATGCCCCAGGGTGGTGAGCGCTGTACTCGCCCACCGGACGGTGCTCGAATCCATGCCGCTGGTCGGCGCCGACGAAGTGCATGCGCCCCACCAGAGAGGTCTCGTAGCCGGCGGCGCCCATAGCGTGGGCCCACGTGGGGATGGCGGAGTTGAGAGCGTTGCCGTTCATCCAGACACGGTTGGCGCTGGGTCGGCGCGACGTCATGAAAGACATGCGGCTCGGCACACAGACGGGCGCCGCACAATAGGCCGCGTTCAGGCGTATCCCCTCGGCAGCGAGTCTGTCGATATGCGGGGTCCGCACCAGTTCGTCGCCATAGCAGCCGAGGTGATGCCGGCTGTGCTGGTCGGAGATCAGGATGAGGACGTTCGGTGGGGACAACACAGCCTCTCTGGTTATTGAAGTCAGCAATGTAACCCGGGGCCCGTCGTTGAAGCCAACCGCCTTCCCAAGTAGATTTCAAGGCCGTGACTGACCCGAAGACATCAGGCGACCCGTTCGCCCTCATCGTCGCCCCGGAGGGCAGGACGCAGAAGACCCTGGTCCGGCACCTGATGCTGCTGCTCAACTACCGCTACGGCCTCGACCTGGTAATGGCCAACACCTTCTACGAAGGGTTCTCGGCCGTTCAGGACCAGGAGGACCGGCTGATCTGTGCTGCGGCTATCCTTGACCGCAAGACGGACAGCCGCACGTCACTGTCGTCCCTCAACTTCGAGGGCAAACTGCCCTTGTTTCTCATCATCCCGGCCCCCTTCCAGGCCCAGTACGAAGAGCTCTGCCATCGACTGGATGACGTCTGGTTCGTCACCTGGGAGGACGCCCTCTCCGCCCACTCGCCCGGTTCTCTGCAGAAAACGGTGGAACGGGTCTTCGCCCAGCGTGGCGTGGGTGAACTGTTCTCCGAAGATGTCCTCGCCCTGCCTTTCGAGCAGATGCAGGAGCGGGTTGCCCAGCGCGTGCGCAACGTCAAGGCCCTGCCGACCCTGCCCGAGGTCGCCATGCGCATCATGAGTCTGGTCGATGACCCCGAGGGCAGTGTCGACGAGCTGGCGGATGTGCTCACATCAGATCCGGCCATTGTCCACAAGCTGTTGCAGGTGGTCAACTCACCCCTGTTCGCCGGCTCCGGCCACAAGGGCGGCTGGTCCATGCACGACGCCATTCTCCGTCTGGGTCGTCGTGAGGTGGGCTCTATCGCCCAGCAGATCAAGCTGATGAACTCCCTCGTCAAGCCCGAGGACAGCTTCTTCGACCTGCGGCGCTTCTGGGAGCATTCCGTGGCCTGCGCCGTCATCGCCGACCGCCTTTACCGGGGCAAGCTGCTGCGGTTGGAGTCGGAGCTGCAGTTCAACGATTACTGGATCGGAGCCTTGCTGCACGATGCCGGCAAACTCATGCTCGGGTTCTTCTTCTGGGACCACTTCCAGGAGCTGATCGCGCACATGGACGCCAATAACTGCACCTTCCGCGAGGCCGAGCGAGCCACCGGCGACGTGGCCAACCACGAACTCCTCGGACGGCTGCTGATGATGAAGTCGAACGTCGGTGAACTGCTCGCCGAAGCCGTGGGTACACATCACACGGTAGGGTCAACGCCTTCCGATCTGGCCTGTCTGATCCACCTTGCCGACGAACTGAGCAAAGAGCTGGGCTTCAGCTATCTGCAGGACGAACCGCGGCTCTACGCCGCCGAAGTCCTGCGCAAACTGGGGTTGGAGACCTCCGCCGTGGTCGATCTGCGCGATCGCCTGGGCAGCGAGCTGCCCGATGAGATCCACCAGCTCGTCGACCACTGCACCGCGGCGCCGGAGTGACTCAGCCGGCGCTCAGCACCCCCGCATAACGCGCCATCGGCAGATTTCCTCCCGACAGCACACCGCACACCCGGCGCCCCTTCAGCCGGTCGGCCAGCTTCAACGCCCCCGCCAGACTTGCCGCCCCGGCCCCCTCAGCCACCAGCCTCGCCTCCCGCGCCAGTAGGCGGATGGCAGCATCGACCTCGTCGTCCTCCACGAGAATGAAGTCGTCGAGTTGCTCCCACAGGATCTGCATCGTCATCTCAAACGGAACACGCGTCGCCATACCCTCGTGTGGCGTTGACGTGTCCGCCTCGATGTCGAGACGCCGCTGGGCCCATGCCTGTTGCGCCGCCGGCGCTGACGCCGACTGCACACCGATTACCTCGATGTACGGATTGCGTGACTTGGCTGCCAGGCACATGCCGGCAGCGCCGCTGCCCCCGCCGACGGGCACGAGGATGGTCTCCACGTCAGGCAGCGTTTCGAGAATCTCAATCCCCGTCGTCCCGACGCCGGCGATCAGCTGCGGTTCGTTCGCCGAATGCACAAATCGCCGTCCTTCTTCGTCGCCGGCCTGTCCGGCGGCGATGCGCGCCTCGTCGAAGTCGCGTCCGTGTTGGCGCACTTCGGCCCCCAGGTGGCGTATGGCCGCCAGCTTGGCCTCGTTGGCGCCCTCCGCCGGTGCATAGATGACCACGGAAGCGCCGAAACGTCGTCCCGCCCAGGCAATGGACTGGCCGTGGTTTCCCGTGCTGGCGCTGATCAGCCCCGCCTCTTTCTCCTCAGAAGACAGGCGACCTACCAGGTTTACACCGCCGCGGACTTTGAAGGCTCCCACGGGCTGCAGGTTCTCACACTTGATGGAATAGTCACACCCCAGCAGATGCGACAGCCCTTCGCATCGCAGCAAAGGCGTCGTCGGCAGGTGCGGCCGGATGAAGGCGACTGCGTCGTCGACGTCGGCGCTTGTCGGTGGTCGGCTCAGAGCAGCAACTCGCGGGCGCCGGACAACTCACGGGACAGACCGCGCCGATAGAGATCGGTGTCGAGGCCGACGGCGAGGATGCGGTAACCGTACTCCAGCAGCCGTCCGGCTTCTTCCGCCGTCGTCGCCAGGCGGCCGAGAGCCTTGCCCTCCGCCTCGCAGGCGTCGCGCACGGCGTCCTGTGCGCTCAGGTACTCCGGACGATCGAACTGGCCGGGAATACCGAGGGAGTTGGCCAGATCGAAGTGGCCGATCCACAGCACGTCGACACCGTCCACGGCGGCGATCTGACGGGCATTGCGCGCGCCCTCGGCACTCTCGATCTGAGCGATGATGAGGGTCCTGTCATTGGCCCGCGTCATCTTGTCGGCCACGTCCCCGTCCACCCGGTAGTCGTCGTGGGCGGCACCGAAGCCGGCGCCACGCTTCCCCGTCGGTGGATAGCGACAGAAGTCAGCCAGCCTCCCCGCCTGTTCGGCGTCGTTGACCATGGGCACCATCACCCCCATGGCGCCGGCGTCGAGAACGCGAGCGGCGAAGTGATACTCCGTCGCCGGGATCCGGACGAAGGGCACCGCCTCGGTGCCGCCGCAGGTGGCGATCAGTGTCCGCACCGTTTCGATGGACCACGCCGAGTGCTCCATGTCGAAGAGGACAAACTCGGCGCCGGCGTTGTCGGCCAGCCGTGCCACACCGGTGCTGCCGAACTCCATCACCATCGTGCCGAGACTGCGCCCGCCCTGCTGCAGCGTCTGTCGTACCGGATTTGCCCGCATCCTTCAGTTGCCCTCCTGTGAGTCACTGCGGCGGCGGGCAGATGCCGCCAGTCGCTGCTGGAAGAGTGTGCTGTCGAGCACCTCGGAGTTCACCACATTCTCGGGCGCCCGCCCGCACGATATCTCGAGGATGGCGCGGAAGGCGCTCTCCCCCATCATGCGGAAACTCTCGTCCGTCCACGCCAGGGCGTGGGGTGAGAGGATGACGTTGTCGAAACCCAGCAGCGGGTCGTTTGCATCCACGGGCTCCCGCTCGAATACGTCCAGAGCGGCACCGGCGATACCCCCGGTCCCGAGCGCCGCCGTCAGCGCTGCCTGATCGATGATCGGTCCCCTGGCGACGTTGATCACCTGTGCCTGTGGCTTCATGCGCTCGAGCTGGGCGACCCCGATGAGATGGTGCGTCTCCTCCGTCAACGCACAGCAGACAACGATGAAGTCCGCCGCTTCCAGCAACTCGTCGAGACCTAGCAGGCTGGCCCCCAGTTCGGTCGCAGCCGTATCCGAAGCGTACGGATCGAAGGCGATGATGTTCATCTGATGAGGCGACACGAGTCGACAGATCTCCTGACCGATGCTGCCGAGCCCGACCAATCCCAGCGTCCGGCCACGTAACCCCGTCCCCATGTGATCGGCCTTCTCCGACCAGCGTCCCTGACGCAGCAGTCGATCCTTGAGTGGCATCTTGTGGGCCAGGGCCAGCAGGAAGGCCAGGGCCGCACTCGCCACGGGGCGACGGACACCGTCGGGTGTGATCGTCACCGCCACGCCTAGTTGAGTACAGGCATCGATGTCCACCGAGTCGTAGCCCACACCGAGACGGGCAACAACGGCCAGGCGATCGGCGGTCTCGAGCGTCCTGTCCGTGACCTGTGGCCCCAGCACCAGGACGGCGTCGAGATCATCCATCTGTGTCGGCGGCAGTTCGTCGCCTGCACCTGCCTCGCAGAGACAGGCCCAGGCGACACCACTCACATCGAGAGCTGAGGTGTCGATGTCGGGAAATGCCTGTGATCCGTCGGCGCGCAGGAAGTCGTTCGTCAGTCCAACACGGAACATGCTCGTTACCTTCCTCCTGTGCGTATGCGTTGCTCGGCCTGAGCCAGCACCGACGTGTTGTCAAAGTCTCTTATGATGCCATCCAGGGCGGCTTCACCTTGATCGCGCAGACGCTCGACCTGATCCAGCAGCGCCGGCAGGGCGCGCACCACATTGTCGACGATCGTCACCGTGGCCGTGCGCGCCGTGCGCGACAGCGGGTTCAGATCCACCGTCAACACGTCCCTGCCGAGACGGCGCAGGGCCCCACAGCGGTCACCATCTTCCAGCGGCACGAAGATCACATCCGCCTGCAGGATGCCGTCGGAGTGCACGAACCGTCGGTTGGAGTCGATCCCCTCGATGGCGGTAACGCCGTCGGGCAGCAGCACGTCGGTGGCGCCGTGGGCTTTCAGGTGCTCGGCCATGGCCCGCTCTCGGTCCGATGATGTGTGGAAGATGTTGACCTCCAACGGCGCCCCCGTCGCCGTCGACAGCCGCACGAGGTCCTCGGGCACGAGCGATGCGGTGTTGCCGTTCACCGACAGCACGGGATGGCTGGCCCGCAGCAGCCACGCCGCCGTCGCCTCTGTGGCCGTGGTTGCCCAGGGACCACCCGTCTCGCCGAGCAGATAGTCGTACGCCTCCCCACGACCGTGGGCGATCAGTCCGTGGGCCGATGTGATGCCGGCTTCGACGCCGGCCACAAGGCGATCCCGCAGGCGCAGTGACTCGTACCGCGGGTGGCTCTCGGGAACGTCGCTCATGGCAGCACCTGCACTGCCCGGGCCGACAGCGTGGTCGCCGTGGAACCGGTGAACGGCACGGTGCTGAACACGGCGTTGCCGAGCATGATCATCGAGGCGACCCCGCCGGCTCCGTCCACCTCGTCGATGGCGGCGCGGACGCCGTCATGGCCCAGCAGGCCGCTGTCTTCAGCAAATCGACGCGACACGCGGATCGGATCGCCCAGCTCCAGTACCGACTGCCTCTTCATCTGGCCCAGCTCCTCCAGCGCCGCATCCGCGGCCGCGTTGATCCGGGCGCGACGTTCCGGATCCGACAGAATATCGCGCGTACGAATGGCACTGAAGTACTGATAGTGGATCGGTACGTCTACCTCCACGGGCATGGCTTCGGCGGCCAGCGGATCTCCGGCGACCAGCTTGACCAGGCAGCCGCCGTGGTACTGGGCGCAAACGTCGCCAAGGCCGGTCAGGTTCTGCACTTCGGCCACGTGGGCGGCCGTGGCCAGAGCTGCACGGTCGTGGCCCAGAGACAGCAGGTCGTTCGCCGCAAAGGCCGCCGCCAGCGAGGACGCACCGCTCAGCCCGAAGCCGCTGCTCAACGGCAGCGGCGTCTCGATGCGCACCGACAGGACTGCCTCCGGCGCCAACCCCTTCAGCACATTGTTGACCGTGGGAAACTCGATGGCCTCCCCGTTGAAGGTCACCGATGGGGAGTGTGCCAGCGACAGCGTCACCGTAGCCCCTTCCCTCACGGTGAATCCCAGCCCGAGAGAGTGCATCTTCGCCGGATCGTCGTCCGGGATGACCTTGAACACACCTGAGATATTGCCGGGAGCGAAGGCTCGGGCGGTTTCAGTCATTTCTTGTCAGCCACCTGGGCAGAGCGGACACATCGTCGAGTACGACCACAGGGCAGAAACTATCGAATCCCGACGCCGGCGTGGTGCCGGTGAGTACGGCGACAAAGTCGATGCCCGCCCGTTGTGCCGCTTCGCCGTCGGGTGGGCTGTCGCCGACATAGAGTGCTTCGTCAGCGCTGATACCCAGCTTCTCGAGTACCGCATGCAGGCAGGCAGGATCCGGCTTGTGCTGCGCCACATCCTCGGCGCCGATCACGGTGTTCACAAGGCTTCTCAATCCGTCCCGCTCGAGAATCTCCTCGATGCGGTAGCGAAACTTCGTCGAGGCGATGGCGCTGTACACATCTGCGGCCTTCAAGCTCTCGAGGGTTTGACGCACTCCACTATATATAAAGGTCTGGTCCGCCATCACCTCATCCGCCCGGTCGCGGAACCTCCGGGCGAACTCATCGGTCCGACTGCGTTGCTCCTCACCGTTGAGTGTCGCCAGAATCTCCGGAACCGCCAGGCCGATGGTGTGCCGGATGGCCTCCGGATCGGAGATGGGCAGTTCCATGCCGGCCTGAGCCGTCTGAATACAGTCGATGATGCCCTTCGAAGAGTCGGCCAGGGTGTAGTCGAAGTCGAAAATCACGGCCCTGAGTGACATCTATATGTCCTCGATGACGGGCAGGATCAGATGGGACGATGTCACCGGGCCATACAGCACGTGTTGGGTGGCGATCACCGGATCCCCCTCCCACAGCGGCGCCAACCGGTTGCGATGCGGCAGGATCCGCGGGAAGTCGCTCGATGTCACCAGCAGGACGAGGCGGCTGCCGGCGGCGAAGGTGTACGCCGTCTGTCCCATGGGCAGTTGCAGGCACGTTGCCGTCTCCGGGGGCATTACCTCTGGTCGACATGAATCGTTGCGGAAGCGGCATCGCTGCTGGCCCTGGGTCAGGCAGATGACCGCGCCGTCCTCACCTTCCACACACAACCGGGCGATGAAGTCCGTGTCCTCGGCATCGGTGGCCACGTGCAGTTCCAGCGAGACGTCACCGATGATCGTCATGGGCGCCGACAGGACCTCGCTGAGATAGGACAGCACATCCGGCCGCTGCTGCGTCGAGCGTACATCGACGGGGCCCACGTGGTCGAGCCCCCAGTAGAGTGAGCCGCCGCGCGTTGGCACGGGGTCCCGTGGATCGTAGCGATAGGTGTCCTCGCCGTCCCCGGTCGGCGCCTCCCGCGTCAACTGCTTCCCCGCGCCGAGAAACCAGGCCTGCTCGTGTGCGTCCGGCGGTGGCCAGTCGCTGCTGGACACCCAGCGATTCTCGCCCATCAGAAACACACGTACCGGCGGCAGATCAGCGTAGCCGTCGTCCACGTCGCGCAGATGAGCGTCGAAGAACTGCAGCTCCGCCTCCAGCAGATCCAGATCGGCGGCGGTGCCAAACTCCCAGTCTCCGTAGTGGGTGTGCGCCGGACCGGTGCCGCTCACCGTCTTGTGACCCCACGGGCCGATGAGCAGCTTCTGGTCACCCCTCAACGCGCCGAAGGACTCGTACTGAGTCCGCGTCAGGTGATCGAACCAGCCGCCGCTGTGGAAGCCGGACAGATCGATGCTGTCGTACAGGTGATCCCAGTCGAGCCCCCGCCAGAAGTCGTCGTAGGTGTCGTGCTCCGACCATTGGCGCAGCGCCGGCGTGCTGAATCCGACTCGTTCAGCAATCACATCAACGCCGTCCAGACGCTGCAATTCACCCCAGTCGAAGTGGTCCATGGCCGGTTGCGTGCGACAGGTGGCGTGAGTCAGTGACCAGGCCACGGCGTTGGCCAGGGCGAAACAGCCGTCGTAGCGCAGCCAGTCCCGGAAGTAGGATCCCGGCGCCACCGAAGGCGCGATGCACTTCAGCGCTTCGTGCCCCTGGGCGGCAGCCGGCATTTGCACGATGCCCAGATAGCTGCGCCCCCACATGCCGATACGACCGTTGCACCATGATTGCTCCGCCGTCCAGTCGAGGGCGGCATGGCCGTCGGCGGCTTCATCCACCAGCGGCGTAAATGACCCTTCTGAGTCATACTTGCCCCGGCAGTCCTGTACGACATACGCGTATCCCCGCGCGACGAAGGGGTGTGCCTGCCCCTGCATTCCCCGTCGGTGATAGGGCGTGCGGACGAGAACCGTCGGAAACGGGCCTGGACCCGCCGGCAGATAAACATCCGTTGCCAGGCCAACCCCGTCTGCGGCCGGTACCATACGATGCAGCAGGGCCTTCATGGGCTGCCCGCGTTCACACCCAGGCCTCGGCGGTACGCCTCCAGCGACATCAGTTCATCGGGGGCCACGTTGCCGATGTTGACCTGCGAACCGTAGCGATCAATCAATTCACGGCGCATGTGGTGGATGTGGCAGGCGTGGACACCCTCGATCCAGGGTCCCGGCAACTCGAACATCACCTGGTCGACGCCGATGACACGGACGATCTCATCCACAGCAGCCGCCGTGGCGACATCGTCTGACACCAGCTCGGCTGCTTCCACCAGCAGCACGGAAGCTCCGGCGTCCATGCAGGCCCGGGCGTTGTCGACCAGCGGGATCGTGTTGTCGAGTCCCTCCTTGCGGCCCACCTCGCCAAGGACTCGCAGGCCGTAGTCCTCAACGGCCTCGGTGATGATTCGTTCCTTCCACTGCACGGACACGGGAGCGATATTGTCCGACACCTCCACCCAGCGGTAGCCGGCCTCGACACATGCGGGCAGATAGCGGTCGAGTTTGCCGTGGACTTCGGCGTACTCCAGGTACTGCCCGCCGGGAAAGGGCTCGACATCGCGCGACCGGTACTGGTCGATCTTCTGCGACAGCAGCTCCCGAGGCCAGAGCCGCGACAGGCCGACGGCAACTTTCGCCAGGTCGAAATACTCCGCCCCCATGTCGGTCAGATCACGTTGCTGTTGCAGGGGGATCCCCCAGTCGATGACCATCGTGCGACCGGCTGTCCGCGGCTTGCTGGTACGCTGAGCTGCCAGGGACCCATCGAGGCCGGCGAAGGGATGGTCGTCCGGGTTCATGGCAGTCATCCGGGCGAGCCCGCCAGTGGTCGCCGCAGGATCGCGCCGGCGGGCAGTGACTCGTGCGTGTCGACATCGCCGCTGCGCCAGTCCAGCTCGACCTCTTCGTCGCTGCCATTGAACAGCAGCAGCTCACCTGGCTGCCCGCCGACGGCGGGTCGAACGAGGGGCAGGATATCCTCGGGGACTCGATCTCTGCCGCCGGCGTCGCGCAACCGTACCGCCGGTTCCACCTCCCCCCGGGAATCGTGGCAACCCAGCAGCAGGGAGCCATAGCATCCGGTGACGGCCCCCGCTCCCCAGTTACGCCCGTGCCCGGCGGCGACGGAACAGATGGCGCCACCCATGTCGGCGTGCTCACGACCTCCGCGCAGGATGCGCAGAGCCATCTCGAACTTGCGTGCCCCACCCCGCAGGGCGCGTCGCGCGTGGCGTACATCGCCGCCGATCTGATAGGCCAGGGCGGAGGCCGCCGTCGACGGTTCAGCCAGCGGTCGGGCCGAGCCGTCCTCGCCGAATTCGCCCCAGTAGAGCATGTCGCTGCGCTTGCCGATGCCGGGTTCGCGCCGCTTGCGCTGCTCGGGCTGTAGCATCACCCAGGGGCGGTCGTTCTCTTCGGGTGCGCTCTCGATCACCCGCAGCGCGGCTTCATCGAGGGTGGTATCGCCGAAGGCGACCCGGTAGTGGGACAACGCCGCCGCCGCGGGGTCGCCGAAGGGATCGGCCAGCTCGTCGACGAGGGGCGTGACGATCCGGCGGGCAGCGTCACGAAAGATTGTATCACCAGAGGCTTCGAACAGGTCGCCGTACGCCATCACGGCACCCGAAGCCAGGTGATTCTCGATTCCGCCGAGGGGATCGCCCTGCACCTTGTGGCTCAGGGCACACATGCCGCCGAAGCGGGGGCGATCGGCCGCGTCACGCCAGTGCAGTTCCCCCCCATCCAGATCCCAGCCGAGGGGTACCGGCTCCGACGCAGCCACCAGACGCTCGGCCCGCTTGCGACCGTAGCGCAGGGCCCACTCCAGGTAGCGGTCCTCTCTCAGAACGCGGTGGGCGGCCAGGGCGATGTGGACGAACCGCAGATGTTCGGTCAGCTCGACTTGATAGTGCGGCGAGTCGTCGACCACACGATTGCCGATGCTGTACCCGCGGAAGACATCCCGGTCATAGTCATACCAAGCCGGTGTCTCCTCCACCCAGTTGCCGATATGGTGGGCAGCATCCTCGAGCAGGCCTCGGGCCGTGTCATCGCCGGGTACGAGCCCCAGGTACCGCGGCAGGAACAGCAGGAACGGCTCCGTCCCGTGGTGCGCCTCGGCCTCCGGCTCGTAGCCGTGCACACAATCCGACGCCACCCAGCCTGCCAGATCGGCCAGCAGCGAGCCGAAACGCGACAGCACGGCCTCGTCGGCCGAGATCAGGTAGTGGGAGAACCACGCCAGCGAGTAATTCGCCTCGTCCTCACCTCCCTGGTTCCGGTACGGCCCGTCCATCAGGCTGCTCTGCGTCAGCCAGCGGCTCAGTCCCTGGCGCAGGCTGGTGGCATGTTCGTGTGTGTCTCTGAGCAGTTCGGTCTCTGACATGACCGGCAAAGCTACGAAAGCCGAGAGTTGCGTGCCCCCCCGGGGGCGATGATGTTTCAGCCACCCATCACCTCAACTGGAGACTTCGAACATGGCCCTCGGCAACCCGATCCTCTCGGGCGCTCTCAACCACATCTCACTGGACGAGATCAAGGCCGAGAAGGGCCCGCCGAACTGGTCCCACGCCGTCACCCTCGCCGATCACGTCGTCGGCGTCGTCATCTATCAGGATGCCGGCACCGAAAACGACAACCACTGCCACACATATGATGAATGGTGGGTTGTCCTCGAGGGTGAGATCGACTGGGTCATCGAAGGTCGCGACGAGCCCGTGCAGGCCAGAGCTGGTGACTTCGTCTATGTCCCGGCACGCACCTTCCACAAGATCTTCCCCAAGGGTGGCGCTCCCTCCGTCCGTGTCGGCGTGGCTCTGCCCGGCCACAGCCACCTGCACCGGCGCCCGGAGCGTACGGTACAGGTCGACGTGGAACCGGCGGACGCCATCGGCTTCGAGGAAAGCTCCGCATGACCATCACGCCCTCGGTGAGTGCCCTGCCCCAGCGTGTTCTGGGCAAGACGGGAGAACAGGTTCCCATCCTCGGGCTCGGGACCGCGCCGGGTGGCTTTGGCATGGACGACGCCAGCGCCATCGAGCTGTTCGAGATGGCCATCGACCGTGGTGTCACCTACCTCGACACCGCCCCGGGGTACGACCGCGCCCAGGCGCAGCTGGGCCAGATCCTGCCGCGTCACCGCGACGACGTCTTCCTCGTGACCAAGGTCCATGCAGCCGACGGCAAGGAAGCCATCGACAAGCTGGAGGAGAATCTGCGGGTACTGCAGACCGACGCCGTCGATGTCTGCTTCGTGCACTCCCTCGGTCACCTCGATGTCGACAAGGTGCTGTCGCAGGACGGCTCCCTGGCCGCCCTGCGACAGGCGCAGAAACGCGGGTTGACTCGCTACGTGGGCTTCACGGCACATCACAAGCCGGCCGGAGCCGAACGCATCTTCCGCGAAGCCGACGTCGACGTCGCCATGTTTGCCCTCAACTTCGCCGATCATCACACCTACGGCTTCGATCGGTCGGTTCTTACCGCCGCCAGAGCACAGAACACGGGCATTGCGGCGATGAAGGTCTATGGCGGCGCTGTCGACATGAAATACGAAACCGCCGAGGACGAAGATGGCCGCCCCTCGGCGCTGCACGCCATCGACGGCGACTTCGACCACGAACAGGCCCTGCGCTGGTCCCTCGGACTCGAAGGCGTCAGCACCGCCGTCATCGGCATGTACTCACCTCAGGAGCTGGAGCTCAACATCGAGTGGGCCAGGCGCTTCCAGCCGCTGTCGACAGCCGAGGATGAAGTGCTGCTCCGACGGGGCCAGTCTTTCGCCGACACGCTGGGTGCCCACTTCGACCAGGGCTAGAGTCGTCATGTCCAGCGCCGCCATACTCTCTGTCACTGATCTGCTGGCTCAACTGGAGGGTCAACCTCCACTCCCCGACGGCACGAAGATCCCATTCGGCGGCGTGGGTGACCGCGACGTGTACAACATCGCCGCGCCCTTCGAAGTCGACGGTGAGCCCGTGATCGCCGGCCGGGTGGAACGTCGTGACAGCGAGCTGGCTGAGTCCGTCTTCTTCGTCGAGAGCGGCGGCGTCTGGCTGCCTCGTCCCGGGGCGCCAACGTTTCCCAAGCTGCAGGATCCCTGCATTGCGACCATCGCCGGCGAGCTCGTCTTCGGTGGCGTCGAGTTTCCCGTGGCCCTGCCGGATGGCGAGGGCTGGCGCATGCAGTTCTACCGCGGCACCACGCCGGAGAGTCTGGAGCCCTTCCTGATCGGCCCCGATCGCATGAAGGACATCCGTCTGGTCGAGTTGCAGGATGGTAGCGTCGGCGTCTTCTCCCGTCCCCAGGGAGATCGTGGCGGCCGCGGTACGATCGGCTTCACCCGCGTCCGCTGTCTGGATGATCTGACGGCAGAGACGATCGAGGCGGCGCCGCTGTTGCATGACCAGTTCCTGCCCGAAGAATGGGGCGGCGCCAACGAGGCCCACGTTCTGTCTGACGGAACCATCGGTGTGCTCGGACACATCGCCCGCATGGACGCGGAGGGGAAGCACTACTACCCCATGGTCTTCTGCCTCGACCCGGAGAGTGGGCAGGCGGGTCCGTTGAAGATGGTCGCCACGCGACGATGCTTTCCGCCGGGCCCCGCCAAGAGACCCGATCTGGAAGACGTCATCTTCTCCGGCGGCCTGCGTCGCGGGGACGACGGGTCAGCCGTGCTCTACGCCGGTATCTGTGACGCCTGGGCGGCGCAGATCACGATCCCCGACCCCTTTCTCGAGTACGCATGAGACCGCGCCGGTGGGTGACGTTGCTGTTGGTGGCCATTGCCGCCCGGGGGTACGGTGATGACGTGGAGGTCGTGAAGCAGACAGACGCGTCCGGTAGGCTCCTTGTGGAGTACGAGGTGATCCAGGACAGCGGGTCCGCGACCATACGGCATGGGTTCTATCGCTCATATCATGGAAACGGGCGGCTCAAGGAGACCGGGCAGTACGAGAGCGGCAGCAGGACTGGCTCGTGGAAACTCCTGACGCCTGATGGCGCGACCAGAAAGATCAGCGGCTACCGGCAGGGCCTCAAAGATGGCACGTGGACGTCCTACCGGACCGATGGCGCCACCCGCTGGGAGCGTTCCTACAGCGAGGGTCGGAACCACGGCAGGTGGCAGTACTACCACCCGAACGGGCGCCTCAGCAGGACGGAGAATTACGACGACGGCGTGATGCACGGGGCGTTCTTCTCGTACCATGAGAATGGCCAGCGGAAAGAGAAAGGTAGCTACAGCCGCGGCGAGTGGAACGGCGCCTGGACGCACTACGACGAGGAAGGTCGCGTCGTCAGAATCGAGCACTACGCCGACGGTCTGAGGGACGGTCAATGGGTGTGGTACGGGGCAGAAGGTGACACTATCGCAGATGGCCTGTACGCGGCGGGTCAACCGCGGGACGGTTCTTTCGTGATCCTCTACATCGAGGAAGAGCTGCGCTGCCTGCACCGGTATCGGCGTGGCCTTGAGCACGGCACCTGGACGTGCCACCGCAAGACAGGGGAGAAAACCGAGGAGCGGAACTACGCCGACGGCCAACGGCACGGCCGATGGATCGGCTACGATGATGACGGCGGTATGTCCTTCCAGGGTACCTATGAGAAGGACCTACGATCCGGCGCCTGGACCGACTACTTCGAGAACGGTCAGATCTCCTATGAGGGGTCTTTCAGAAATGATCGCAAGGAAGGCACATGGGTCTCATACTACGAGAGTGGTCGGACGCGCAGCGAAGCCGGCTTCAAGGCCGGAAGGTTGGATGGCCGGTTCGCCTCCTACTACGAGAACGGTCGGATGAGACTGGCAAAGAACCACAGGGATGGCAGATGGGACGGCAGGTGGATCTCCTATGACAGGGAAGGCAACGTACTCGATGAAGATGTGTGGGCGGAGGGCAGCTGTGTGGAGCTGTGCGAGGGTGATGAGTAGGCTGGCCGGTCTCTTGCTGGCTGTGTGCGTGTCGACGGCGGCGGTGGCCGAGAAAGGCATGCAGGCCATCGGCGATTCCACCCTCCATCTGGACACCACGGAAGTCACCAACAGGCAGCTGGCACGGTTCCTCAACGAGATGGGCAACCTGCAGGTCAGGGGTGTCTTCCTAGTCGAGGCGAAGAGCGCCTACGCCCTGGTCGAGGAAGTGGATGGCACCTACCGCCCGAAGCAGGGATACGCCGAGCACCCGGCGGTGGAGGTCTCCTTCGAAGGCGCACGGGCGTACTGCGAGTGGGCGGGCAAGCGCCTGCCCACCGAAAAGGAGTGGCAACGTGCCTGTGAAGGTCCGGAGGGCCTCACCTACCCCTGGGGTGCCCACATGCGTGTCACCGATCCCACATCCCGCACGCGCGCCAACATCGCCGGCGCGGAAGATGGTTTCGAGAAGACGGCCCCCGTGGCAAGCTTTCCTGCGGGGCGCAGCCCGTACGGCCTCTGGGACATGAGTGGCAATGTCTGGGAGTGGACCCATGGCACGGACGGCAAACCAAAGCTGCGCAGCGGCTCGTGGGCCCACGGCAGGACCACGGCCCAGTGCGGCAAGAGCCACGATATGTACTCGTCGCACTCTGATGTCAGGGGGAACAGCGTCGGTCTCCGGTGTGCCAGATAGACTGACAAGCGAGTGGATCCGCCCCGAGCCGGTCACTGCGATCAGCGATGTACGCCAGATCGAGCGCCACGACGACGCGGCCCGGGTGGCGCAGGCACTATGTGAGGGCGAACGGGCATGCGTCGCCGATCTCTACAGCACGGGACTGACGATTCTCGCTGAAGTCCGGCGACACCTGCAGCCCGGCGGCAAACCACTCGATTACGCCGGGAGCCGCGCCTTCCGCAGGACCTATCAGCAGGCCTCTCAACGCCTGCTGGCGCCGATCGCCGACCATCAGATCGCCCTGCGCAAGGCCCCGAGTATCGGCTGGCTGGAAGAGCTGTATCCCCATGTCGGCGACTTCCACCTGTCATTCCCCCACCTGCAGGGCCTCAACAGCTCGTGGCAGTGGTACACGCGGGGTATCGATCTTCCCGTCATCGAACCCACACTGCACCCGTTCTACGGAACCTACTTCCCAACGCGCTTCGAGCATCTCGAACTCTTTGCCGAGTGGCTGCAGGGCTACCAGGGCAAGCGCGACCTCGCCTACGACATCGGTACGGGCTGTGGTGTCCTGGCGCTGCAGTTGAGCGCCGCCGGCTGTGCGCACGTCATCGCCACCGACACCAACCCGAATGCCATCGAGAGTGTCCGCCGTGATCTGCACGAACTGACACCGGCGCCAGCGATCACGCCGATTGTGTCAGACCTGTTCGGCCAGCACCAGGCTGCCGCCGACTTGATCGTCTTCAATCCCCCCTGGCTGTGCGGCGAGGCCCACGGCCCCCTCGATCAGGCTATGTATTTCGCAGAGGGCTTCTTTGAGCGGTTCTTCCACGACGCCGGTGCCCGCATGCACCACGACGCCCGCCTCGTATTGATCTTCTCGAATCTCAGACAGCAGACCTCAGACGACACCATGAACCCGATTCAGGCGGAACTGGACTCGAACTCGCGCTTCGAGCTGGTGCAGAAACTCGAGGCGGGTGTTCGGCCCTCGTCAAAGAAGACCCGACGGCGGCAGCGGTCCGTCGAGCAGGAACGCGTCGAGGTCTGGGAACTCCGACTCACGAATTGACCGACGGCGGGTATTGGCCCTTTATCGGTGCGTGTCAGCTACCGATAAACCTCTGGGCATCGCCTTCTTCGGCGCCGGTGACGTCTCCCCTCTGCATGCGGAGGGTGTGCGACGATGCCCTGACGCCCATCTTGTCGGCCTCTGGGATCTGACCCCCGAGCAGGGCCGGGAGAAGGCCGTGGCCTTCGGCTGTCGCACCTACGATTCACCCGAGCAGCTGTTGGCAGACCCGGAGGTCGACGCCGTATCGGTCCTTACGCCGCTGGAGACCCACCACCGTTACGCCAGCATGGCGCTGGAAGCCGGCAAGCACGTGCTGGTGGAGAAACCCGTGGGCGTCTCGGTCGCCGAGATCGAGTCCCTGCGCGATCTGGCCACCCGCACGGGGCGGGTATGCCTGCCGGGACACAACTTCATCCACGAAGACAGCATCATCCGCACCAAAGAGTTGATCGACGGGGGTGATCTCGGTCGACTCGTGGCGATCTACGTCATGTATCACATCCACCATCCGGAAGAGGTCGCCGCCCGCTATCCCGGTGTCATCCGCCAGATCCTGACGCACAACTCCTACGTCCTGCTCTACCTGGCCGGGCGGGCACGGCAGGTCTCGGCCATGAAAGCTACGCTGAGTTACGAGGAGCTCGACCGGGAAGACATCGCCATGGTCAACGTGGGCATGGCGAACGGCGCCCTGGCTCACTTCTGTGCCAGCTTTGCCGCCGACGACCACAGCGCCGATCCCTGGACGATGATGGTGAAAGTCATCGGCACGGCGGGCTCGACGCGCTACAGCTATCGCGACTGGGTAGAGCTCAAGCCCGCTGCCGTACATTCCCAGACCTATACCGCCTACCGCGGCTCCATCATCAATGAGGTGGCTCGTTTCGTCCAGATCTGCAGAGGGGATGCGGAGCCACTGTCCACACTGGCAGACGCGATCGAAGCGCAGCGCCTCATCGAGGCGGTTGAGACCTCCATCAGCGAGGGGCGCACCGTGGATCTGCAATCTGCATGAGGGAGATGTGAATTGGCTGCGAAGTCGTGGGTACTGACGGACAGAGCAACAGACACGTGCGTCGAGAGCCTGGAACTGACCGCCGATGACCTCGGCTGTGCCGGGGCTTCGGTACGGAAGCGGGTGCTGCGCGGCGGTTTGTCAGATGGCGTGGACGTCATCGAAGTCGACAACGGTGAGTTCAGTTTCACCGTTCTGCCGACACGCGGCATGGGAATCTGGCGTGGTCGCTACCGCGGACTCGACGTGGGCTGGCAGGCCCCGGTGACCGGACCGGTGCATCCCGGCTTCGTCAACCTGCAGGATCGCGGCGGCCTCGGTTGGCTCACGGGCTTCGACGAGGTGATCGTGCGCTGCGGCCTCGACTCCAATGGCGCCCCCACCACCGATGTGGTGCCGAACAATATGGGCATCCCCTCCGAGGTGGATCTGACCCTGCACGGTCGCATCGCCAACCTTCCCGCACATCACGTGGAAGTGCAGGTCCTGCCCGGGGATCCGCCGACCATCGCCATCGTCGGCATCGTCGATGAGGCGGCCCTGTTCTATCCCGGCTTCCGCCTGTCCACATCGATCACGACAGCTGCCGGCGGCAACGCCATCACGATCGCCGATACCGTGACCAACCTGAAGGCCACCGAGGCCGAGTTCGAGCTGCTCTATCACTGCAACTTCGGCTCCCCCTTTCTGCAGCAGGGCTCCCGCCTCGAACTTCCGGCCCGCCTCGTCGCGCCGCGCGACGCCCGGGCCGTCGAAGGGATCGACACGTATTCCGAGTACCCGGGGCCCACGAGCGGCTTCATCGAGCAGGCCTACTGGTATGAGCCTCTGTCGAGTGATGACGGAGCCACGCTTGCCCTTCTGCGCGACGCCGCCGGAGAGCGCGGCGCCGTCATCCGCTTCAACACGAAACAGTTGCCCTGCTTCACCCAGTGGAAGAACACGGCTGCCCTGGAGGATGGTTATGTCACGGGTCTCGAACCGGGAACCGATTATCCCAACGCCAAGGGCTTCGAACGGGAACAGGGCCGGCTGCAGCGGCTGGCGCCGGGGGCTTCCCACGACGTGCAGCTGACACTCGAAGTTCACGACACTGCCGCCGGTGTGCAGTCTGTGCAGCAGGAGATCGCCGCCATTCAGGGTGATCGAGACTTCGAGGTCCATCGTGCGCCTCTGGCACGGCTGTCGGGCTGACATCGGGCTGGAATGAATCGCGCCTACTGGGACGGCCTCGCCTCCGGCTTCCAGCACGATGTCCTGCAGGTCTCCGAGTGTGACACCGGCGAGGTGATCGCCGCCACCGCCAGGAGCCTGCGCGGACGCAGCAAGAGGGCCATCGACTTCGGCTGCGGCCCCGGCGCCGTGACCCGCGCAATCGCCCCGTTCTTCGGCACCACCGTTGGCGTCGACTATGCGCCGAAGCTCCTGCAGGAGGCGCGAAGGCTGAGCGCAGATACGGACATCCTCTACGAGCAGCGCAACCTCGAACGCCCCCCGGATCCGGCCTGGGCAAGGGCAGATGTTGGTTTCTGCGTCAACGTGTTGATCCATGAACGGGCCGAGTTACGCCAGCACATCGCCGCCCATGTGTGCTCCAGCGTTCGACCCGGCGGCGCCATCGTCGTCGTCGTCCCGTCCCTCGAGTCGACCCTGCGAACCTACCAGGCCCTGTTGCGCTGCCACGAAAGGGAGGGTCGTTCCCACGCCCGTGCCCGTGGTGCCCTCGACCGACAGTCAACCACGGAGATCCACTCCCTCACCGATGGCATCGTCAACGTCGGGGGTACGCTGACGAAACACTTCCTGCAGGATGAAATCGCCCAGTTCCTGCACGATCACGGTTGTGACGTAACGCGAATCTCTCGCGTCGAGTATCCGTGGCAGGAGGAGCTCGACGACGCCCCGGCCTGGCTCGGCCCGCTGACGCCCTGGGACTGGCTCGTCAGAGGCACGATCCGGTAACGGCATGCCTGCCATCTCTCAGTTGCGCCGGAGCGGTGACGACCACTGTGCTGACTTTCTGAAGGACCTGGTCGATGATCTCGGCCGAAGCATCCAGGACCGAAGTATCTCCATCGACGAAGCGCGCGAATCGGCCGCCGCCCTGCGTTTTCAGGCGAGCCTGCTCTTCCCGGGGCGCATGGAGACCTATGATCGCATTTACGGTGCTCGCTTCGAACGCCTGATCGAACAGTTCCTTGTGAGGGAGACCCCATGCCCAGCGGTATCGTCGACACCAGTCGCGGCTTCTTCGAAGAGATCGTCCACCCCTTGATGGAGCGTCACTTTCCGGAAGCGGCGACGCAGATGGCCTGCGGCGTCTTCGGCTACGGATCCGAGGTGCTGTTCTTCGACGACGAGTTGTCCCGCGATCATCACTGGGGGTTGCGCGTCGACATCCTGCTGCCCGACGCCATGCACCGGGAGTTGAGCGGCGCCATCCTCGGCACCCTCGTACCCGAGCTGCCCCAGGAGTACGGCGGTATCCCACTACGGGACGCCCACGTCAGCGGTCACGGCATCGCCCCGGAGAGCCTGCAGGCTTTCCTGCGGCGCACCATCGGCCTGCTCGACGTGCCGCAAACGCATGCGGAGTGGCTCGACATTCCCGAGGTCGACATAGTTCACGTCACCAACGGCCAGGTCTGGCATGACCCGTCGGGCGAGTTCAGCCGCATTCGTGCCGCCCTGCTCGAATACTATCCCGAACCGGTGTGGCTGCGTCGGATCTCCCACTGGTGTCGTTATGCCTCGGGAATGGGCATCTACGCGCTGAACCGCGCGGCCCTGCGTGACAACCCGGTCTACGCTTTCACTGCCTTCTCGCGCTGCATCAAGTGGTCGATCGAGCTCGCCTTCCTTCTCGAACGAACCTACTTCCCGTACGACAAGTGGCTGTATCCCACGTTCCAACGTCTGCCCCTGGCCAAACGCATGGACCCCTTCATCGTCGAGGCGGTACGTGCCGACACGACGTGGGGACGCCGGGTAGAACTGCTCGGCGCTCTGGCGGATGTGCTGGATGAGAAGATGGTAGAGTCTGATGTGATCCCCTCCCACCCGAAGTTCGCCGGGTCAGGGACGTCCAGCTACCGATTGCTCGAGCACGCCTACGGTGCCATTCTCAAGCGACTGCCCGACGACGTGCGCAACCACGTCCCCTGCTGGGACCAGATCCCCCTGGAGGAGTTCCACACCGGCTACGTGGATTCGATCCCCATAGAAGAGTGGGACGCCATCCTACATCTGAAACAAGCATAGCCATCGCTTGCGATGGCGTGGCGAGGCGTCAGGAATACCGGATCTCCTGGCTACGCGATCCGACGCCGCCTGCACTTGACTCCAGCGTAGCCATCGGTTTCCCACAACCCGCAGAAAAACCCGAGCGAGTGCTGCGTGCGACTGTTCCTCATCAACACCGTTGTAGTGATCGCGGTACTCGGCGCCTCGACGTGTGACGCTCAGAAGGCTCACGAGACCTCCGGGCTGCGAACCACCGCGATCCCTCTGCTGAACTTCAGCTCCGATGACGGTACCGGGTATGGCCTGCGGGTCAATCTCTTCGAATACGACGGAACGAGTGTTCCGTACCGCCGGAAATACAGCGCCCAGGTTTTCCTGACAACGGGGGGCAAGTGGGTGCATCGACTACAGATGGACACACCCCAGTTCAGGCCCGGACAGCGTGTCGAGGCGGAGCTCGTCTACAAGAAGGAGGATTTCGCCAACTACTACGGCGCCCTGAGCGACGAGGACGCCGATGCCTACACCAGGAATCAGAAGACGTTCAGGCAGGCGTTCCCTGAGTTCAAGGTCAAGTGGATTCGGGTACTCCGTCACCCCTGGCGCTTGCGCCTCGGCGGACGCTTGAGCTACAACGATATCACGCCGAATGCGTCCACCGGAAGCATACTTGCCGATCTCCGTCCCCGGGGCGCGGAAGGGGGCTTGTTCGTCCAGGTCAACGGCTCGCTGAGATTCGACAGCAGGGACAACTATAACAACGCCACGTCGGGCCTTCTGGAGGAGTTACTGATCGATCTGGGGACCGGTGGCGGCGGCGACTATCGAGGCGCAACGCTCAGCTTCGACCACCGGTACTTTCTCGCGGTGCGACAGGGGCTGGTTTTCGCTCACAGATTGGCCGTCGATTGGACCCTCGGCGATCTGCCCTTCTACGAGGAATTGGAACTGGGGGGTAGCAGTTCGGTCCGCGGCGCCGCCAGTGCCAGAGAACGGGGCGAAGCGCGCATTCTGCTGAACGGCGAGCTGCGCTGGCGAGGACTGCCTCTCTGGCGAAAAAAGCACATGTATCTGGGAGTGGCGCTCTTCGGAGATGTGGGGCAGATCTTCGCCCGCGACGAACTGCCACAGGGCGCCGCATGGCGCCGGGGCAGCGGCCTGGGGCTCCGCTACCAATGGCAGAGTACGATCGTCCGTGCCGACTACGGTACTTCCTCCGGACGTGCGGCCATCTACATCACGTTTTCGCAGGTGTTCTGAAAACAGAACATGGAGTTGCTCTCTCTACGCCACGTGTTCTGGATCGTTGCGGGAGTGCTCTTCGTCGGCGTCTGCATCAACATGAGACGGCTACCGCTGACGTCCCGGTGGCACACTGTCTTCAGGAGCTCGCTCTTCGTCCTGGTTCTGATCAGCGAGTCCAGCTGGTTCTGCTACCGGCACTTCGTCGTCAACCTTCCCCTTGTCAAGAATCTCCCCCTGCATCTGTGCGACATGTCCGTCTTCATCATGTTCGTCGCCCTGGCGACGAACAGCAGGCGCTTCGCCGAGCTGTCGTATTTCCCAGGCGTCGTGGGCGCCTTTCTGGCAATCTGCTTTCCTGCGATCTCAGAGTCCGGCTCCATCCGAACCATCGCCGAGATCCGCTTCTTCCTGACACATATCTCGCTGGTTGGCGTCGGCTTCTATCTCACCTTCGGACGTCAGTACAGGCCAACGGCCAAGGCTGCCTTCCACAGCTACCTTGCCGTCTGCGGCTACGCCCTGGTCATCACACCGGTCAACCTGTACCTGGGAACGAACTACTTCTATACGCTCTCGGCACCAGGAAAGCTCGCTTTCGCACATCAGTACCCTCACTGGGTATTTGTCGTCGCCGTATCAGCGACGTTCCCGATCCTGTTCGCTCTGATGTATATCCCCTTCGTGGTTGGGGGCAGAGAAACCCGGAGCCGATCACCAAACCACCAGGGCCTGCCGTAGGTCTGTGCCGGGTGTCACTCTGACCCACGAGAGGCGCGAATGTTGCTATGCAGCAACGGACGCAGTTGAAGCCAAGCGGGTCGTGTTCCCGACACTCTCTATCCAGTGGAGGCCAGATGCAGGAGCCAATCCCAATGACTCCGGCGCAGCCCTCGCCGCTCTTCTCCTCCGCCAGGGAGCGGCGTCTCTGGGCTTGGACGCTGGCCGTCGTCGTGGCGATCTACTCGACTCTCGGCCTCGCGGCGACGCTGGCCGGGGCACTGCGCGACCGGGGTCTGATCGAGGAGCTTCTCTTCTTTTGCCTGCTCCTCGTCCTGGCGACCATCGCCACACAAGGGCTCAGCGTGCGGCCACGCGGGCTCGAGATCAGCGTAGTGCTCGGCGTCACGGCCGTCTACCTGCTGGCGTTTGCGCGGATGACGGGTCCGGTTGAGGAGCGAACGCACCTCGTCGAGTACGCCGTCGTGGCGGTACTCGTCTTTGAGGCGCTCACGGAGCGAGCGAGCCGGGGTCGCCGCGTCCCCATCCCTGCCCTGCTCACCGTCGTGGTGGCGTCGATGATCGGCGTGCTGGACGAGTGCATTCAAGCCTTTCTGCCCAGCCGCGTGTTCGACTCGATCGACATCCTGTTCAACTGCCTTGCCGGCTCAATGGCAGTCGTGGCGAGCGCCTCGCTGCATTGGGCGAGACGCCTGACGGCCGACCAACGGGTCCGGCGCAACATGCGCGCAGAGCCACGCAGAGTCACGCAATAGCAGAGGCCCACCTTCGTCCTCGGGATCGTTGATCACAGCACGACTTCCTTCGTGCCTGGCACCCAACTTGCAAGGGGGCGTGTATGATCATCTTCCCCGAACTACACAGCTCAACTCAGAGGCGCGCGCCTCGCTTGTCGAAAGGACTCAGACAGTCAGTACTGAGGGGCATCTGTCTTGTCTGCGCCTGCACACCTTCCTTGGCACAGTCCACTGTCGATGAGGTTGTGCGTATCACTGACTCTGTGGGATATGAAATCGACCCGCAGGAGAGAGCACGATACTCAATACTGCCAGGGTACGAAGGTTTTATTCTTGCCAGGTTTTCGATAAGAGGAGACCGGTACTACCTGAGAATTACACACCAGAGAGAGGGTAGAAGACTGGCCGAGGACATCCTGTTGTCCAGAGGACAGTTCGAGGCGTACAGAAACCAGATCGTAGTAATCGACCAGGCAACCAGAGACAGGAGACAGAAGGAGGCCGCAACAGAGGTGCAGAAGGAAGGCAGATTCAGAATGGCCACCGATGCCTTCCTGTATGGATCCTGGCTGTATGGTCCAGGGGCCACGATCCTGTTTGAGATGGAAGGGAATCGAGCCGCTGGCGTGCAGTTGCTGACTGTCGGGGGCTCTTTCGTGGCAGCACTCAGCGCCACGCGAGACTATCGACTCGGTTATGGACGCTCCAATCTGATACGCTGGGGCAACTACGCAGGCACACTGTATGGACTGGGAATCCCTGTGTTCTTCCATTCCGGGAGTCAGAAGGCTTATGTGGGTTCGGCGATGTTGTGTACGCCTCTGGGAGGATTACTTGCCTACAGACTCAGTTCGCACAGGCATTTTGACAAGGGCGAGACGGATCTGATCAGCACGGGGGGATTGGTCGGCGGACTGTATGGATTGATAATCCCCTTTCTCATCGATATCGATGATCTGGAGGAGCCAACGCAGGACAGAATCCATGTGGCGTCGGCGATGCTCGGAGTACCCGCTGGTATCCTGGCAACGACGCGCTTGATTCGCCACAAGCCCATCAACCGGGGGCGTGCCCACCTGATCACTCTTGGAGGGATCGTTGGAGGATACTATGGTGCCAGTATCGTCCGTCTTGCGGGTGTGGACGGGGACAGACACCCACGGCCCTACGTATGGTCGGTTGCTCTGGGATTGCCTGTTGGGACCTACTTTGCCTATCGACTGACCGACAGAGAAGAATACACACTTGGCCGGTCAAGACTGATCAGTGTCGGGGCGTACGCGGGTGCCCTTTTTGGCACGGGAGTCGTTCTGGCTGCTGGCGTCGAGGAGATCGAGTCTCACATTATGGCCTCTGTGTTGGGGTCAGCAACTGGTATATGGTTTACCCATGAAGTGACACGAGGCTGGGGAGAACAGGTCGGCTCGAGATTTGAATTGCGGATGCCCGCGCAGAATCGCGTCATAGTCTCACTGCCCTCTCCTGCCCAGCTACTCTCCTTCGGTATTCTGACACGTCACCATCCTTCATCCTCCGAGTGCGCACCGTTAGAACTCCTCAGGATTTCATTCTGACAGCCCCTCTCGACCCAGGCACAGCCATGGATATCGAGTTGCCGGGAGCACCGGCGTATGTTATCATAGCGGCAAGATTGACATCATGAGGGATAGATGATCCGGACTCAGATCCAGTTGACAGAAGAACAGGCCCAACTCGTGAAGCGTCTGGCTTCAGAACGCCAGGTGTCGATGGCTGAGGTGATCCGCGATTCGGTCGAACAGATGTACCGGGCTTCAGCCCACGCGCCCACACCCGAGGACCGCATTCGTCGGGCCGTCGAAGCCGCGGGCCGCTTCCGTTCCGGTCGTGCAGATGGCTCCGCAGAGCACGACACGATTGCAGCGGGGGCGTATAGCGCTTGACAGTCTTCGTCGACACCTCCGCCCTGTATGCGACACTGGACGCAGACGATCTCAACCATGGGCGGGCGTCGGTTCAGTGGCGACACCTCGTCGAGGCACAGACTCCTCTCGTCACGACGAACTACGTCATGGTGGAGACAACAGCCCTGCTCCAGCATCGAATCGGCATCGACGCCATTCGGCTGTTCCAGGAGGATGTGCGCCCCGTCCTGGGCATCGAATGGGTTACCGAGGCCGAGCACATGGCCGGCATGGCGTCGGTGTTGGCAGTGGGCAGCCGGCGCCTCAGCCTCGTCGACTGCGTCAGCTTTACAGCCATGCGTGGACGTGGCATTCGGGATGTCTTCGCCTTCGACCAGCACTTCTCGGAACAGGGGTTCACCTGCCTCCCTGGATAGTGGCGCACTGGACTATACTTGAACGACCGTCGACATGACCTGCCACAGACAGCCACAGCCGCCGCTGGCGGTGGAGCCCCTACCATGACGATGACAGCCGAACACCCGACCACACCCCGTGTCCAGGACCTGCGCGAGCGCATGAACGGATACGAGCACGCCGCTCATCGTATCGCCCGACCCGCCGCGTGGTCGGTAGCCTCTCTTGACTGCTCCCTGGCAGAGCGTCGCGCCCACGCGCTCCACCTGGCCTGCGAAGGCATGCCCATCGCCATCGAACCCGGAGAGTTGATCGTCGGTCTGCGAACCTTGTTGCCACCCACAGACCAGAACGGCAACATCTGGCAGCCGCTGCTGCCGCCTTTCTTCCGTGACGACGCCGAAGCGGAGAGTATCGACAAGGGTCGATCCACCAGTCACAATGTGCCTGGCTTCGGTAAGCTCATCCGCCATGGTCTGGGTGAATTGAGTAGCCGTGCAGAGACGCGAAAGGCTGCTGAGACAGACCCGGTCAAACGTGAGTACCTCAACAGCTTCACCATCTCCTGCGAAGCGGTGGGTGTACTTCTTGCCCGCTACGCCGCCCTCGCGGACAAGCTGGCCGGAGAAACCGATGACCCGCTGCGCCGGGTCGAGCTGGAACGGATCGCCGGCATCTGCCAGCACCTGACCACCGGTACCCCACGCGACCTGCACGAGGCACTGCAGCTCTACTGGTCCTGCTGGTGTCTGATCGTGCTGGAGGTGGGTTGCCTGGTGTCCATGGGTCGCCTCGACCAGGTGCTCGCCCCCTTCTGGCCGTCCGATCCGGTCGAGGCGGACGACGCCCGCGAACTGCTCGATTGCTTCATCGTCAAATGCAACGATCAGAACGAGTTGTGGCAGGGCGTGTCCCTGATCAACAACGGTGTGATGCTCTCGGGGCTCACCCGCGACGGCGCTGACGCCACAAACCCTGTGACCTGGGCGGTGCTCGATTCCCTCGAGCGACTGAACATGCCCGATCCCCAGCCGGCGGTGCGCCTCCACGATGGCAGCCCCCCCGACCTGATCCGCGAAGTCTGCAGGCTGTGGCGGATGGGCCGGTCGCAGATCGCCGTGTTCAACGACGACGTCTTCGTACCGGCCCTCGAAGGTGCAGGGCTCGATCCGGCGGATGCCCGGGACTATGCCATCGACGCCTGCCAGGACGTGACGATCTTCGGCAAGTCGGACTTCTATCTGGCCGGCGCCGTGCGCCTGGCAGACCTGCTGTTGCAGGCGATGGCCGCGGTCCCCGACGACGCCGACTGGGAGACGTTCCTGTCGGCCTACAGGCGACTGGTGGCGGACGAGATCGCCGCTCTGTGCAAGCGCTACAGTGAAAACCTGCAGACCCGTACCGGCATGCCGTGCCCGCTGCTGTCTGTCTCCCTCGACGACTGTATCGAGTCCGGGCTGGATCTGGCCAATGGCGGGTTGGCCATTCGCGACAAGGGCGTCATGCTGGCGCAGCCGGTGGTGATGATCAACTCGCTGGCCGCCCTGCGGCAGGTCGTCTATGAGGACGGTGCGTCCAGCCTGGGCGAGGTGCGGCTGGCCTGCGAGGCCAACTGGGCAGGACACGAGGATCTGCAGCGTCAGATGCAGGCGGCCCCGAAGTGGGGCAATGACGACGATGACGCCGACCTGCCCGGGGCGGACATGTTCCGCTTTGCCTCCGAACAGATCTGGAAACACCGCATGCCTGACGGTTCGCGCTTTCTCAGCGGCATCCACCAGGCCCATCACGTGACCACCGGGCACGGTACGGCAGCCACGCCGGACGGCCGTCTCGAGGGGCAGCCCATGTCCCCCACTCTCGCCCCGGCCAATGGCACCGAGACGAAGGGACCGACCGCCGTGATGAGATCGGTGACCAAGATCGATCCCATGATCGTACAGTGGAACTCTTCGCTGACCATGGTCTTCGACCCGGCCAGCCTGGGGGGTGACACTGGACTGATGAAGTTCGAAGCCCTCGTCCGCACCTGGCTCAAGCTTCGGGGTCCACAGCTGCAGATCAACGCCGTTAGTGGTGACATGTTGCGCGCCGCCAGGCAAGACCCTGACAGATACCGTGACCTCATCGTTCGGGTCTGGGGCTTCTGCGACCGCTTCGTCTCACTCCAACCGATCTACCAGGACGAACTGATCGCCCGCACCCGACACGGCCTGTGACCGGGCAGCTCTCAGGACGGATCTTCGACGTCCAGCGGTTCTCCATCCATGACGGACCGGGAATCCGCACGACTGTCTTCCTCAAGGGCTGTCCTCTTCGATGTCAGTGGTGCCACAACCCCGAGGGCATCAGCCCCAGGCAGCAACTCTCCTTCCTGCAGGACAAGTGTGTTGACTGCGGCTTCTGCTTCGAGGCCTGCCCTGAGGGTGCCCACCACAGGGTCAATGGTCAGCACGCCATCGATCGCCAGGCGTGTGCGGTGTGCGGCAGGTGCACGGAGAAGTGCCGTTCCCAGGGACTTGAGATCGTCGGTCGCGAGGCAACGGTGGCAGAGATCATCGGCGAGGTCTTGCGGGATCTGCCCTTCTACGAAACCTCCGACGGCGGTATGACACTCTCGGGCGGCGAACCGCTGTTGCAGGTGGAATTCTGCGCCGCTCTGTTGCAGGCGGGCCGTGAAGCTGGTCTGCACTGTGTCGTCGAGACCTGTGGACACAGTCCGTGGGAACGGTACGAGCGCGTCCTGCCATGGCTCGACATGGTCCTGTTCGATCTCAAGGAGACCGACCCCGATCGCCATGTTCGGTATACGGGTGTGGACAACAAGCTGATTCTCGCCAACCTGTACAGACTGCACGAGGCGGGTGCCACCATCCTGCTACGACTGCCGATCGTACCCGGGATGAACGACCGCGCCGCCCATTTCCGCGCCATCGCCGGGATTGCCGGCGACCTGCCCGACCTGCTGGGTGTGGAGGTGATGCCGTACCATCGACTGGGGCTGAGCAAGATCCAGCGCTTCGGTCTTCCCGAGGCGTCACAGCACCTGCAGGAGACAGAGACGCCGGATGCCGCCGTGGTCCGCGGCTGGATCGAAACGTTGAGCGACTTTGGCGTCAACGTGATCAACGAACTCCCGGGGACGACAGTGCGACCAGAATAGGGCGCCGCGATCCACGGGGCGACATCGGTCCTACTCCTCGAAGACCACCTCCGCCTCGGCGCTCAGCTTGGCATTGGGTGAAAACCTCGGCCGCCTGCCGCTGCTCGTGGTGAGTCCGCGGATCGTCACCTTCCGGCAGGGCGCATAGGGGAACGGACGTACCGGCGTCGGGGTGATCTCGTCGACGCTGTTGCTCGTCTCATCGGGGTCGGTGAACAGATACATCCCCTCATAGTCATCCGGTGTGTCGGCATCATCCACGACCAACCCGTCGATCGTCACCTCCCGGGGCATCGAGCACGGGTAGCCGAAGTCGTGCATCCCGTCGTTTCTGGCGTTGATCAGGTACGGCTGGCAGCTCTGCCCGGCCGCCGGAATCCAGCGGCAGTTGCGAATGTCGAGTTCACCCTCCCAGGTGCTGCCGTAGTCGGCGCGGAAGCTGACCAGCGAATCACCGTACAGCGTGCTGTCTTCCACTGTCAGCCGCCCGCGACCGATCGCATTCAAGCCCATCCAGCCCAGCGTGCAGTCACGGATCGTGTACGTGCCGGACACGCCCATGTGCGTGTCCATTCTCGAGAGCGTGCAGTCCTGCAGCAGGATGTTCTTGCAGCAATTCGACCCGATCACGCCCCAGCGGGTCCTGTCGGTGATGTGGTTCATGCGGCAGCCGATCAGACTCAGGCCGACCACGTTGTTCGCACTGTAGTCGTAGCTGCCCATGCGTACCGGCTTGCCGGCGGCGCCGATGGTGGAGTAGATCTTGTGGGCAGTGGCGAAACAGTTGCGCAACGTGATATCGGCACACTGCTGAATGTTGACGAAACCGGAATAGGGATGCCCCACCTCGGTCTCTCCGACCACGTAGTGCGTCAGTCCGTCGAGAACGGTGTTGGATCTGGTGATGACGATGTTCCTGGACCAGTAGTTGTAGCCCACGTCCTGCGCCATACGGTTGGCATAGGTGGTAAAGACGCCGCTACGCACGGTCAGAGGCGTATCGTCCATGGGCCGGGCCACAACACGGGTGACCTCGTCGTACTTCCAGTCGATGGGCGACTCCACCGTGCCGTCTCGTCGCAGGACGAAGCAGTCGTGCTGGGGCACGCCATCGTTTTGGTTGAGACCCCGCCGGATGTAGATCCGCTTGTGATCGTTCTCCACCAGCACATGGCAGTCGTGCTCTGGCCGTACATCGAGTTGTGTCTGATCCCGCGTCAGCCGATCGATGGACAGGGCCTCCGGCTCCAGCAGGGAGCGCACCTCGAACAGCGACGCTTTGTGGTCGTCGACCCGGGTGTCGTCGATGGTGAAACGCGACGTGCTCCAGTCGGTGTCCGTGCCGATCACCACCGTCAGCGCCTGCTGGCCGAGATGGTACGTCGCCTCCGGCCTCGTACGGACACTCAGGCCGTGCGTATTGGCATGCTCGTGCGCCTTGCAGATCGCGGGCAGATCATCGGCCACCCCGTCTCCGCACGCACCGAAGGCTTCGTATTCCACGGGTTCATGCTGCATCTGATGCTCCAGGCGATGGATGCGATGGGGATCAGTATGGGGCGTCCTGCCAGGTGGGACAAGACGATCCGGTGATACACGGAGGCCGCGTCGCGGCCTCTTCAGCTTCGAGTTGCAGGTTGACGCACCAGACCACCGACAGATATTACCGTGACCCGTCACGATACTGAGAAGCTTGAAGAGAACTCGCACCGTTGATCAACTGGGGAGAGAGAGATTGAGCGTCAAGAAGAGTGATCTGCTGATCGGGGGCGAGATCTGCCCCGCCAAATCTGGACGCTACTATCCCCTGTACAGCCCCGTCGACGGCGAACGGGTCGCTGAAGTCGCCGATGCAGGTCAAGTCGATGTGGATCGGGCCGCAACCGCAGCGCGCGATGCGTTCTATACAGAGTGGAAGTTCTGCGACGTCGAAAAAAAACGTGCCCTGTTCGCCAAGCTGAAGGAGACTCTCACTGCCATGGCCGACGAGTTGGCCGAGGCCAAGGTGCAGCCCCCGGCGGGCGGCGGTATCCCGCCACTGGTTGAGCGGCTCATCGACTATTACGTGGGTATGCTGGATGATGGGGCAGGTTCGCTGATCGAGCATAGCGACCAGCGAACCAACTACACGTACAAGGAACCGCTGGGCGTCGTGGCCATCTATGCCCCGTTTAATGGTCCCATGCTGGGAGCGCTCCTGGCGGCCGTACCGGCACTCGTGGCCGGCAATACCGTCGTACTCAAAGCGCCCGAACAGGAAGCACCCCAGGCGCTCAAGACCATGCAGGTATTTCACGAAGCGGGTTTCCCTGCCGGAGTGGTCAACGCCATCAGTGGCAGTGGCCCTGAGGCAGGTCAGGCTCTCGTCGCCCATCCAGCGACACGCCTGATCAGTTTCACCGGCAGTACGGCAACGGGCAAGAAGATCATGGCTGCCGCCGCTGACGACCTCAAGCGCGTGCAGTTGAATCTGGGCAGCAAGACGGCGCAGATCATTCGTCCCGATGCCGACCTGGAAGCGGCGGCGACGGCCACCGCCGGATCCTCCTTCCCCGGACAGGCATGCTCCGCCATCAGTCGCATCATAGTACACAAGTCGGTGCGCGACGAGTTTGTCGCCCTGCTGCAGGAAAAGGCGCAGGCCGCGGGGCCCAGCATGCTGATCGACAAAGCGGCGATAGCACGTGTGGAACGCTACGTCGAAATGGGAAAGGCACAGGGCACGCTGCTGTTTGGTGGCAGTCTGCCACCAGGAGACGAGTACGCCAAAGGCTGCTACTACGAGCCCACGGCGATTGCCTTTGACGATCAGTCCTGCCCGGTCTGCCGCGACGAGATCTTCGGACCGGTTGTGTCCGTGCTGACCTTTGACAGCGACGACGAGGCGTTGGCGCTGGCCAATGACACGGACTACGGTCTGCTCGTTTCACTGTGGACTCAGGAACCTGAGCGACAACGCTACTTCACGCGGCGACTGGAAGTGGGAATCGTGACCATCAACAGTGGCAGCGCGCTGAGTCATCGCACGCCCTGGGGTGGCTTCAAGCAGAGCGGCATTGGCCGACGGTATGGCGAGATGGGCCTGGAGCCCTTCTTCGAAACCAAGACGGTGTGGATCTCTTGAACGAGGCGGGTTAGTTCCCTCCCGTCACCTCACCCCTCTCCCCGGCCTCGAGATGACGACGGATGTTGGTGACCGTCTTCGGTCCCAGCCCCGGGATCTGCGTCAGCCAGCCTTCGTTCACCGCGGCGCGCAGCTTCTCCAGACTGTCGATACCGAATTCCAGGAACAGTACCCGGACCATCTTGGCGCCAAGTCCCGGAATGTCGCGCAGGTCGAGGACGGATTCGGGCACGCGTGCCTTCCAGTCCTCCCACTTCGAGCAGGTGCCGGTGTCCACCAGCTCTGTCAGCAAGGCCTGGATCGTCGGGCCGACACCTGGCAGCTGTTTGAGGCGCCCCTCGTGACGCAGCGTTTCCAGTGATTCCGGCCAACGGCTGATCGTGTAGGACAATCGCTTGTAGACCGTCGTGTGCGACTCTTCGTACCCACCGATGACCAGGTAGTCGCCGAGACGCGCCAACTGATCACCGACACGCTCGTTGAGCTGCCAGCGGGTGCGCCCCTTCTCGTCGACGCGAGACTGATCGTTGATGTCACCGACCATTGGCTCCTATCGATCTCTCTTCCGGTAGACCAGCTTGAGACCCGACCACACGTCGTCGACAGCGGCCACTTTCACGTCCACCAGGCCATTCCCAAGGGCTGTTTCCCGCACCACGTCCTCCGTCACATCCGTCGGCACCCCCGACGCCTTCTTGGGCCACGACACCCACAACATGCCATCCTTCTTCAGCGCCTTCTTGAGAGCGGGGAGACGCTTCCCCAGCACCGCCCGCCGATCGGTGAAGAACTGGATGAAGTCGAACTCGCCGCGCAACTGACGAACGACGGTCACCTCTTCCGGGAGCACTCCCAGAGTGGACTCATAGTCGTCAGGCGCACCATGGAAGCAGGCCCTGTGACCGGACTTGAGGCCCAGTTTGTCGATCAGGCTGCGTTTGGCGTACCCGACGTTCTTTGCCATGCCCAAGAGATATCGAACGGCTACGTCCGGGGCAAGCGCCTTGACCTGGTTGGGGTGATCTGAAGATTAGTCCCATGGCCCGGCGCCTCGCCGGCCTCTGGTTCTGGACCCAAGGAGCAGCCATGATTCCAGGCGTCTCGTCGCGTCGACGGTTCGACGATCTCTCCGAGCAGGAAGTCCTCGCGCTGGCCATCTCCTCGGAAGAGGACGACGGCCGGATCTACCTGACCTATGCCGAGCGCCTGCGCCAGGAGTTCCCCCGCTCGGCCCGGGTCTTTGAGGCCATGGCTGAGGAGGAGGACGGTCATCGCCGCAGTCTGATCGAGGAGCACCGGCGGCGCTTCGGCGACGTCATCCCGCTGATCCGTCGCGAGCATGTGGCCGGCTTCTATGGCCGTAGACCGGTGTGGCTGGTGGAGAATCTGGGCCTGGATCGGATCCGCCAGGAAGCCGCCCACATGGAGAACGACGCTCAGAGGTTCTACCTGAAGGCCGCCCAGCGGACCTCCGATGCGGGCACGCGTCAGCTGCTTGGCGATCTGGCAGCCGTGGAAGCCGGCCACCAGGAGACCGCCGATCAGCTGCAGGAGGAACTGCTGCCCACCGACGCCCGATCAGAAGAGGACGGTGCCGCCCATCGTCAGTTCGTCCTTACCTGGATACAGCCCGGGCTCGCCGGATTGATGGATGGATCGGTTTCCACTCTGGCGCCGATCTTCGCTACGGCCTTCGCCACCCACGACACGTGGACCACCTTCCTCGTCGGCCTGGCCGCCTCCATCGGCGCCGGTATCTCCATGGGCTTCACCGAAGCCGCTTCCGACGATGGCGAACTGTCCGGGCGCGGATCGCCGACCAAGCGGGGCATCGCCTCGGGTGTGATGACCACTGTCGGCGGTCTGGGTCACGCCCTCCCCTATCTGATTCCACAGTTCGCAACAGCCACGGTCATCGCCATTGCCATCGTCTTTGTCGAATTGTGGGCCATCGCCTGGATCCAGAACCGGTTCATGGAAACACCGTTCTGGCGCGCCACGCTGCAGGTCGTCCTCGGCGGCGCTCTGGTCTTTGCCGCCGGCGCCCTCATCGGCGGGGCGTGACAAAAAAAGCCGCACCCCCTGCTGGGAGTCCGGCGTTGAGCAGTCTGTTGGAGGGGCACCCCGGGAGACGTTCCCTTCCCCCGCGATGGCTTCGCGTCGCCTCCCGGGGGCACCCCTCTGAAGTTGGCTGTTCAGGCGATGCCTGCGGCAATCAGCCCAATCAGAAGAAACGAGACGAGCACACCGCCCCAGAGGGACTGTCGAACGATTCTCAAGGCCATGGTAGTATCTTCCCGATTATACCATGTGTTACTTCTTAGTATATACTATCGACCGACCAGGGGGGTAACTTGAGTGATCTGGGTCACATCTGCAGGAAAAAAGTGTAGAAATCCGGAAAATGGTCGAGGATCCGGCCTCAAGCGCAGCGCCCGGTACTCGTGCTGCCGAGGTGTCACCCTCAGGGACAGGCCACGTACGCGCCGTCGACAAGGCGCACGGCGACGGCATCGGCAACATCCAGCTGTGCCGCCAGATGTACATCTCCAGGGCAGCCTTTGGCCATGAGTTCCCGTCCTGACGGACAGCTGAGCAGGGCTGATTCGAGTTCATCCGCCAGTTCGATAAAGGCGGCCTCAGCCACCCGCGCCTCAGCGGATCTGGGACCCGTCAGCTGGTGGACGATGGCGCCGGCGCCGACCCAGTCCTCGAGACAGGGTCGCAGGCTGCCGTCGTCCGTCCAGCGCTCGCCAGCGGCGACGACGCTGATGTTCTGGCCGCTGGCCTGTGCGGCATGGGCCGTCACCGTCGCATTGCGCAGACAGCCGGCAAACACGGCACCGTGCGTTGATGCCTCCATTGTCAGGGTGGACCCGTTCAGCGACGGCAACACGATCCGAAGTCCTTCCGGGGCCCCTACCAGTGATGACGGCGACAGGGACCATCGCGTCCCTCGGCCACGCCCCAGAGCCAGTTCGGCATCGTGCTCGCTGGCAAGCCCTGCAGCCCCCTCGTCCCGCCAGCGACAGGGAAACACGGTGGCCCCACGTGAGACTGCGATGGCCACGCTGGTCGTGAAGGACAGCACGTCGATGACGATGAGGACATCACTGTCCTCGGAGACGCTGTGCAGTCCCTTCCTGTCCCAGGCGACGTCGATCATGTCTTGCCTTGCTTGCCGGTAACCGGCACCGTAGAGGACACGGAATTCACCTTCATTCGAGAGTGCCTGAAACCCATGCGACCTTTCGTTCTGCTCCTGCTGACAGCAACTTCCACCCTCGCCCAACCTCTGGCGCCGCGGGAGATGGAACGTGTATTCGACTTTGCATCTCTGGCGAGCCCGGTATTCCTCACCCATGCCGGCGACCGTTCCGGACGCATTTTCATCGTTGAGCAGCGCGGTGTCATCAAGGTGATCGATCCCGAAAGCCGCACGGTACGCACGTTCCTCGATCATTCGAACATTGTCAACAGTGGGCCTGGCGAGGCCGGTCTTCTCGGTCTGGCCTTCCATCCCGACTATGCCGACAACGGCCGCGTGTTTCTTTCCTACACGTGGGGCAACCTGGTCTCACGCGTCGCCGAGATGTCGGTCTCCGCCGACCCGGACTCACTCGATGCGTCCGCCGAGCGCCTGCTGCTGCAGGTGGATCAGCCGGCAGGGAACCACAACGGTGGGCAGATCGATTTCGGCCCCGATGGCATGCTCTACGTCGGCTTTGGCGACGGCGGGGCGTCGAATGACCGCTTCGGCAACGGCCAGAATCCCACCACGTTGCTGGCGACCATTCTGCGGCTGGATGTGGATCGACAGGAGGACGGTCTTGAATACGGCATCCCGCCGGACAACCCCTTGGCCGGCAACGGGGATGGCTGGCGTCAGGAGATCTGGGCCTGGGGCCTGCGCAACCCCTGGCGCTTCAGCTTCGACCGTGTCACGGGAGATCTCTGGGCCGGTGACGTCGGTCAGGGTCGGCAGGAGGAGATCGACCTCATCCGTCGCGGTGGCAACTACGGCTGGAACGTGCAGGAGGGGTTCGAGTGCTTCCAGGCTACGACCTGCGATGAGTCCGGCCTCGAGCCGCCGGTCCTCCAGTACGGACGCAGCGACGGCGTCTCGGTCACCGGCGGCTACGTCTATCGAGGCCAGCGTCTCGGAGATCTCTACGGTGCCTACGTCTATGCTGATTTCGGCTCCGGCCACATCTGGGCCATCCGCCACGACGGCACGGCCATCACCGAATCGGCTCGCATCGTCACCGCTGCCGCCAGCGTCTCCTCCTTCGGTGAAGACGAGGCAGGCGAGCTCTACGTGGTCGGCTACGGCGGCAGCATCTACCGCTTCCTGCCGCTGCCCGATGAAGAGCCCGTGGTCACGGCCGTGGCCGGGGTGATGCAAACATCTCCCCGCGGCTTCGAGCTGGACCAGAACTACCCCAACCCCTTCAACCCGTCGACGATGATCCGCTACTCACTTGGCACCGGGGCTGTCGTCGATCTGACGGTCTACGACATCCTCGGGCGGCGGGTGCGGACGCTGGCGTCCGGGTTGCAGACGGCCGGTTCGCGTCGGGTCATCTGGAACGGTGAGGATAGGGCGGGCCGGAGGTCGGCGCCGGGCGTCTATCTATACCGCCTGTCGACAGACGGCGTGGTCCGTGAGACCCGGCACATGGTGCTGGTAAAATAACCAGGACTGTCCCTGGACTCAGGGAGTGAAGACGACAGCGGCAGTACTCTCCCGACCCCGGATGCCACACGAGTTGCGTATCCTGACCTGCAGCTCGTTCCTGCCTTCGTGTAGTTCCCACGACCATCGTGCGTCTGACTGTGTCTGCCAGTCGCCACCGTCGACTCGCACCTCGAAGGCCTCGAACCAGGGCGTCACCGTCTCCGCGTCCACACGCAGCACGGCGACATCGGCCGTCTCGCTCAACGTCAGTTGCGCCCGGTTCAGCGACGGCTCCCAGTCCTGGCGGCGGTTGGTGCCGTGGGCGTATTCCAGCTTTGGCGGAAACATCCGGCTCGACCAGCAGGTGAACTCGCTCGAGCCCCAGTTGCTGCTGAGGCGCCAGGGAACCGGCTGTGGCCGGGTGGCGAAGTCATTTCGCCGAGGCATCTGCAGGTGGCCGATCATCAGCAGGTCATGATCGGCGCCGTCGACGAACACGGGACCGCCGTGATGGGGCGGCCGGTAGGTGACCCGCACGTTGTCGGGTGAGACGCCCTGTGGCAGCTGGGCAGGGATGGGCTGCTCCCAGGTCACCGGCTGCGTCAGAATCTCTCCCACACGCTCGCCGATCTCGACCAGGCTGAGCGGCACGCCGGTGTCCGGATCGACCATGTAGTAGTCGCGCGTGGCGTCGAGAAAGACCCACTTGTCGAAGTCATCGGACCAGACCTCGGTGACCTCGTGACCATAGGTGTGTTTCGTCGAGATGTTCACCCAGCGTGCCGGGTACCCCAGGGAAAGCAGGCCTGCGATCAGAGTGAAGTTGCAGAACAGGCAGTGCCCCTCCCGGCGCGGCTGCTCATACGGCCCCAGCAGGCGAATCGAGCCGTCTTCCTCCCGCTCCAGCTGCGGCAGATCGTCGTAGCGCCAGGCGTACGGGTCCAGACGACCGATGGGGATCCGGTAGGCCCAGTGCATGAGGCGCAGCTGCGCTTCGAACTGGGTCGCCGCGCCGTCGACGACCTGGTCCAGCTCGAACCGCTGGCGCAGATCGCGCAGGGCCTCGGGATTCTCCCAGGTGTAGTCCATCGACGACCGCGTGACATGGGAGTTCTGCATCTCGAGAAGCCGGGCTCGTGGTCGATCCACCGCCGCCGGCTGCACCTGCGCCTCCACCGTCACGCCCTGCAGCGACGGAGAAACCAGCGGGTCGTCGGTGCGCAACGTCGCCTCGAACTGCAGCCAGCGCCCGGCCGGCGCCTGCCACGATCCGCTCAGCCCCTCGACGCCTTGCCAGTCCGACCAGGCGTTGGCCGCGTCCACATCCGGGGAATCGGCGAAGCGGATTCGGAGTGCCACATCTCCAGTACCTTCTACTTCCCACGTCGCCGAGCAGGCATCCACCGTTACGTCCGGCCGGATCACATCCGCATCCGTGCCGGTTACATCGATCGCCGCCGAGCGGAACACCCCCGATCGTCCATACCGGTCCAGACTCAGTCGGACACAGTACTCCCCCTTGATCTCATTCTTCTGCCCCAGTCCGTCCCGTTCCCAGGTGTCTCCGCCATCCCGACTCCTGGCGCTGCGCCCCACCGGCGGCAACGGCGGATCCGCACCTCGTTCACGTTCGCTGTCGGCCGCCACCATGACCTGCCAGCCCGGTTCCCTGACCCCGACCTCATCGGTTGCAGCTACGTCGTTCGTCCACATCTCAATCGTGTTCGTGCCGCTGCGCAACGCCGATACAGGCAGCTCCACGACGAACCAGTTGTCGAAGTGTGACGGCGCCCAGTCGGACGTGTAGTAATGCCGGCATTGCGGGTGCGCCTGCTTCGTGGGCGGACGCAGGACGTCGACACCGTTCACCGACAGATGCAGCGGCACGTCGTTGTTCTCCGCTTCCACGCCGCACCAGGTCAGCCAGGCGGCATGGGCCCTGCCATCGTCGAGGACGAGTTCCTTGAGAATCCGTACCTCGCCATCCAATACCTCGAACCACGAACGCTCCGTCGCCCCCTGGGGCTGGCCGATGGCGGTGGCGTCGTCCTCCACCAGCACGCGGTTCGCGAGTGTGATCCCACAGTCACCGTAGACGAGGCCCGTCATGCGTCCGCCTTCGTTCAGACCTGCCGCATCGATTCGCATAGTTGGGTGTCCTCTCGCGTACTTGCGTTGGGTGCTACCTTCTGACAGCCTGACAGCAAGATCCCGAATCTTAGGAAGTCAGAATGAACCACGACACCACCCCCTCCCGGCGCTACGCCGAGTTCCTGACCCGCCTGCAGGCCATCTCCGCGGCCCGTTGCGAGATCATCGGCGAGGCCACGGGACATCCCATGTGGGCCGCCACGTTCGGTGAGCCCGTCGAGGGCCGCCTGAACGTGCTGATCACCTCCGGCGTTCATGGCGACGAACCCGCCACGGTCGAAGCGGTGCTGCAGTTCCTCGAAGGCTTCGGGAAGAGGTATCTCGACCACTTCACCTTCTTCGTCATCCCCTGCGTCAATCCTTCCGGTTACGAGGCCGGCACGCGCGCCAACAGCGCCGGCCAGGACATCAACCGCGCCATGTCCGACGACGACGTCATCGAGTCGGTCACCCTGCGCCGCATGCTGCGGGGCCGACGCTTCGACATCCTCTTCGACCTGCACGAGGACTACGAGGCCACAGGATTCTATATGTACGAGGGGCACCCCGATGACCGCCTGCTGGGACCGCAGATCATCGCCGCGATCAAGGCGAAGATCGGACCCATCGACAGCGAGGATAACACCGATGCCGGTCTGGAACTGCCGATTTCGGAGGGCCTCTTCGGCATCCATCCGAAATGGCGGGAGCAGGGCTGGTCAGCGTACGGCTTCTTCGAAGCCGCCTGTCACGGCGTCCTGCCGGAGACTCCCTCCGCAGCCTGGCCTCTCGACCAACGGGTGGCGGCCCATCATCTGGTCCTGCGCCAGGTGCTCGACCACTACGCCAATCTGATGACTGCCGACCTAACCTGAGGCGACTGGCTCTCCCAGGGCACGGCGGCGCTGGTGCCACTGCCACTTGTCGCTGCCCGAGATCAGCGCCCGGTGTCGCGGCTCCACCGACCTCTCGACAAACTCGCGGCTGGGTTCCTGTCCGTTCCACGCCTGGAACATCGTCGGTGTGTATCCGCCGATGACGATGCACCGCTCGCGATCACTTGTGATATGGCCCGTGGCGTGAATCAGCGCCTCGCCGAACAGCAGCGTCGATCCCGCCGGCGCCACCACCTGGTGGATCAGTGAACGGTCATCGTAGGCACAGGCCAGGATCTCCTCCCGTGACGCCTTGATCTTGTGGCTGCCGGCGATGCACACGGTGCCGCCGTCGTCGGGTCCCAGCTCCGTCAGGTTCGTCAGCGTCTTGACGAAGATGCAGTGGGTGAGGCCATTCTCGACGTACGTGCCGACATCCGGACCCGTTCCGGTGTGGAAGCCGTAACGACCATCCCATCTCGCCTCCGGATCTCGCGAGTTGATCACCGCCTCCGACTCCTCCAGGCGTACCGTGCCGCCCACCAGCTCCTCCGTCATACCCACCAGGCGGGGGTGGGTCAGGTAGTCGTAGATGGCCTCGTCCGCTTCCAGGATGTGGGCAAAGTGGCGGTGATGGGCAAGGTTGACGCTGAGACGGCAGCCGCGGACAGGGTCTCCCTCTCCGGCCGCCTCGAGATCCCGCTTCAGCCGCTGCATCGCCGCCAGCAGGCGGCCCACCTCGTTAGCCGTTAGCGTGTTCTCGATGACGACGTAGCCCAGTACGTCGAGATGGTAGCGCTGTGCCGGTGTCAGCGCCGGAAAGGGTCGGACGAACTCATCTCTGTCGGCCACGCGTTCTCTCCTGTGTTCAGATCTGCTTGACGAACTGGATCCACAACGGGGTCTCGCCGACCTCGTAGGCCACCATCGGCTCCAGTCCCCCCCCGTCGCCGATCCGATACGACGCCAGACGCCCGGTGTTCTGTCCGGCGGAGTAGACGAACCGGCCCGTGGGATCGATGTCGAAGAAGCGCGGCACCGCCTCCGTCTCATACCGATCGACCTCGGCGAGGGTACCGTCGTCATTCACCCGGAAATGTGCCAGCGTGTTGTGACCGCGATTCGAGGCGTACAGGTGCTGACCGTCGTGCGTCATCTTGATCTCCGCCGTCGACATACCCTCCATGTCGGTGCCAGGCGGCAGTGTGGAAATCACCTGAAAAGAGCTCAGTGTACCCTTCTGTGCGTCGAAGTGATGGGCCGACACGGTGCAGCCATCCTCGTTGACCGAGTAGAACAGATCCTTCGTCGGATGGAAGACGAAGTGCCGCGGCCCTTCCGGCGTTTCAGGCTGAATGAAGGGTGGATCGTTCGCCGTCAGCTGGCCGCTGCCGGCATCGAAACGAAACTGATAGATGGCATTGGCCGGCATGGTGTGCGGCACGAAGGCGAACTGGTTGCTGCGGTCCGTCTGAATGCTGTGCGCATGGCCGGCCGTCTCAATCCACTGCAGGGGTTCTGTCGAGAGCTTGCCTTCCCCGTCGATCCCGTGAACCGAGACAGCACCCTCGCCGTAGTAGGTGGCCAGCAGGTAGCTGTCGGTGTCGTCCACATAGATGTAGGGGGCGCTGCCCGCCGACACGCCGCCAACCCGCGTCAGGGCGCCGCTGCTTCTGTCGATGGCGTAGGTGACGAACTCCTGTTGTGAGCGCATACAGGCGAACAGCCAGCGCTGCTCAGCATCCGTCGCCAGCGCCCCGGGCGCCCCGCCCAGGTCGATATCGGGCTGCGCTGCCAGGCCGCCGGTCTCTTCGTCCATCAGGAAGTGGGACAGGTGATTGCTGCCCGAATTCGAAACGTACATATGGTAGGACATCCGCTGTC
>DASCMS010000095.1:0-64596 GCA_036011085.1 Candidatus Latescibacterota bacterium
GGCTTGGCCTTCTGCAGCGAGGGTTGGGTCATGGACGTTCCTGCTTCAGATCGTCGGCCACGTACGGCAGGAACCGGGCAAGGGCAACGGCCATCGGCGTCGGCGTCAGGCCAAGCTGCTGGCGGGCCCGGTGGATGTCGAGACAGAACGAATTGCCGGGGCCCTGTACGGTCACCGCCGTTGTACTGCCAGCCACCTCGACGGCCATCCGTGCGATGCTGGACAGGGACTGAGCAACGCCGGACCCGATATGATATGTCCCCGTCGGTCCCTCCGGCGACAGTGCCTCTACCACGGCGGACACGGCATCCTCGACCCACAGCAGATCAACACGGCGGTCCGCGGCGATGATGATCTCTTCGTCCAGCAGGGCGGAGCGTCGAAAGTTGTACACGGCACCGGCACGTTTCCCGGGACCGAAAAGGCCGGCCAGCCGGAGGATGGGGACACAGAGGCCGCCGCCTTCTTCGGCTCGACAACGATGTTCCGCCGCCAGCTTTTCCGCGCCATAGGCGTCGCGCGGGTCTGGTGGGTGATCTTCGTCGAGCGGCGGCTGTGGTTCGTCATGGAGAAAGTCGAAGACACTCATCGTCGAGGTGAAGACGACGCGGCCCACCCCTGCGCCACGTGCGGCGAGCAGTACGTTCGTCGTCCTCTGTTCATTCGTCCCGCATCTGGGACCGGCGCCGGGCGGCTGTGTCGCCAGGTGGGCGATGGCATCTACCGGGTCGTGTCCCGTCAGTGAGGCGACCATGCCGTCAGCGTCCCTGACGTCTCCCGTGAGGGTCAACAGGCTGGTGACCTCTGGCAGGCGCTCCTGTCCCTGGTGGATCAGAGCCGAGACTCTGACGCCGTTACCGAGCAGACGTCGACACAGATGATGTCCGACGAAGCCGTTGGCCCCCGTCACCAGAACACGCATCAACCCGACCGTTCTCAAGGAGACGAAAATCGATTACAGAGGGTAACGAAATAAGCAGGCGGCACCGACCCCCTCGCTCGAGAAGGGGAGTCATGGACATGTGTGTCCACGGCCCCTCCCTGCCTTCTCAAGCAATTGGCTCTCGGTGCCGCCCTTCTCAGTTACTCCGGCTTGGTCCGCAGACCGAACACGGCGTTCACCGCTGACGAGACAGAATCGACGTACTGCAGCGCCGGTGGGGCCAGAGTGCCCTCGTTGATGAGTCGAGGAATGTTCAACATGAGGCCGCTGAAGTGACTCATAGCGAGAACGGGATCCATTTCGGGGAACTCGCCCGCCCGGGTGGCCTCGGCGAGCAACTCCGAAAACATCCTGCCCTGACGACGGGTGATATCGCTCTCGGTGAAGTCATATGTTGTGAGCAGGACGTAGGTGAAAGCCTCGGGGTAGCGGTCGAAATACTCGAAGGACAGGCGGATCCAATGGCGCAGCAGCACCGAGAGCGAATCCGCCCGTAGCCGCAGCATCTGCTCCTTCTCCGCCACCATGTCTGCCACGATCTGCTGATAGGCCTGCTGGCAGAGATCGTCCTTGCTGGCGAAGTGGCGATACAGGGCGCCCTCGGTTACCCCCGCCTCGCTGGCGATCTGCCGGATCGAAGCGCCTGAAACGCCCTGCCTTGCCACGAGACGCACCGTGGCGTCGACGATTTCACCACGTCGGTTTTTCCGTCCCGTGTTCATGGGGACAAATATAAGTAAACGATCGCTTACGTTCGCAAGGGGTTTGTGCCCACGGGTCTCTCCGGGCAGTCCGGACTCCGCCTTGCTCGCCCCGAAACCCGCCCGTATACTGGCCGCTGTGAGCAGGCAACCGAGAAACCCCACCCGCGAAGTCCGAATCGGCGATGTCACCATCGGCGGTGACCATCCCGTGGCGGTGCAGAGCATGGCTGCCACCAGGACACAGGATATCGAAGCCACGACCCGACAGATCCGCCTGCTGCAGAACGCCAAGGCGGATATCATCCGTATCGCCGTCGACAGTCGCCGGGACACAGAGGCTCTGACACAGATCACGGAGGTGGCCGAACGCCCCTTGAGCGTCGACCTGCAGGAGCACTACCGGCTCGCCGAGGTGATCGCGCCTCACGTACAGAAGATCCGCTACAATCCGGGCCATCTCTACCATCACGAGCCGGAGCGTTCGATCCGCGACAAGGTGCGGTACCTGGCCGAGATCGCCGGCAGCAACGATTGCGCCATGCGGGTGGGCGTCAACGCCGGATCCGTCGATCCGGACAAGGTGGCACAGTTCCCCGCCGGTGATTCTATCGGGCCCATGCTGGCATCGGCGTTCGAACACTGCGAGATGCTCGATGAGATCGGCTTCACCCGCTACTGCGTGTCGCTGAAGGACTCCGATCCCAACAAGGTGATCGACGCCAACAGACGTTTCGCCGACCAGCGCCCGGAGGTCCCGCTCCATCTCGGAGTCACCGAGGCCGGCATGCCTCCTGAGGGCATCGTCAAGACCCGCATCGCCTTCGAGCAGTTGCTGTCGGCCGGTATCGGCGACACCATCCGCGTATCACTCACCCTGCCCTTCGACGACAAGGGCGAGGAGATCATCGCGGGTCGCCAGATCCTTCACGACATCGAGGCCGGCCGCTACCTTTCGGTTCCCGAATACCGCCCGGAGGGGCTCAACATCATCTCCTGCCCCTCCTGCTCCCGGGTCGAGAACGAGGCCTTCATCGACCTGGCGCACAGAGTGAGGGAGGTGACTGAGTATGCCAGGATGCACTGCCTCACCATCGCCGTGATGGGCTGCCGGGTGAACGGCCCCGGCGAGACGGACGATGCCGATCTCGGCATGTGGTGCGCCCCGACCTTCGTCAACCTCAAGAGGGGTGGAGAGTTGATCGGCAAGTTCGGCTACGACGAAGTACTCGATGTACTAAAACTTGAGATCGATCGCCTGATCACCACCACCCCGTGACCCGACCGGCGATTGCGATCGCCTGATCACCACCACCCCGTGACCCACCGCATCACGCCGCTTTCGACGCACTCCTGCCGAGAGCCTCGTACCCGCCGCGCAGCATGCGCTCCGTCGTCTGCCAGCCGACACACTCATCGGTGATCGAGACGCCGTAGCGCAGTCCTTCGCTCCCCTGTGCACCGAGCGTCTGACTGCCTTCCTCGAGGTGACTCTCCACCATCAGTCCGACGATCGACTCATTGCCTCCGACCCGCTGCTCGACGACCGCTTCCCATACTCCTTCCTGCTGGCTGTGCTGTTTGCCGGAATTGGCGTGGCTGCAGTCGACGATGATGGCGGGCAGACGGCCCGTGCCGGTCCGTATCAGACTGGCGGCGGTGGCAAGATCGTCGGCGTGATAGTTCGGACCATCGACTCCGCCACGAAGCACGAGATGTCCCAGGGTATTGCCGCCCGTGCGGATAACGGCCGTGCGGCCGTCGACGTCGATGCCGAGAAAACTGTGTGGATGGCGGGCGGACTCCATGGCATCCACGGCAACCTGCAGATCCCCCGACGTGGAATTCTTGAAGCCCACCGGCATGGACATGCCACTCGCCATCTCACGATGGGTCTGAGATTCGGTGGTGCGCGCCCCGATGGCCGCCCAGCTCACCAGATCCGAGACATACTGAGGCGTGATCGGATCCAGGGATTCCGTCGCGGCTGGCAGACCGATCTCGTTGATGTCGAGCAGGAGCTTGCGAGCGACCCGCAGTCCCTCCGTCATATCCTGCGAACCATCCAGCCGCGGATCGCTCAGCAGGCCTTTCCAACCGACCGTCGTGCGGGGTTTTTCGAAGTAGACACGCATGACGAGGCACATGCGATCGGCCAGTTCTGTGCTCAACTCCCGCAGTCGCCTCGCGTATTCGAGGGCAGACTGCGGGTCATGGATCGAGCAGGGCCCGGTGATGACGAGCAACCGGTCATCCTCACCGCGGAGAATCTCCCCCACTGCAGCGCGACCCGCGATGACGGTCCGGTTCGCAGCTTCCGACATGACCAGATCCTCTTTCAGCTGACGGGGGGATATGAGAGCCTGAGTTGCGGTCACGTGCAGATCCTGTGTTGCGAGCATGAGGTCGCATCCTTCCTTTTGCGGGAGAACAAAAAAAGCCCCCGGCTCCATCAGGAGTCGGGGGCTTGGCGTGGTGTAGTTGAGTTTGCTACAACCTACGATCCGGTCCCTTCGACTCCCGCATGTGGGTCGACAAAGTAGAAGGGGGCAAAATAGAGACGGTTCGTGGTGTTCAGCATGGTGTTGTTATCGGCCGGGCGTTCCGTGTTCTTGAGTGTTGTGCAAGCCTACCCCGTGAAACGCATCAGAGTCAAGTGTGAATCTGTATCCCCCAGCCCTTTTCCAGCTCGGCTCCAAGGGCAGCGCGACCTTTGTCGCTGACGTCGACCCGCGGCGGGCGCACGGCGCCTCCCACCAGACCGACGGCATCCAGCCCCGCCTTGATCAGCGCATCGCCAAACCGGTTGCGTAGCCGCTCCAGCGGCGCCAATCGCCGTTGAATAGCGACCATGGCCTCCCAGTCCCTGTCGTGTGAGAGGCGCTCCAGCTCGAGTTCTGGTTCGGGCAGAAAGTTGATGAAGCCTGCAGTAAAACCATCGATCCCGGCCTGGTAGCGCAGATGCAGAACGCCCGGGTCATGGCGCTTGTTGCCGATCCAGACGAAGCGATCACCAAGGCGCTGGATAGCACGAAACAGAGGATGGTCGTCGAAGCACGGATCCTTGACTCCGATCACCGCCTCGACTGTGGCCAGCTGCTCGAAGAACTCCACGCTCCAGCCTTGAGTATTGTACGGCAACAGTTGCAGAGCCGGCGCCGCCGCTGAGATCAGGCGCAAGTGATCGGTGACGCCGGTAAGGTCATCAGGGACACCGTTGCGCTGGTAGGGCGGCATGGCCAGACAGACTTCTGCGCCGAAGCGCTGATAGCTGGACGCCAGTTCCACCGCCACCCCCGTGTTGCCCGGCAGCGTGGGAATCACCAGCGCCTTCCCCCCGACCTCGTCCAGTGCCCGCCGGGCCAGCCACTCCAGTTCATCGGCCCGCAACGCGTCGATCTCGCCGGTGCCGCCGCCGACGGCGATGACCTGCACGCCGGCCTCCACGAGATACCGCAGATTGCCGAGGAACGCCTCGCGATCGATCGTCATCAGATCGTCCGGTCGGAAGGGGGTCACGGCATAGGCGTGCACCGTCTTCAATCGCTGGCGCAGTTCGTCCGTCATGGATCGACTACCATCGTATTCCCTTCTGTACCGGATGCGTGTGCATGTCGCGTCGCTCTTCGATAGGCCAGCCCTTGATCTCATCGATCGCCCGGATCATGCCTTCCACGGCGGCCTCGAAAATGATCTTGCCCTTCTCAGCTGTCGCCACCGTCGGATCGCCGTGTACACCCAGCTGGGTCCAACGTCCCCAGTAGTCGTTGAAGCGGACGTAGGGGGAGGTCGAGTCGGAGCTGACGAACTCCCCCTGACGGTCGTCCCCCTTCGCTGCCTTGTCCATCTGCACGCCCTCGGGAGCCAGGTGCAGGTAGAGGGACGTCTCGAACTCGTCGGCGTGGGCGGTGACGTCGCTCTCGCGCACGCCCTCGAAGGCTTCCATGAGAAAGTTGAAATAGCCGGCGGCAAAACAGAGCGAGTCCGTTTCCAGCACCGTCTTGCGCGCGATCAGATCGATCAGGGGCTGGTTGGAGCCGTGGCCGTTGACGATGAACATCTTCTCAAAACCGTGGTAGGCCACCGACTTGGTGATGTTGACGCAGAACGCGATGAAGACCTCGGGCTCAATGTGTAGGCCACCGGTGGCAGCACGAGGACCCGATCGGGTGCCCGCCGACCGATCTCGAGACAGACCTCCTCGCTCAGGAAGACATCGACATCGAGAGGCAGGTGTCGACCGTGCTGTTCGGTCGATCCGGTGGGCAGCAGGACGACCTTCTGAAGTCCAATCGCCTCATCGAGTTCCGGCCAACTCAGGCGATTGTAGCGGTACTCGGTGGCAGCCGTGCTGTTTGCCCTGTTGTCTGCCTCTGCCATGTTCATTGTCCTTTCTGTGATGATTTCGCATAATAGCGGCCCCTCAGAGGAGGGTCAATGAAAGGCGAAGGTCACGGTGATTACAGGTGAAGTCAGGCTGTGGAAGATGACGCGCAAGCACGTGCGCGAACGGTTGGCCACCGGTCAGGTGAAGGGCGCGATCCTGCCGACGGGAAGCACCGAACAGCACAACGAGCATCTGGAGATGGAGCATGACACGGCCAGCGCCCTGCATGTCGCCCATCAGGCGGCGCTGGGGCTGTTCCCACAGGTGGTGCTGGCCACGCCGATGGCCGTGGGGATCAGCGAACACTGGATGGAGTGGCCCGGAACCCTGAGCCTGCGGCCGGAGACGTTCTTCCAGGTCGCCTATGACACCTGCGAGAGCCTCGCCCGACACGGCATTGAACACGTGCTGATCTGCAATGGCCACGCCGGCAACGGCCCGCTGCGCAACGAGGTGGCCGGCTTCGGGGAGAAACTGGGCATCGATATCCAGTTCCACTCCTACTGGGAGGCGTATTCAAAGGAGTTCGTCGCCGAACACCTGGAATCCGGTGACTGCCCGGCTCATGCCGCCGAATTCGAGACCTCCGTCGCCTTGGCCGCCTTTCCCGAAAACGCCCACTGGGAGGGTGTCGACTACGACGCCGAGACTTTCGATATCCAGAGCGAGAGCTACCGCGAGCAGGATCCCCGTTACGCCCGCGCAGCGCGTGATCTGGCGACGCCGCACAAGGGACGCCTCATGATCGACACCGCCGTCGAATGGGTGGCCGGACGCATGACGGAGATGATGGCGACCGGATCCGGTTGACTGATTCGATGACGGGCATCTACAACGTCGGCTCGTTGAACATCGACCATGTCTACGGCGTCGATCACATCGTCCGCCCGGGAGAGACGGTGGCAGGCAACGGGTACGGGATGTTTGCCGGGGGTAAGGGGGGCAATCAGTCCGCCGCCCTGGCCCGGGCCGGTGCAGCAGTGTCCCATGTGGGGTGCATCGGCGCGGATGGCCTCTGGTTGCGGGAGGGTCTCGAGCAGCTCGGAGTGGATGTCTCCCACATCACCGTGGACCCTGAGACCGCGACCGGGCATGCGGTGATTCAAGTGGAATCAGACTCCGGAGAGAACGCGATCTTCCTGTACCCCGGGGGCAATCACAGAATCTCACCAGAGTCGATGCGGGCCGTGTTCAGCCAGATGCCAACTGGCTCTATCGTGTTGTTACAGAATGAGATAAACGCAACATCCGATGTGATCGTGCAAGCCGCAAACGAAGGGTACCCCGTGTACCTGAACCCGGCGCCCTTCCATTCGCAGGTGCTCGACTGGCCATTGGATCTGGTGGATGTGCTGATCGTCAACGAGACCGAAGCGGTGGGACTGGCGCAGAGCGGCGTGGGGGCCGAACCGGAGTCACTGATCGACGCCCTGCACGTCAGGTGGCCCCGGGCGGAGATACTTCTCACCCTCGGCGAGCGGGGTGCCATTCTCTCCGGGCCTGACGGTCGCGTTCGGACCGAGGCGGTCCATGCTGGCAGCCCCATCGACACGACCGCCGCTGGCGATACGTTCATCGGCTACTTCCTGGCGGCCAGAACCGGAGGAGAATCCTCCGAGAGCTGTCTCCTGCGCGCCGCCACAGCCGCGGGCATCTGCGTCACCCGAGCCGGAGCCCGGGTGTCCATTCCCAGTCTTGATGAAGTCCAATTGGCTCTCGGAGGGAACTGAAGCAGACGTGAAGATTACCAGCCTCGATGTCACCCCCCTGAAGAATCGCGGCCTGCTGCTGCAGGTATTCACGGACGAGGGACTCGTCGGCTACGGATCGCCGATGAACTACGAGCATGGCCGGACGGTGGAACGGGCTCTGCTCGACATGGCCGACTACCTGATAGGTCGCGATCCCCGTCAGATCGAGGACCATTGGCAGGTACTGTTCCGTTCCTCCTACAGTCGGCAGATGCCCATCCTGTTGTCCGCTCTCAGCGGCCTGGAGATGGCCTGTCTCGATATTCTGGGAAAGTCCCTCGACGCTCCTGTCTGGCGACTGCTCGGCGGTACCGTGCGCGACCGGATCCGCGTCTACAGCGGGATCGGCGGCCCCGAACCGGAGCGGTACGCTGAGAACGCGGCCGCCGCCGTGGCCCGCGGCTTCACCGCACTCAAGATGACCCCTTTCCCCGACCCGGTTCGCTACATCGATACGCCCGCTATGACACGAAGTATCGTCTCGCGCGTGGAGGCCACGCGCCAAGCCGTTGGGCCAGAGATAGATATCGCTATCGACTTCCATCGGGCCGTGAGTCCTGCCATGGCGAAGATCCTGATCAAGGAACTCGAACCCATACAGCCTCTGTTCGTCGAGGAACCGACTCACCCCGAGAATGTTGACGCCCTGCTGGAGATTACGCGATCGACCCATATCCCCATCGCCACGGGGGAGCGCAACACGACCAGATGGGGGTTCCGCGAGATCTGCGAGAAGAAGGCCGCCGCCATCCTGCAGCCGGACATCCGCCACTGCGGCGGCATTCTCGAGATGAAGAAGATCGCGGCCCTGGCCGAGATCCACTATCTGGCCATGGCTCCCCACTCGGCTGCCGACGCCGTGGGTGTTGTCGCTTCCCTGCATGCCATGGCCGGGACCCCGAATTTCCTGATCCAGGAGTTCGGCGGCGGCGCCGGGGATGGCCTGTTCACCGAGCCTCTTCTGTTCGAGGACGGTTTCGTCGCCATTCCCCAGGGACCCGGTCTGGGGATCGAGATCGACCCCGACGGCCTCGAAGCCCACCGTCTGACCGATTGGCGACTGCGCTCTATGCGGCGCCACCCCGAGGACGATTCCATCAACGATATCTGACGACGGCACGTTGACGGGGATCCGGAGTCATCGTATATAAGAGCAACCCCGCCAAGCACTTGCAGCACCCCATCCCACTCCCCTACCGTCCTATCACCTGTGAACCGGGACCGCCGTGAACGGGGACAAGATCCGTGACATCCTGCCGCTGCTGCGACCGCGCAGCGCCGAGCCGACGCTGTTCAGTCAGACGGTGTGGTACCTGCTCTGGGCCGGTCTGGCGATCCTCCTCGGCCTCTACATCATCCGCTGGGTCCGTCTGCGGCGACGGCGGCTGGAAGAGTTCGAAGAACTTGCCCGTGACGCGGGACTGAGTCCCCGGCAGATCGCTCTGCTCTACCGCATCGCCCGGCATCGCCGTATGCAGTCTCCCCCTCGCCTGTTGAGCTCCGCTCACGTCTTCGACCGTCAGGTGGGCCGCTACGCCACCGGCCTGGTCAGGGGCGATCGCGAACATCCTGAGCTCGACGCCATCGGCAACATCCGGGAGATCCTGGGCTTCGACGAACTCGACATCGATCAGGCTCTCTCCTCCACCCGCCAGGTCGATCGCGGACAGACGCTGAGGATCTGGGTCGATGGCGAGGAGGAGGACGAGCTGGAGGGCTTCGTGCCCTGGCGCGAGGGAGACACGGAGTACAGCTTCGTCACCGAGGTCATCGGCAAGGCGCGCACCGCTCACGCGGTGGCGGTAGAACACGCCGCCGTCAAGCGCATGCAGCACCGTGACTTCTACCGTATCGACGTCGGTTTCGACGCCGACTTCCTGGTTATTCCGCGCCAGGCAGAACGGGAGGATGGGGCAGAGGACGTCCATGGCGAGGCCGCCATCGGTCTGCTCGACCGGACACAGGACGAAGACGATATCCGCATAGCCGACTCGTCGGCCGTCGACGCGTCGACGTCCGGTGACGAACTCGAAGACAGCGATCCCTTCGCCGGCGCCACACGTGTCACAGGGTATGTCGTCAATCTGAGCGCCGGGGGGGGGGTGGCCATCGATGTGCCCCTCACCGGTCCACTGGCCAACGAGGACACGGCATGGGTCATCGACCCCGCCTTCGAGGGACCTTTTCCCCTGGCCGGCATCACCTGTGTTCCGGTGAGCACCGAGGCGGCGCCCGGAACACATGATAACTCCATGCGACGGATCAAGATGACCTCCGACGACCTGCCGACACCGGTGGAGAAGGAAATCGTCCGCAGTGTCTACGAACACCAACTGCAGTCTGCTGGCGGCCGGGGCGTGGCCCATCCCGACGCCCCCCCATCGTCGATGACGACGATCTGCCGACGGCGTAGCTGTCCCTACAGCGGCATGTAGGACAGGTCGAAGACCCGTTCCACCAGCCACCCGAGCCCGAACAGCAGGATGAGGGCGGAGGCCAGCTGCACCACCCGCTCATGGAAGCTCTGCACGGACAACCACAGAATCAGCGGCAGCAGAAGCACGACGATGGTCACCTGGCCGATCTCGACACCGACGTTGAAGGCCAACAGCGACACGATCAACCCCTCGGACGGCAGCCCCAGATCCCGCAACACGTTGGCGAAGCCGAAACCGTGGACGAGGCCGAAGCCAAAGGTCAGGATCCAGCGGTGGCGGGTGTCCCGCAGCCAGAGGTTCTCCGCCGCAACATAGGCGATGCTCAGGGCGATGCCGGATTCCACGAGGCGTTGGGGCAGCACGACCCACTCGAGGGTTGCCAGTATGAGGGTGATACTGTGGGCCACGGTGAATGCGGAGACGATCTTGACCAGCGGACCCAGGCGTGAGCCGATGATGATCAGGGCCAGCAGGAACATGATGTGATCGTAGCCGATCCAGATGTGCTCCACGCCCAGCCAGACAAAACGCCCAGCCTGCGTCCAGAGGCTGACCGGCGCCTCCCGGAGTCCGACTTCGTGGACCGGATCCTCGGCGGACAGAACGGCGAGCCCCTCGGTGCGCCCCGAAACCGACAGCTTCAGCAGATTCCTGTGGACCGCCAGCAGGGGCGGCTGCAGCAGCTGAGAAAAATCGACCTGCACACGCACCGGGTCGGCGGGCAGGTCCAGGGCGTAGGACACCTTCAGGAACAGGTTGCCGTCGGCGTCACTCTCGACGCGGGGACGGTCGGGGCGCAGCGGCAGCGGTTCTCCGTCGGCACGGATCACGATACGGTCCCCCAGCCACGACTGAGTCTCAACGGCGGCGGTCAGCACCTCGTCGGCCCACAGGGCGCCATCGCCGTTGGTGTCCAGATCCGCACCGAACAACAGCAGCAGGTCCCCCTCGTCGAAGGCAAGCATGAGGTTGGCTGCGCCCTCCCCGACGATCAGGGTCGAGTAGCTGGTGTTGACCTGGTGGGCCAGCAGGGGGCATGCCAGAAGTGCCGACAGCAACACTACCGCAATTGCCCTCACGCTTGCATGGGCGCGGGAAACGTCATGAACTGGAGAGTGATTCAGATCCGGGTGCCGGCAGGAATGACGGCGTCCTTCGGTATGACGACGATACCCTCGCGAATGTGATAGCCGTCGCCGTCGGCTTCGGCTACGCGTCCATCGTTGCTGATGATGACCCCTTCGCCGATGCGGGCGTTCTTGTCGATGATGGCCCGATGGATCACGCTGCCGGAGCCGATACCGATGTCCGGCACGCCGCGCTCGGCATTACGCTCTCTGTCGGCATCCGATTCGTACACATCGGCGCCCATCACGACGGACTGATAGAGGCGCACGCCGGCTCGCAGCACGGTCCGTACACCGACGACGGACTGCTCGACTTCCGCATCCACCATCGTGCACCCCTCGGATACGATGCCGTGGTCGACGCGACAGCCGTGCATACGTGTACCGGCCAGGAAGCGCTGGTGGGTGAAGATGGGCGTATCGGGCTGATAGAACGAGAACCTGGACTCGGCATCGGTGAGTTCCAGGTTGGCGCGATAGAAGGCACTGATGGTGCCGATGTCGGCCCAGTAGCCGTCGAAGGTATGAGCGAAGACGTTGAGCTTCTCGATGGCTGCCGGGATAATGTGCTTGCCGAAGTCGTCCTGCTGATCTCCCATCAGCAGGCTGGTCAGAACCTGGGGCTCGAAGACGTAGATCCCCATGGAAGCCAGGTATCTCGCCTCCGGATCTTCTCCCGGAGCTTCGGGCAACTCGAGGTCGTCCAGCTCGGCGTCCGTCGTCGGCTTCTCACAGAAGGTGACGATCCGTCCCTCAGCGTCGACCTTGAGGATTCCGAGGCCAGACGCCTCCTCACGTCGCACCGGCTTGACCGCAATCGACACGTCTGCCTGACGTTGCCGGTGTTCACCAACGAAGCCGCGGTAGTCCATGCGATAGAGGTGATCACCGGAGAGGATGAGCACCTCGTGACCACGGCGCGAGTGGATGCGGCGCAGCTGCTTGCGCACCGCGTCTGCGGTACCCTGGTACCAGTCGGGTGAGTCCATCGTCTGCTCCGCCGCGAGGATCTCGACGAAGCCGCCGGAGAAGCTGTCGAAGCGGTACGTGGCGGACACGTGACGGTTGAGGGAGGCCGAGTTGAACTGGGTGAGGACGAACATCTTGTCCACACCCGAGTGAATGCAGTTGCTGATGGGAATGTCGATCAGCCGGTACTTGCCGCCGATAGGCACCGCCGGCTTGGACCGGACTTGAGTGAGGGGGAACAGGCGGGCCCCCTGCCCTCCCCCGAGGATTACGCCGATGACGTTACGCATGGTCGATTCCATCCATATCAGGAAAGATCGACGTGACCCCGCCCGGGGCGCAAGCCCAGCACCTGTTTGCCGCCTGACAGACGGGTTCCTTGTTTCTAGGCAGAAGCCGGATGGAGGACAGCGTGCTCGCCAACCTGCGAGGTGACAGGATGCGCGACGGCATCAGAGAGGAACAGAACAGCTCTTCCCACGGACCGACAGCGTGTCCGGCAGCGAAGGTGACGGGACACGAGGACGAATCCGGACGGGCAGAGACCCAAAACCGCGTGCAGCTGCAGATCAGGAACGCGGTGTGGCGGATGGAGAACTCTGACGATGTCGTCCACGTCGTCGAGAGTCTGCAGGATGGTCTGCGCGAACTACGTATCGACTATGATGTCTGCGCCATCAATGTCGTGGTATCGGAGGATCCCCCCAGAGTCAGCTACTACGAAATGCTGGCGGACGGCGACGAGGTCACGGTGGGGACCATCGGCAACGACGGCATCATCCTGCGCATGTGGCGGCGCGGCGAGCCCACCTACCGGCGTGATCTCGATCGCGAAGATCCCGACCACGAGCAGGCCACCATACGGCAGGTCACCTCGCCGGCCCGCTCCGTGCTGGACGTGCCCTTCGGCTTCGGCACCCTGGCCGTCAACAGCGCCAGGCCAGACGCCTTCTCACCTCGGGACATCAGCCACCTGCAGGCGGTTGCCGATGTCCTGACGGAGGCCTTCGGACGCTGGCAGGACCTGCGCCAACTGGAGCAGCAGAACCGGGAGCTGGCCGAGACTGGCCGCCTCCTGTCGGGGATCCACGGCATCATCGGCAAGGTCCTGCACTCCCTCGACCTGGAAGAAATCCTCGACCGGGTCTCGGAGGAGATTCTCACCGCTGGTCTCTTCCGCAGCCTCATGGTGGCCATCGTCGATCGCGATGCCGGTACGGTGCAGGTGGTCCGGGATGTCCTGGCCGTCGAGGGGCCACCGGAGGACGGTCGGATCGTCGATCCCCTCACTGGTGCCAGGAACATCACCGTCGTCTCCAGGGCACAACTGCGTGGCACCGGCACCGTCGGTCCCACCTACGCCGTCGACGACGCCAGCATGACCGCCCAGGTGGCACACAGCGGCGAGGTTGCCGTCGTCGAGGCAGAAGACGATGACTCGGACCTCTCGTTCTTCATCCCCATCCTGCATGGCGGCCAGGCCCAGGCCGTGCTGACCACCGGCAGCGGCGCTGATGCCAGGCAGGAGATGTTGCGTCGGATCGAGGCCATGCGGCCCCTCTTCGACCAGGTGGCAGCCGCCCTGCAGCACGCCCAGCTGTATCAGACCGCCCGTCACGAGATCGAACGGCGCACCCGGGCGGAGCGCGAGCAGACGATCTCCCTGTGTGTGCAGCGTGTGCGCAACCAGATCCTACAGATGGAATTCGAGCAGGACTGGGGCAACGTGCTGACCGCTCTGCGCGGCGAGCTGGACGGCCTGATGGACTACCTGGGCGGCGGCCTGACCCTGATCGACCGCGAGGCAGAAACGTACCAGTCGTGCAACATCCTCCCGGATGGATCGGTGAAGCTGGTGGACCACGACTCGCTGCCGGCGTCGCTGAAGCAGGCGCTGGACCTGCAGGTGCCGGTGTACCGGCACAACCGTGCCGAGATGGACGCTCTCGGAGAGGATATCAACCCTCAGGCCCATTCCGTCATCGACGTGCCCTTCCGGGGCGGCACCCTCACCGTCAGTGCCATCGGGGAGGACGCCTTCGACGAGCAGGACATCCACATCCTGTCGCAGTTCGCCCAGGTCATGTCCGAGGGCCACCAGCGCCTCGAGGAGATCGCCCGGAGCCAGCGTCAAGCCCGACTGCGCGACGCCGTCGCCGGCGTTCGTGAGCAGGTGTGGGGGATGGAGGTCGAGAGAGACCTGGTGAAGGTCATGAAGAGTCTTGGTGAGGGGCTTCGAGCCGCCGGCCTGCAGTTCACCGACTGCGGCCTCAATCTCGTGACGCCCTTCGAGGGCCTCCCGATGGTACGGTTCTACGCTGCCGAGCAAGAGGCCTGGATCGCCGGCGGCTCGGAGCACGGCGCCGATGTCGTGCGGCAGATCTGGTCCTCGGGGACGGTTGCCTATCGCCGTGACCTGCAGCGGGAGGATCTCTACGGCGAGGCAGGGCAGATCGAGCACAGCCTCGGGCATGCCGTCCGCTCCGTCGTCGATGTCCCCTTTCCCCACGGCACCCTCGCGGTGAACAGCACACTGCCGGATGCCTTTGACGCCGAAGACCTGGAAATCATCGAAGCGATGACTCAGGTACTGTCCGAGGGGGTCACCCGCATGGGTGACCTGCAGGCCCTGCAGCAGCGGAACCGCGCCCTGGAGGAGGAGGTCCAGGCACGCCGGCAGACTGAAGAAGCCCTGGTGGTGAGCGAATCCCGCTACCGGTCGCTCTTCGACAGCATGGAGAACGGCTGCGCTCTGCACGAGATGGTGTTGGATGATGCCGGTGAGCCCGTCGACTACGTCTTCCTGGAGGTCAACGACGCCTTTGAGAGACACACCACACTCAGACGCCAGGACCTGATCGGCCGGCGGGCGACGGCAGCCCTTCCCGGCATCGAAAGGGACCCCGCCGACTGGATCGGCACCTACGGCGCCGTGGTGCGGACGGGAAAGAGTACCGCTTTCGAGAACTACTCGGACGTGCTGGGCAAGTGGTTCTCCGACATCGCATACCGGCCGGCGGACGGGCAGTTCGCCGTGGTCTTCACCGATATCACCGATCGCAAGCGCATGGAGCAGGAGCTCGTCGCCAGCCACCGGCTGCGCGCCATGGGTGAGCTGTCAGCCGGCGTCAGCCACAACCTCAACAACATCCTCACCGGTGTCCTGGCGCCTGTGCAGTTCCTGCAGATGATCACCGACGATGCGGAGATCCTTGAGCTTGCAGCCGAGATTGAAACATCCGGCAAGAGGGCCACCGAGATCGTCCAGCGCCTCAACCGCGCGGTCCGGCAGGAGCCGGAGAAAAAACTGGTGGGGATCCAGCTCAACGAATGCATCGTCGAGGCGATCGAAATGACCCGGCCGCGCTGGAAGGACGAGGCGGAGGCCCGCGGCTGCCAGATCCGGGTGTTCTACAGAATTTGGCGACATCGCACCCATTCAGGGCAGTTCGGGGGAGCTGAACGAAGTGCTGAGCAATCTGTTGTTCAACGCCGTGGATGCCATGCCCCAGGGCGGACAGATCACCTTCCGCACGCGGCGCGGCGCGGGCTGCACGATTCTTGAGGTCGAAGATACCGGGGTCGGGATGGATGCTGCGACCCGGCAACGTGTGTTCGAGCCCTTCTTCACGACCAAGGCCGATGTCGGCAGCGGCCTGGGGCTGTCCACCGCGTACGGCTCGGTGAAGCAATGGGGCGGCGAAATGGCGGTCGTCTCTACACCGGGCGTGGGCACGACCTTCTCGTTGCGGCTGCCGGTGTGGGCACATTCGACACCGAACTCCGCCGAACCGGCACAGGAAGGGGCTCAGGCGCCACCGAGCACGATCCTGGTCGTCGAAGACGACGAGGTCGTCTGCCGCGTGCTCGATCGCCTGCTGGGACTCGTCAACAGGGTCGACTTTTCCCACACCGGTCAGGAGGCCACACAGCGGATGGCACCGGGGAAATACGACATCGCTCTCATCGACCTGGGGCTGCCAGGCTTGCCGGGCGACCAGGTCGCCGATCAGCTCCGGAAGGTGGACCCGACGATCGCCACGGTGCTGATCACGGGATGGTCACTGCCCGATGCCGACCCGCGGTTGGCCAGCTTCGACTTCCGCTTGCAGAAGCCCTTCGGTGAACTCGAGGAAGTGCAGGCGACCCTGGCCCGAGCAGCGTCTCTCCATGAGGCCAGGGTGCAGGACGTGACCTGAGCACACCGGACGCTGCTGACCTGTTCTACGGCGTTGCCGGGACCGAACCGAGTGCGCCTCAATCCCGCGAGGCATCAACCCAGTGACGTGCACCCTCGGCCTGATTCAGCGCCCGGAGCAGCCGGGTATCGACGTCGTAGAGATCCTCGGTGGCACGAATCTGCCCGTCGGGTGCAACGCTTGCAGTCCAGTAGAGGATGTAGGTCGGCAGCGGTACGGGCAGATCGATGCGGCCCGTCTCACCCGCTGCCAGCAGGCGGTCGAAGCGCCGACGACCGGAGGGAGATGAGGCCAGCAACTGTTCGACGAGTTCGACGATGCCTTCCACACGCACGCAGCCGTGACTCAGATCTCGCGCCTGACTGCTGAACAGGTCGGTCCCTGGCGTGTCGTGCAGGTAAATGGCAAAGGGATTGAGCAGATCCAGTTTCACCCGCCCCAGCGGATTGCTGCCGCCGGGACGCTGCACGAACCGGTATTTTGATGAGAACCCGGAGGCTCGATCCCAGACGAGACTGTCCAGATTTGCTTTTTTTCCCGCATGCGTCCAGGCTTCGAACCCGCGCTGCCTCAACGACAGTGCGCGGCCCCCGTCTGTGAGGCCGATGGCAAGCTCTTCATCAGATATCCGGGGCGGTACATGCCACGATGGGTGTACGACGACGTGGGTCACCTCGCTGGCAAACTGGGGCGTCTGCCGGTACCGCTCGCCGACGATGACCCGGTGCATCTGCCGACGACCGTCGACGACGTAGTCGAGTTCAAAGTCGGCGATGCGCACCAGCAGATAACGACTGCCCAGATCACGCGGCAGCCAGCGCCAGCGTTCGAGATTGGCCCGCAGTCTGTCTTCTCCATCCGTGCCGACGGCCAATCCCTCCAGCGCCTGCTGCAGTCTGCGGTACTCTACTCCCATCGGCGCCAGCCGGCGCAGATTCACTCCCACCTGATCGAGGCCGATCGCCGTGGCCAGCAATCCGGACAGATCCGCCGGTGGCCGGCGCACCTGCCAGGAGATGCTGATCGTCGACGGGTCGACGGCGCCGCGGCGCAGATCGTCGGCATAGGCGAGAAATGCGGCGGTGAGGCCGATGTCGAGGCGCGCTGCCCGTGCCGGACTTGCGTCCCGGTCTGCACGCAGCCGGGTGACGGCGGAACGAAGATCGGGATGGCCGTAGATGTCAGCATCGAGGCCATGGTTGCGGGCGCCGGCAAGCTCTGCCAGCAGCTCGTCTGCCCGGGCGTGTACGCCGTGGAGGCCCGTCCAGGCCGGCTGGCCGTCGCGCCGCTGATAGAAGCTGCGCAACCACGCATCACGTTGCCGGCCCCGCCTGTCGGCCGGCTCTGACAGGCCGCGCAAGGCCCGCCGTACAGCCACACTGTGGTCGGCTGGGAGCAGATGTTCGCCGGACGACAGCGCCCCGCACCCCATGATCAGAACAGAGGCCAGGACCGGGTAACAGATCCTCACGCTGCCCCGCCTCAGCCTGTGAGCAGTTGCAGCAGAGCCGTGGCCACACCGAAATAGATGCACAGTGAGAGAATGTCGTTCACCGTCGTGATCAGGGGACCGGAGGCGACGGCCGGGTCGATGCCGAAAGTGCGGAACAGGATGGGAATCGTCGCCCCGAGCACGGCGGACAGCACAACGGCGGCAAACATGGCGACGCCGGCGCAGGGCGCCACGGGAGAGCCACCCGTCCACAGCCAGGCCACGACAAAGACGACGAGGCCGAGAAACGTGCCCATCAGTGCGGCGACGCGGAATTCACGCCACAGGGCCCGTCGGACCTCCTCCGGCTGCAGGATCCCGGTGGCCAGGCTGCGCACCGTCACCGTGGAGGTCTGGATACCGGAGTTGCCTCCCATGGCCATGATCGCCGGCACGAAGAGGACCAGCGGACTCAGAGCCGCCAACACGCCGGAGAAGAGGTCGAGGACACCGCCGGACAACAGCGTACCCAGCAGACAGAACAGCAGCCATGGCAGACGGCGGCGCATGACACCGATGACGCTGCGATCCTCCATTTCCGCGGAGCTGGTGGCCGCCATCTTCAGGTTGTCTTCCGTGGCTTCCTCCTGGATGACGTCGACGATGTCGTCTACCGTCACCTGCCCGACGAGGATACCCGCCGCATCGACCACGGGCAGGGCGAGCAGATCGTAGTCGGCAAAGATCTCGGCGATCTCCTCCTGGTCCATGTCGGCACGCACCGTGATCGGTTCATGGTCGGCCACCGAGGACAGTTGTGCCTCCCTGTCAGCCAGAAGCATGCTGTGCAGGGACACGCTGCCGACGAGACGGTCCCTGTCATCGACGACGAATACCGCAAGCGGCTCCTCCGCATGGTCACCGGCACGGGTCCGCAGATGGTCGATAGCGCCGGCCACGGTGACGTTGTCCGTGACCGCCACCAGGCGCGAAGTCATGATGCCGCCCCCCGAATCCTCGGGATGCTCCATCAGTTCGCGGACCTCGTCCGCCTCCTCCACTTCCATCAGCGACAGCACGCGCTCGCTGTGCTCATCGGGAAGATCTGCGAGCACGTCCGCGGCATCGTCCGGCGCCATCTCCTCGAGGATGCCCGACAGCGCCTGATCGTCCAGCTCTTCGGCCACGCTGACCACGGTGGTGGCATCGAACTCGGCCAGGACACCGGCAGCCAGGGACTCGGCCAGCAAGGCCATGCAGCGCCTGCGATCGTCGCCATCGAGGCGACGCAGCAGATCCGCCAGGTCGACGGCATGCTGGCTGTTGAGGACCAGACGGAGTGTCGCCACATCGGCGGCGGCGAGGGCCTCCCGTGTCGTCGTCAGCAGGACGTCGCGGCGCTCCTGCAGGCCTCCGTGGGCCAGCGTATCGTGTGGTGTGTCGCTCATAGTGCAGGGAATATAGACGCCGTTGCCGCCTCGGCGAAGACCTCGTAAACTCTCAGTCCACTTGAAGTTGCGAGGATTTCGTATTGTACTGGCTGGTGCTGGCCTCCCTTACGTCTCTCGGGTTCGGCCAGCTGTTCAAATGGTCGCAGCGTCGTGGCTGCCACGCGCCCACCGTGGTCAGCGCCAACTATCTCACCCTGGCGGCGGTCCTGGCCATCTGGCACCTGTGGACGGGGAACGACTTCGCTGTCCCAGCGTCGGTCATCGTGGGCGGCGCCATGGGGCTGTCCTTCATCGTCGCCATGCTGGTGATGACGGGCGCCCTGGAACGATTCCCCGTGGGCATGGTGCTCACATCCTTCCGGCTGTCCATTCTCGCTCCCGTCGTCGTTTCGGTCTGGTTGTGGGGAGAGTCCCTTTCGGCGGTTCAGGCAAGCGGAATCGGTCTGGCTCTTGTGGCCCTGGCGCTCATCTCGATGTCGCGCTCGTCTGGCCGGAGCCGTCCCGTCGTCGGCGCCGCAGCCCTGCTCACCGCCCTGGCGGTGTTCGCCACGCAAGGTGTGGGGCAGATCTGTCTGGGATGGGTGCACTACGCCGGACTCGACGAACAGCGCCTCACCGTGCTGATGACCTGCGCGGCGACGGCGGGCACTGGGGGCGGCCTCGTTCTGCTGGTCCGGCGACATCGCCCCAGGATCCGCGACCTGCACATGGGGGTCGGCATTGGCCTGTTCAACCTCGTGGCACTGGCCACAACCCTCACCGCGCTCATGCACCTCGACAGGACGCTGTTCTTCCCTGTCACCGGATGTCTCGTCGTACTGCTGGATGGCCTGTTCGCCCACCTGTGGTGGAAGGAGCGGATGGGCCGCGTCGGCGCCTTGGGCGCCGGTCTCGGGGCGCTTGCCCTGCTGCTCGTGTTGTAACTTTAGGGCAACGGAGGAGGGAGATAACTGATGGGAGATAGACTCGCCGGCCGTACCGCCCTGGTCACCGGCGCCGCCCGTGGGATCGGCTACGCCATCTGCGAGCGCTTCGCCGCCGAAGGTGCCCGGCTGGCCATGACTGACATCGATGAGGAAGGCGTGCAGGCTGCCGCCGTCACCCTTGGTGGCGACGGCCCTCAGCCTGTCCCCGCGCGCCTCGATGTTGCCGACGTCGGCACCAGTCGCGCCGTCATCGAGTCCCTCATAGGTGAGCTGGGCCAACTCGACATTCTCGTCAACAATGCCGGCTTCGTCCGCCACACCACGGCCTTCGACTGCACCGAGCAGGACTGGGATCGTATGGTAGACGTCAATCTGAAGGGTGTATTCTTCTGCGCCCAGGCCGTTCTCCCCCACATGCGCGACCGACGCCGGGGCGCCATCGTCAACATGTCCTCCCTGGCGGCCAAGACCGGGGGTGTCGCCGCGGCGCCACCCTACGGCGCTGCCAAGGCCGGGGTCTCCGCTCTTACCGTACACCTGGCCAAGGTGATGGCCCCCTTCGGCGTACGCGTCAATGGCCTGGCGCCCGGGGTCATCGACACCGACATGGTACGCGGCATGGGATCGTCCGACCACGTGGGTCTGGCCAAGCAGATCCCCCTCGGCGAGAAGGGACGCGCCGAGGACGTAGCCAGCGCCGCTCTGTTTCTCGCCTCGGACGAGGCGCGTCACATCACCGGAGAGATCGTCGACGTCAACGGCGGCCTCTGGATGGACTGATCTCGAAAACAACCCCAGAGGGAGCGAGAGAGAAGATGAAGGGAATCGTTCTGGCCGGTGGGCTCGGCACACGCCTGGTGCCATTGACCCGCGTCGTGTGCAAACAGCTGCTGCCCGTGTACGACAAGCCGATGATCTGTTACCCCCTGTCGATCCTGATGCTCGGCGGCATCCGGGAGATCTGCATCATCTCGACGCCGCAGGACTTGCCCATCATCCGCAACTTCCTCGGTGATGGCACCGCCCTCGGCGTGGAGTTCACCTACATCGAACAGGCCAACCCCGAAGGTATTGCCCAGGCCTTTCTGCTGGCCGAGGACTTTCTCGCGGGAGACAATGTCACCCTCGTGCTCGGGGACAACGTGTTCTACGGTGACTACTTCTACGGTGACACCGGCTTTGTCCGGGCCGCCCGTGAGTTTGCCGGTGGCGGTCTCATCTTCTGCTACTACGTCTCCAACCCGGAGGACTTCGGCGTCATCGAGTTCGACGGGGACGGTCGTGTCCTCGGGATCGAAGAGAAGCCGGATCGACCCAAGTCCAACTACGCCGTACCCGGTCTCTACATCTATGACGGCGATGTGGTGGAGGTAACGAAGAACCTGAAGCCCTCAGGCCGCGGCGAGCTGGAGATCACCGATGTGAACCGCACCTACCTGGAGCGTGGTGATCTGCGCGTCGAGCAGCTGGGGCGCGGCATCGCCTGGCTCGACACGGGCACGCCGGGCAGCCTGCAGGAGGCCAGCAGCTTCATCGAAGCCATCGAGAAGCGCCAGGGATTGAAGATCGCCTGCCTTGAGGAGATCGCCTTCGATCAGGGCTTCGTCGACCGCCCCGGCTTCGAGGCGCTCATCGACACCTACCCTGAGAAATGCGATTACAATGAATACCTGCGGGCGGTGCTGGCGCAGAAGGTCTGAGCTCAGCGCAGCCGGACTTCCCTGCCCGTCTCCGCTGACTTGTAAATGCCATCGAGCATCTGCATCAACTGCACGCCCTGCTCGCCAGACATCAGCGGCGTTTTCCCCGTCTGGATACACTCGGCGAAATGATCGGTCTGACCGGCAAAGGCGTCGAGCTTGGGCACGTCCGGCGTGATATCCTCCTGCACGCCGCGACGTTCGGTGTAGATCCTCAAGGGACTCAGTTCGGCGCCACCCTTTGTCCCGGCCAGGTGAATGCCCCCGCCACCGGGAAGATTCAGAGCCCAGCTGCACTCCAGAATCAGGGTTGCTTCATTGGCGAAACGAATGAGAGAGAAAGCAGCGTCATCGACGTCGAAGGTGTTCCCCTTGGGCACGACGTGGGCGAACTTGCTGTAGGCGGCGCCGGTGACCGACACTGGCTTCGGCGTGCCCATCAGCCACCACGCCTGATCGAGGGCGTGGACACCGATGTCGATGAGGGCGCCACCACCGCTCCGCTTCTTGTCGGTGAACCAGGAGCGCGAGCCGAGAGGGATACCGCGACGACGATGGTAGACGGCGCGACCGAAGTAGATCTCGCCGAGCTCCCCCCGCTCGATGTAACTCTTCGCTGTTGACGTGGGGCCACTGAAGCGCTGGCAGAGAGCGTACATCAGTGTCAGTTGGGCATCGGTGGCGGTGGTGGCCAGCTTGCGGGCCTGTTTCGTGTTCAGTGCCGGCGGTTTTTCGCAGATCACATGCTTGCCGGCACGCAGCGCGTCGAGGCTCACGGGGGCATGGAGGAAGTTGGGCAGGCAGACGCTGACAGCGTCCACACCTGCCTCACGCAGCATCTCTCTGTGATCGGCGTAAACGCCGTCGATATCGTTCTCAACCGCTACCTGCGCCGCCAGCGGCTGGTTCATGTCACATACGGCCACCACGTCTGCCCGACGGGACTGGGCATACCCTTTGAGGTGCTCACGACCCGGCCACCCGAGGCCGATCACACCTACTCTCACCCGCTTCACCATCTCTTGTGATCCTCCATGCTGAGGGCTTCGGCAACACCTGCCGGATCGTCCTGAGGGGGCAGGCTGCCCTCAACCGCGGGCGGCTGCCAGTTCTTCAACGAGGGCGCCGTAGGTGGTCTCTCCGCCGTCTTCCCAGGCGGCCAGCAGTGCCGAACCGACGGTGCCGATCTCGACCCGGCCGTGCAGGGCGGTCAGGTCTTGACCGCGACGCAGGCCGAATCCCAGGGCCAGGGGCAGGTCGGTCGCCTTGCGGTACCTCTTGAGGAAACCAAGATCTGCCTCGAAGTCCGTCGCTTTGCCGGTGACTCCCTTGCGCGCCACGGCATAGATGAAGCCGCTGGCCCGCTCCCCCAGGCTCTGCAGCCGTTCCACCGTGTTCGTCGGTGTCATCAGCAGGATCGACTCGAGCTCGTGAGTCTGGCTGGCCTTCGTCAGCTCGCCGTATTCCTCCCATGCCAGATCCGGCAGGATATAGCCGACGGCCCCAGCTTGGGCGAGACGCTCGCAGAAACGCTCGGCACCGAGGCGGAAGACGGTGTTGTAGTAGCCCATGAACAGCCGCGGAAAACTACAGACATCCCCGGCCTCGGCGACGAAATCGAAGTAGTCGTCCACCCGGAGACCCGCGGCCAGTGCCTCCTGGTTGGCACGCACAAAGACGGGACCGTCGGCGACGGGCTCGCTGAAGGGCATCTGCAACTCGACCAGGTCCACGTCATTGGCCGCCATGATCCGCAGCATCGTCCGATTCGCCTCGAGGGACGGGTACCCGACGACGAGGTGTGTCATCAGCAGGATCTTCCGATCGCCTCCGGAGAGTCGCTGCCGGACGTATCCCTGCAGGCCACTCACAGCTTTGCAGCTTTATCTTTGAGAAAATCCGTCCAACGCGTATCACCGAGGGCGTCGCCGATGGTGAAGATGTCCTTGTCACCCCGGCCCGAGAGGTTGATGAGAATGATGCTGCCCTCGGGCGTGGATGGGGCCTCGCGCAGCGCACCGGCCACTGCGTGGGTGCTCTCGAGAGCACCGATGATCCCTTCTGCGCGCATCAGCTTCCTGATCCCGGCGATGACCTCGTCGTCGGTGGCTGACTCGAAGCGCACGCGCTCTGTCTCATGCAGATGGGCGAGAATGGGACTGACCCCGATGTAGTCGAGTCCGGCTGAGACCGAATGGGTGTGCCGCATCTGACCGTCGTCGTCCTGCAGGAAATAGGTCTTGAACCCCTGGGCGACACCTGGCGAGCCATCACCACCTGCGAGGCGCGCGGCATGCTCACCGGAGGCGATGCCGTGGCCACCCGCCTCGACACCGACGAGTTCCACGGCCTCGTCATCGAGAAACTCGAGGAACATGCCCGTGGCGTTCGAGCCGCCGCCGACGCAGGCGTAGATCCGGTCGGGCAGCCGACCTTCGCGCTCCAGCATCTGCGCCCGCGCCTCTTCGCCGATGATTCGCTGCAGCCAGGCGACCATCGTCGGAAACGGATGGGGACCGCACGCGGTGCCGAGCACGTAGTGGGTGTTCTCCATCGAGTCGGTCCAGTCGCGGAAGGTCTCGTTGATGGCATCCTTCAGTGTCGCTGAGCCGTCCTCGACGGAGACGACCGTAGCACCCATCTGCTCCATCCAGAACACATTCGGCCGCTGTCGTTCGACGTCGACGGCGCCCATGTAGATGGTGCAGTCGAAGCCGAAGCGTGCCGCCATCGTCGCCGTGGCCACGCCGTGTTGCCCGGCGCCGGTTTCGGCAATGACCCGCGTCTTGCCCATGCGCTGCACGAGCAGGCCCTGACCCACGACATTGTTGAGTTTGTGCGCTCCGGTATGGTTGAGATCTTCGCGCTTGAGATACAGACGGCGCCCACCGCCGACTTCGGCGGAGAGATTCTCCAGCAACGTGAGGGGGGTGGGACGACAGGAATACGTCTGCAGAACCTGGGTGTAAGTCTGCCAGAAGGCGGGATCGCGACGGGCGTCGTCGAACGCGGCAGTCAGCTCATCGAGGGTGGTGCGCAGAATCTCGGGCAGGAAGGCGCCGCCGTACGTGCCGAAGTACCCGGGCCGATCGCCGCCAAACAGAAGCCTCTCCCAGGCGGGGGTACCCGGTCTCTCGGTTGGGCTCACGCCCCTACTCGACAAGGGCCTTGCGGAGAGATCGCCCCGGGGGTTCTTGGGCAGGTGGGTGCGATCTCGTCCTGGCGGCGTAGGCACACCACTTGGGTCACAATACCGGTCACGCCGCTCCTACTCCACGAGTTTGGCGCGCTTCAGAGCGTCGAGCATGGCCGTATTCGCTGACCCCTCTGACTCTTTCTCCTGGCGCTGACGCTCGGCGAACTCCTTGAGGTTCGTCGCTCCCTCGACCTGCTCGGCGCGTCGAATCGACAGCCGCAGGCGCTTGCGCTTGTTGTCGACCTCCATGACGGCAACCTTCACCTCTTCACCGACACTGACCACGTCACGAGGGTGATTGACACGGCGCTCGGCCAACTCGGACACATGAATGAGGCCACGAACATTGGGCGCCAACTCGACGAACGCACCGTACTCTTCGACACCTTCGATCTTGCCCATGGTCACCGTGCCCGCCGGGAACTGCGACCGCACTTCGTCCCAGGGATCCTTCTCGAGGGCCTTGATGCTCAGCGAGATCCGCTCCTTGCGACGGTCCCCCAGATTCTTGACGGCGATCACTTTCACCGTCACCTCCTCCCCGGGCTGGACGACATCCTTCGGATGGTTGACGCGTTCGTGGCGCATCTCCGAAACATGGATCAACCCCTCGACGCCCGATCCGACGTCGACGAAGGCGCCGAAATTCTCCAGCCGGGTCACCGTACCGGTGAGCTGCGTCCCATCGACGATCTTCTCGCGAATCTCGACAGCATCCTTCTCCTGCTCGGCCTCGAGCAGAGCCCGTCGCGACAGCACGATGCTGCGGCCGTGGTCACGGAAACGGATAATCTTGAAAGTCATCTTCTTGTCGCGGTACTGCTCCAGATCCTTGGTGAACTGGGTGTCGACCTGTGAGACTGGACAGAACGCGCGCATGCCTTCCAGGTCGACGCCGATCCCCCATTTGTTCACCGCCATGACCTTGCCCTCGATGGGGATCCCAGCCTTGTAGGCCTTGTACAGGGTATCAGCCTGGCGTGCCTCGCCACTGACGAAACGCGAGAGCACGACACTGTCGGCATCGCTGACAACAAAGGCCTCGAGGGGTTCACCGACCTTGAAGGCCAGTTCGCCATCCTCGCCCTTCATCTCCGTGGTGCGGATCATGCCTTCACTTCGACCGCCGAAATCGACGAAGCAGTTCTCCTCGCCGAGGCGGACGAGCACACCGCTGACGCGGTCGCCGACCTTGACCTGGAGCACACCGGCATCGGCGCCAGCCTGCTGGTCGAGGAGGGCATTCATGTCAACGGTGGGCGCGGCAGCGGCCGGTGCCGGGCTCTCCTCCGGTGGCTGGCTTGCCGCCGGTTCTACCGGAGCGGGCGGCGCAGTGGGTGGCGGCGTGGCGGCCGGCGCGACAGCGACAGGAGCTTCGCTTGCAGGCGGCGTGACGGGCGGTTCGGTTGCCGGCGCCGGGCTCTCCTCCGGTGGCTGGATTGCCTCAGGCTCTACCGGAGCGGGCGGCGCAGTGGGAGGCGGCGTGGCGGCCGGCGCGACAGCGACAGGAGCTTCGCTTGCAGGCGGCGTGACGGGCGGTTCGGTTGCCGGTGCCGGGCTCTCCTCCGGTGACTGGCTTGCCTCAGGCTCTACCGGAGCGGGCGGCGCAGTGGGAGGCGGCGTGGCGGGAACCGTGGGCTCGGCGGCGACGGCAGGCTCAGTGGAGGCCGGCGGCGTGGACGTCTCAGGAGCGACAACCGATCCGTCGACGGACGGCGTTTCGTCAGCCGACGCCAGAGTACCAGAGCCGTCCGCCACTGGCGTCTGTGGCGAAGTGGCCTCCTGCGGCTCCGGCCCTGATGGATTGTCTGCCGGTGAGTCCTGGCTCGGCGGTTGGGACATGTTCAGAGTCTCCTGCGGTGGAACACTGGCTGTGGTGAACGAGGCGATATCCTACGGTTGCAGCAGAACTTTGCCTGTCGTCTTGCGGCCCTCGAGGGCCCGATGGGCATCGGCGGCTTCACCCAGGGCGAAGCGGGCGCCGACACGAACGTCAAGTTTGCCCGACCCGACCCAGCCGAGGACCTCGCCGGCTCTGGCCAGCATGTCCTCGCGGGTGAGAGTGTAATGAGCCATCGTCGGCCGCGTCAGGAACACAGAACCCTTCTGACTCAATACCTGGGGATCCAGCGGCGGCACGGGACCGCTGGACTGTCCGAACAACACCATGGTGCCGCGCGGCTTCAGCAGATTCAGCCCCTTGTCGAAGGTGGTGGCGCCCACTGAATCGAACACGACCTCCACACCGGCATTGTCGGTCAGCCTCTGCACCTCGGCCTCAAAATCGGTCTCGGTGTAGCGGATGACCTCGTCGGCTCCGGCACCCCGTGCCAGTTGCTCCTTCTCGTCGGTGGACACGGTACCAAGCACGCGGGCGCCACGCATCTTGGCGATCTGCACGAGCAGCAGCCCCACGCCACCGGCGGCGGCATGGATGAGAGCCGTATCCCCAGGGCTGAGCGGATAGGACCCCGTCGCCAGGTAATGGGCCGTCATCCCCTGGAGCAGCACGGCCGCCGCCGCATCAGCGCCGACGCCGTTGGGCAGGGGCACGAGTTTGTCGACGGGCACGGCTGCCGCTTCGGCATAGGACCCGATATGGCCGGCGTAACCGACTCGGTCGCCGACAGCCACCTCGGTCACACCATCGCCGACGGCCGTGACGGTACCGGCCCCCTCCATTCCGGGAGTGCAGGGCAGGTCGACCGGATACAGACCCTGACGATGATAGGTATCGATGTAATTCAGGCCTACGGCCTCGAGTTTCACGACAGCTTCTTCCGCCTCCGGGGTCGGCTCCGGTGCATCTTCGTACGTCAGCACCTCTGGCCCACCGTGCTGGTGGAAGCGGGTTGCTTTCATCAAGGCTCTCGTCTGTTGAGGTTTCCGATGGAGACTGATAAAGGTAACAAGCCGCCCACGGTCTGAGCAAGGAGCCGACCCGGCTACTTCTCTCTCACACGTCGCAGCGACAGCACGGGCGTGAAGGGCTGCACGGCCGACCGTGACCACCAGATGCCGCGCTGGCGCTCCTCCGGGCTACTGAAGCGGTAGTCGTACAGGCGTGCCCGCAGGTATCGGGGCGGCCTTCCCGAGAAGGGGTCCACTGCGAGCAGATCCAGGACGCCGGGTGTTCCCTCGAGCAGACGGGCGGCGAAGTGGCCGAACCACGGCGCCCGCTCATACCCTCGCAGGGCCGCGAACCACAGCTGCCAGTCGAGTCGCGGCATGTGCAGCGGGGCAAACGTCGGACGGCGCTGCAGATGGGTGGGCTTCCAACGGAAACCGTACTCCTGCCAGGTGTCTCCGTCATCACTGCCCTCGACAACGATCTCCGGACGCTCTGTCGTCATGCTGGCGAACAGACCGTAGCTGCTGGTCAGGTGCAGGGGGGCCAGCTGCCGTTGCAGAGGCAGCAGCAGTCCGGCGCCCGGCAAGGTCAGGCCGATGGTGGCACCCAGATGGGCGGTTCCTAGCAGAAACAACAGGACCGTCACCGGCGTCAGCACCAGGCCGGGCCAGGTCCGCACTGCATCCGCAAGAGGCGTGTCATCGCGGGCGCCGCCGGCAAGCAGCGGCAGACAGAGCACGAGAGTCAGCAGGTTGAAGAAGCCGTAATTTCCGGTCACGCCGATGACGAACATCAGACCGGCGAAACCGCAGGCCGCCACCTGACGCCACCGATGGGAACCGAAGATGGCCAGAGGCAGCACCAGCTCGATGCCGAAGGTGGCCACTACCTCAAGAACATGGAACCACGCTGGCAGGTGATGGGCGAAGTGACTCGTCCAGGACGGGATGGGCTGCGTCTCGTAGTGGAAGGTCGTCGCCGTCAGGTTGCGCCAGGTGGGATCACCACTGAGCAGCTTGACGATTCCGGCGGACCACATCAGCCGGAAGATCAACCAGCGCGACAGCCACACCACGGCACGGGAAGGCGAACCGGGCCAGATGCCCCTTGGTCGCAACGTCAGCGGCGCCCACAGAATGGCCAGAAACCCCGCCTCCAGCAGCAGGATGTCCCACTGATAAGACAGGAACACCTGGCCGCCATGGATCACGGACAGGTAGCCTATCCAGCAGAGGCAGAGGCTCAGAGCGGGGGCCACGCCGACCACGCCGAGCAACGCTGCCAGGCAGCCGGCGCCACACAGCAGGTCGATGGCCGTGTCTCCGGCACCCAGCCAGAGAAGCGTGGGCAGGCGCAGCACAGCATCAACGGTTCCCAATTGCTGCTCTGCCGACGCCAGAAAACGTCCCGCAGGCAGGATGCCGTGTTCGCCGATCAGCCCATGTGCCTGGCGCCAGAACGAGACGAAGGCGATGGCATAGACGCCGGCCATGGCCCGCGTGAACAGGGCTCGAACGAGAGCCGGAGACAAGGGGACGGGGATTCTGCTAGCGCTCCCCGGAGAGCGCCTGTACAGCTCGCGAGGCCATGAATCGAACGCCACTGTCGGGATCGTCCCGGCTCACCTGTTGGAGAGGCCCGAGGGCGGCCGGATCGCCGATCTGGCCCAGGGCGTGGGCGGCGTGTTTGCGCACCTCGGGACGCCCATCCTCGAGCAGGGCCAGGGCCGGATCATAGGCGGAAGCTGCCTGCTGGCTCGCCAGACCGACGAGGGCGGCGTTGACTACCACGTACGCCGTGTCGGTCAGGGCGGCGAGCAGCGCATCCGTGGCCGCCTCCGTTCCGAGCTGCCCGAGGGCGTGGGCGGCGCCCATGCGAATCCAGTCGTCGGCATGGACCAGCAGGCCGCCAATATCGGCGGCCGCTTCGTCGGCCCCGGTCCGGGCCAGCGTCTCGGCGGCACGGACCACGAGGCTGCGATCCGGGCGATCCAGCATCTCTACCAACCGCCCACGGGCGGCGGCCCCGAAGGCGATCAGGTCGACCTCGAAGTCGATCCGCTCTTCTCCTCCCCGCAGCTCGAAAAGACGGGCGACGAGAGGCAAACCGACCGTGTCACGGGCGGACACGGCTTCATCGATGAGGGCCCGCACCAGGCGTGGGTGCTCGGCATAGCGGCTGGCGAGGAATTCCGGATCCAGACGCAGCAGACCACGCCCGGCGGCGAGGCGGGACGAATCCGGCTTTGCCCGGTCATCGAAACTGTGTCGCAGAGTTGACGCCCTGGCGGCGATCTTCATCTGGGCGCGGTTCCAGCGATCGTCGTCATCGGCGCAGGCGCCCCCGAGCAGTACGCACAGACAGATGGACAGTGCCGACGCCTGCTTGACCGAAAATGAACACTCCCGTAGCCTACTTCGCAGTCCCAAGCGAACCTCCAATAGAATTCGAGATGATCATGGCCAGGAAGCCTCTCAATCTGATCCTTTTCGGCATCGACAGTCTGCGCGCCGACCACATGAGCTGCTACGGGTACGGGCGGCAGACGACACCGCACATCGACAGACTCGCCAGCCAGGGCGTGCTATTCGAGAACAACTACGCACCGCACATCCCGACGACCTCAGCCTATGCCTCCATGTTGTCGGGCAAGGACTGCTTCTCCACGACCGTCGTCGCCCTGCGCCACAAGGGCGGCCTGCCCGATCACGTGCAAACTTTGCCCGAAATCCTGCGCGCCTCCGGGTACGACACATCCTGCGTCGGCTTCACCGGCAACCCCAGCTCACGGGGCTTCGACAAGTACATCGACTACCCGTCCTGGGGCAGCTGGGCCGAGGGCCGCAGCCCGAAGGCGGAGAAGCTGAACGAGGTCGCCGTGCCGGAACTCGAGCGCCTGGCAGGTGGAAAGAAGCCGTTCTGCCTCTTCCTGCGCCACATGGACCCCCATGCCCCCTACCTGCCGCCGGCACCCTTCGAGCGCATGTTTTACTCCGGCAACGAATTCGACCGATCGAACAAGTCGATGGAACCGGTGATGAGCTTCAAGCCCTTCTGCGATTTCTTCGCCGACTGGATGCCCCCCGGTATCACCGATGCCGACTACGTCACGGCCCAGTACGACGGTGCCGTCGCCTACATGGATGCCGCCATCCAGCGGCTGCTGACCCGCGTCGATGAACTGGGCCTGAGCGAGAACACACTGATCGTCCTCAACGGCGATCATGGCGAAACTCTCTACGAGCATGAGTGCTGGTTCGATCACCATGGCATGTACGAGAATACCCTGCACGTTCCCCTGGTCCTGAGACTGCCCGGCAAGCTGCCCGCCGGACAGCGCGTGTCCGGCTACTCGCTGCATCAGGATCTGGTACCCACCATGCTCGAGCTGATGGGCGTGAAGCCGAAGAAGAAGATCGACTTCGACGGCTCGTCCCTGCTACCCATGGTTCGTGGCAGGAAGGCGAGCAACTACTCCGACTTCTACATCACCGAGTGCACCTGGATGCGGAAGCACGGATGGCGTACTCCGGAATGGAAACTGATCGTAGCTCTGGAACCGGACTGCCACTTCAAACCCGAAGTCGAACTCTACAATCTTGTGGAAGATCCCCTGGAGCTGAAGAACCTGGCCAACAGAGAGAAGGGTATGACGACGGCCCTGCGCCAGCGCCTGGAGAACTGGGTCGCCAAGCGCGAGAAGGAAACGGGCCGCACCAATCCCATGTATACGAACCTCAACTGGCACGGCACCAGCCATGAAGGTCCCTTCACGTCATCGCAGCAGGCCTACGACACGCTCCACATCGGGTCGGTGGGGGCCGCCAATCGCCTGCAGGCCGGTCCCCAGAAGAAAGCGCGAGCCAGCGCTGCAAAGAAGAAGCCCGCCAGAAGGAAGAAGTGAAGTTTCCGCCTCCGCGGGGTCTCCCGTGGAGGCAGAAACTCAGTTACGTAGACCGGCGAAAGCCCAGTCGAGCCAGGGCGTCAATGCCCGCACATCGGCCGACTCCACCGTGGATCCGCCCCAGATCCGCAGTCCCGGGGGGGCATCGCGGTAGGCGCCGATGTCGTAAGCCACGCCTTCGGTCTCCAGGGCCTTGACGAGCTTCTTCGCCTGTTGCGCCTGCTCATCTGCTGACAACCCCGAATACCAGTCGTCGACGATGCGCAGGCAGATCGAGGTGGACGAACGCGTGGCGTGGGCGCCGGCGAGGAACGCTGCCCACGAACCACTGCCCTCCACCCACGTCTCCAGCACCTGCAGATTCTCCTGTGACCGACCGATCAATGCCGGCAGGCCGCCGAGATCCTCGGCCCAGCGCAGACCATCGAGGGCATCTTCGACGCACAGCATGGAAGGTGTGTTGATCGTGCTGCCCCGGAAGAGCTGCTCGTCGAGCTTGCCCTTCTTCGTCATGCGGAACAGTTTCGGCATCGGCCAGCTCGGCTGGTAGGACTCCAGTCGTTCCACCGCTCTGGGTCCGAGTACGAGCATACCATGGGCCGCCTCCCCACCCATCACCTTCTGCCAGGACCAGGTGACCACGTCGAGTTTCGCCCACGGCAGGTCCATGGCGAACACGGCGGACGTGGCGTCGCAGATCGTCAGCCCTCCACGATCGTCCGCAATCCAGTCTCCGTCGGGCACACAGGCGCCGGAGGTCGTGCCATTCCAGGTGAACACCACATCACGGTCGGCCTCGGCCCGGGTTAGATCGGGGAGTTCACCGTACTCAGCGGTGAAGGTGCGCACATCGTCCAGCGGCAGTTGCCTGGTCAGGTCGGTCACCCAGCCGGCGCCGAAGCTCTCCCAGGCCAGCACGTCCACCCCTCGCGGACCCAGCAGCGACCACAGGGCCATCTCCACCGCGCCCGTGTCGGAGGCGGGGACCACGGCAATACGATGATCCGCGGGGATCTGCAGAACGCTGCGCGTACGGTCGATGACCTGTTGCAGCTTGCCCTTGCCCAGAGCGGACCGGTGCGAGCGGCCGAGGGCGGCGTCCTCGAGCGCCGCCAGCGACCAACCGGGCCGCTTGGCACATGGCCCGGAAGAGAAGCAGGGATTCTTCGGTTTGGTGCCGGGTCTTTCAGACATGATCATCCAGATCAAAGACGCATTCCATGTTTGCCCACCACTCCCCTGCCGCGGCCTCGGGGACCGGTTCCTGGAAGGTCCGCATCAGTTCGTCCCATTCGGCCGCCTTCGGGTTCTGCTCCACGTAGCGGGCGAAGTCGCGGGTCGGCTCGAACTCTTCCGTCGTCGCCATGTGCATGAACATACGCGTGCCCAGAAGAAAGATGTGCATCTGCAGGACGCCGACTTCACCGAGGCCCTGCAACGGCTCGGGCCAGGGATCGCGGTGGTAGGCCTTGTACTGTTCGATGATCGTCGGGTCCGACTTCAGTTGCAGGGTCAGTCCGAAGTGTTTCATGATTCCTGCTCCGTTCCAGGTTGAGGTCTGCAGTCACCAGGTGGTGCCCCTGACTCAGCGCGGTACGCCGCCGCCAGCAGAGACACGGGGTGTTCGACGCGAGCCGTCAAGCCCCGTTTACGCAGGCCATGTTCGATCTGCACCGTACACCCGGGATTGCCGCTGGCAATGACGACGGCCCCCGTGGCCATGATGTGATCCATCTTGCGATCCAGCAGCTTCATCGACATCTCGGGCTGCGTGATGTTGTAGATCCCGGCCGAACCACAGCACCAGTCGGCTTCAGCCAGCTCCACCAGCTCAATTCCCGGGATCGCCGCCAGGAGCAGACGCGGTGCGGCGCTCACTTGCTGTCCATGCTTGAGATGGCAGGATTCGTGGTAGGTGACACGCAGGGGCGAGTCACCCGTCGACGGTGATGCCTGCGGCGTGCGTACGCCGATCTCGGCGAGCCATTCGTGAATATCCTTCGCCTTGAGCGACCACGTACGTGCCCGCTCGCGGTAGTCGTCGTCGTCAGCGAGCAGTCGGTCGTAGTGCTTGATATGAGAGCCACAGCCACCCGCGTTGACGAGGATCGTATCGAGCCGGTCCAGCTCACCACCGTCGCCATCGAAGGCATCGAGATTCCTGCGAGCGAGCTGGCGGGCCAGCTCGACTTCACCGTTGTGACCATGGAGCGAGCCACAGCACTGTTGCGCCTCGGGCAGCACCACCTCGCAACCATTGGCCTGCAGCACCTCGATGGTATCGTCGTTGACATGGGCGAAACAGATGTCGGCAACACAGCCGGCGATCAGACCGACTCTGTAGGTGGGTGACTCGGGATTGCTCTTCGAGTACTGGCCCGCATACCCCTCGTGCGTGAACCGCTGGCTCATGCGCGGTGACAGGGGTTCGAGGAGTCGCAATCGCTTCGGCGCCAGCTGCAGCAGCCCTACCCCACGAACCAGCGCTTCCAGACCCGAGTTCTGATAGAAGCGCAGCCACCGTCCCAGCCGGTGCAGATGCCGGCGCGACGTGAACAGCCGGCGCAGCAGGATCGAGCGGATTCCGGATCGCCTCGCCGTCTCGAGCACACCACTCTTCTCGACCTCGGAGCGCGCCGTCTCGATCAGCCCGGCGTAGTCGACGCCCGCGGGACAGGCGCTCTGGCACGCCAGGCAGCCGAGACAGAAATACATCTCTTCGGCGAAGGCCCGGCTCACTTCCAACCGGCCATCGGCGACGGCGCGCATCATGGCGATCCGTCCCCGCGGTGACGACCTCTCCTGCAGTGTCTCTGTGTAGGTAGGACAGGTGGGCAGGCACATGCCGCAGTGCATGCACTGCTGGACGATGGAGTAGTCGAGATCCCGCAGCTGCGAGCTCAATCGAAGATCTTCCCCGGGTTGAGGATCCCCACCGGATCGAAGTCTTTTTTCAGGCGCTGCATGAGATCCATGGCGACGGAACCGACGGCAGCGGGCAGGAAAGGCTTCTTCGCCAGGCCGACACCATGCTCTCCCGTGATCGTCCCCCCCATGTCGATCGTCTCCTGGAAGACCTCTTTCAGGGCTGCCTCCACCCGTTCCATCTCGTCGGTGTTTCTCTCGTCCGTGAGGAATGTGGGATGCAGGTTGCCGTCACCCATGTGCCCGAAGGTGCCCACGGTCACATCGTGGTCGGTGGCGATCCGCTGAATGGCAGACACCATCTCCGCCAGCCGACTGCGCGGCACCGTCACGTCCTCGAGGATGACGGTTGGCGCCCGCCGCGCCAGGGCGCTGAAAGCGGTGCGCCGGGCGCTGGCCAGCTGTGTCGCCTCCTCGGTGGTGGCGGCACGGCGCACGTCACGGGCGCCATGTTCACGGGCGATCTGCTCAATCCGAGCCGCCTGATCCTCGACTTCGGCGGCGTGGCCGTCCACCTCCATCAGCGTCACCGCTTCGACATCGGTAGGCAGTCCGATGTGGGCGTAGTCCTCTACGCATTCGGTGGTCGTCCGGTCGAGGAACTCCAGCGTACAGGGAATGATCTTGTCGCGGATGATGGCCGAGATCGTCTCGGCGGCATCCGTCATCTCGTCGAACAATCCGAGCATCGTCGCCTTGGCCGCCGGCTGCGGGATCAGCTTCAGCGTGATCCGCGTGATGACACCGAGACAGCCTTCCGAACCGATGAACAGGTCACGCAGCGAGAAGCCGGCCACGTCCTTCACACAGTGGGTGCCCGTCTCCAGGATCCGGCCGTCGGCGAGGGCCACCTGCAGCGCCATGACGTAGTCCCGGGTGACGCCATACTTCAGCCCCCGGAGTCCGCCGGAGTTGTTGGCCACGTTGCCGCCGATCGTCGAGATCCGGATCGAGCCCGGATCCGGCGGGTAAAACAACCCCGCTTCGGCGGCGCTCTCGGAGATCGCCTCGGTGATGACGCCGGGCTCCACGGTCATGGTCAGGTTGGCCGTGTCCACGTCGAGGATCCGATTCAGACGCACCAGGCAGAGCACGATGGCACCTTCACTGGGAACCGAGCCGCCGGACAGGCCCGTACCGGAGCCGCGGGTGACGACGGGAACGCCATGTTCGCTTGCCAGCCGCAGCACCTCGGCGATCTGAGCCACCGTGTCGGGCACGACGACGCAGGCCGGCTGCTGGTGCAGAATTGCCGTGCCGTCAAAGGCGTAGACCGCCAGGTCCTCCGCCGTCGTCAGCACCTGTGTCGCTGGCAGAACCGTCTCCAGGGCCGTCCTCAGGACCGGGTCGAGTGCGACGGTCACGGACTCACCAGGTGCGCATCACCGTTGAGATGGTCGATGCGGTTGAGGCTGTGAACACGACACATCTCCGGGTCCAGGCCGAAACGGGTGATCGCCGTGTTGCTGTGCTCGTAATAGACCGCCCAACTCGGCAGATGATCGGTCAGCGCTTTGACGATGGCGCTCATGAAGTCGCCGTGGGAGACGACCCCGATCCGCCGCGGCCGTACGTCCTCGTTGGCCAGGTCGCGCGCCTGTTGCTTGAGCTCGGCAGCCACGGCGATCGCCCGTCCACGTCCGGCTGAGGGGGTCTCCTGACCTCCCGTCCACCAGCCGGTCTCGGTGACCTGGTCGGGCAGCTCGTACTGCGGGAAGTCCGCCGAGATCTGGGCCCGCCCCATGCCGGTACACTCCGCCTGGCCGTCGACCCAGACCCCACCGATCTCGTGGACATCGACCCAGATCTTCGGCGACAGACCCAGGGCGATGACCGCGGGGTGCGCCGTCTGCAGCGTACGCAGAAAGGGGCTGCAGTAGAGATCGTCAAAAGGTGGACCCGAATCCCGCTCGCTGGGATGCAGATGACCGCCGCTGGCGACGAACGTACCCAGCCGCTCGGCCTGCAGTTGACCACGTTCGGTCAGCGGTGGATCGGATACCCTCTGGCTGACGTCGGTGAGGGCGTTGTTGAAAGACTCTCCGTGGCGGATGAAGAATAGATCCATGATTGCGTACTTGAAGCCCTCGAGAGTGGTGAGTAGGTTACGCGGCTTGCCGGAGATGAAACGATGAAGATAACGGTTCGCCAGGGTGAGATACAGAAGACGAAGGACGAAGCCCTCGTAGTAAACCTGTTCCACAGCGCCAACCCCAGACCTGGAGGCGCCACGGGTGCAGTCGACAAGGCGCTCAGGGGACTGATTGGCCGAGTCCTCATCAGCGGTGACTTCAAAGGGGAGAAGAATCGCACCGTCGTCCTCTATCCGGAGGGCCGATTCCCCTCCCGACGTGTGCTGCTCGTAGGCTTGGGGAGAAAGGCCGATTTTGATCTCGAGGCGGCTCGGCAGGTGGCCGGCACGACGGCGAGAAAGCTGCAGAGCCTTGGCGTCAGCAGCGCCGCCACGGTACTGCATGGTGCTGGCGCCGGTGACCTGGAGGTCGAAGCCGCCGCCCAGGCGCTGGCTGTAGGCAGCGTGCTGGCCTGCTACCGTTTCGACCAGTACCGCAGCGGCAACAAGAAAAAGACATCCGCACTGGATCGACTGACCGTCGTCGAGCACGACAAGCGTCGACTCACCGGCATCCGCCGGGGCATCAAGGCCGGGCTGCAGATCGCCGGCGGCGTCTGCGTCGCCCGCGACCTGTGCAATCACCCCGGCAACACGGCGACGCCGAGCTACCTGGCTTCGAAGGCCCGATCCATGGCCCGCCGCACCGGCCTGCGCTGCCGTGTGCTCGACGAAGCGGCCATGCGCAAGCTGGGCATGGGGGCTCTGCTCGGTGTGTCGGCAGGCAGCGCCGAGCCGGCGAAATTCATCATCCTCGAGCACGGCAAAGTCAGCGGCAAGGGTCGCCGGAAGCCTCTCGTCTTCGTCGGCAAGGGAGTCACCTTCGATTCGGGTGGCATCTCCATCAAATCGAGTACCGGCATGGGCGACATGAAGTTCGACATGTCCGGAGCCGCCGCCGTGCTGGGCGCCATGCAGGCCATCGCCGAACTGGGGATATCTCAGCCCGTGGTCGGCATCGTTCCGGCCACCGAGAACCTGCTCGATGGCAAGTCCGTCAAGCCTGGAGACGTCTTGAAGACGATGACGGGCAAGACGATCGAAATCGACAATACGGATGCCGAAGGACGCTTGATCCTGTCTGATGCCCTGGCCTATTCGCAACGCTACGAGCCAGCCGGCATCGTCGATCTGGCCACCCTCACCGGCGCCTGCTGCATCGCCCTGGGAGAGCACGCCAGCGGCCTGATGTCGAATGACGACGACCTGGCAGCAAAGGTGGAATCGGCGGCGAAGATCACCTCGGAGAAGGTCTGGCGGCTGCCGCTGTGGCCGGAGTACCGTGACCAGATCAAGAGCCCGGTGGCCGACATGAAGAACACGGGAGGACGCTACGGTGGCGCCATCACCGCCGCCGCCCTGTTGGCCGAGTTCGTCGACAAGACGCCGTGGGTCCACCTCGATATCGCCGGCACGGCGTGGACATCGAAGACGCGTCCCTATATCCCCCGCGGTGGTGTCGGCGTCGGCGTGCGGCTGCTGGTACAGCTGGCCCGCACCTGGAGTTCTCGTCGAGCGTGATTCTCTCCGATGGCACCCTCCGCGAACTGCTGGACTCCGGTGACCTCGTCGTCGAACCCGTCGACGAGGATCAGATCCAGCCCGCATCCATCGACCTGCGTCTCTCCGACCACTTCCTGAAAGTCGACGAGAACCGCCTCGAGGTGATTCGCCTCGACGCCGAGGTGGAGTACGTGGAGCTGACGCAGGAACAGATCGTCATCCCACCCCACTCGTTCCTGCTGGCCACGACGAAGGAGCGCATCCGTCTGCCCGATGACGTGACCGCCTTTGTCGAGGGCCGTAGCTCGATCGGCCGCATCGGACTCTTCATACAGAACGCCGGCTGGGTCGATCCCGGATTCGAGGGCAACCTGACGCTCGAGCTGTTCAACGCCAACCGCCTGCCCATCCGCCTGCAGACGGGGCGTCGCATCTGCCAGCTCGTCTTCGCCCGCATGGATCGTGCCGCCCGGATCCCGTACCGGGGCAAGTATCAGGGACAGACTCGCGCCACCGGCAGCCGCATCCGTCTGGACACCGACCGCTGACCGGAACCGGGCCGATCACGTGACACCCGCCGCTCTTTCCGCCTGGCTCGATGGGCTGCCAACGCAACTGAGGCGCCCTCTCCTGCTCTCGCCTCTGTTATTGTGGCTCGCCACCGACGCCCTTGTTCCCGATCTCGGCTTCGCCCGCGACTCGATGCACGTCGCGGTGGACATCGGGGGCGCCCGCTGGCCTTTGTGGGCGTGGCTTCCTGTGATGGCTGTGTTGCTGATCGGCGTACGCGGCGCCCTCGGGGCCGCCCCGGGCAGCCAGAGACTGGACGCCGCGTGGGCGGGTATCAGCAACGTGACGACGTGGATCGCTCTGCCTGCCGCCCTGCTCCTGGCTCTGCGAACTGTGTCTCTGTGGAATCCCTCGGGAATCCTGTTTCCCTGGCTCGGTCTCGTGTGGTCACCCCACGCCAGTGTCGCCCTCGCCCTGGCGCCGTTTCTCGGGAACAGAGACCGCAGCGCCGCCATCCGCCGACGTACGGCGGCAGTGCTGTTCGCCCTGCTCAGCGCCCTGCTCGGCGCCTATGCGCTCTACGTCTGTCAGATGGTGATGATCCACGGCGACGAGGCTCAGTACCTGCGGGTTACGCAGAGCCTGCTACGCGACGGTGACATCGATCTGGCCAACAATCTGAAAGGCGACGCCACCGAGTTCCACGTCATGGATGTGGGCGCCCATCGTGCCCCTGGCTCGCCGCCGGGCAAGGTCTACTCGAAGCACCCGGCAGGGCTGTCCGTCCTGCTCCTGCCGGCCTATCAGCTGGGTCTGGATCTCTGGGACAATCCGCGACTGGGTGCGGCCCTGGCCATGAGCGTCTGCGCCGCGGCCATCGCCAGCCTCCTCTACCTGTGGCTCTGTCACACCGGGGCCTCGCATTCGGTGTCGCTGTGGGTGACCCTCGGCTGTGTGACGACGACACCACTGTTCCTGTTCAGTACGCAGATCTACCCCGAACTGCCCACGGTGCTGGTGTCTCTCATCGTTCTGCTGCGACTCGACCCGCGCTGGCTCCGGCCGAAGGCGACAGCGGGCGGGGCCGGATCTCCCTGGGAATTCGCGCCCCTGGCGTTGCTGGTCGGAGTCCTGCCCTTTCTGCATCCACGCTACGCGCCGCTGACCGCGCTCCTCGGCCTGGGGCTCCTCTGGCAGGCCCACACTTCTGCCGACCGCCGCATCAACCTGGGAGTGGTGAGCGCCGCTGGCGCCCTCTGTCTCGTGATGCTGTTGTCCCACAACATCACGGTCAGTGGCGACTGGCTGGGCAATTTCCGTCCGGGCAACGCCTGGGATGAGGATGCCCTCGCCCCGGGGACGTGGTGGATGTCACTGCCCGGACACTGGCTTCACGTGACGAAGGGTCTGGCCCTCAACGCCCCGTGGTTCGTCGTGGCCGTGGTGCCTGGTCTGGCCGTGCTCGCTGTGAGCCGCGATCGGCGCCTGCTGGCCGTGGTGGCGCTCTACACGGTGACGGCCGTCGTCAACGGCATCCACCCCGACTGGACCTTCGGCTTCTGTCTGCCCTCGCGCTTCCTGATCACCGCCCTGCCGGCGCTGGCCCTGGGCGCTGCCGCCGGCCTGGATACGATCCGCCGCACGCCCTGGCTCGGCGTGCTGCTGTGCGGCACTCTTGCCGTCAGCTGGGACATCATCGGCGCCGCCGTACACATACCGGAACTGGCCTTTGAAGGGGAGCACCTGCCGCGGGCTGCTATCGCCAACTTCTATCCCATGGGAATCCACGGGTTTCGCCACACCATCGACTCGATCCCTCTGCCGGATCTGCTGTTGTGGACGGGCGTGGCGGCAGCGCTGATCGTGAGGACGCTCCCCGAGGGTACCGGGCCGATGTGGTTCCGCCATCGACTCACGATGCCTGCTGTCGTCACCATCGCCCTGCTGGGGCCAGCACTCTGGGGACTTGCACCCTCCTCGGCGTCGCGTCTGCGGCAGAACCTGTCCCCCTACCTGAAGGTGCTCGAGGAGGGTGACATCAAAGGTTCTACGACACTGAACTCCACCTTCCGACGGCTGCGCGAGGGAAAAGCGCTGGAGGATGGCTCCTTTTCTGCAGACGAGGACTCGTCACCGGGTACGCTGGCCGCCTACTACATGCCGATTCAGCTGCCCGGGCTCTACCGCGTCGTCACGCGTGGGGTCGTGGCTGAAGGAACGCAGACCGCCTATGTCAGTCATCAGCGCACGCTGCCGGCTCTGCAGCCATGGTCGGAGCGCCAACGGATCCCGGTCGGTGCCGGCCAGGACGGCACCTTCCGTTTCGACTATTACCACGATCGCCTGCAGCTCGGCTACCTGCACTACGTCTATTCGGGGACAGGGTCACTGCGCTTCGGCCACACGACACAGGACTTCCACGCCCGCCGCTTACAGCTACGTCAGGAGGAGGCCGCCCGCTTTGATTTCCGGCGCACACCGGGACCGCATGCGGCGCGGGACAACCTCGAACAGGGGCGCTACCTGGCCCGCTTTCAGCTGGCCGGAGGCGCGCTGTCGACCCTCACCGAGAAACAGCCGACGCCGGCAAAGATGGCCGTCGTCGTCTCCGACGGGTCCGACGTGCCCTTCGAGCGCTTGAAGCCCTGGTATGACAGCCCACGCCGCATGCATCACATCATCGCCGGGCCCGACGGTGTACAGCCGCAGCGCGAAGCTCTGGCCGCCCCCTGGTGGGCGTCGGTGCCCCTTGTCGGTGATGACGTCTACGAGCTGAGTTTCCTGGTGCGCGAAGAGGGGATCGTCTGGTTCCTGTTCCAGTACGACGGTCCTGCAGACCTCGATCTCGAGGAGATCGTCGTCTATCGCCAGCATCTCGACGTGGCGCAGTGAGGGGAGATTTGCCAGCATGAACCAGCGACAACGTGTGCTCACCCTCCTCGGCGGGGACCAGCCCGATCGAGTGCCCTGGTTCGCCGACCTCGACTACTACACCACCGGTCTCATCGACCGCGGCGAACGGCCAGCCGACTTCAAGCAGAGCGACGCCTACATCGATTGGCACCGCGCGCTTGGTACCGGCTTCTACCTGCAAGGCTACATGCCCTTCCGACAGATCAGCGATGGCTGCTCCATCGAAGAGAAGCGGGACGGCTTGTTGCGGCACCGCCGCGTGTCGACACCCAGGGGTGACCTGACTGAAACCTGGAAATGGACGGCAAGTACCGTCTCGGAAGCGCCGATCGAAAGACTCGTCAAGAGCGCCGCGGATCTGCCCGCGTACCGCTATTACTACGAGAACCTGCGCTTCGAGCCCGATCACGCCCTGGCCGAGCGCCGGCGCCAGCTGGTCGATGACGTGGGCGTCGTGTTGTGCTACACCCCTCGCTCCCCCTTCATGCGCCTGGTGGCCATCGACGCTGGAATCCAGAACCTCATCCCCCTGTTCATGGATGCACGGGAGGAGCTCGAGGAAACGCTTCGGATCATGAAGAACTGCCTCGATCACGCCGTAGACCTGACCGTTCAGGGTCCCGCCGACATCATCATGATCCCCGAGAACCTCTCGTCGGAAGTGGTCGGCACGACGTTCTTCGACATGTACATGAGGCAGATCCAGAGCGACTGGGTCGACAGGATCCACGGCGCCGGCAAATACTCCACCATGCACCTGGACGGCACCCTGCGAGGATTGCTGCGCCAGGAGGCCGAGATCGGCTTCACCTTCATCGAGGCCATGACACCGGCGCCGGCGGGAGATCTTCCCGTGGAAGAGTGGAAGGAGTATCTCGAAGGTACGGATGTGATCGCTTGGGGTGGGATTCCCGGTGCGTTCTTCTCCGACGAAATGAGCGATGCCGAATTCGACGCGTTCGTCATCGGCGTGCTGGCGGTCATGCGAGAGGAACCACGCTACGTCCTCGGCGTCGCCGACCAGGTTCCCCCGGACGGGAGCGAGCGAAGAATCAGAAGGGTTGGCGAACTCGTCGAACAGTATGGACGCTACGAATGATCCAGGAGAACTGATGACCGCCGCAACCGACCTGCACCGTGACAGTCTCGTCATCGACTCCCACAACGACACCGCCGTCGCTCTCATCCGCCGCGGCAATGTCGGCATCGCCGGGGAGGACGGCGCCGATCGTCACGGTCGTGCCGGAGCTGTCGCCTACCTGCGCCAGTACCTGTCCCCCCGCGGTCAGGAACCGGTGCAGTTCACCCTGCCACGGTTGCGCCAGGGCGCCGTCGACGCTGCCTTCTTCGCCGTCGACACCACTCGCGCCTGGGGCAACCATCTCGTCTATGCCATCGACGCGATCGGCTATCTGAAGCGTGAAATCGAGTCCCATGCAGACGACATGCTGCTGGCCCGCAGCGTTGACGATATCGCAACGGCAAAGGCAGCGGGGAAAGTGGCCGTCCTCCTCGCGGTGGAGAATACGGCCGCCCTGCAGCACAGTCTTTACGCCATCGACGCGCTGTATGAGCTGGGAGTGCGTACCATGACGCTGACCCACAGCGCCCGTACCGAGGCGGCGGACGGCTGTGAGGTGGAGGGCGGCGGCGGCCTCACCGGGTTCGGCCGGGATGTGGTACGCCGCATGAACGAGCTGGGCCTGCTCGTCGACGTCTCACATCTCAACGAGCGAGGCTTCTGGGACACCCTCGAACACTCGACGGCACCCGTCGTCGCCAGCCACAGCTGCTGCTGGGCCCTGTGCGACCATCGGCGCAACCTGACAGACGAGCAGCTGAGAGCACTCGGTGACGCCGGTGGCGTCGTTGGCATCACCTTCGTCCCCTTCTTCGTCGACACCAGCGCGCCATCCCTCGATCGGCTCGTCGAGCACTTCGAGCACGCCCTGGAAGTCGCCGGCGGCACTTCGGTGGGTCTCGGTTCAGACTTCGACGGCGGCGGCGACCTTCTCGCCCACGGCGGCGAGCTGCCCCGGATCACGGAAGCCCTGCTGGCCCGGGGTCTGGCGGAGGATGTGGTGCGCGGCATCCTCGGCGCCAACCATCTGCGGCTCCTGCGTCAGACCATCGGCTGACCGCGGCGCAGTGTGGTGTATCTGTCTACGACAGACCATAGAGCGGCTTGAACTTGCTTTCCAGGTAGTCCATGAGGTAGTCGACGTTCAGGGGTTCTCCCGTCACATCCTGCACCAGCTCTGCCGCGGTTCGACGCTGACCGACACTGTGGATGTTCTGGCGCAACCATGCCAGCAGACCGGAGAGGTCTCCGCCGGCGATCTGCTCCGGCAGGTTGCCCAGGTCGGTGACCGCCTGGCGGTAGAACTGTGAGGCGTAGAGGTTGCCGAGACTGTAGGTGGCAAAATAGCCGATGAGGCCCACCGGCCAGTGGATATCCTGCAGCACGCCGTCAGCATCGTTGGGGGGACGGATGCCGATGTACTTCTCCATACTGTCGTTCCATTCGCCCGGTAGATCCTTCACCGCCAGATCCCCTTCGATCAGCGCCTTCTCCAGCTCGAAGCGCAGCAAGATATGCAGGTTGTATGTCACCTCGTCGGCCTCGACGCGGATCAGGGACGCCTCGACCTGATTGACACCAGCATAGACACGATCCACTTCGACACCTTGCAGCTGCTCGGGAAACTGCTCGGCCAGCAGCGGCAGATAGTGGACCCAGAATTCACGGCTGCGGCCGACCAGGTTTTCCCACATGCGCGACTGGGACTCGTGGATACCCAGGGAGATGGCGCCGCCCACAGGCATCCCCCCGGCGTCGGGCAGGCCCTGCTCATAGAGGCCGTGGCCCGTCTCATGGATGATGCCGAACAGGGACATCTGCATGAGGTCGTCGCTGTACCGCGTCGTCAGCCGCACGTCGTCGGGTGACGTACCGGAGCAGAAGGGATGGACGGCCACGTCGAGGCGCCCCGCCTCCAGGTCGAACCCCATGTCGGCCATCACCCGCCGACCGAAGGACTCCTGCCCTTTCACGTCAAAGGACTGCTTGAGCAGATCGTCCGCGGCGCGACCGCTGTCCAGGATGCCGCCCACAAGAGGTACGAGACGTCGACGCAGATCCTCCAGCACGGGCCCCACCTCCTCGACACGGGCGTACGGTTCGTATTCGTCGAACAGGGCGTTGTAGATCGAGCCTTCGTAGCCGACAGCTTCGGCCACCTGCTGCTTGAGCTCGACGATCTTTTCCAGCCACGGCTGGAAGGCGGCGAAGTCATCGGCCTTGCGCGCCGCCACCCAGGCCTCGTGGGACAGCGACTCGGTCTGCGTCAGCTCGACGACGAGGGCTTTCGGGATGCGCAGAGCTCTCTCCTGGCTACGTTTCAGCTCGCGTACATTGACGGCCTGATCCTCCTCCAGATCCACCTGACTCAGAGCTTCTACGAGCTCCACCAGCTCCGGCGCCGTGTGCCGGTCATGGTGTACTCCGGCCAGCGTACCCTGTGCCCGAGCCCGACTGGCCGCCCCTCTCGGCGGCATGCAGACCTCCTGATCCCAACCCAGCAGGCCCTGGGCATGGCCCACGTCGGCCAGTTCGTGAACCAGCTCGGCAAAGCGCTCGTATTGTGCTGCCGAATTGCTCATCTTCTCTCCGTCAGAAATGTCCGCTTCGCGTCAGCCGTCCTCCGGGAGAGTAGAGATGAAGATCACCCATGTCGAGTCCATGATCCTGCACATCCCGTTCTACGCCGATCATGTCGTGGCCGCCATGCACCGGGCCCAGACCCACGACGAGGCAGTCCTCGTGGTCCGTGTCGAACTCGACGACGGCACCGTCGGCTACGGCGACACCCAGGGCGCCGGTCTCCCCGGCGCCGCTCTGCTCGAGCGTGTTGTCGGTGCCAATCCACTCACGCTGCTGTTCGATGACGGTTTGGGCTTCGCCCTGCAGGTCGCGCTGCTGGACGCGGTGGGACGAGCCACCGACACTCCCGCCCACGCGCTGCTGGGAAAGCAGATCCGGCACCGCTGCCCGCTGTCGTGGTGGGACATCGACATGCCGCCGGAGGACTGGAAGAAAGAGGCGGAGGCGTCGATAAAACGGGGGTACACGACCTTCAAGATGAAGGCGCGGCCCTGGCGGGATATCCACGAACAGATCGCCACCGTGGGCAATGCCGTCCCCCGCGACTACCGCTTCGACGTCGACTTCAACGGCTTCCTGCTGACCCCGGCGCGCGCCGAAGAGCATCTGACCCGCCTGGACGAACATGTCAACGTCGGCATGTACGAGAGCCCTTTCTATCTGCTCAAGGACCTTACCGGCGCCCGCATCCTCCGCGAGCGGGTGAAGAAGCCAATCGTCGAGCACTTCCGTGAAGATGTCCTGCACGCCCACGCCAGCGATGGCTTCGTCGTCGGCGGCGGCATCGAGGCCGTGCGACGCACCGCGGCGCTGGCGGCGGAATTCAACAAGCCCTTCTGGCTGCAGCTCGTCGGCGCCGGCCCGACATCGGCGTACTCCCTGCACCTGGGCTCCGTCCTGTCCCACGCGCAGCTGCCCTACATCACCTGTCACGAGCTGTTCGAGGACGACCTGCTGACCTCCCCCATCGATCTCGTCGACGGCTACGCCGACGTACCCGAAGGCCCCGGTCTGGGTGTTGATGTCGATGAAGAGGCCCTCGAGCGCTACCGTGTCGATCCGGGCACGCCCACACCGAAACAGGTCTACCGGGCGCAGAAGCGAATCCTCAAGGTCCGCTGGCCCGGTGTTGGCGGCAAGCAGCGCGAGTGGGCCTTCACCGACGAGTCACACTATCAGCGTCTGTTCTACGATGGCACGGTGCCGCCCTTCCAGGAGGGAGTCCACCTGGACGTGACCGAGGACGACGGTTCGGCGGGGTTCGCCAGCGAACATGAGGCGATCGCGGCGCGAGGATTGTAACGAGCGCCGGCTACGACGCCATATAGTACGAGTGCGACTTGTCCCAGGCGGCCAGCGCCGAGCGCAGATGGATCGCTGCCTCCCCGTCGAGTCTGCCCGCCTCCCGGGCGATGGCGGCGATGTCACGGCGGGCACCGGCATCTCTGAACTTCGCCAGCTCAGCGTCGGCATCGCGCCAATAACCACCGGCCACTCGCCAGCTTTCCCACATCAGCTCGTGGATCCTGGCGTAGTCCGTCGAGGCGTGGAGCACGTCACTGTCGCACCAGACCCTGCGCTCGATCCCACGTACTCGACGGTCTCTCCCATGTACGACAGGGCGATTCTCAACGCTTGTGAGAAGACATCGCTCGCCGGGCCGAACTGCAGTCGTTCGACGCCGGTGAGGACCTGCCGTTGGCGACCCGTGCTCATCACGCCTCTCCCGAATGCTCACGCAGGGCATCGAACATGGCGACGATGTTGGCCGTGGGTGTCAGGGCCTGCACGTTGTGTACTGTATTGAAGACGAAGCCGCCGACGGCGCCCAGAACATCACAGCGTTCCAGCACTTCGACGCGCACTTGCTCCGGTGTGCCGAAGGGCAGCGTCTTCTGCGTGTCCACACCACCGCCCCAGAACACGATGGCATCACCGTAGCGTTCTTTGAGCCGCCGCGGATCCATGCCGGTAGCTGAACACTGCACTGGATTCAGGATGTCGAAGCCGCTGTCGATGAAGTGCGGGATGAAGGACTCGACGGCACCGCAGGAGTGTTTCATCGTCTTCCAACTGGTGTGTTGATGGATCCAGGCGTTGACCTGCCGGTAGTAGGGCGCATAGAGACCGTCGAAGGTGTCCGTCGAGCAGAAGGTGGAGGTCTGAGTACCGAAGTCGGTGCCGCAGACGAAGACGGCGTCGATGGCGTCGCCGATAACGCCGTGCAGACGCTCGAGATTGGCCAGGGCCAACTCGCACTGCCGGCTGAAGACCTGATGCAGATAGTCCTGGCGCGTCAGCGTCGAGACGTACCACTCGGCCACGTCACGGATACCCTTTGGCGCCTTGAGAAACGGCGCCGGCACCAGGGCGATGTCACCGAAAGCCGTCCCTCCCAGCGTGCCGACGCGGGCGCGGGGCGAGTCGCCGACCCGCTCGACCTCGGTGCGAAAGTGGTCAAGGCTCTCGGCTTCGATGGGACCAAATTCCTCGAGGTTGTCCTCGGGGTTGAGAGCTGCGTCGTCCACCGGCGGCTGGCGGATGATGGTGTCGAAGAAGTATCCACCCGTCGGCATACGTCCCGACGGTGCCGCTGTCGCATCCCCCTCGGGGTACATGAGCAGATCACCGTTGGCGTCGACGGACGTGACGAACTCGGCCGATACCAGAACCTGCTGCCCCCACGGCAGGAGGAATTCCTGCCAGTCGTCGTTGACAAAACCGAAGATGGTCTTGTGTGGACAGACCGCCTCGACGTCGAGCCCCAGCACGTCGGCGAGATCGGCCTCGATCCAGCCCAGCATCTGGTAGGGTTCGTGCACCTTCACCGGCCGCTGTTCGAGGCCATGGTGCCGGCGCAGAGCCTCGACGCAGGAGACGTGGATGCCAGTCGTCGGCGTGGCGCCGAATTCCACCGGCACGCGATCGGGGGTGCGATGGTCGAGGGCGGCGCGTACGCGCTGGCGTGAGGTCATGGTCGTCATCGTCGGGCTTTCCAGGTTGGCGGAGGCGGGTCGAACCGGTGTAACTATGTAGTTAACCGAAGACCGACATCGATGGGAAATAGAGAGAATCTGGTGCAGGAGATGGTGGCGCGCTTCGGCGTCGAGGCGGAATCCGTGCGTCTGGTGCGCTCACCCTATCGCGTCTGCCCCCTGGGAGCTCACATCGATCATCAGGGCGGCACCGTGACCGCCATGGCCATCGACCAGGCGGTGTGGCTCGCCTACACCCGCCTCGATTCGCCCACCGTACGGCTGCAGAGCCGCAACTTTCCCGGGGAAGTACGGTTTGACATACACGCCGTGCCCACCGCCAGGGACGGCGACTGGGGCAACTATGCACGCGGTGCCGTAGAGGCCCTGCAGCAGGCCGGTCACCGGCTGCGGTACGGCCTCGTCGGCGTCACCGACGGATCTCTTGGCGAAGGCGGGCTCAGTTCATCGGCCGCCATCGGCGTCGCTTACCTGCTGGCGCTGGAACAGGCCAACGATCTGGATCTCGACGGCGAAACCAACGTCCGTCTCGATCAGGCCATCGAGAACGGCTACCTGGGTCTGCGCAACGGCATCCTCGACCAGTCGGCCATCCTGCTGTCGCGCCGCGATCACCTGACCGTCATCGACTGTCGCCGGAGGACACACGAATGTGTCAGCACCTCCGGCTCTCCCCCGACATTCCTCATCGTCTTTTCGGGGTTGCGTCAGGCCCTGGTCGGCACCGACTACAACCGGCGCGTCGACGAGTGCCGGTCGGCGGCCCGGTCACTGTTGGCCGCCGCCGGGCGCGACGGAGACGAACCATTGCTCGGGAACCTGAGCCCGGATGAATACGAGCTGCACACCGGCGCCATCACGGGTCCGCCGGCTCGACGGGCGCGACACTTCTTCAGCGAAATGGCAAGGGTGCAGGCGGGCATCACCGCCTGGCACGGGGGTGACCTGGACGAATTGGGGCGACTGATGACGGCATCGGGGGCCAGTTCCATCAGCAACTATGAGTGCGGCGCGCCGCCGCTGGTGGACCTGTTCGAGATCCTTCGCGACACCGATGGCATCCAGGGAGCTCGTTTTTCGGGTGCCGGCTTTCGTGGCTGTTGTGTCGCCCTCGTGAAGCCGGAGGCTGCCAGCGCCACCGCCGAACAGGTGCGGCGGCGCTACGCCGAAGTCCGCCCCGATCTGGCGGCGGCCGCCCCACCACCGCTGATCTGTGCCAGTGCCGATGGCGCGGCTCTGGTCGCCCCTATCGAGTAGCGAGGATCTGCTGGAATCCCGTGAGTCCGTACCCGATGTCCACGTAGTCGAGCAGATTCGTCAGCGCCCGCAGGGCGACACCGAAGCCGTCGGTCCCGGACACGCCGCCGAACTGACCGCCCCCCTTCAGATGGGGTTCGAGATCGAGAAACACGCCGGGAACTCCCTGCTTCTTCAGCTTCCGTGACAGGGCCGGGATCCGATCCCGGAAGTCCCGCAGGATCGCCTCGTGGGCCGAGTCCCCTTCGTCGCAGGGCACGAAGTTCTTCAGCCGCTCCTCGTCGACGACGCCCGTCCACTCCAGTTTCTGATCGATCCTGTAGTCCTTGATGTGCATCCAGCCGATCCCCGTCTTCATGGCCTCGTATTCGGCATAGGTCTGATCGGGGCGCAGGTTCTGACTCGACAGATTCCCGCCGTCGAAGATGAGGCAGAGATGGGGATGGTTGACCTTGCGGTGCAGACGACGCAGCAGCCTCCCGTTCTGACCGATCAGGTTGGCCTCGACTTCCAGTCCGAAGAGTACATCTCCCCGGGCACAGACCTCGGCGATCCGGTGCAGGCGTTCGGCAGCCTCGTCCACATGATCTTCCGGCGCCGTGCCACGTGGATGGTAGAACGAGAACCCGCGGATGAGCTTCGTGTCGAACTCCCCCGCCAGGTCGACGGCACGCTGTACGTCTTCTTTCAGGTACTTCTCGAAGGGAATGAAGGCGTTTGCCGTACTATCTTCGACATCGTGCAGCTTCACCTTGCCGATGGGCGACCCCACCGACGACACCCGGATGCCGAACTCGGCGTGCAACCGACGGAGGCGTTTGACGTCGGCCTTGTTGAGCTTCATCACGTTCTTGACACCCGTGCCGACATCGACAAAACGCAGACTGTACCAGGACATGCCAAGTGCGGAGAGCATCGTCAATTGTGATTCGGCCTTCTTGTCGACAGGGCCTTCGTCGGCGAAGCCGGTGAGGAGTACCTCGGGCCTCGGAGAGCTGGCGGACATGGGGACTCCTAGTGAGGGTTTCTGTGCGTTACTTTGAGGCGGCTGGTCCGTCGAGAACTTCGACGCGTCCGGACGTGAGATCACGGAAACGAGCCACCATGGACTCCACCGCCTCGCCCGGGCCACACAGATGTAATGTAGCGTGTTCGGCGAAGGCCTCGTCGACGACGGCGACGGCACTCTCCGGATCCTGCTCCGCCGCCCGGCGCACGGCATCACGGCAGGGCTCGTAGCGGTCGTAGGGCAGACGTACGATCACGGTCCGGGTCTGCACGCGACGTGACGTAGGCGTCACAGCCAGTACTTCCTGGGCGGCCTTCGTGTAGGCTCGCACCAATCCCCCGGTGCCCAGCTTGGTGCCGCCGAACCAGCGTACGACGACGACGATCAGATCTCCCAGTCCCGAGCCCTGCACCACCGCCAGCACCGGGCGCCCCGCCGTTCCCGAGGGCTCGCGATCATCGCTCATGCCATGGGTCACCGAGGCCCCATGACCGACGGCGAAGGCATAGACATGATGGGACGCATCGGCGTGCCGCGACCGGACCTGCTGCAGAAACGCCCGCGCCTCCTCCACCGACTCGGCACAGGCACAGATGCCGAGAAACCGTGACCCACGATCCGCAACTTCGGCCGTGGATTCCGCCGCAGGGATCAGATATCCGGAGGACATGGAATGTCAGAGATCGAGGAAGGGTACTCGCGGACAGGAATCCTCTGTCGCGGGTTGGCAATCAGCCAATGGCGCAAATGAGTTTCCGTGACGGCAGTTTGTCACGGAAACTCATCATCTTCCTGCGAGATCCTGAACTCGGGGGCCAGATTCTCGAAGCTGGCACTGTCGGCATTCCACATCAGATGCACTGAACCGGTGGGTCCGTTGCGCTGCTTGCCGATGATGATCTCCGCCGTCCCCTCCAGGCTGGCCCCATCGGGAGACTTCAGTCCATACACGTCCGGTCGGTAGATGAACATGACCACGTCCGCGTCCTGCTCGATGGATCCGCTCTCTCGCAAGTCGGACAGCTGCGGGCGCTTGTCGGTACGGGCCTCGGGCGCGCGTGACAGTTGGGACAGAGCCAGCACCGGCACGTTCAACTCCTTGGCCAGTCCCTTCAGACCACGCGAAATCCGTGACACCTCCTGCTCCCGGCTCTGCACGTTCTCGTGGGAGCTCATCAACTGCAGGTAGTCGATGACGACCATGCCGATTCCGTGGTCGCGCTGCAGACGCCGCGATTTGGCCCTGGCTTCCAGTACGGTGATTCCGGGCGTGTCATCGATATAGATCGGCGCCTGGGCCAAACGGCCGACGTTCCGGGTTAGATGGATCCAGTCATCTTCGCGCAGCCGTCCCGTGCGCAGCTTGTGCAGGTCCACGCCTGTCTGGATACACAGCAGGCGTTGGGCCAGCTGCTGTTTCGACATCTCCAGGCTGAAGAAAGCCACACCGACACCGTGCTCCACGGCGGCACGGCAACAGAAGGACAGGGACAGTGCCGTCTTGCCCACGCTCGGGCGTGCCGCCAGGATAACCAGATCGCTGTTCTGGAACCCCGAGGTCATGTCGTTGAGATCGGTGTACCCCGTGTTGACCCCGGAGACGGCACTCGTCTGGTTGTGGGCCCTCTCGATACTCTCGAAGGTGTCCTGCAGGACCGTCTCGATCGACTCGAAGCCCTGGCTCAGCTTCTTCTCCGAGAGGGAGAAGATGCGTCCCTCCGACCAGTCCAACAGCTCGTGCACGTCCGACTTGCCCTCGTACGCGCGGCTGGAGATCTCCGACGACGCCTCGATGAGCCCGCGGCTCAGTCCCCGCTCGACGACGATCTTGGCATGGTGTTCGATATTGGCCGCCGAGGCCACGCCACCGGCCAGCTCCGCCAGGTAGACGACACCACCGGCTTCGTCGAGTTGCCCGCGACGTTTCAGCTCCTCGCTCACCGTCAGCTGGTCGACGGCCTCGTTGCGCTCGTAAAGGGAGATCATGGCGGTGAAGATGCGTCCGTGGGGGCGCTGATAGAACGCCTCTTCATCCAGCAGTTCGATGGCCCGACCCACGGCGCGCCCGTCGATCAGCATCGCCCCGAGGACGGCCTGTTCGACTTCCACCGCCTGCGGCGGCATACGATCCAGATTCGATCCGGAACCGCCGCCCTGCGCCCCGGGGGGTGGGCCGAAGTCGCGGCCCGGCTGGCCGGGGCCGTCGTGGCCGTTTCCTGGAGGGCCGTTCACAGTTGCCTGCCGTCGTGGAGGCGGCGCACCCATTTCACATCATCCCAGGCGGCGCGTTTATAGCCGGCATTACGCAACAGAGCCGCCGGATGATAGGTGACCACCAGGGGGATGCCCTGGTATTGATGCAGGGCCCCACGCAGCCGCGACAGGGACAGCTCCGTCTTCAGCAGCGCGTGGGCGGCATGCCGGCCGAGACAGCAGATAACCCGCGGGCGCACCAGTTCGATCTGCCGCTGCAGGTAGGGCTCACAGCTGGCCACCTCTTCGGGCTGCGGATCGCGATTGTTCGGCGGTCGACACTTCAGAACGTTGCAGATATACACGTCGTCCCGCGACATCTGCATGGCACCGATGATCTTCGTCAGCAGCTCCCCCGCCGGGCCGACGAAAGGCTGCCCCTGACGATCCTCTTCCTGGCCCGGCGCCTCGCCGACGAACATGATGTCGGCGTCCCTATTGCCGGAGCCGAAGACGAAGTTCTTACGGGTGTGGCCCAGCTGGCAGTTGAGGCAGTCGCTGATGTTCTGTCGGAAGAGATCCAGATCGTCGCCATCGACGACGGGAGTGACGGCGACATCGGGCGTCGAAGCTTCTTCGGGAACAACGAAATACCGGCCCTCGAAGGCCAGCAGATCTTCGAGACTGCGTCGCACATCGGCGAGCGTGGCGTCGTAGTCTGTATCCTGGGTCGGTGTGTCGGCCATGAGGGCGTGAAGATGCCGGGGTGGCCGAGCCCAGTCAACTCGCTGACGTCTCGGGAGGCAGGCGCTCCTTTACTGCGTCCAGAATCCGGTCGGCCACAGCCAGCTTGCTCATGAGGGGTAGTTGGGTCTCGGCATCGGCATCGTCTATCAGCGTCACCAGATTCGTGTCGGTGCCAAAGCCGGCGCCAGGATCGGTGAGGTTGTTGAGCACGATGAGGTCGGCGTTTTTCTCGGCCCGCTTCGCCCGCGCCCGCGCCGGACCGTCCTCCGTCTCCATGGCGAAGGCGACGACGACGCGCTGCCCTTTGTCGGCTCCCAGATCGGCGGCGATATCGGGATTCTCCACCAGGTCCACGGACATGGCGTCCACGCCCCGCTTCAGCTTCTTGGCCGACACCGACCGTGCCCGGTAGTCGGACGGGGCAGCGGCCATGATCGCTGCGTCCGCCTCCTGGAAGGCGGCCGTCGTCACCGCGTGCATCTCGAGAGCGGAGCGAACCTGTGTTACCAGCATATCGGCCGGGGTCGGCAGATCGGTCGGCCCCGTCACCAGGTGCACGCTGGCGCCCCTGGCACTGGCCCTGCTGGCAATGGCGTACCCCATTTTGCCGCTGGACCGGTTGCCGATGAACCGCACGGGGTCCAGATCTTCGACTGTCGGCCCAGCGGTCACGACGATATGACGCCCCACCAGGTCCGGAGTACCGGTCAGTTGGCCGGCAAGCCTGCCGACGACGGCTTCGACGATTCGTTCTGGCGGCGCCATACGTCCCTTGCCGGAAGCACCGGAAGCCAGATGTCCGGTTTCCGGCTCCACCCAGCCCGCACCACCGGCACGAAGCAAGTCGATGTTCGCCTGAACCCGTTCCGAGCCGAGCATTGTCTCTTCCATGGCCGCCGCCAGCATCAAAGGCGCCGCTGCCGCCAGGCAGATCGTCGTCGGCAGGTCGTCGGCGATCCCGGCGGCCAGCTTGCCGATGAAGTTGGCTGTCGCTGGCGCCACGAGGAACAGCTCCGACCACTGTGCCAGGCCTATATGCAGTACTGGAAACTCGTCAGTCGGGGCGAACATGTCGGCGTGGACCGGATGCCCGGAGAGAACCGAGAGGGTGGTATCGGTGACGAACTGGGCCGCGTTGCCCGTCCGCACGACACGGATGTCCGCCCCCTCTTCCTGCAGCAATCGCACCACGAGGGGAGCCTTGTACGCGGCGATGCCACCGGTGACACCGAGCAGGATGCGGCGGCCCTGAAGCCTCACGAGGCCGACTCCGGGTGCCTTAGCTCCGCCAGTACCAGAGTGCACAGCTGATCGGCGCCCGTCTGGTTGGAGTCGAGAACGAGATCGTAGACTGAAATGTCCGACAAGTCGATATCGTGATGTTCTGCATAGCGCCGCCGTTCGGACTCTTCGCGCTCACGGACAGCCGCTGTCGCCTGCTCCCGGCTCTGTTTGTCACGGGAGGAGACGCGGAGGGCTCTGGTCTCCACGTCGGCCTGGAGCCACACCTTGCAGGCGGACAGGCGCTGACGGTGCGCCATCCATCCCATCAGGCGACCCTCCAGGACGCAACCCCCATCCGTCTGCTGAGCCAGTTCCACCATACGGGCGTCGAGCTGGCGATCGATGGCGCCATCGGCCTCGGCCAGGCGGCCATACTCCGGCAGCGACACCCCTGCCTCATCCGCCAGTTGGCGGAAGACCTGGCCGGTATTCAGATGGGTCCATCCCGTCTGCCCTATCAGTGCCCTGCACAGGATGGTGGTTCCGCTGCCGGGCAAGCCGCTGATGGTCACGAGTCGCATATCGGTTCCGGGATCAGGCCAGGTTCTGCACCTGTTCGCGCAGACGTTCGACCTCTTCCTTGACGTCCACGGCGTGGTGGATGATGCCACTGTCGGCGGATTTCGACGAAACCGTGTTGATCTCGCGGTGCATCTCCTGCAGCAGGAAGTTGAGTCGGCGACCCACATCTCCCCCCTTGTCCAGGGCGTCGAAGAACTGTTCAAGATGACTGCGCAGGCGCACGATCTCTTCGGTGATATCGCCACGCTCGGCAATCAGGACGACCTCGGTGGCCAGCCGTTCCTCGGCGACCTCTCCGGGGCGCAGCAGCGCGTCGACTTTCTCCCGCAAGCGACGGCGCACTTCCTCCCGCCCGCCGGCGGCGATCGCTTCGATCCGGTCGGTCAGATCGCCGAGCAGATTCAGTCGGGCGCGCAGATCGGCGGCCAGGGTGGCGCCCTCGGTGAGGCGCATCTGCTCCAGTTCGGCGAGAGCGTCGTCCACTGCCTGCATGACGAGAGCTGCCACCTGATCCGGATCGGGCGCTGGGGCCTCGGACCGAAACAGCCCGGGCATGCGCGCCAGTACTTCAAGGCTGACGGGACCCGTATTGCCCAGTTCGGCCAGGCGCTCCAACTCCTTCACGTACTGGGTCGCCATCTCGGTGTTCAGTTCGGGAAGTCCGGAACCCTCCGACGTGTCCTCGACTTCGACTGTCCCGGTGACCTTGCCCCGGCTCAGACGGCTCTGCACACGCTCACGAATCCGCGGCTCCAACTCCTGCAGCCCGCTGCCGCAGCGCAGCGACAGATCCAGGAAACGTCCATTGACCGATCGCAGTACGATACGCACACAGACGCCATCCGCTTCGGCACTGCCGCTGCCGAATCCGGTCATGCTCGTGATCTTTCCCATGTCTCCCATTTCAAGAGCCCGGGTCGACGATGACCCGGACGATACGGGTAAACCCCGTCAGTTGTGTGCGGTACGTCAAGCCGCCAAGAGTGATCTTCGACAGGGCCGTCTCTCCGGCCACCCAGAGCTGGCCATTCTCCTCATCGGCGTACAGAGAGCTGGCACCGGGAACATCCTGGACCTGGAGCAGGATTCCCCCCTCGCTATCGTAAGCCACCAGTCCACCCTCCCCCAGAATCCAGGCGACACCCGAGGCATCGGCCACGTCGATCGCCTTGGCCGGACCATAAGGAAATGGTACCACGCGCACCGGCGCCCGGGGCGTCAGCCGCAGCACCCGGAGTCCCTCGCCGTCGATCGCCCATGCCTGGCAGCAGATCGTGTCCGACGCGTCCAGGTCCAACAGCCCCGTCAGTCCCTCCCATTGACCGCCACGGAATCCCAGCTCGTCAAACCAGAGTACGCGGTCCGTCGCAGCATCTGCGATCCACACACCCCCTTTCGGCGATGGTGCCACGGCGATCGGCTGTGACAGCGTAGCATCCACTTCGGCCAGTTCCAGCGTGTCCCCTTCAGCGTCGAGGGAGAACTCGTACACGGCACCATCGGCAGGATCAGCCACCCAGCCGACGCGGGCCACTACATCCAGGGCAACGGAGCCACCGGAGGTCATCCGCGTCCCGAAACGATGGAGCGTGCCATCGGCGTCGATGCGATTCAGCGAGGTGAGCCTGTTGTCGGCAACCCAGGCGGCCCCGGTCCGCCCGTCGACGGCGAGACCGGCCAGTGCCGGGAAGCGTCCTCGCGCAAACAGGCCACGGCGGCCATCCGGTGTGAGCCGCCACACCAGGCCGGTGCCGGCATCGGCCACCCAGCCGTGCTCTTTGCCAGGGGTGGCCAGCTGTTCCCCGGCGATGGCCAGTTCGTCCTCGCCGTCGATCCCCAGCCTCAGTCCGTACCGGTACAGCGTGCCATTGATGACATCGGTATCGGTGAAGCTCGTGTCCCCGGGGTCCACTTCGAAGATGATTCGCTGCAGCTGGTCCCCGCCCTCGCGCCAGATGCGTACCGCGAGCAGATCATCGAAGCGGCTGAAGTCCCAGCGCAGCCGCACGAAGCCGTCACCGGCCAGTGCTTCGAGGGGATCGGCCAGATCGATGGGGCTGTCGGCCCGGGCGTCGAGCGGATTGCGGCGCGGACGATCAGCACAGCCGTCGACGAGCAACAGCATGGCGGCGAGCAGAGCCCAGATCATCAGAAAAACACGAAGCGAGCCGTCAGCACCAGACCAGCTTCCATGATGAGGAATCCCGCCCCGGCGATGCGGTCATGCCGTTCGGCGCTGTCGAGGGCGTCCTGCTGCCGACCCGCACCGGCCGAACTCAGGTATCGATCATAGGCATCTTCGGCCTCATTCGTGCTCCAGTAGGCGACGAGCGCCCCGGTTGCGGCAAGACCGACGCTGGCCAGCAGGGCGGGACGCCAGCGGTCCGGCTCGGCCTCGTCTGCGAGCCGGGCCGGGCCGCCCCCCTGCTCATAGGCAACGCCCGGGCGTTGGACTGAAACACTGCTAACTGATTGCCTGGCAGTCAGTTGAATCGTTGACATAAACGGCGCCACGAGGGGAAGAATCCGCGGAAGTCCGGTCGGAATGCCCTGGGACTGAGCCTGCAGCAGCGTCGGCACGAGCAAGCAGACGACGAGGGCACGTCTGCTGTAGTCTCTCCGAAAGATCATCGACTGAACACGTAGGTGGTACCGCGCTCGGTGGTCACCGCCAAGCGCTGCCGCGTCAGGGCCACACTCGTGAGCACCGGACCATCGAGCTGCTGCTGCCATCGCATCGACCCGTCGGTGGTGTCCACCGCATGCAACCAGCCATCGCCGGCGCCGAGATAGATCGTGCTCGCCGTGCCGACGGGCGCACCCCGCACGATCCCCTCGGTGACACAGCGCCACAGAGGCTGACCAGTGGCCAAGTCAAAGGCGTAGAGGCTCTGGTCCGTGGAACCCACCGCGACCTGTGTACTGGAGACGTACAGCCCCAACGACGGCAGACCATCGAACTCCGCCCACCAGAGCGACTCTCCAGTCTCGGCGGCAAGCGCATGGAGACGTCCATCGATCGCGGCCAGCACGCGGCCCTCGTCGATGTCGACCGTCGGTCGGGATCGCACGGGGCTGCCCAGATCCCGACGCCAGAGGACGTGACCGCTGTCGATACTCGCCGCCACCAGATCACCGGCACCGTCGGCGATGTAGAGGACATCACCTGCAAGGCTAGGGGCCCCCGTCAGCGGCGCCTCGAGGTCGAGAGTCCACAGAACACGGCCGTCAGCGGCGGCCAGGGCCCGCATCTTCCCTGATTCCATCGCCGCATAGACCGTGTCTCCCCGAACCACGACAGCGGCACAGAGTGCGCCCTCCTGTCGCCAGACGATGTCACCTGACTCGAGATCGATGGCCCGCAGCTGGGACGGATCCTCCAGGATCGAGACGAGCATGATCCGTCCGCCGCCACCGGCCAGGGCGGGCGGACCGCACACCGGATCGTCGGAACTGCGCTTGCCCACCCGCGTCCCGCTGATCACGTCAAACACGTACAGGTCCGGCGCCTTCGACCACTGCAACAGCAGGGGCCCGGCGATCAACGGACTGCCCAGGGGCGGCTTGTCCACCTCCTGCTGCCAGCGCAGACGGAGCGGCGGCTCGAGGCCGTCGATGAGCAGCCCATCGCCACTGGCATCCCCGGCCGCCTGTGTCCAGCCGGACTGGGTCTCCGGGGACCAGGGGGCATACAGAACCCCGGAGCCGCAGGCCGTCCAGACAGAGCTCAGCGTCAGCAGGATGGCCCCCGCCTGCCACATCGGGCGGCGGCGGCACCAGCGGTCAGAAATCCCAGCCAAAGAAGAAGTCCCATCGAGTGTTGTTGTCGACACTGTCGAAGTCTGTACGCCGCGACGCGTCGAGTCGGAAGACGAAAACGCCGCCGAGGCCGAGGCGAGCGCCGGCGCCGAGGCTCCCCTTCCAGTCTCCGAACCCGTCGTTCCAGGCGTTGCCGGCATCGACGAAGAGCGCCCCCCGCAGCGCGCTCAGGTCGATATTGCCGAAGGGAAAGGCGAGAATGAATCGGTCGAGCAGCGGATAGCGCAGTTCGTGATTGGCCAGCACCAGATTCCGCCCCCAGAGAGAGCGGAAACCATAGCCGCGCAGAGTCCAGCTGCCGCCCAGGGGAAAGAACTCGGGCACGTCCCCGCGGCTGTGCAGCCCCATGTATCGAACGGCCAGGCTGGAGCGTTTGCCCAGCCGATGGTAGTGCCGGACGTCGGTGAAATAGGTCGTATGAAAGGGACGTGAACTCTTCACGTCGAAGGTGTGACCCAGGCCGATGCTGTAGCGCGTCCCCTCCAGCGGGCCGGTGGAGATCCACAAGCTCGTGTCGTGGGTAAAGCTGATGTGGTTCGACACCAGCCATCCCGTCAGCTGACGACCCTCAAACTGCCGGTCGAGATCGGAGTGCCGCGCGGTGAATCGTGTCTCGATACGGTCGTGGCGGTTGAAGGGGTAACTCATCTCCGCCCAGGCGCCGGTTCGCTTCTCGCGCACAAAACGGCCGAAACTGCTCGACAGACGATCGTTGAGGCGGAACACACCCCAGCCCACGTTCAGTTGTCGGGCCAGATGCAGTCTGCCGAAGACCAGATTCAGACCGTCGAAGAAGCCGCTGTTGGAGCCGGAGATATGGGACAGGACGAAGTAGTACTGGTCATTGCCGAGCACATCGGACAGTCCCAGCTGGATGCCGCCGGACGTTCCGAACACGGGATCCTGGGAGATCTGACTCTGGGCGATATCCAGGCTGAGTCGCTTGCGGTAGGTACGGCGTGTCACCTGTCCCGCATCGGGAAGACTCGCCAGATCCCAGGAGCTGTCCACGGCGGCGGCCACTGTCCTCACAGACGCCAGACTGTCAGACTCGACGGCGACGGAATCGAGACCGAGGCGGTGAATGTGAAAGCGGGCGCCCTCGAAACCGGTAAACAGGAGCTCGTCGGCGCCCGGCAGCCAGGCCGCGTCAAAAACTCCGGTGAGGGCCCGCGTCAGCCGCTGCGTGGTGCCGACACTGTCGCCGGCCACGGGGAGGGCGTAGAGATCGTAGAAGCCGTCCCGGTCAGAGGTGAAAGCCACGCGCGCCCCCTCAGGTGACCAGGCGGGCTGCATGTCGTGGTGATCCCCGAACGTCAGCTGCCGTACGGATCGCTCGGCGGCCTCGCCGACGTCGATGGTGAACAGATTGTACTTCCCCTTCCTGCCATGCCCCGGCGACCGGTCGGAACTGAACACGAGCACGTCTCGTGCCGGATGCCAGTGCGGGTCGCGGTCGTGATAGAGATCATCGGTGAGCGCGCTGAGCTCTCCCGTGCCGGCGTCGACGAGGAACAGATCGGTTCGGCCGGAGCGCCGAGCGCCCGCCAGGGCCACCGCCGCCCCATCGGGCGACCAGGTAGGCGACGACAGAGCCACGAGTTGGTCGAAGGAGAAGCGGCGGCGACGACGGCCGTGCTCCACGTCCCAGAGAATCAGATGATCTCGACCATTGTGTTTGGCGATGAAGGCCAGGGTGGTGCCGTCCGGCGACACCGCCAGACTCGCCTCCATGGGATGCAGTGACTCGTATTCGGGCTCCCGTTCGCCGGCCACCAGCAGTTCGACAGCGCCGCCCTCCACCTTGCCGCGGAAGATCTGTGTGTAGCCCTGCTCGTTGCGCAGGAAGACATACTCCAGCGAGTCGGCGGGAGTCCCGGCTGGGGCCGGAACGATCGCCGGCTTCAGGTTGAACCCGGTGCTCGTCAGCGGCTCGGCCATGTGACTCGGGGGATCGGCGCTTTCGATCGTCGGCAGGTAGCGCTTCTGCAGATCGTAGGTCCAGGCTTCATCCAGCTCGCTCAACGCCTCGCCGGTGGTCACGGCGAAGACGTCGGCGAAGGTCTCGGCCCGCCACCAGTTGTCGAGCAGTCGAGCGAACACGTCTTCGCCGTAACGGGCTGCCATGAACTGGCAGATCGATTGCCCTTCCTTGTACATCTGGAAGGTGCCGTGGATCCGGTACATCTGTGCGATGGACGCCAGCCGGCTGCTGAACAGGGCGTCGCGCACGACCATATCGCCGTAGCTGTCCCACGATCCGGACAGGTACTCCGCCAGCCCCTCGGAAAACCACAGGGGGCCGGCCCAGATATTCGGTGCGCCGCGGTCGGCCAGGACCCGGCGGATCCGATCGAACATGAAGACGTGGACGAGCTCGTGATGCAACACGCGCTGGAACTCCGGGTACGAGCCGCTCAGAGGCAGGGCCACGCGGCCCTTCATGAATTCAGTGAAACCGGCAACACCCTCCGGCAGGAGGCCGGGGATCACATTCGTCTGCTCGAAGTGAACGTGTGAGGCGTAGAGGATGAGCGGAATCTGCCGGCGAACCGTGTGCCCGAGGCGTTTTTCCAGGTGGCTGAAGGCCTCCTCCGCCATCTGCCCGGCGAAAGAGGCCAGCTCGGCCTCCTCCGGGTAGAAGTAGATGTCGAAGTGTTCGGTCTCCAGACGCTGCCAGTCGAACTCGTCGAACTGAACCTTGTTCTTGCCAAAGTGGTAGAGCTGCGCCGTGGCGGGCCCATCGGCTACGCAGCACACGACCACCAGTGCCAGCCAGAGAGTCTTCACTTACCTGCCGCCCCTGGACAGGTAACCACCGAAGCCGGCCGCGGCGGTCACGGGCCGACGCAGATTCACCTGCCGCCCCTCCTCGACGCCATGGCGGAAGGCATCACTGGCCGCCACCCCTCCGGTCTGTCGGGTCTGGATTCGTGGATTGTGGTGCCGGTAGTAGGCGATGAGCCGGTCATCACCCTGCCAGACGAGAGCCGAGTTCTTCGCCGACACTTCAAGATCGCCCCGCTGGCGTCCGAGCTTCTCATGGAATCCCTGCAGCACGCCGGCGAAATAGCGCATACGCTCGCGGTTGCTGCGCAACCCGCGCTCGCGCCGATAGGCCGCCCACAACCGCTCGAGCAGCTGTGACAGGTAGGCGTGCACGTAGTCAGCCATGTCCAGGTTTGTCGGCGTACCGTAGACCTCCAGGACCGTACCTTCCAGGTCGCGCCCCGCCTCGTAGCTGCGAATCCACAACACCTCGACGAAGAAGAACTCGTTGAGGATCATGGCCAGCCACAGCTCCCAGGCCGGATGCCGGCCTTTCACCGCGCCCAGTTGACGGCGCTCGAAGCCGCGCGCCCCATCGGTGTCGACGAGTTCGATGTTGTACTCGAGCAGCAGACGCTGCGCCTTGTTGACCGCCGCCTGAGCTTCGTTCTGGTTCGGGCTATCGCTGAGGGACAGCAGCTTCTTTACCAGACGCGCAACCCGCACCTCGGCATGGTCCTGCTCCGCATCTGCGCCGGTGGACAGACGTCGCGCCGTCGCCTTCGGGTCACAGCGCAACTTGCGGCAGGCCTCACGAAACGCCGGGCCATGGGGATCTTCCTCCCCGGCATGCAGTACCTCCCACACGTACTGGTGCGCCATCTCGTGCCGCATCGTATCGAGCACTTCGTTCCACGGATCGGTACGGATATGGTTGCGGGAGATGGTGATCCGTCGCCGGGAAGGGTCCCACTCCCCGAGCCGCTGCTGACTGTCACCGAGTTGGACCTGCGGCCGTTGCAGGACGCCGTGCAGATACTCACGATCGTAGAATTCCCACCAGCGATAGAGGGCCCGTCCCCAGGCTCGCTCCAGGTCAGCGGGTTCGTGAGGGCTGGCGGAGCCCATCCCCCCTACCTGATCTCACGCACGAACGCCGGCGTCAACCGGCCGCTGAACACCTCGGACACGGGGCCCTTCATGGTGAGTTCGAAGGCCTCACCACGGACATCGATATGCAGATTGCCACCGGGCGCCTTGACCGTGACGGGGCTCTGCACCAGACCCAGGCGAACTGCAGCCGCCGCAGCGGCACAGGAGGATGACCCGGAGGCCTGTGTCTCGCCGGCGCCGCGCTCCCAGATGAGGATATAGAGCGACTTCGGCCCGACGGGGACCGCCAGCTGCACATTCGTGCGGCGGGGAAAGATCCTGTGATTCTCCAGTTGCGGACCGAGCTCGAGCAGCTCCTCCCGGGTCCAGGACTGACCGGGCTCGCGGAAGACGACGCAGTGCGGATTGCCGACGCTGACGCCGGTGAAACTCAGCGACCGACCCGCCGCCTTGATCGGCCGCTCGATCAGTTCGGCTGCCGACAGGCTGCAGGGCAGTGCTTGCGGCCGGAACGTGGCCTGCCCCATCTCCACGGTGGCCGAACTGGCGTCACCGTGGCTGTCGATATGCAGGTCGATGGCGACGAGGCCCCCCTTCGTCTCCACGGTGAACCGCTTCTTGCGTGTACGCCGTGTCGAGTAGAGATAGCGGGCGAAAATGCGCAGACCATTACCCGACTTCTCCGCTTCGGAGCCGTCGGGATTGTAGATACGCACGCCAAAATCGGCCTTCTTCGAAGGCACGAGAGCCAGGATGCCATCGCTGCCGGCACCCCGGTGACGATCGCAGATGGCGCGGATTCGTTTTTCAGTGAGTCGGAACTCGAGATCGGCCGGGTCCAGGGCGATATAGTCGTTGCCCAGACCATGGCCCTTGAAGAAGCCGTTTATCATGTCCGTGTTGCCCGGGAGGGTGGAGTGCGCCGACCCGGCAACCTAGCCATGCACCCCCACGGGGTCAACGGAGATGGGTCGTGGCGCCGATCAGCGGACCAGGAGCAGGCGCCGCGTGGTCAGACTCGACCCGGCTGTCAACCGCGCGAAGTACATGCCGGAGGCCACGGCATCACCGGCTTCATCACGGGCGTCCCAGATCGCACGGTAGCGCCCCGGCCGCACGGCATCCTGATCGAACAGGACGCGCACCCTCTGGCCGAGGACATCGAACATCTCCAGACGCACACGGGCCGGCTGCGCGCCAGCCACATCGAAGGGGATCGTCGTCGACGGGTTGAAGGGGTTCGGATAGTTCGGATGCAGCACGGAA
>DASCMS010000096.1:0-34966 GCA_036011085.1 Candidatus Latescibacterota bacterium
CGTCGGTGAGCCTGCGGGTGTTCGACATGACCGGTCAGGTCGTGCGGACACTTGTCGGTGAGAGCCTACGCGCTGGCACCTATACCGAGCTGTGGGACGGTACCAACGAACGGGGTGTGAAGGTGGGAAGTGGCGTCTACTTCTATGAATTGAAGGCGGGTGCCTTCAGTTCGAAGAAGAAGATGACCCTTCTGCAGTAGGAGTGTAGGCTCGGGTATTTTCGAGTCGGAAACGCTGAAGCCGCTGGGTCCACTGGACCCGGCGGCTTTTCGTTTCTGTAGCGGTCGTTGAGCTCCCATTGCCCCTCTTTTTTGCCCGGCTATATTCGCGACAGATGGTTGGCGCTGAACACTTGCAAGGTTCTCTGCATAGATGAGGGTGGAGGTACTCTTTTTCGCCGGAGCCCGCGATAAAGTTGGTCAGCGAGCCATGGGGGTTTCGTTGGCCCCGGGAGCCACAGTTGAGAAGCTGTTGCAGCAGCTGAGTGATTCCTATCCGGGATTCTCTACCATGGCTGCCACGGCCCAGGTAGCTGTCAATGAAGAGTACGCGCCGAAGACACTGACACTGAAGGAGGGCGATGAGATCGCCGTCATCCCGCCTGTGAGCGGCGGTGCCTGCCAAGCTGCGTTCCGCGTCGTGGATCGAGAGATCCGACCAGAAGAGCTGCATGATGTGGTGCGTTGCGCTGGGGATGGAGCGGTCGTCACCTTTTCGGGGGTGGTGCGCGATCACTCCGGAAACACGCGGACATCGCATCTGTTCTACGAGGCATACGCTCCGATGGCTGAGAGGAAGATGGCTGATCTGGCGGCTGAGGCCCGCTCAAGGTGGCCCATCGGGGACGTGGCCATGCTTCACAGAGTCGGCCGACTGGAGATCGGCGAGATTTCGATCCTCTTGAGTGTTGCCAGTCAGCACCGTTGCGAGGCCTTCGAAGCCTGCCAGTTCCTCATCGATCGCCTGAAGGAGGAGGTACCGGTCTGGAAGAAGGAGGTGGGATCCGAAGGAGAGTACTGGGTGGAGGGACCCACCGGACGTCCTCCGACCGACCGCTGAGGCCCATGATATCGAATTTCAGCTGGGTGATCCCATGCAGGTTAGCTGGCTTTGGCGTGCTGTCGGCACCGACTGCCACGGACCTGCAGGATCTGCGCGAGCAGGGCATCGGGGCCCTCGTTTCTCTGACTGAGGCTTCTGTCCCGGATGATCTGGTTCTCGAGTCGGGCTTGCGGTATCGTCATCTGCCTGTCCCGGACATGCAGGCTCCATCGCTGGGTGAGATTCACCAGTTCGTGGCCTTCGTCGACGAGGCCCGCAACGAGGGTATGGCGACCGCTGTTCACTGTCTGGCAGGTCTCGGCAGGACAGGCACGATGTTGGCGTGCTATCTCGTACATGAGGGCAATCCTCCGGACAGCGCCCTGGCGCAACTTCGTGTTGACCGGCCTGGCTCGGTGGAAACTCTGTCCCAGGAACAGACCGTTTATGAATTCGCGCGTTCTCTCAGCGCATCTGGAGTCTCACCTGATCGGCGAGGAGAGGTCTGAACATGGATGCTCCGTATCCGAATTGCCTGAAGTGTCAGCAGGGAGTACTGGTGCCATTGTCGGACTATGGCAGGGATGGAGCTGCGATTCACTACAAGGCCTGGGTGTGCACGAGCCCTGACTGCGGTTACAACATCCGCATCGATAACGGCGAACTGAGTATTGGCAAGGAACTCAAGGAGTCCTACAAATAGTCGCGTGCATCATCGAATCGAGGACTAGATGCCACGTTGGCTGATGCGTGACTGGGGGGCCAAGCTGGGGGCTCTTCTTCTCGCCGCTGCCCTCTGGTTCCATGCGGCAACCGAGCACAGCTTCCGCCGGGAACTGAACGTTCCCCTTGTCATCGAAGACCCGATCGTGCCTGCCGGGGAGCCTGCCATCGTGCCGTCCAGCCCGGTGCCAGCCACCGTCCGCGTCGCCGTCTCAGGGGGTGGTAAGGATCTGCTCCGGACCTCCGGTGATGATTTTCTGCTTCGCCTGCGAGTGCCGGTCGCTGCCGCCGGAAGTCGTCTCAGCCTTCGACTCGAGCCGACTCAAGTGGAAAACCACACGGAACTGGAACTGTCCGTCGAGGAGGTGATCGCTCCTGCCGAACTCACGGTGATCGTGGATCACAGCCAAGAGCGGCGCGTTCCCGTTCGTCCTCGAATCGGTCTGCATCTGGCCGAGTCCTACACCCAGGTTGGTCGCGCCACACTCGACCCGGACTCGGTGGATGTCTCGGGGCCCGTCTCACACCTTCGCGAACTCGATGCAGTCTATACCGACAGTCTCCACCGCGAGGCAGTGCGGGAGGATATTGATCTCGAGCTGGCCCTCCACATCCCGGAGGGACGCCAGCTCAAGATGGGCAGAGATCGAGTGCGGGTTCTGATCAACATTCAGGAACTGGCCGAATACTCGATCCTCAACGTACCTGTGAGCGTCACCGGTGGCCCTCAGGATGCGGTGGCAGAGCCCTCTCGTGTCACGGTCCGTGTTCGCGGCGGGGCGGATCTTATCGGTGCTCTCGATCCAGAGAGCGATCTGCGTCTGACAGTCCAGTACGCGGCCGCCATTACAGATGAAGGTGGCCTGATCGCGGCCCGGCAAGATCGACTGTACGAGATCCGCCAGATCTTGCCCGCCCGCGCCACTGTCGGCTCTCGCTGACTCATTGATTGTTCTGGGACTCGAGACGTCCTGCGATGAGACGTCCGCCGCAATCCTGGCTGCAGACGGTCTCCGCTCACACGTGGTGCTTTCCCAGCAGGATCACGCTCGCTATGGTGGTGTCGTGCCGGAGTTGGCGTCCCGGGCGCACATCCGGACCGTCAGTCCGGTCGTTGAGCAGGCCTTGCGAGACGCCGGGATGCGGCTGGCCGACTGCGACGCTATTGCGGTTACCCACGGCCCCGGGCTGGTAGGTTCGCTCCTCGTAGGGGTCAACGCCGCCAAGGGCATGGCGTACGGCGCCAACCTCCGTCTGATTGGCATTCACCATCTGGAGGGCCACCTGTTCTCGGCCGGGATCGAGCGTTCACTCGAGCCCCCCTTTGTCTCACTTCTCGTCTCCGGCGGCCACACTGAGATCATCCATGTTCCCAAACTGGGAACATATCATCATCTGGGACAGACTCTCGACGATGCGGCCGGAGAGGCTTTTGACAAGGTGGCTCGCCTTCTCGACCTGTTACCCCCAGATCAGCACGTGGCCGGTGGTCGCGCCGTCGGAGATGCCGCCGAGATGGGAGATCCACAGGCCGTCGATTTTCCCCGGCCGCTACCGGAGAAGACGGGCCTCGATTTCAGCTTCAGCGGCCTCAAGACCGCTGTGCGCACGGAGCTGGCTCGGCTCGGAGGTCCCGGATCAGAGGAGGTCCGCAGGAATACGGCAAACGTCGCCGCCAGTTTTCAACAGGCTGTCATCGACGTACTGGTGACGCGGGTTCGCCAGGCGGCGGAACGCACAGGAGTCGATCGAGTCTCACTGGTCGGCGGCGTCGCCGCGAATCAGAAACTTCGTGCGAGCCTGCAACAGGCGATGGGCGAGTTGGGCGTGGATCTCTTCGTTCCGAGCCCGATCCTCTGTACCGACAACGCCGCGATGATTGCGGCGGCGGGACGCTTCCGCCTTCTCGCGGGAGAGCGCAGCGGCTGGCAGCTGGACGCGCATCCCCGACTGCCTCTGCCTGAGGCGCCCGCGCATGGGTGACCTTCTTGACACGGCCTTCCAGGTGGATGCCAGTTGGCCCTGGTTGCTGCTGTTGCCTCCCGTCGTGTGGTGCTGTCACTTCGCCTATCATCACACACGCCCGCCGGTCGCCGCGAGGCGCGTCAGCCTGCTGTGGTTGTTGAGAGGAACCAGCTTCTGCGTCCTCATCATGCTTCTGGCCGAACCGGTACTGTCGTATCTCGCTCGTCATGCCTTGCGTCCCGTGACTGTGACGCTCATCGACTCGAGCCCATCGATGGAAGTTGAGCGGAGAGGGTATACCCGGCTTGACCGGGTGCGGCAGGCGATGAACGACGGGTTGGGAACCCTTCTCGATGGACCGTTTCGCACCTTCTCTTCATCAGCCTACGACGTCGACCCGGACACGCTCGATCGGCTGCAGATATCAGGGCAGGCGACCGACCTCGCCGAGGCCCTGCGGTCCGCTGTCCGCGCCGTTCCCGATCGGCGCCTCCTCGCCGGGATCGTTTTACTCTCCGATGGTCGTCACAACCTCGGCGAGGATCCGGTACGGACCGCCGACGAGCAAGGTGTGCCGGTCTACGTCCTCGGACTGAGTTCGAACCGGACGCCGGACGATGTGCAGATCGTCGGGGTCGAGACAGAGGGTCCCATCTTTGCCGGTAGTTCGACTCGGCTGCAGGTTCGTCTGCGCAACTGGGGATTCCAGGACAGCAGTGTCGTGGTGCGCCTCGACGAGAATGACGAGGCTCTCGGTCAGAAGGATCTACGGCTCGGTGCGGATGGTCAGCTTCAGCTCGTGGAGTTGCAGGCGCCCCCCATGAGTGCGGGACCCCATCTGTTACGCGTGACAGTCGTCCCCATCGACGGCGAACTCACGCCGCACAACAACCAGTCCCTGCTCTCGTTACGGGTCCAACAGAAGCGCCTCCGGGTCCTTTTGGTCGCCGACCGACCGGCCCCCGAGTCTGCCTTTGTCGGCCGCCTCCTGGCGGCGGATTCGACGTTGCGAGTCGAACGATATGTGCTCCGGGACGGGCGTGGCTTCTACGGCACAACTCCCTTCCCCGAGGATCTCGGCGCGTTTGATGCGCTGGTACTGCTCGAGCCCTCCGAACTGACGGGAATCCTGTCTCCTGGCAGGTTGCGGGCATACGTCGCCGGTGGGGCCGGATTGCTGGTCCAAGCCACGGGATCCGGCGGCACACCCGCCGGGTTGGCCGATCTGCTGCCGATCATGGCAGGTTCGGCTGTCGCCGGCCTCCACGACCAGGAACCCCTACGACTCGAACGGCGAGCAAACCATCATCCCGTGGGGCGTGGCATGGTCGTCGCAGATGGGGCTGGGGACCCATGGCAGAGACTGCCGCCGCTGCTGGCGCGCGCCCCCCGGGGACGCCTCAGGCACTCTGGAACCGCGTTGTTGGCAGCGTCCACCGGCGACCCCGTGGTGGCGACGAGTACTGTCGGTGCTGGCAGAATCGTGCATGTCGTGGGCTCAGGATTCTGGCGCCTGAATCTGTTTGACCGGGGGAGTGGCGACGGGCGGACCACCCCGACCCTGTGGCGAGATGCCGTCCACTGGCTGGCCGCTGCTGAACCCGTTGGCCGTGTACGGGCCTCCACCGAACAACCCTTCTATCCCTCAGGCGCTCCGGTTACGGTCGTGGTCGAGGTCCATGACAAACTGAACGCGCCTCTCCAGAGAGCACAGGTTGAATTATCCCTGGAGCCCGCCGGGAGCCGAGTCCTTCTGGAGCCGCAGCGACCAGGGCACTACCGCACAACTTTCTCCGGGTTGGCAGCCGACTCCTACACGTTCCGCGTGACGGCCCGTCACGGTGTCGCCGAGATCGGTCAGAGCGTGGGGACCTTCGTTGTCGAAGGCCATACCGTCGAATCCGGTGATCTACGCGCCGACCCTGAGATGCTCGCTACCATCGCCCGGGCAAGTGGCGGCCAATATCGCGATATAGAGCAATGGGGCGAACTGGCTCACTTCCTGCAACCGAGACCAACCATCGTCCATCAGCAGCGCCGACTTGGTGCGGAGATCAGGCACGTCGCCTGGCTGGTATTGCTGACCGGGCTGCTGACGTCAGAGTGGATCCTGCGCAAGCGCTCGGGGATGTTGTGAAGTGAAGTTCGCCAGGCAGGTGGTCCTCGTTCTGGTACTGCAAGGTCCGGGACTCGTCGAATCTCAGGTCCGGCTGAGCGAAGTGATGGCCGACCCTCCCGGCAGTGAGAGCCACGACGAATTCGTCGAACTGTCAAACATCGGGCTCGACACTCTGGATCTTGCGGGCTGGCAACTCGGCGACGGCGAGGAACTCGATCGCATCGCCGATGCGGGAGAGGGGACCAGATTGGCTCCGGGAGCGATGGCGCTCGTCCTTGATGGCTCCTACAAAGGAGCGTCCACGACGTATGAATCGGTGCAGGAGCTGGCGAGAATCGTTACTATTGAGGACCGGGCTTTCGGAAGGGGGGGATGGTCCAACTCAACTCCCGAACGAGTGCTGGTCGTAAGTGCTGCGGGCGATACGGTCGACGTCCTGACCTACGATCCCATGGCCGGACGTCCAGGGCACTCCTGGGAACGGCAACACGACGATCTGGCCTGGCAGCTGTCGCTGCAGATTGGCGGGACGCCCGGGCGCCCGAACAGCGTCGACCAGACACCGGCCATGGCGGGCAAGATCGATCTGGAGGTGTCGCCCGATCCCTTCGCCGAGCGGCTGCAGATCCGCTGCCGGTTGCCGGCCGCGCCGGCGCTGCTGTCGGTTCGGATCTACGATGCAGAGGGCATTCTCGTGGCGCGTCTGCGCCAGTGGGAGCCGGCAGCCCTGGAGGAGATCGTACACTGGGACGGTCGCCATGAGGACGGCAGGATCTGTGCCCCGGGTCTGTATGTCGTAGCCGTTCAGTCCAGCGCCCAGGGACGGGTTGTCCACGGAAAGGCAGTCGTGGCCCGGCAGTAGCAGCATCGATGGTCTGACACCGGCGATCCCCCTCGCCTGTGGCAGTTCACTCCAGACACCAGTATGGCAGTCCCCGCTGTCCCTAACGCCGCGTCGCACGTCCGCAGGCTTGTGACGATCTCAAGGATATGACCGAACTCGCAGAGCGCTTCATCGCGGGACGCAAGGGATCGCAGATCTCGGGCGTTCTACTCACCGCCGCTGGCATATTCCTGTTCGTCAGCCTCGTCTCGCACACGAGTTTCGACCCGCCGAACTCGAGCCAGTCTGTCAACGGCACGATCAACTGGGCAGGCCAGGTCGGGGCTCACGTTTCGTATGGTCTGTTCACAGCGGTCGGACTCAGCGCCTACGCGCTTCCTCTGCTGGCCCTGCTGTGGGGATGGAATCGACTGCGGCGCCGGGATGTCCGTCCGGATGCCCTGCGAACGGCAGGTCTCGTCGGTGTGGCCGCCTTCCTGTCGATCGCGTCGGGACTGCCTACCTGGTCTACCTACACGACCTTTGAGCTGGGCGGTTGGCTGGGAACCTGGACGACGAGCTCGGTGCTCGTTCCCTACACAGGCCGAGTGGGTTCCACGATTCTGCTGTCCTCACTGCTGCTCGCATCCATCCTGCTCGTCACCGATCTCGATCCGCGTCGGCTGCTCCAGCTGCTGGCCCGCATCGGTCACCACCTGGCCACCGGGTTCAGCCGCGCCGTGACAGCGGTTCGGTCCGTGCAGCTGCCGTCATGGTGGCGTCCTGGTGAGCCGGACGATTCCGAGCCCGAGGAAGACGACGAGGATGATTCGACGGAAACGACACTGCCGGTGGAGCGTCTGCCAACCATCAGCATGGATGAGGAAATCGGCGCTGAACCTGCACCCGTCGCCGCGGCTCCGGTGGTTCGCCCCATGTCCAAACAGCCAGCCCCGAAGGCGAATGGCAATGGTGCGTCAAGAAAGCATGATGACGATGCCGGCAAGGCAAAACCGCGCAAGAAGGGAGGGCGCTACAAGGTTCCTGTATTCACCTTGCTGGATCCAGTGCCGAACGACAGAGGCGAGATGGATCGGGAGGCCCTCCTGGAGAATGCCCGCATCCTTGAGGAGGCCCTGGCCAACTTCGATGTCATGGGCAAGGTCGTGGAGGTGAGTCCCGGACCTGTCGTGACGCGCTACGAGGTCGAGCCCGGAGCGGGCGTGAAGGTCGGACGGATCGCCGCCCTTGCAGATGATCTGGCTCGTGTCATGAGCGCCCAGGGAATACGGATCCAGGCGCCGGTGCCGGGCAAGTCCGTGGTCGGCGTCGAGATCGCCAACCAGCATCGAGAGACGGTGTATCTTCGCGAGGTCATCGACTCGCCGGTGTTCAAGAAAGCGGAGTCCGTCATCACGATGGCCCTGGGAAAGACGATTTCCGGCGAGAATCACGTCACCGATCTGGCAAAGATGCCTCACCTGCTGGTGGCAGGGGCAACGGGGGCTGGCAAGAGCGTCTGTATCAACGGTCTGATCTGCAGCATTCTGCTCCGGGCTACGCCAGACCAGGTGCGGCTGCTCATGGTTGACCCCAAGGTTGTGGAACTGACGATGTACAACGACATCCCTCATCTTCTCGTGCCCGTCATCACGGAGCCGAAGAGGGCCTCCGAAGCACTCAAGTGGGCCGTGGCCGAGATGGAGTCGAGGTATCAGTCACTGGCCCGGATGGCGGTGCGCAACCTGGCCGACTACAACGCCAAGGTCGAGAAGGTCATCGCCGAGCGAGAAGCGGCTGGTGACGCCGGGGCTGAGACGGATGACGCCGCAGCCGGCGAGGAACTGCGTCCATTGCCCTTCATCGTCATCGTTATCGACGAGTTCGCCGATCTCATGCTGACGGCTCCAGCAGATGTGGAGACGTCCCTGATGGGCCTGGCACAGAAGTCGAGAGCTGTGGGAATCCACATTATCCTCGCCACGCAGCGTCCATCGGTGAACGTCATCACCGGCGTCATCAAGGCCAACTTTCCGTCCCGCATTGCTTTCCAGGTCGCCTCCAAGATCGACTCGCGTACGATTCTCGATATGAACGGCGCCGAACGCCTCCTCGGTCGTGGTGATATGCTGTTTCTACCGGGCGGGCAGGGCGAGCCCATCCGGATCCACGGCGCCTTCATATCCGGTGAGGAGACCGAGCGTCTGGTCGAGAAGATCAAGGAGAGCGGCTACGAGGCAGAAGACGTCGAGGTCTTCGCCGAACGTGGGGACGCCGGGGGAGAAGCCAGCGATCGTGACGAACTGTTCGAAGAGGCGGTGGCGATCGTGCTGGACTCCAAGCAGGCCAGCACCTCCTTCCTGCAGCGCCGCATGAAGGTTGGTTACTCGCGGGCCGCCCGTCTCATGGATGAACTGGAGTTCGCCGGCATCGTCGGTCCCGCCGAGGGGGCCAAACCCCGGGAAATCCTCGTGGAGTCCGGGGTCAGCGCCTACGCGGAGGAAGAGGACCTGACGTGAGAGATAGGGTCCGACTGTGTCGCTGGTTCCTCCTGTTCCTCCTGTTCGCCCTGCTGCTCCCGGCCGCGGCAGGGGCGATCACCGGCGCTGAGGTCATCGAGCGCATGCAGGACCGATTTGCCGACGCCAAGTCCTACGAGGCGCGCTTCGAGAAACGCTTCTTCTGGGCCGTTCTTGACAAGAGCATGTCCCGCGAGGGACGTATCTACACCCGTCGTCCGGGGCAGTTCCGCGTGGAGGTCGAGGATGGCGATCTCGTCGTCGCTGACGGCAAGACGATCTGGGCCTATAACAAGGCGAACGAACAGGTCATCATCTCCCACTACCAGGGAGAGCTGCGTACCCCGTGGGAAATCCTGGTGCAATACACCGAGGGCTACCGACCTGTGGCGGTGAAAGAATCGCGTCTGGATGGCCGGGAAGTGTATGAGTTGACACTGCAGCCGCGGGAGACCATGGCCGCCCATCTGCGGCTCAAGCGTATGCGCGTCTGGATCGAGCGCAAGGACTGGAACCTGCTGCGTGTGGAACAGGTCGAGGCCAACGACGACGTCCGAACCTATGTTCTGAGCGACCATAGGAAGAACAAGAAGATGAAAGATGACCTCTTCGAGTTTCTGCCTCCTGCGGGCGTCCAGGTGATCGACCAGCGGAGACAGCCTGAGGGATCGTGAGTCTTCGCCATCTCTGCCTGACTGTGGTGATCTGTCTGCTGGCGGCCTTACCGGCCTGGTCCGCCGATCCCGCATGGGTGTTTCTGTCTGAGAAGATCGATACTGATGGTCACCGAGTGCGGTGGCAGGACGATTCTGCTGGACTCGACGAGCTCCTCGATCTGCCCTTGAACGACAGGTATGTTCAGGCCGTCAGAGCCACGGGGGCCCGTGTGCGGCAGCGGTCTCGATGGCTCAATGCCGTCAGTGTGACGGCGACAAGCGCGCAACTGCAGAGTCTGCGCGACCTTCCCTTTGTGCAGGACGTGCGACCCGTCCGAGTTCTGCGTCGGGTACCCGACAGGGAATCCACGAACCGTCAGACCGCCCCACGGAGACTGGCATCTCCCAGCTACGGGGAGTCCTTCGAGCAGACCGCTGCGGTGGGTGCCCACCTGCTCCACGACCGGGGTGTCATGGGCCAGGGTGTCCGCATCGCCCTGATAGACGCCGGGTTCAACTGGCAGGACCATGAGGCGTTCGCTGGTACCGACATCATCGCTGTCCACGACTTTCTGAACGACGATGACGACGTGGGGGACGAGCTCGATGAGCCCGTGACCGGGAATGAGGTCGAGACCGGCCAGAACCAGCATGGAACCGAGGTCCTCAGTGTTGTGGGCGGATATGACCCCGGACGTCTGGTAGGTATTGCACCCGAGGCGGAGTTCCTTCTTGCCAAGACGGAGGATGCCCGGTTGGATGAACGCGGGATCGAGCGCGATCCCGCCACGGAGGAGGACCGCTGGATCGCTGCCATCGAATGGGCCGACAGTCTCGGCGCCCAGGTGGTCAACTCCTCTCTGGGCTATACCACCTTCGATGACGGTACGGGGTATGCGTACTCCGACCTGGATGGCAGTACGGCACTGACAACGCTCGCTGCCGAGATCGCCGTGGCCCGCGGGATCGTCGTCGTCGTCTCCGCCGGCAATGAGGGCAACACCCAGTGGCACTACATCACCGCGCCCGCGGATGGCCCGGGCGTACTTGCCGTCGGCGCTGTCCATCCTGTCAACGCCAGCCTGGCACAATTCAGTTCCAGAGGGCCGACGGCGGATGGTCGGATCAAACCGGATGTCGTCGCCCCAGGTCAGCAGATCGTCACGGTCAGCGGCCTGGGAGCCGGGGCTGGGGCCGAACCTTTCAGTCTGCGGGAGTACCGGCGGCTCAGCGGCACCTCTTTCTCTGCCCCCATCGTCAGCGGTGCCTGCGCGCTCCTGCTGCAGCTGCACCCGGATTGGTCCCCAGCACAGGTAGCGGAGGCCCTGCGCAGCACGGCCACCGATCTCGGCCCGGCCGGTCCGGATACGCTCTTTGGCTGGGGCATGATCGACGTGGCCCGAGCCAGTGGTCTCGAGGCGATCGTGCCGGACCACAACCTGGCCTCGGCGCCCTTCCCGAATCCGGTGAGAGGCGCGTCGCCAACGGTTCATTTTCCCCTGGCACTTCAGGTCGCCGAGGATGTCTCCGTGTCGCTGTTCGCCGTAGACGGAGCCCTTGTGGGTGGCGTAGAAGCCCGCCGTCTGCCCCCCGGTGACTACTCGTCTGCCGGACTGGCCCCCAGATGGGTCGTACCCACACATCTGGCCGACGGCATCTATCTCTACGTGCTGACGAGCACAAGCCTCCGCCGCACCGGTAAGATCGCCATTCTGCGGGCTCGCTGACGTCCGGTTGCCATGGCCCCCGGGGGGGTGAGCGAGTACTTTGTTGCCGTGGGAAATCCTGTGACGACAACCCCCTCCCAGAGAGAGCCGCGGCGCCGCTGATGGCCAACTACCGAGCCAAGCACCGGCGCCGAATGCGGACCCTGAACCGTGTGGTACTGATGTGCTGCGCGCTGTTTCTACCGTTGTATCTGGCCATCAGGCTTACCGGGGGTTCGGCACAGAAGCTGGAAGAATTGCCCGAGCTTCTCAGCCGCATCAAGACGCCCATCGTCTGGCAGGTACCTGAGGACGGAGTTCGTTACGAGAGATTCTTCCACGGGTATCCTGAGGAGGGCAACAAGTACGTCGTCGTCAGAGTACAGATGGAAGCGCGCATGCAGATCGGCTACGAGATCGTTCCTCAGTGCTTCCAGCTGGCGGACGATACGGGGGTCTACCACTATCCGAAGTCCCACTCTCCGATGTTCATCCATCTCGGCGGCAGTTTCCAACTCGACCAGGACGATACGCTGGACGAGGAACTGCTCTTCGAGATCCCTGAGAGCGCAAGCTCTGAACGACTCACGTTCGAACGTTACCAGGAATAGGACAGCGCCATGGCCACACTCCACGAGATGATTTCCGAATGTCACGAACGCCTGGAACGGTTGCGAGGATATCTTTGACGTCGAACCACGACGCCAACAGCTGAGTGAGCTGGAAGAACAGATGGGACAGAGTGATTTCTGGAACGACCGGCAAAGGGCCGAGTCGGTGTCCCGCGAAGCGCGTGCACTGCGCGCGGTCATTGAGCCGTTCGACGCGCTCCAGCAACGTCTCACCGATCTCAGCGAGTTGCACGAGATGAGCCTCGAGGAGGGAGACGAGGATTCCCTCGCTGAGCTGGCGGCCGACGTACCTCCCGTCGTCGACCAGATCGACCAGATGGAGTTTCTGGCGATGTTGTCCGACGAGGATGACTCGAAGGACGCCATCCTTGAGATCCACCCCGGGGCGGGGGGCACGGAAGCGGCGGACTGGGCAGAGATGCTGATGCGTCTCTACCATCGCTGGATCGAGCGCCGCGAATTCGGGTCAGAGGTCATGGACCTTCAGCCCGGAGACGAAGCCGGTATCAAGTCCGTCACGATCGAGGTGAAAGGGCAATACGCCTATGGGTATCTCAAAGCCGAGGCGGGAGTTCATCGGCTCGTGCGGATTTCACCCTTCGATGCCAACAAGAGACGACATACCTCCTTTGCCAGCGTCTTCGTCTACCCGCAGGTGGACGAGATGCCGGATGTGGAGTTGCGGGACGAAGACCTGCAGATCGATGTCTACAAGGCGGGAGGCGCCGGAGGCCAGCACGTCAACAAGACTTCCTCTGCCGTGCGTATGACCCACCTGCCAACCGGGATTACGGTGTCGTGTCAGAACGAGCGTTCTCAATTGAAGAACAAAGGCACCGCCCTCAAGGTGCTGACGGCACGCGTCTACGACTACTACAAGCAGGAAGAGCTGAAGAAGATGGAAGAGGTAGAGAGTACGAAGATGGCCATCGACTTCGGCAGCCAGATTCGCTCTTACGTCTTTCAGCCCTACACACTGGTGAAGGACCATCGCACGGGGCACGAGTCAGGCAACGTGCAGGCCGTGATGGATGGTGATATCGATGGCTTCATCGAGGCCTTCCTGACAGCGGGGCAGGCGAAGTAAGAACCATGACGTACGAGCTGTTCGTCGCCAGGCGCTACCTGAAGTCAAAGCAGCGTTCCGGATTCCTCTCCGTCATCAGCTTCATCGCTGTGGGTGGTGTGATTCTGGGCGTGGCAGCTCTGGTGATCATGCTGTCGGTGACGAATGGTTTCTCCGGTGAGGTGAAGAATCGCCTCATCGGCATGAACGCCCACGTCAGCGTCGGCCGGCACCATGGAACCGCAATCGACAGCCCCGATACGCTCATCGAGCACCTGGCGCAGATGCCTGGCGTCCAGGGAACGGCGCCCATCGTCGAGGGCAAGCTGATCATCGCTACGGACAACGAGCAGACAGATGGCGTTGTCCTATGGGGAATCGATCCGGCGACGTTTGCCGATGTCTCCGACCTGCCGACACATCTGCAATACGTACCGGAGCAGTTCGTTTTCGATCCACCAGATGACAAGGATCCAGGCATCGTCATCGGGGCCTCACTGGCCAATCGCCTCCGCATCGGTCTCGGGGATCGCGTCTATCTCCTGTCGCTGCAGAAAAAGCCCCTGGAGGAAGTGCTGATGGACGGCCTCACGCCGAAGATCCATCCCTTCGTCGTCACCGATCTGTTCGCCAGTGGCATGTACCACTACGACGATACGTTCGCCTTCATCGCCATCGACGAGGCGCGCCGTGTGCTGGCGATGGAAGGCGTGTCCGCCATCCATGTACGGCTCGATGACCTCGATGGGGCAGTGGATCTGCGACGTCAACTCGACTCGGATCTCGGGTACCCCTACTACGTCTCAGACTGGACACAGCAGTTCCCCGAGCTGTTCCGCTGGATGGAGCTGGAGAAGATCGTCATCTTCATCGCCCTGAGCCTGATCATCGTCGTCGCCGCCTTTAACGTCATGTCGATCCTGACGATGTCGATCCTGATCAAGACGCCCGAGATCGGTATCCTGCGGGCTATGGGCGCCCGAGCCCGCGGGATCGGACGTGTCTTCGTCTTCCAGGGCCTGTTCATCGGCGTCTTCGGGACACTCCTGGGGTGCGTGATCGGGCTCGTGATCTGCGTCGTACAGGATCGCTTTCAGGTGATTTCGATTCCGAGTGATATCTACATCATCAGCTCCCTGCCCGTAGATATGCAGATCCTCGATTTCCTCGCCGTGTCGATCATGAGTGTGGTCATCTGCCTGCTGGCAGCGGCCATCCCGGCGCGCAGGGCGGCTACCCTCGAGCCGGTCGAAGCCATCCGCCACATTATGTAAGAGCCATGGAAACCGTCCATACAATGGAAGCAGATTCGGAGGGAGCCGCCGCCACGGGGGTGATCCTGCACGCCGAGGATCTCAGAAAGGTCTTCCGTACCGGCGGGCAGGATCTCGAGGTGCTCCACGGCGTCAGCGTGCTCCTGCATGAAGGCGAGACCGTGGCGATCACTGGGGCCTCCGGTGTGGGCAAGAGCACCTTGCTGCATATCCTCGGGGCTCTCGACCGGCCCACGGAGGGCCGGCTGCAGATCCGCAACGTGGATGTTCTCGGGCTTGACGACGACGAGCGGGCAGAATTTCGCTGCAGACACGTCGGCTTTGTATTCCAGTTTCACAACCTGCTGCCCGAATTCACCGCCCTGGAAAACGTCATGATGCCGGCGCTGATCGCCCGCCATGCCGACGGGCTGGAGGCCCGGGCACGAGAGCTTCTGGAGCGGGTCGGACTCGGGCACCGGCTCGAACACCGACCGGGCGAGCTGTCCGGAGGAGAGTGTCAACGGGTGGCCGTTGCTCGCGCTCTCGTCATGCGGCCGGAACTCGTGCTTGCCGATGAGCCGTCAGGCAATCTGGACCATGAAGCCAGCCGCCGTCTTCACGATCTACTTCGCGAACTGGCTCGTGACGAGAATCAGGCATTTCTGGTGATGACCCACGATCGGGACCTGGCAGCCAGTCTCGACCGCACGGGTCACATCGACTCCGGTCGACTGGATCTCTGCTGACGCCATGATCTGTGACATCTGCAACGAGAACGAGGCCACTATCGAGTTCACCGCCGTGGCGGGGAACGAAAAGAAGACGCTGCACCTGTGTCCGCAATGCTCGAGACAGGAGAGTGAAAAGCAGGCCGACGCCACCGGGACGAAGCTGACACCCGGGAAAGTGACGGCCGCAAAGAACGTGAACGTCGTCATTGGCCACCTCACCGGCACGGAAGCGCAGAAGAGCCCCTGTACCGGGTGTGGCATGACCTATGAGGAGTTTCGCAAGATCGGCCGTCTGGGGTGTCCTCAGTGCTACGAAGCCTTCGGTCCCTCATTGCGCCGACTGTTGAAGCGGATCCATGGATCCGACGCCCACGTCGGGCGTGGTCCGCGTTCGCCCGAGGCCGGGAGTCAGCCGGCGTCGGGGGCCGCGGCACCTCAGGGACTCGAAGAGCTGCGTCAGGCACTACACGCCGCTGTTGATGCCGAGGAGTACGAACGTGCGGCGGAGATCCGTGATCGGATCGCCCAACTGCCGGGTCAGGAGGATGAGTGAAACTCGACTCGCTGATACGGACGGCGCCGAGCTGGATGAGCGGTGACGACGACGCCTCCGGTATCGTCATCAGCTGCCGCGCTCGCCTGGCGCGCAATCTGGCGCGGTTTCCTTTCGCCTCGCGTATTACGCAACAGCAGCAGCAAGAGGTGATCGACGAGGTCCTGGCAGCAGCCAAGACGAGCCGCTCGATGCGCACGGCGACCTACTTCGGGATGAGCGTACTCGACGGCAACGAGCGTCGCGTGCTGGTCGAACGACACCTCATCAGCCCGGCCCTGGCGGATGAAAAGGGCGAGCGAGGGGTTCTGTTCAATCAGGATGAGTCCCTGAGCGTGATGATCAACGAAGAGGATCATCTGCGTCTGCAGGCGATCTCGCCGGGAACAGGGGGGAGGGAGGCCTTTGCCGCCGTCTGCTCGCTCGACGATGAGCTGCTCAACGCCGTCGAGTGTGCTCACGATTCACGTCTGGGGTTCCTGACGGCCTGTCCGACGAACACGGGAACGGGTCTGCGCCTGTCTACCCTCATCCATCTGCCGGCTCTGGTTCTGACAGAAGACATGGAGCGGGTTTTGCAGGGGTTGGGGCAGTTGTCCTTCACCGTCAGGGGAGTGTACGGAGAAGGATCGAATGCGGCAGGAAATCTCTTCCAGATATCGAACCAAGCGACCCTTGGGCCGTCGGAAGAGAGTATCCTCGAAGAGCTGATCCGCATCACAGACCAGTTGATCGAGTTCGAACGTGAGGCCCAGCAGTCGCTGACAAAGGAGGCCCGCGGACAGGTTGAGGACAAGGTATGGCGCGCTTTTGGTCTACTGTCCCACGCCCGCATCTTGACGAGCCAGGAGTTCATGAACCTGCTCTCGGCCGTGAGACTCGGGTGCACGTTGGGGCTGGTGACGGGGCTGCCTTCCAACTTCCTCAATCACCTGATGATCGCTACTCAGCCATCCCATCTGCGGGCCGAGGCCGGTCGCAGTCTGACGCCGGCCGAGAGGGACCTGCGCCGGGCTGATCTGGTGCGAGAAAAAATGTCGGAAGTCATGAATTCATAAGTACTTGCGCGATTTGAGTGGACCCTGGAGCCAGCTTGACACTACCAGGGCCCCTGTGTAGTTTGAGCTTAGGCTATTCATCTGGAGGTCTCGGTACATGAACAACATGTTCACCGATGGTGTGAAGCGTGTCATGCAGTATGCGCGCGAAGAATCAGCACGCCTCGGACACAACTATATTGGCACCGAGCACCTGCTCCTCGGCATCATCAAGGAGGGCAAGGGCAAGGCCGTCACCGTCCTGACGAATCTCGGGCTCAACCTCGAGACAGTGAAACAGTCCGTCGAGGACTACGTGGCTACCTCGGGTGGCACCATGACGATCGGCGAGGTCCCCTTCACTCCCAGGGCCAAGCAGATCCTCGAGGTGGCAGCCAACGAGGCCAAGGAGATGAAGACGCAGTTCGTCGACGTCGAGCACCTCCTGCTGGCCCTGCTCAAGGACAAAGAGGGTGTGGCAGCCCAGATTCTGGCAGCCTTCGGCGTCGATTACAAGAGTGCCATGGAAGAGACCGTTGCCGTTCTTGAGGGCAAGACGACGGGTACGAAGGAGAAGGGGAAGAAGAGCAAGACTCCCTTCCTGGATCACTTCGGCCGCGATCTCACGCAGATGGCGCGGGAAGGCAAGCTTGATCCCGTCATCGGCCGAGAGAAAGAGATCGAGCGCGTCACGCAGATTCTGTCTCGCCGCAAGAAGAACAATCCGATTCTCATCGGTGATCCGGGTGTGGGCAAGACGGCCATCGTCGAAGGCCTGGCGCAGCGCATCGTCGAGAAACGTGTGCCCCAGATTCTGCTCGACAAGCGTCTTGTCACGCTCGATATGGGTGGTGTCGTGGCCGGTACCAAGTATCGAGGCCAGTTCGAGGAACGGATCAAGGCCGTGCTCAACGAACTGCAGCAGAACCCCGATGTCGTCATCTTCATCGATGAGTTGCACACCATCGTCGGAGCCGGTAGCGCGGAAGGCACACTCGATGCCTCCAATATGTTCAAGCCTGCCCTGTCGCGTGGTGAACTGCAGTGTATCGGGGCGACAACTCTCGACGAGTATCGCAAGTACATCGAAAAAGATGGTGCTCTGGAGCGTCGCTTCCAATCGATCATGGTCGAACCCCCTTCCGTGGCGGACACGATCGAAATCGTCAAGGGGCTGCGGTCCAACTACGAGAGCCACCATCACGTCACTTTCTCGGACGAGATCGTCACCTACGCTGTGCGTCAGTCCGATCGCTACATCGCCGACCGTTACCTGCCCGACAAGGCGATCGATATCATCGACGAGACAGGTTCGAGGGTCCACCTGGCCCGTCTGAGTCCACCAGATGAAATCGGGGTCCACGAGGCCGAGATCCAGGAGATCGACCGGAAGAAGATCGAGTGCTCTGAGAAACAGGAGTTCGAAGAGGCCGCCCGTTTGCGCGACGAGGCGCACAGCCTGCGCGAGAGTCTGCAGCAGAAACGCCGGGCCTGGGAAGAGGAGGTACGCAACGAGGTCGTCGAGGTCACCGAGGACGACATCGCTGAAGTGATTTCCTCCGTCACCGGGGTCCCCATGCAGCGCCTGGCCGCCAGTGAAACGGAGCGGTTGCTCGCCATGGAGGGGGAACTCCAGAAGCAGGTCGTGGGTCAGGAAAAGGCGATCTCCATGGTCTCCAAGGCGATACGCCGCAGCCGGGCCGGTCTGCAGGATCCCAAACGCCCGATCGGCTCGTTCTTCTTCCTTGGGCCGACAGGCGTCGGCAAGACCTACATGGCGGCGAAGCTGGCCGAGTTCCTCTTCGGTGACGAGGAAGCTCTCATCACCGTCGATATGTCCGAGTACATGGAGAAGTTCACCGTCTCCCGTCTCATCGGGGCGCCGCCCGGGTATGTCGGTTTCGACGAAGGTGGCCAACTGACCGAGCGCGTCCGGCGTCGCCCGTACTCCGTCATTCTTCTCGACGAGATGGAGAAGGCCCATCCGGACGTGTTCAACATCCTCCTGCAGATTCTGGACGAGGGACGGTTGACCGACAGCACCGGACGCAAGGTCGATTTCCGCAATACAGTGCTGATCATGACCTCCAACGTCGGTACTCGCGAAGTCGGTTCCGGCGGTGTCCTCGGATTTGGCAAGACCGACGATGAGTCGATGCAGGCCATGATGGAAGAAAAAGTCAACGATGCAATGAAGAAGGCCTTCAATCCGGAGTTCCTCAATCGCATCGACGACACCGTCATCTTCCACGCTCTCACACGGGAAGATATCGCGCTCATCATCGATATCTTCCTCGAGGAGTTCAAGACACGCCTCATCGACCGCGACATTCAGGTGCGAGTCACTCCTGGCGCCAAGAGTCTGATCGCCGAGAAGGGTTTCGATCAGCAATATGGGGCAAGGTATCTGCGGCGTACCGCGCAGAAGTTGCTCGAAGACCCACTCGCCGAAGAGATCCTGCAGGGGAATTTCGGCGAGGGCAGCCGCATCCGTGTCACCAAAAAGGGCGATGCTCTGGTCTTCGATGATGAGAGGGACGCGACCGCCGCCGAGACGGCAGAAGAGAAGAAGCCCGAGGCGGCCAGCTAGAGCCGTCTCCCACCAGCGCCGAGCCGAACCCGGTTCGGCGTAAACGAAACACAAGCCGCTCTATCACGAGGTCTCATCGATAGAGCGGCTTTTTCGGCTTTCTGCTCGCCACGCCGACCGGATTGTCGAAGGTGCATCGGATTCATCCGGCTGTTGGCCGGACAAACGGAGGCTCTCCGAAGATGTATGAAGCTCGCAGCCGCTATTCCGAACGTCTGGGTACGTTCCTGTTCTGCGTCCTGCTGGCTGTGCCTTGTCTGGCACAGACCACGGTCCAGGAAGTCGAAATCCGTGGTGACTTCAAACGCGTGGCTGAATCGCTGATCCGGTCTACGATCGGCCTGCAACCGGGTGTTGAACTCTCCCAAGAGAACGTGCAGGAAGCGGTTCGCGCCCTTCAGGGCCTTCACGTATTCTCCGATATTCAGCTCTATGCCGACGACAGTGAGGCCGGCCCCGGCGTCAAGCTGATCGTTGTCGTCCGCGAGCACCCCTCACTCGAAGGGGTCCGCTTCAAGGGCAACAAGGAAATCAAAGAGAAGGACATGAAGGAGGCCGTCGGTCTTGTCGCCGGCCAGGTGGTCGCACCAAAGGACGTGGCTCGCGGCCGTCAGCGCATTCTGGAACTCTACAGCGACAAGGGGTACCTGCGGGCCCAGGTCGAGGGCCAGCTGTTCGATGCGGACGAGGAGGGGACCGTTTTCGTGCAGTTCGATATCGACGAGGGTGACAAGGTCAAGATTGCGGCGGTGAATGTCATTGGCAATAAGGCCATCGACAGTGGCAAGATTCGCAAGCAGATGGAGACGAAACCGAAACGCTGGTGGCGCAAGGCAGAATTCAAGGCCGATATCTACCAGGAGGACAAGGAGCGTGTCCTGGCCTTCTACCGGTCGGAGGGATATCAACAGGCCAGGATCGCTCGCGATTCGATCTATTACGACGATTCCCGTCGGCGCCTGTTCATCGACCTCGAGATCGAGGAGGGCGAGCAGTATTTCGTCGGCGACGTAACGTGGGAAGGTAACGAGCTCTTCGGGGCAGAGGAACTGGCCGGACAACTCAGAGTCGGCGAAGGGGACGTCTTCCAGTTTTCCTCACCAGAGCTCGCCTACCTGGCCAAGTCCGCCTACTATGAGCGTGGGTATCTGGACACCGAAATCATCCCCCGCGAGACGATCCGGGGCGACAGTATCGACGTTTCCTTCCAGGTGTTTGAGGGAGAACCCTGGAAGATCCGTAGAATCGATTTCACCGGGAATGTGAAGACCCGCGAGAAGGTCCTTCGCCGTGAGGTCGCACTGCTCCCGGGAGATGTGTTCAAATCGAGCCAGCTCGAGGAGAGCCAGCGCCGACTGTATATGCTGGGGTACTTCAAGGACGTGCAGTTCCAGCAACACGCCACGCCGTCGGTAGACGATGACAAGTTCATCGATCTGGCCTTCAGCGTTGAGGAGCAACGCACCGGGGCCGCCTCCATGGGCGCCGGATACAGCGATCGCGACAAGCTCGTAGGAACCATCGGACTGCAGGTTCCAAACTTCCGTGGCATGGGGCAGAACCTGGACTTCAGCTGGGAATTCGGCACCCGCCGCGAACAGTTTCTGATCGGGTTCACCGAGCCCTGGCTGTTCGACACACCGACCAGCTTTTCCTTCCGGGTGTACACGTTGAATCAGCAGTATTTCGACAGCTTCGACTTTCATCGAAACTCGGTGAGCGTTCGCGTTGGGCGGCGTCTGAAGAGGCCGGCCTACTCCTCCGTCTCTCTCGGGTATGAACTACGGGATGAGCGCTACAGCGACTTCCAGACGGGTTACGACCAAAGCAGTCCCAGTTTCACGCCGCGCACCACGTCGAGTCTGGAGCTGGTGTTTCGTCGCGACACGCGCGATCTGCCCGACTTTCCCACGAACGGTTCCGTCATCAGCTACACACCTGAGGTGGCTTCCTCCTTCATCGCTGGTGACGTCGATTTCCACCGGCACGAGCTGAACGTCAATGTCTACCGACCCAGCTTCTGGAAGTTCGTCCTGGCGGTGGAATCGAAGTTCTCCATCATCGACGGGTTCTCTGACTGGGACGACGACAATATCTCGTTCTGGGACCGCTTCACCCCCGGTGGTGTTGACTGGTGGGACGGCCAAGTTCGCGGGTATCCAGATGCCTCGCTCGGCCCGCGAGACGCCCAGGGACGGAATACTGGAGGACGGTCGATGATGACGGTAAACGTGGAGTACCGTTTCCCCATTACCGAACGCCAGGTGATCGGCCTGCTCTTCGCCGACGCCGGCAATGCCTGGACGCGTGTTGATGACTTCAACCCCACAGACCTGAAGCGTTCCGTGGGAGTCGGTTTTCGGGTCATGACACCCATGCTCGGAATGATTGGTTTCGATTTTGGTTACGGCTTCGACCGACGTAGCGTCGATGGTCAGCGGCCGGGGTTGAGCACTCACTTCCAGTTCGGCCCCCGCTTTTTCTAGCCGGTACCTTTCCCCTCAGCCACAGAGTTTTCAATGAAGCGAATTCATCTCTTCGCCCTCCTCGCCATTCTCCCGGGACTGGCAGTTCTCGCACGGCCTGCCGACGCAGAGGTCAAGATCGGCTACATCGACTCAGAGGTTCTGCGTGAGCGCATGCCCGAGTTCAAGAAAATGCAGCGTGAACTCGAGCGGCTGCAGCAGGATTACCAGCAGCAGGCGACAGATCGGCAGAGCAAACTGTTGAAGTTGGCCGACGACTACCGTAAGCAGGAACTGCTGATGAGCGAGGCGAAGAGGGCCGAAGTCCAGCTGGAACTGCAAACGGCAGAGCAGGAGCTGCAGCAGTTCGCCCAGGAGAAGATGGGGCCCGACGGCGAGTTGTTCCGCAAGAACATCGAGTTGTCACAACCGATTTTTGAGCAGATCAATACCGCCCTGGAAGGGCTCGCCGAGAAGGACGGTTTTGACTTCATCTTTGACGTGGCCGGCAATGGCGCCATCGTCTACGCCGATCCTGATCGCTACAACCTGACGGAGAAGCTGCTCACCGCCCTCGAGGAAGCGAGGGAAGAAAAAGAGAAACAGTGAGTGGCGCCGGTGTCGTGCTGGACTCTGCGGCGATCCGTCGTACGATCCCACACCGTGCTCCTTTTCTTCTCGTCGACCAAATTCTCGAACTCGAGCCCTCCAAACGGATCCTGGGCACCCGGGATGTCCGCATGGATGACCCCTGGTTGTCCGGACACTTCCCGGGCTTTCCTGTGATGCCGGGAGTCCTCATCGTCGAGGCCCTGGCGCAGACGGCCGCCGTGCTGATGATGTACGACCAGGACATGCCGGGCAAGTTCCCCTTCTTTGCCGGTATCGACAAGGCCCGGTTTCGCCGACCGGTCGTGCCCGGCGACAGGCTGCATCTGGAGTTGACGGTACTGAAGCAGCGGCCTGGCTCCAGCAAGCTGCAGGGGGTGGCCCGTGTCGGCGACGACGTGGCAGCACAGGCAGAGATGCTCGCTGTGCTGCGGCAGGCTGACTGAGAAGCGAAACTACAGGGCACAGACAAAAGGGGCTCGCGGATGCGCATCCGCGAGCCCCTTTTCTTGTGTAGTCTTGGCTGCCTCCCGGCTACTTGAGCATCATCACCTTCCCTGTCCGGGAGAAAACCGGAGTCGTCAGGCGGTAGAAGTAAAGGCCGTTGCCAACGGGCCGACCGGCTGCGTCGTGACCATCCCAGGTGACCGAGTAGAAACCGGCCGCCAAGCCCTCGTCGGCGCGAACCAGTGTGCGTACGGTCCGTCCGAGGACGTCATACACGATGAGTCGGACTGAGCTCTCGGTTGCCAGAGAAAAATCGATCTGTGTAGCGGGGTTGAACGGGTTGGGATAGGCCTTGGCCAGGACAAATGCAGACGGCTGGAGACGGGCCGACTCCACGGCGACGGCGCGGCGAACATCGTCGGCGCTCGAGGCGAGGAAAGCCTGCTGCAGGTCGAAGCGAGCATCGGTGGCCAACCGTCGGTCACGCAGGCGGAAAGTGAGTTCCGCCAGCATTCCTGTGCCGGACACCATCGTGCCATCGACAAGACCGTTGCCCAGCAGCAGGCGCCCGGGGCGTTCGTCGAGCACCTGGAACAGACCTGCCTCGCCGCCCTGGCTCTCCAGCAGTGACCCGGGGCCCCCATGCGCTTCGGTGAAGTCCAGCGCCGCCGGATCGTAGGCCAGCACCAGACCGTAGGCTCGCAACGCCTCTACGTTTTCTGCCAAGACGCGAAGACGAACCACATCACGCTTCAGCCCGGTGGTTTCCTCCGTGTCCATCGGGCCGCCTGCCGCGACGAGCCGGAGGCGCGCAGTCTCATCCAGGCGATGGGCAAAGGCCCAGGCGCCTCCAGTCTTGCTGGCGGACGTTCCGAAGGCGTCGACGAAAGCGAAGAAGTCGTCGAAGTCGATCGACGTGCCCGAGCCTGACCCGTTCAGGTCGAAGGCAGGAAAGTCGTCAGCCGACTGTCCGAAGGCATCGACGAAAGCGAAGAAGTCGTCAAAGTCGACGACTCCTGAGTCATTGAAGTCCCCGGGCAACAACGGTACATCGTCGACGGTGAACTCCTCGGTGTCCGTGAATGGCCCCGTCAGCGTACCTTCATCGGCGCGGACGCGCCAGTAGTACGTCTCGCCGTCCGTCAGATCGCGCGTGATCGTCCAGGAGGTGGCCCCCGAGCTTTCGGTAATGCCCGATTCCGAGTCGGTCACGTCGGAGAAATCAGACTGCGTGGATACCTGAATTGTATAGGTCAGGGCGGCGCCACTGTTGAAGGGTTCGGCGTTGCTGAAGGTGAAGGTGGGCAGCAGGGCCTCGCCGCCTACGCTCAGATCTGTTGGCGCCGTGGGGGCGGCTGACAGGGTCGGTGTCAGTGTGACTTCGGCCGTGGCGGCCGACTCGTTTGGAGACGTCTCGCGGTCGATTGCCGTTATCTGGTACTCGTATTCTGTGTCATTCGTCAGTCCCGGGTCGGAATACGAGGTCTCTGTGACGCGCGACGCGATGGCGGCAAACTCCTCCCCGGTGATTCGTCGATAGATGTTGTAGCCAGCCAGATCCAGTTCCGTGTTCGCCGTCCACGTCAGCAACACTTCTTCATTGCCCGCCGTACCGGACAACCCCGCAGGAGTCTCAGGCGCTGTGACATCGGCAGTCGACAGGGTCGCGAAAGAACTCTCGGTGGACTTGGTGGGGCCGTTGTTGGACCGATCGATGGAACCCACAGTATAGAAGTATGTCTGACCCGGTGTGAGGTTCGTCAGGGTGATCTCGTGTTCGGTGACGTCCTCAACGTCGCCCACGGTGACGTCCAGAATGCCTGACACCGTCCCGAAGTCGACGAAGCTGTCCGCCAGTTCGTCGGTCTCCCAGGTGAGGATCACGGAGGAATCGGATTCGGCTACGGCGATGTCGCTGATCGTCGGCAACGTGACATCCGGCGCAGCGTCCGTGGTGAAGGAGGTCACCTCGCTGACTGTCGGACCATTGTTGCTCAGATCCTCGGAGGAGACCTGGTAGTAGTACGTGGTCGAGGCCTCCAGATTGGTCAACGTCACCTCGTGAGTCTGGTCCGTCTCTGGGAGCGTACGGATGAAGCCAAGATCGTCGGCTTCGGTTCCGAAGGTCACCTCGCCGGAAGCGTCCTCATCGGTAGACCACGAGACCGTCGCGCTCTCGTCATTCCTGTAGATGATCTCCGGGTCGCTGGTGATGCTCGGGGCCGTGATATCCACGTCAGGATCGGTGGTGAACACCGCCTCTGATGATTGCGTGGCGCCATTGCCCGAAGCATCGGTGGAGCCTACCACGTAGGTGTATGTCCCCCCCGATTCGAGGTTCGAGAGTGTCACCTTGTGACTCGTTGTGGTCACAGCCGAGCTCTCCGAGTCCTCATCAGCCGCGTCGAGGCCGAAGTCGAGTTCGCTGTCGGCTGGTTCGTCCGTCGTCCATTCAATAATGGCGGTTTCGTGCGACTTGCTCGACACGGTCGGACCGGAGAGGATTACGGGAAACTGCGTATCCGGGTCGTTGCTGGTGGTGAAGGATCCAGAACCGCCCGGGGGCTGCAGCAAGCCTGCGCGCTTGCCGCTGCTGACCTCGCCAGGTTCGAAAACCGTGATCTGGCCGGCGGTTGTCTCGACTTCGAGCCGGTATCGGTACGTAGCGCCGGCGTCCAGGCCCGAGACGATGATGGAATGGCGGTTGGCAAACCGCAATTCACCATCGGGTGTAAGATCCTGAAACTCGAATTCATCCTCGGTGAAGTAGGTGCCGCTATCACCGTCGGTACCCATAAAGACAGTCGTCGACGTCGGTACGTCTGTGGAGAATCTGATGATGGCGAGCACATCGCGTATGTCGACGAGAGGTCCGAGGATCACCTCCGCAGGCAGTGTGTCGGCCGCCGTGGCAGTTCGGAACTGCAGATCGCGGCTGAACTGGAAGTTACCGGTCGGATCGGTGGTGAACGTATCACCCTCGGCGTTGACGAGAGTGATCTTGTAACGGAAGAGCGTGCTGGCATCGAGGTTCGACAAGGTCAGGTTGTGCCGGTTCAGAGTCGCCGTCGATTCCTGCTGCCAGGAATAGAGTGACTCCGATTCGGCCGCGTCGTCCTGCGCAATCTTACCCGAACCAACCGGAACCAGCCCGTAATCGACGATGGCATCCACCGGTTGATTGACCTCGAAGACGATGTTGGCACGGTCCGATCCGACGATTTTCAGGGGTGGTTTCAGCATGGCCAGACGCCGCGACTGCAGATGTGTGCGGAACCGCTTGCTCAGAGTTCTGGTGGCCGCGTCCTCCGGCAGGCCGGAGGAAATCAGTTCTTCGGCGCCTATCAAGGAGGCGGTGACCTCGATGTCGTACTCGACACCACCTTCGAGATCTTCCAGGGCGATCCGGGTGCGTGTCTCGCCGTCCTCATTGAGGGTGTCCTGGGCAACGATGGTGTTGTCAGGCAGCTGGCGCAGGGTGTACATCGAGGATACCGGACGGTTCGTCCCGAAACTGACAGCCGCGCCGGTGCGCGTGACCTGGAGATCGAACTGGCTGACGAAAAGGGCCCGCAGATCTGGCGCCAGGCGCGTGCTGAAACGTTGCCGATGTACCGGCGTGCGCCGATCATCGAGGCTGCGGGAGACCAGCTCGATCTCGAATTCCGTTCGTCCCGGGAGATCGGGTATAGGGATGACATGAGTTCGGCTCTGCAGCAGGTTGTCCAGTTCGCGAACGCGCCGAACCAGACGGTGGAGCTGTTCGGGAGTTGCGTCTGGCAGATCCAGCAACTCCTGCAACGCCTCGGACACCGGCTCGTCCGGCAGGGCTGGGAAGTTGATGTCGCGCTGGCGCAACGCTCTCAGTCCGGCAAAGACCTGCGCCGGGAAGCGATCCGCCAGTGGATTGGTGAACACAACAAAGTCCCCATCCGAGCCGGCGGGACGGATACGGGCGATGTCTTCAGTGCCGATGAGCCTTGTATTCCACGTCAGGACTGCGCCGTTGTGTTTGCGCTCGACGACGACGTTGAAGATGGCGTTCTTGAAGACGGGAGCAAGCAGCACGCGCAACGGCTCGGCAGCCAGGCCAAAGATGTCCCGGTCCTCCGGGTCAGCAGAGGTATTCACTTCCGCCTGCACGACCGAAATCGGACTGCCCTCATCAGGGAGTTCGGCGATGAGTTCGAAGTCGAACACGCCGAAGGTACCGCCATTGGTGAGTACGGTCACTCCCGCCCCCAGCAAGGTCGTGCCACCCTCTATCTCCGCCATGCCATCATCGCCGATGACGGGTTGACTGGGAAGTCCAAAGGCCCCCGGAGTGACATTCCCCGCGGTGAATCCGACGAAGGAGATCACCGTCGGGTCATAGCGGAAACGGACTGCACCGCCCTTCATTTCGGTCATCTGGCCGAGACGGACCGGGATGGAGATGACCTGGCCCAGGGAAGGATTGTCGATTCGCCCGGGACCTCCCAGTTCCACCGTGAAGCCGGCGTTGACGCCAGCGGTAACCGGCGAAGAGAGGCAGAAACCGAGGAATAGGTATATCACCCGGAAGCGCGTTGGCATGGTCTGTCGTCCTGTGTCTGGGACCGAATGAGCGAGTCGGAGATAGTAGAGTCTGGGTAGCCAACGGCCAATATAGGCTGACCCGGAGTTCACGTTCAATATAACCTAAGGAATCTGAGAAACTGTGAGGCACGACACCAAGACGGCAGCATGGCCGATTCCTTGTGGGTCCCGAACGAGAGGTCTATCTTCCCCCTCAGACCATGTCTGACCTGCGCCACATCATTGAGGCCCAACAGTTTGATCGCGACGTGATGTCGCAGATTTTCCGTGTGGCGCGAGAGATGGAGCAGGTAGTGCAGCACTACGGCTCCAACATCCTCAACCGTCGTGTCATGGCGTCCCTGTTCTACGAGCCGAGTACCCGCACGCGTCTCAGTTTCGAGTCGGCCATGCGTCGCCTCGGCGGAGATGTGATCACGACGGAGTCCGCCCTGGAGTTCTCTTCAGCTGCCAAGGGAGAGACCCTGGAGGACACGATCCAGATCGTGGGCGGCTATGCCGATATCATCGTCCTGCGGCATTTCGAGAGTGGTGCCAGCCGTCGCGCCGCCGCCGTATCCCAGGTACCCGTCATCAGTGCCGGCGATGGCCCCGGTCAACACCCGACTCAAGCCCTGCTCGACGTGTACACGATCGAACGCGAGATCGGGCGCCTCGACGGCATCTCCATCGCCCTGGTCGGCGACCTTGCCAATGGCCGCACGGCGCGCTCTCTCTGCTACCTGCTGACAAAGTTCGAAGACGCCCGCATCTATCTGGTGGCCCCCGAGGTCGTACGCATGCGCGACGATATCAAGGAATACCTCACGCGCAATGGGATCCATTGGGAGGAGTCTACGGATCTGGCCTCAGTGGCCTCAGAGGTCGATGTCATCTACCAGACACGGATCCAGCGCGAACGTTTCGGTGATCGGATCGAGGACTATCAGAAGGCCAGCGGTCGGTACATCATCGATCGGCGGATTCTCGACTGCATGCAGCCACATGCCATCGTCATGCATCCCCTGCCAAGGGTTGATGAGATCAACGCTGAGGAGGTCGACAGCGATCCCCGGGCGGCCTATTTCCGACAGGCGCACAACGGACTCTATGTCCGCATGGCGTTGCTGAGGATGATCCTGGCCAGTTCCTGAGACGGTGCATCTTGTCGCGGTGCCGACGTCTGGGTATCATTGCGGATTGCAGGTACTGACAGAGCCGAACCTGAAACGGGAGACACCTTCGTGGCCAGCAAAGCCAGCGTGCGCCAGCAGGAATTGCGCCGACAGCGCAAGCGTCGTAAGGAACGAATCAAACAGCAGATCCGTGAGGCCAAGGCAGCCGGCAAGTCCAAGGGCTGAGCGAAGACGGAGCAGGATACGTGCCGGCTCTCAAGGTCGCCGTCGCCGGGGCGGCAGGAATCGGTCGTCACCATGCCAAGTGGCATTCGCAACTGGGCTCCCACGTAGTCGCTTTTCTGGGCCAGCGTGCCAGTCACCTGTCCTCTACCAGGACCCAGCTGCAGGACCTGTTCGGCTTCGAGGGACGTGGCTACACGGACTTTGACGAGCTCTTCGCCCAAGAGCGTCCTGACATCATTGATGTCTGCGTCTCGAACGAAGCCCACTTTGATATGGCGAGCCGGGCCCTCGCCGCTGGTTGCCACGTGCTGTGCGAAAAGCCTCTCGTCTGGTCACATTCCCCCACAACGTCTCTGAACCAGGCACGGTTGCTGCAAGATCAGGCTGCGACCAACGGTCTCCATCTCGGTATGTGCAGTCAATACGCGGCCGCCCTCGAGCAGTATCGCAATCTGTTCCCAGGACTGGATCCGGCCACCAGTTCTTCTTTCGAAGCTGAGATGGAAACCCTCGCCAGGGGCACCCTGCGCAACGCGGCATCCATATGGGTCGATATGGGCCCGCACCCACTGAGCCTGATTCTGTCGGTGTGGCCAGGGGCGGTCCTGCTGGAAGAATCGATGCAGATCAACTTCTCTGGGCATACGGCCGAAGCGAAGTTTGCCATCGAGGCGCAGGGACATCGGTGCCAGTGTCGAGTTGTTGTCCGTGATCGAGAGGGAGGTCCGCTGACCCGCCGATTTTCCTTTGATGACCACACTGTCGATCTTGGCGGCCGGGCGGATCAGACCGGGGTGTACCGGTCGGTGATGATACGGGATGGTGTCGATGATCTGGCCGACGACTTCATGTATCTCCTCATCCAGCAGTTCACCCAGGTTGTTTCCGGGGGGGCCGTCACACCGCTGGTGCCGTGTTCCGTCGCGATGAGAAACCTGCAGTTACAGACTACGATCCTCGCAGCTGCCTGACGTGCGCCTCCCCGGTGGTGGCTCGCCGTGGGTCCTCGGTGCGGCGGTCTTCGTGGGCCTCGTCCTGAGGCTCTGGGGTCTCGATTTCGGCCTGCCCAACACTGCGGCCCGTCCGGATGAATCGGTACTCGTCCACAGGGCGCTGGCCATCGCGGCTGGTCAGCTGAATCCGCACTTCTTCAACTATCCGAGCTTCCACCTCTATCTGCTGTCCTTTGTTTTCGGTCTCTACTACGTGCTGGCGTACCTGGCCGGGGTCATCGACGGAACTCAGACCTTCCTGCTTCGATTTCTCCTGGACCCTTCCGATATCTACCTGGCAGGACGGGCACTGACCGCGCTCATGGGGACGGCAACGGTGGTCTGCTGCTGGCGACTGGGACGGGCCCTCGGCGGCGTACCGACAGCAACCGCAGCGGCGGTCCTGTCGGCTCCTGTCTTTCTGCATGTCCGCGACTCACACTTTCTCACCGTCGACGTTCCTGCCACCTTCTGGACGACCGCATCGCTGGTGTGCCTCGTGGTCTATGGGCAGCACGGTGGCCGCCGCCGGCTGATACTCGGCGCGGTGCTGATCGGCATGGCAATGTCGACCAAGTACAACGCTGCCCTTTTTCTGCCAGCCATGATTCTGGCCGTGTGGCGATCCCCGGACGGAGATCGATGTCGCCGGACAGCGCTGGCTCTTGGCCTAGCGGCAACCGGGTTCCTCTGCGGATCGCCTTTCATCGCCCTCGATCCCTTCGGATTCTGGCGCGACTTCCTCTTCGAGTGGCAGCACTTCGGGCGAGGGCACACCGGACAGCAGCTGGGCAACGGCTGGTTCTACCATCTGACGTTCACTCTTCGACACGGGTTGGGGCTGCCCCTGCTCCTGACCAGCCTGGCGTCCCTGGGGTTGCTTGCCTGGCGACGTCGCCCCGGAGATCTCGTCTTGCTCACGGCAGTGACGGCATATTTCGCCGTCGCTGGTGGCGGCGAGAGTCTGTTCGTGCGCTACGCGATGCCGCTGGTGCCTCTGCTGTGCGTCGCTGCGGCCGCCGGGCTGGCGCACGCAGCAGATCAACGGATGGCGATCGTCATTCCGGCCTCTCTGATCGTCGTGGCGCCCTCGGCCATGGTCGCCATCGATCACGATCGCCTGCTGGCGCGTGAGGATACCCGCGAACAGGCCCGCCGTTGGATCGAGGCGGAGGTCGCCTCCGGATCCCGGATCGCCCTGACCGGAAGCGACTACGGATATCCACGGCTGCGTCCGACACGTGAATGGCTGCAAAAGCGATGGCAGGAAGTCCGTCGCGCCGGCGAGCAGGGGCGACGTCTCCGACTCGCTCTCGACCTGCCCGGATACCCACCCGCGCCGGTCTTCGACCTGGTGGAGCTGAAGGGTGCCTCGAAGCCAGAATTCACATCCATCTGGCCCTCGGAGAGTGTCCAGGCGCTGCGTTCCAGCGGGGTCGACTGGCTCGTGGTGCAAAGCCATCCGCTCGACTACGCAGCCAGGCCCACCGCTCTGGCCGGCGAGCTGGCTCACCTGTCGCCTGTGGCCGAGTTTTCTCCCGGCCCCCCCGAGGCGTTGGCACAGGCCGCCTTCGATCGACTCGATGCCTATTTCGTCCCCTTCGCCGGCCACGACGGCGTGTTGTACCCAGGCCCACACCTGAGCGTCTATCAGCTCGGCAGCCCCTGAGGCATTGCATGTGGCGGATGGGCGAGATTCTGCCGATACAGGAAAAGTGATGTCCTCGGTTGAAGGTCGCGGCCCTCTACGCCTTATTCTCAACTGCAGAGACCTTCACCAGGAGACGGATGATGAGTGAGAATACCGAGGGCTACGAGGAACTGTCGGACCGGCTGCGAGGGCGCGGCATCGATGTCGATGCGGTGGAGGCTCGCCTGCGAGCGCAGGTGATCGAGACTCCCTCTTGGGGCTACGGCAACTCCGGCACTCGCTTCGGCGTGTTCAAGCAGCCTGGGGCGGCCCGTGACGTTCATGAACGTCTGGCGGATGCCGCGAAGGTTCACGAGGTGACCGGCATCTGCCGGCCGGTGGCGTTGCACATTCCCTGGGACAAGGTGGATGACTACGAGGCCCTGAAGGCGGAGGCAGCCGACCTGGGCGTGGAGATCGGGGCGATTAACCCCAATGTCTTCCAGCATGCGGATTATCAGTTCGGTTCCTTCGGCCACCGTGACTCAGGAATCCGGCAGCAGGCTCTCGAACACATGGAAGAGTGTACGCAGATCATGAGGGCTACCGGGTCGAAGCTGCTGTCACTGTGGTTTGCCGATGGCACCAACTATGCCGGCCAGGCGGATCTCATCCGGCGCAAACATTCCTTCGAGGAGTGCCTTGGTCGCACTCACGATCTGCTCCCCGCCGACGCCCGTATGCTGATCGAATACAAATTCTTCGAGCCGGGTTTCTACCACACCGACATCGCCGACTGGGGCATGGCCCTGCACTTTGCCCGGAAAGCTGGAGAACGCGCCGAGGTCCTCGTCGACCTCGGTCACCATGCGCAGGGAGTGAACATCGAGCATATCGTCGCCTTCCTGCTCGACGAAGAGATCCTGGGTGGCTTTCACTTCAACAATCGCAAGTACGCCGATGACGACCTGACGACGGGCTCGGTCAATCTCTATGAGGTATTCCTCATCTACCATGAGATCGAGAACGCCAACCTTCGTGGCCGCGGCGGGAACATCGCCTACATGATCGATCAGAGTCATATCGTGAAACCAAAAGTCGAAGCCATGATCCAGTCTGTGCTCAACATCCAGACGGCTTTTGCGCGGACGCTGCTGGTGGATCACAGGGCCCTGGCTGAAGCGCAGAGGTCAGGTGATACCGTGATGGCCGAAGAGGCCCTCCGGGCTGCGTGGGATACCGATGTGAGGCCTATGTTGGCCCGGGTGCGGACGGACCTGGGGGCCGCAGCAGACCCGCTTGCCGCCTACCGGGCCAGCGGCTACTACACGCGCATCGCCGAGGAACGCCAGGGCGTCCTCGAGGGTGCCGCCAGCTGGGGCTAGACTGGGTAGACCATGACTCCACGTGCTCTTCAGCTCACTCGAGCCTTCACATGGCTCCTCCTGCTGTCAGCTCTGCCCACCAGAGCTCAGGAGGCACCGGGTCAGGGGATCTTCGCGCTGCAGACCATGCTGAGCGACAAGTCTCCGCAGATCCGGACAAAGGCCGCCGAAGGACTGGGTCGCGTGGGCGGGCGGCGTGCGGTCCTGATTCTGCGTCGGGGGTTGTCAGACAGAACCGTCGAGGTGCGCGTCGCCGTGGTCGAGGCATTGGGCTTCGTCGGCGGTCGACTCGCTCTGACCGTTCTCTCAGAGGCGCTGAAGGACCGGGATCCGGAGGTCCGACTCAGGGCTGTCGACGCGCTGAAAGACGCCGGCACGGTAAGCGCCATCCCCATCATCCAGAAGGCCTTCGGCGACAAGGAGTCCAGCGTGCGCTTGCACGCCGCTCTGATGTTGCGCAAAATCGGCCACCGGAACGGAGTACCCGTGCTCGGTCGGGCGGTACTGGCCGACCGGGATCCGTCCGTCCGGGCGGCCTGCGCTCGATATCTGGGAACCTTGGGCGTGAAGGACCGTCGCACGCTGGGAATTCTCTCCCAGGTGCTCACCGACGACAGGTCGCCGGCCGTCAGGGTCCGTGCCGTCGAGGCTCTCGGCTTCGTGCAGTTGCCACAGGCGATCGCAGTACTCGAAACGGCCCTGGCCGACAGGGACGCCGGTGTGCGGATCCGGGCCACCGAGGTTATGGGTCGAGTGCTGGCCAAGGACTTCGAATAGCCTCTCCGTCCCAACTGCAGATGGCCGTTGACAGTTCTCGGGCTCGTCCGTATGTTTGATTCTTGCGTTCGGTGAGGGTAACCGCTGAACCGCACCGTAGTCTCTCGATCTTTGATAATCGAATAACGCGCGTAAAGTCCCTGTAAACTTGCGAGGCGGGCTCAGTTTCTTGGGCCTGTCGCCTTTCTGCACGTTGCACTTCGGTGTGATATGCGCAGAAAGGCTCGTAGTTCAACTTAAGAAGATCACTCGGGAGGCATTATCAGCTTCGGCTGGTCATGCGATACCGAGAGCCACAAACTTTTCTTCTTCACACGGAGAGTTTGATCCTGGCTCAGAACTAACGCTAGTGGCGTGTCTTAGTCATGCGAGTCGAGCGAGAAAGTCCTCTTCGGAGGGCGAGTACAGCGGCAAACGGGTGAGTAACGCGTGGGTAATCTACCTTTGAGTTGGGGATAACACTCCTAACGGAGTGCTAATACCGAATGTGATGTCGGGATCTTGGTTCCGGCTTGAAAGATGGCCTCTGCTTGCATGCTGTCGCTCGAAGATGAGCCCGCGTCCTATTAGCTTGTTGGTGGGGTAATGGCCTACCAAGGCAACGATGGGTAGCCGGCCTGAGAGGGTGAACGGCCACACTGGCACTGAGACAAGGGCCAGTCCCCTACGGGGGCCAGCAGTCTAGAAATTTGCACAATCGCCGAAAGGCGGATGCAGCGACGCCACGTGGAGGATGAAGCCTTTCGGGGTGTAAACTCCTGTCAGAGGGGAAGAAGGTGCGGGTATTAATACCATCCGTTACTTGACGGTACCCTCAGAGGAAGCTCCGGCTAACTGCGTGCCAGCAGCCGCGGTAATACGTGGGGAGCAAGCGTTGTTCGGATTTACTGGGCGTAAAGAGCTCGTAGGCGGATGTGTAAGTCGGATGTGAAATCCTTTGGCTCAACCAGAGAATTGCACCCGAAACTGCATGTCTTGAGTTCAGCAGAGGGAATCGGAATCCAAGGTGTAGCGGTGAAATGCGTAGATATCTTGGAGAACACCAGTGGCGAAGGCGGATTCCTGGGCTGACACTGACGCTGAGGAGCGAAAGCTGGGGGAGCGAACAGGATTAGATACCCTGGTAGTCCCAGCCGTAAACGATGGGTACTAGGTGTTGGGGGATGTTGACCCCTTCAGTGCCGAAGCTAACGCATTAAGTACCCCGCCTGGGGAGTACGGTCGCAAGGCTGAAACTCAAAGGAATTGACGGGGACCCGCACAAGCAGTGGAGCATGTGGCTCAATTCGACGCAACGCGAAGAACCTTACCTGGGTTTGACATCCG
>DASCMS010000097.1:0-123357 GCA_036011085.1 Candidatus Latescibacterota bacterium
CGATCGTCGAGGAAGGTGTCGATGACGTAACTGAAGACGGTTTGATCTCCACCTGTCGACACGACGCGGCTGAAGAAGTAGAAATCGAGAACACGGGCGGAGATCCGGAACCAGTCGTAGTCCCATCGGCTGAAGAAACGCCCCGCGGGTGACAGCGAGAAGTTGCCGATGTTCCAGTCGACGAACACCGGAATGGCCGGCAGGTGTTCATTGCCGTCATCCAGTCTGGCCAGGTAGAGTTCACAATGCTGCCGGATCAGATCGGTGTGCTGGCCATATTCGTACGACCCCTGATCCGAGCCGGCCACGGCCAGCAGGTCGCCGATGTCATGCCGCATGGTCTTGGAGAATACCGGCAGGTTGGGAGTGACGTCGTGGCAGGCCCGATGGAATCGCGCCAACTCGCGACCGAGATCGGCTATCTGCTCTACCCCGAGCTGGCGCGGCAGTCGTTCCCCGATCACCACCGGTCGGTAGAACACAACCCACACGTCCTCGCCGAGACCCCCGTGTCGATAGGTGTGTACGACGCCGTCGCGCTGGTAGGAACGGGCGAGGAAGTTTTCGTACGGAGCCGGCAGGGCACTGCCGAGCTCGTGGATGATGGAATGATCCTCGCGAAAATGGCGGTAGGTGCCGAAGAAAGAGATCTTGGCAAACAGGTGGTCGCCCGACGTAAGGTCGATCCGATAGACATGATTCGTCGACACGTTCACGGAAACGTCGACGACGGAGTGGATCGACCGATCCGGGTCGAAGTCCGCCCAGGCGTCCTTGACGACGGTGAGGAAATCGGCTGTTCGCATGATCAGTCGAACATAGATGCAGGGACGGGCGGTCTCAAGGATTCACCCGTGTTGTGCCGGCCCCCGATCAGCGTGACATCAGCTCAGGTCCGCGAATCCTGCCGTGATCGCGGCAATGGCGCCGAACCGGTCCAGCACGGTCTGCTCCTCGCCTCCCAGCCGGAAGGTGTCCTTGTCGAGCCGCTGTTCCGGAGCCAGTTGCGCCAGGACGTTGTCGCCACTCAGGTCCGGGTGAGGCCGGCGATAGGGCCACAGTCGGAACGAGCCGCCGGACATCTCGTCGATCACACACAGCTCCCCGTCGACGATGCCATACTCCAGCTTCACATCGACGAGCTCTACGCCGAAGTGGGCGAAGGCCTGCTCCAGGAGCAGCAGCACGGTGGCATTCATGTCGCGCATGGCGGCGTACTCCCAGGCTTTCTTGTCGCCAATCATGAAGTCCACGTATCGCTCATCGAGCATCGGGTCGTGAAGGGCGTCGTCCTTGTAGTGAAACCGGGTGATGACGGGCTCGAATCGATCGCCCTCGGCGACATCATCCCAGTGCAGGATGGAACCGGTGGCGACGCGGCGACTGACGACTTCCAGGTCGATCTTGCGATCGAGCCGCCGCACCAGGGAGATTCCGTCTGCCGGGCTGGTGAGGTAGTGAGTGCGAACGCCGTGCCGGTTCAGATAACTGAAGCAGTCGCGATTCACGGCCCAGTCAAGCACCCCCTTGCCAGCAAAGGAGTCTCGCTTGACGCCGTCACCAGCGGTGATGTCATCTTTGAAACGCAGGTAGACGGTGCTCTCGTCATGCGGATTGGCATAGACCGCCTTGGTCTTGCCCTCCGCGAGTGTCGGATACAGTGACAGGTCCATTTTGGTCTTACCCTCCGCGAGTGTCGGATGCAGTGACGGGTCCATGCGGGAAAACATGGCAGGTCAACCTGCACCAGAGCCAATGAATCCTGCTGATAGGGGCATCAACAGGATTGATGCACTAGCGTCGGTTCAGTTCGTCGAGGCCCCGTCTCGCCTGCTCGTGGTCGGGATCCAGAGCCAGGGCCGACCGCAGGGATCGTGCGGCGTCGTCTCGCCGGCCGAGGCGGAGGCAGGCCCAGCCGAGGTTGCTGAAACCGTCGGCCTCAGGGCGCAGGGCGACGGCCCGCTCCAGTACTTTGGCGCCTTCTGTGAAGCGGCTCAGTCGCAGATAGAGGGTGCCAAGATTGTACAGCAGATCAGCGTTCCAGGCGGACAGACTGGCGGCGCGTTCCATGTGAGCCAGGGCCTCGTCGTAGCGCTTCAACGCGGTCAGTGCCGTGCCCACGTTGGTCAGGGCGATGGCGTCGTTGGGGCGCATCTCCAAGCTGCGCTGCCAGAGGGTCAGGGCGAGCCCCGGTTCTCCCTGCTGGAAATGGGCCATCCCGGCACCGGTGTAGAGCTCGACGAGCAGGATCTTGGTGAGCAGCTCCGCCATCACGAAGGGGCTGGAGAAGATGTGGTCGTAGAGAGCCTGCGCCTCCGCGTATCGATCTTCGCCGACAGCACGCTTGGCATCCATGACGGCGCCACGCAGGGCGAAGTATGACCGGGTATCGGGCACCGGAGCCGCCAGAGGCAGACCCACCGTGGCCAGGCGCACGTTCGGACCCGTGGCCCGCATGTAGGAGAAACCGTCGACGGGCAGCAGCAGCCAGTCGACGGGGTCGAAGACACCCCGGGCCAGACGACCGGCACGAAAGTCGACCCAGTCGAGAGGCCAACGGGACAGCTCCTCGTACCGATTCTCCTCATCGACAAGAATGGGATGATCGATGAGACACAGGATGCCGCTGCCGGAAGCCGAGTCCGGTGCCGCGACGATGGCGTCCTCGCTGAGCCCGCGAACGGCAAGGGGCGGAAAGTCGGAGCGCCGGGCGAGCTCCGCGTAGGCCTGCCGCAACTGCTCGTCGGAGTAACTGCGAAGGAAGTAGGTCTCGCGGGCAAGGATGACCTCCGGCGTGAGGAACCCCGGGGCGCCACCTGATCCCGACGCCTGGATCAGTCGATAGCCATCAGCGTGGCGCGCTTCGAGCCAGCCGAGTGCCTCGAGGCGCGTGTCCGGGCCTGAGAGCATGGTGCGCGATTGCCATGAGGCGTACGCGGGGACGGCGAGGACGACGAGCAGCCAGGCGCCGAGCCCCCAGCGGGGCAGGGGTAGACGGACGAGGGGCCGCGCGGCCAGCACGGCCAGTACGGGGGCCAGGGGGATCGCGTAGCGCATGAATCCGGAACTGGCGACAGCGGGCAGCAACGCCAGGCCGGCGATGCCGGCGCACAGGATCGTCTCGGCCCGGGTCATGCTTCGGGGGCGCCAGCCCACGGCGATCAGGACCGTCAGCAACACTCCGAAGCCAAGACCATAACGAAGGGTGTGCTCCACGAGGTGGAGCAGGGGGCCGCCATTCGGCCGATGATTGTCGCCGGCCAGATGCTCGACGCCCATGGCGGAGATGTCCTGCCAGGCCTCCAGAGGACTGAGCCAGAGGAAGGGGGATGTCAGTGCCAGGGCGGCGGCGGCGGCGCCTGCCCGCAGACATCGTCCCATCCGGTTCGGTCCCTGCCAGGCGGCGACGGCGACGGGAACCACGCAGAAAACGCCGGGGTACTTGGTGCTGGCCGCCAGGCCGACGAAGACGCCGGCGATGAGGAGGTCGCGGGGGCGCTGTTCTTCCACGATGCGCACCGCCCAGAGCACGGCCAGTGTCGTCCACAGTGCCGCCGGGACGTCGGTGGCCGCCAGGTGCGAGAAACGGACGTGCAGCGGGATGACGGCCAGTGTCAGGGCGGCGATGAGACCACCGGCCTCGCCGTAGAGCCGGCGTCCGAGACTGGCAGCGGCGATGACGGTACCCACGGCCATCAGCGTCGTCACGACCCGGGAAATGAAGATCAGATCGCTGGCGTCGACAAAGTAGCGATAGGCGACGAAGGACTCGATCGAGGCCGATGAGAACAGCGCGTGATAGAGCCAGTAGATGGCTGACGCCAGGTAGAGCTGTAAGGTGGGATAGTTGAAGAAGTGCGGGTTGAGATCGCCGCTGAAGAAGGCCAGCGGCTGCAGGATGAAGGCACGCTCGTCTACATGCTGCCATCCTGGTTCCGGGAAGGGAAACCGCAGCCAGAGTGCCAGTGTGGCCACGGCGGCCAGGAGCGCCACATAGACGGCCGGTGTCACCCGAATGTTTCCACCACCCTCAGCACGCACCTGCACAAGCTCTCCTGCGACGACGTGACCTGAAATCCCCCCTTTGTCAACTAACGTATGAGAGCGCAGATGGATAGGAAAGGACGCTTACATCATGAACCTGCGTCGTTCCTCGGGGTCCCGGATTTCCACGGGCTCGGGCCGTTCCTCGGATGGCTCGTCAAGCCATCGGGAATACGGGACCAGGGGACGGCCATCTCGGTCCAGATCTGCCGCGTCGGCGAGACCACCGTCGGATCGTCGAGGGAGCCCGCCTTGATGAATACCATCGTCGGGTAGCGGGTGAACAGGGGCGAGCCGCAGTCAGGGCAGAATTCGCGGATGGCTGATTCGTCCGGCTGCCCCGCCGTCTGGTATCCCCGGACTTGCCCGGTGACGTGCAGCTCCGCCGCAGGTACGCCGACGCCGATGTTGAAGGCGCTGCCGGTCATACGACGGCAGGTATCGCAATGGCAGTACGTGACCGAGGCTGGCTCGGCGCCACAGTCGTAGGTGACGGCGCCGCAGAGGCAGCGGCCCGTCAGGTGAAGGTGTGTCTGTTCCATCTCTCGAAGAAGGAGCCGACAGGCATGCAATGGCAAGGACAAGCCACGGCAAGCCCCCGGCGGGTTACCCCGCCGCGGGCCGGGGACAGGATGCTCATCCTCGAGTCATCGCCTCGACGATCGCGGCCAACTCCGAGATGTGACGCCCCGCCCGTTCCATCAACGACGGCGTGGCGTAGATAGGGGCTCGCCGACGAGCGGCGAGGTTGAGGCTGTCGGAGGGGCGGGCGTCGATAATCTTGCGTTGACCGGCCACCTGCAGAATGACGTGTGCCAGATACGTGGTCTCCTCGATCGCATGGATGACGACGGCGGTGACCTCGCCCTGCAGGGCTTCGACGCAGGCGGTAAACAGGTCGTGCGTCAGCGGCCGGGGGAAGATCTCCTGCTTGAGGCATGACGCGAGAGACAAACCTTCCGGCGCGCCGATCGTCATGGGGAGGATGCGGTCGTCGGCGCTCCTCAGGATGACGCAGGCCGTGGAACTGCCGTCGGGTCGCGCGAGGATCTCGACCTGGAGCAGCTCCACTGGTAACAACTCGTCCTCCGTGTAACTCACGGCCTCGACGAGAAGCTGACGTGGCTCCGGCGGCTGCTGGCGTACCGCGGCCAGCAGGTCCTGCCAGCTACCAAAGCCATGCTCCCGGGCGATGACGTGCTGGGCGTCACGCAGGGCGAGCTCGGCCTCCAGGATCGGCTCGATCTCACATTCGGAGAAACGAGCGACGTACGCCTGCAGACGGGCGGCGGCTTCCGGTGCGCCGGATCCGTGCGCTTTGCGCAGATCCTTGGCCTGCTTGCGGAGCTGTTCGAGGTTGGGGTACGGCGATAGAGAGGTGGGCACAACATCCCCCTTTCGTGTGGGCGCCTGTCGCCTCCTCAGATCACAGGCCGAAAGAGAGCACTACATGTGGGTGGTGCGATGTAGGTGGGCACGGCCCTTGCCGGAGGCTGGAGGCTCCCTGTAGAGCACTGTTGAGTATGATACCCCAGTCCTCGTCCGGGAGCAATCGAAATCTGCTACGACATGTCCCATCCATGTCGCCAGACATCCGGGGCCCAACGAGCTTGTGTCCTTGCAGGCTACGTCCGGCGCCGAACACCTGCAAGGCTGGCGACCGCCTCGTCAGTCAAAGCTGCCAGCTGCTCGACGAAAGCCGACGTCGGCGCCCGCGAAACGACACTCTTGCGCCCGATGATGCTGACGGGGCGGCTGATGCGAGCGCGGGAGGAGATCCTGTACTGATCAGCGGCCAGCCCGGCAGCATGGGCGATCCCCACAGGGACGAGGCCGTGGCCCAGGCCGGCGACAGCCATGCGGGCGATGGCTGAGAAGGATTCGACTCTCGCCTGCACTTCGAAGCCCGCGGCGCGCACCCCTCGGGCTATGCTCGGCCAGGTGGCGGCGTGCTCCTCGATCGTCACGATCGCCAGACCCCGGCGTTGCCGCAGGGGGAGCAGACCCGAAGGGATGAGAACCATCGGTTCTCTTGCGACTGTCTGCACGGCAAGATCTGCTGGTGCATCGGCGACACCCGCACACAATCCCAGCATGTATTCCCCCGAGCACACGCGGTCGACGACGACGGGACTGCGATGTGTGTGGATCTCCACATGAACCTGTGGTACGCTGTCCATCGCCCGGCGCAACGAGTCGGCGCCCCAGGAGGCCAGGATCGACTCGGACACTCCCAGCGTCAGGATCGTGGAATCCTCGGCGTCCCCCTCGGCTTTGACGATATCGCGCAGCTCGCCGAGCAGGGGACGCACTCTGGCCAGCAGCCTCCTGCCGGCGGGGGTGAATTCCACGCCTCTTCCGCGGCGCTCGGTGACCGCGTATCCGAGGTGAGCCTCGAGGGCCGCGATCCGCTTGCTCACCGCCGACTGGCTGAGGCGCAGGGCGGTGCCGGCGGCGGCGGTGGTGGTGTGGCGGTCGAGAGCGTCCAGAGCCTGAAAGTATTCGATCATGCCTGATAAAGTAGGTATTCTACTTGAATAGAGTCCATCTATTCCCTGGTGTCGCCAGACGTCCTGCCCGATCATGGCAGTGAGAGAGGACGGGAACCAGCTGAATGGACAATATCTGGATCGCCGTGGCCGTGTTGGCCACCAGCACACTTTCCGGCATTCTCGGCATGGGAGGGGGCATGATCCTGATGGGGATCATCCTCCTGCTGTTGCCGGTGGAGTGGGCCATGGTGCTGCACGGCTTCACGCAGCTGGCGTCGAACGGGAGCCGCGCCTGGCTGCACCGCGCCGACGTGGAGTGGCGATTTCTACCGCGCTACTTCGCCGGTGCCCTGGTGGCCTATCTGATCCTGTCCTGGCTGGCGCTGGCGCCGAGCAAGGCGGTGGTGTTCATCGCCCTGGGGAGCCTGCCGCTGATCGGTCGACTGCCGGGCCTGGCGGGGCGAATGGATATCACGAAGGGTGCTGTGGCGTCGCTCTGCGGAGCCACCGTGTTCGGCGCCCAGGTGCTGGCCGGGGCTTCCGGTCCCGCCCTCGACGTGTTCTTTCTGACGGATCGACTCAACCGCTTTCAGATCATCGCAACGAAGGCGCTGACCCAGAGCCTGAGTCACGCCATGAAGATCGTCTACTTCGCGGCGATACTGATCGACACGCAGCAGGCCCGTCCTTTCAGCTGGTGGCTGGTGCCGATGATGATGGCCATTCCGCCCCTGGGCAGTTATCTGGGCAAGCAGGTTCTGCACAGGGTGAGCGACAGCAGGTTCCTGAAGATGACGCGCTATGCAGCGACCGGAATCGGCCTGGTCTGGCTGATCCGCGGGCTGCACATGCTGTCTATCTCGCAGGATTGAGGATGGCCAGCAGAACGCCGCCGAGGATCAGGGCGCTGGCGACAGCAAGCCGCAACGGCACCGTTTGCGCCGTCGCCGGCAGGTCAAGCGACTCTTGACCCGATGATCGACGCGCCCTTTATCACACGACACAAGCGTCGCATCCGTTTCACCAGCAGAGCCATGCGCCGACGCGCATCGCGAGTCTCCGGAGTCTGACACCGATGGCGCCCAACATCCTCATCCTCATGGCCGACCAGATGCAGGCCCAGGTCCTGGATCCCGGACACGTTTGCCGTACACCCTGCCTGGATCGCCTTGCTGCGCAGGGCGTGCGATTCCCACGGGCGTACACTCCCAACAACATCTGCTCGCCCACACGTGCCAGTATCATGACGGGTCTGATGCCGCACAACCATGGCGTTCTCGAGGTACTGCACAACGAACCCGACCTGCACGTGCTGCGCCCCGACAAACCCCACTTTGCCCAGCGTCTCGGAGATGCGGGGTATCGCACCGGTTACTTCGGCAAATGGCACGTGGAACGGACCAACGACCTGCAGCGATTCGGTTGGCAGGTGGACTGCGGCCTGCACAGCGACCGCTTCGCCGCGCGCCGGGAGGACGTGCTCGATGGCCAGCCACGGGTTGCACCGTGCGACCCTGCCATCCATCTCGACGAACCGCCCGGATACGGGGCGCATCTACTGTGTGGCGCCACCGATCGTCCGGCAGCGGAGCGAGACATGGGAATCGCCACGACGATGGCGCTCGAGTTTCTGCAGGACGCGGTGCTCGAGGAGCAGCCGTGGTGCTGTTTCGTCAGCTTCCAGGAGCCCCACGATCCCTACATCACACAGCGTTCGTACTTCGAGGAGTACGAAGCAGCGGAACTACCACCGCCGCCGAATGCCGATGACGAAATGTCTGACCGGCCCGGCCTGTATCGACGGGCTCAGGGCATCTGGCGACAGCTGAGCGCACAGCAGAAGCGCACGGCGCGGGCCTGCTACTACGGCTCTATCACCGAGATCGATACGCAGTTCGGCCGGGTCCTCGACTTCCTCGATCGCTCCGGAAAGACGGAGGATACGATCGTTGTCATGTGCGCCGACCACGGCGACCTGCTTGGCGCCCACGGCCTGTTCTTCAAAGACATCTCCGCCTTCGAGGAGGTCTACCGCGTGCCCCTCATCGTAAGCGGCCCGGGTGTAGAGCGGGGTATGCAGTCTCAGGCGCGAACCGGCCTCCACGATCTGGCGCCGACCCTGCTGGAGCTCGCAGGAGCGGAGCCGATCGACGTGGCGGATTCGCGGAGCTTCGTGTCACTTCTGGGCGCACCCGAAGACGACGCGGAGTGGGGTCGTGGCTACGCTGAGTACTACGGAAATCGCTGGCGAGTGACGCAGAGGGTGGTGTGGGACGGTGACTGGAAGCTGGCCGTCAACGGCTTCGATTTCGACGAACTCTACAACCTGGCCGATGATCCACACGAGATGCGGAACCTGGCCGGTGAGCCCGCCCACCGGGCCAAGCACGAGGAGCTGATGCGCTTGTTCTGGGACTATGCCCGACGCACGGGGGATACGACCATGGTCAGCACACTCTACCCGGCCCTACGGCTGGGCGTCGTGGGTCCCCTCGGCGACGGGCCTGAGAGCAACACGCGCTGACGAGTGCTGCGCCGACATCCTCTGAACTTGACCGATGGGGCGAGGCGTGCATTATCCTCCAGCAAGGAGAACCGATGACTCGAGTCAACCGGACGATCCAGCTGCTGGCCGCGGGCCAGCCCGTGTACTACACGGGAGCCCACACCGGTCACGTGCTGACACACGACCAAGGCGTGCAGGACTCCCGTACATGGGCCGACTACCTCAACGTCGGCATGGAGCACGGCGCTTTCGACATGACCGGGCTCGAACAGTACATGAAGGGTCTCGTCGACGCGGGGCCGACAGACAGCGGGCACCCGACGCCGACGGTGATCGTCGAAGCCCCCGTCGAGGCCGTGTCCGAAGAGATGGTCCGCACCAATGCCTGGCAATTCCGCCAGATCCTGGCTCGCGGAGTGCATGGCATCCTGCTGTGTCAGGCCGAGTCGGCCGCCGCCGTGCGTGCCTTCGTCGAAAGCTGCCGTTATCCGATCCACCGCACGGGCGTCGGTGACGGTCTCGGGGAAGGTCGGCGTGGCGTGGGCTCCGAGCCGACGGCGGCGTGGATCTGGGGCGTGGACCGGGACGAGTACGTCCAGCGGGCAGATCCCTGGCCGCTGAATCCCGAAGGCGAGCTGTTGCTGGGGCTCAAGATCGAGTCGCGCGCGGCGCTGCCCCACATCGAGGAGATCCTCGCGGTGCCCGGAATCGGATTCGCGGAGATGGGTCCGGGGGATCTGAGCATGTCTCTGGGCCACCTGCGCGTTCCCGACCCCTGGTCGGCGGAGATGGTGGCGACCCACGAGCGTGTCCTGAAGGCCTGCACGGCGAATGGTGTCGCCTTCCTGTCATCGGCGACGCCGGAGAACGTGGGGGAGAAGATCGATGCCGGCGCACGTGTCATCGCCGGCGGCAGCGAAGAGACCGCCCGGGCGGGGCGGGCGCACACGCAGAATCAGATGCCCCGGTGAGCGTCAGTTTTCGCGAGAGCCGACACCGATAGGAGACAACCATGAACGTCATCTGCATCATGCTCGATTCGCTGCGCACCGACCACGTCGGCGCCTACGGCAGGGCGCATACCGGCGGCAAGGATGCGGCTACCTGGCCGGGTGGCGCCGGTGTCGCTCGCGCCCGGACGCCAGCCATGGATCGTTTCGCCGAACGCTCCCTGATTTTTGATCGAGCCTATGCCGGGTCCTTTCCAACGCTGCCCTGCCGCCGAGACCTGTTCACCGGCCGCTGGGGGCATCCCTTCAACACGTGGGACGAGATGGAGCGGCATCTGCCGACCATGGCGGAGAGCTTCCGCAAGTCGGGGTACACGACGGGGTTGATCTTCGACACACCCATGTTCATGACGCAGGGGAATTTTCTCGACCGCGGCTTCGGTTCGATCGAATGGATTCGCGGCCAGGGAGGAGAGCCCTGGATCGCCGATGCCACCATCGACATTCAGCTGCCGGCGGCCGAGCACAAGGTCAAGGCCGGGCTCAAGCGCTACATGCTGAACCAGAGTCGCCGCCGCTACGAGTGCGATTACCTGGGTCCCCGCGTGTTCCGCGAGGCGACGCACTGGCTGGAGAAGAACTACCAGTCTCCCTTCTTCCTGTGGATCGACAGCTGGGATCCGCACGAGCCCTGGGATCCGCCGCAGTACTACGTCGACATGTACGATCCGGGATGGACGGGCGACGAGATCCAGTATCCCTGTTACGGGTTCTCCCTGGATTTCATGACCGAGGCGGAGCTGAATCACACGCGGGCGCTGTATGCCGCGGAAGTGACGATGACGGACCGCTGGCTCGGGTATTTTCTCGACACCGTCGACCTGCTCGGGCTGAACGACAACACGCTCGTTCTGCTGATGTCCGACCATGGGCACTACTTCGGTGACCACGGGCTGCAGGGCAAGCCATGGGGCGATCTCGGACAGCTGTACGAACCGATGATCCGTCAGGCCTTCATGCTGAGACGCCCGGGTGGCCCCGCGGGAGAGCGTTCACAGGCGCTGGTGCAGCCTGTGGACCTGTTTCCCACATTGTGCTCGATGGCGGGACTTGCGGTCCCCGACGGTCTGCATGGCCAGTCCTTTGCGCCGGTCATCCAAGCACCCACGAGTACGCACCGCGAGTTCGCCATCAGCGGCCGCAACCTCAACGACAACTGGGGTACCGTGCCGGCAACGGTGACGGACGGCACCTGGTCGCTGCAGTACTGGCCGAACAAGGATCTGGCCTACAAAGGCAAGCCGGTACGCCAGGAGACCTACCCCAACACGGGCATGCCAGAGCGCCGGGTGGACGAGCTGTTCGACCTGCGCACGGATCCGGATCAGGCGCGCAATGTTCTTCAGGACAATCCCCGGGAAGGGGCACGTCTGCACGCGGCGTTGAGAGAGCTCATCGAGCTCGGCGACACGGCACCCGAGATTGCCCGCACCTACGAACCGTCACCGGGGGACTGACTCCTTCTTTCCCTGCCTTTTTCAGTCCAGGTGTAAGGAATCAGTCGGTTTCGGCATCCTATCTGTGTGACTGAGACTGACGAACCCGACATGGTCGAGGACGACGCAACCGCGGCGCGTGCCGCCGCGCAGGGGGACCGCGCCGCGCTCGATGGGCTCCTGCGCCGGTATCGTACGGCGGTTCTGAGCATCACCTATGGGTGGACGAAGAATCTCGCCGATGCCGAGGACCTGACTCAGGAGTGTCTGGCGCAGGTCGTTTCCCGCATCGGTCAGCTGCGAGACCCCGAGGCGTTTGGTGGCTGGATCAGGACGATCGCACTGAACCAGTGTCGTGTCTGGTACCGATCGAAGAGTACCATGCCGGAGGCGGAGCGGCTCGACCTGGTCGATGAACCCGGCAGCGGCGAGCCCCTGGCGGACCAGCGACACGAGGGCAGAGCTGCCCGTCGAACCGTGGTCGATCTGTTCGACCTGCTCGCCGATGACGTGGCCATGGCGGCGCAGCTGCACTACGTCGATGGATTGACAGCGCCGCAGATCGCGGCAGCTCTCGCTGTGCCCGTGCCGACGATCGAGGGTCGGCTGCATCGGGCCAGGACGCGATTTCGCCGCGCCCTCGGACAGCCGGCTGCCGACAACCGTATGAAGGAGCTGCTGCTGAAGCTGATAACCCTCTGTGAAGGAGTTGTGAAGATGGACAGGATCCGTATGGAGATCGGGAGTGATTTCGTGCCCCTGGTGAACAAAGAGCCACCGAACCTCATCAGCGAGATCGGCAGCCTGCGAACCGCGCTGGAGGCCGACGCCTCCATGCTGCTGCCGGCGGTACGCGTCATCGACTCGGTCGATCTGGGACCGCTGGAGTACCGCATCCTGATTCACGAGTCGGAGACGGCCCGCGGAGCTGCGCAGAGCGATGCCGAGGCGCTGGCGACGGCGCTGGCCGCCCTGGAAGCGACCGTCCTCGAACACCGGAAGGAGCTGGCACCGTAGCAAAGGCCAGGGTCAAGGTCGTTGCCAGGCTGTGACGGCACATTCGGTCCCCTTGCGGTGGACGGCCGTTGCCAACAGCGTCTCCAACCCCAGCTGGCTCCCGGCCAGGCTCAACTCTTCGTGCTGCCCCTCGGCACACATAACCGCAATCCTGCCTCCCGGCTTCACCGCGTCCCGTAGTCGCCCCAGTACACCTTCGAGCATTCCCGTCAGTGATTCGGCAAAGGGAAGCTCCGTGGCGACGGCATCGAGACAGGCGTCACGAAGTGGCAGTCTGCGAGTATCACCGATGATGTGGCCTGAGCTCAGTGAATTCAGGCCGAAGCGCAGCCAGGGATCGATGTCGAGGCTGAAGGTCCGGTAGCCGCAGGCGACAGATTCCGCCAGCAGGCCACCCACACCGGCAAAGGGATCGAGGAACCGTGGATTCTCCCCAAACGGGCGCACCAGGTTGACCAGCAGTCGGGCATCACAGACAGGCAGGGCGCGGCGGCCGAGATCGCTGCTGTCCCCTCTGTACCCACGGACCAAACGCGTCCCCCCGTCAGCGGCCGGCAGCAGGAACGGACGACGGTCCGGGGCGGCCTGACGCTGGGCGTCGGCGTCCTCCACGTAGAGGCGGGACAGACGATGAGGTTTGCCGTTCCATGTGATGTCGGTTCGTGAGCGTCCGGGCTTGCCCGGGATCGGCTCCAGCAGATCGACGGCGCTGGTATATCCGAGCTGCGGGAAGCGCTGCATCGTCCACAGGAACAGATCTTCCGGAACATCGATGCGGAACAACCCTCCCCGGTCGGACAGGGGGCCGTCGCCGGGCGCTGTGGCACCCAGGTCGCGCAGCAGGGCCAGGGCTTCGGCCTGGGCGGCGGCCAGCGCTTTCTTTCGCCCCGGTCGCAGGTGGAATACCAGGTGCGCTTGATTCTTCACCGTCAGGAACGCATCACCACGGGGGCCCGAAGCACCGCCCACGTAGCGAAGAAGAAGGCCGCCAGCGCCTCCAGCAGCAACAGACTGACGGAGAGCCAGCCCTGTCCGACGCTGTCGGCGAAGGACAGGTCGAGGCCGGCAAACCGGGGGATGTCCCGGTGGTCGACCGGCTGGTCCGAGACGTAGTCAGCCACAAAGAGAATGTGCGGCGATCCCGGATCAGCGGCGTCGCGAGCCCGGATGAAGTCGCGCAGCGTGTCCAGGTATTGCCACGTAGCAGAGACGAAGGCACTATGGCGCACTACGCCCGTGCCGAGCATGGCTTCGATGGTCCCCTGGAAAGCCGACCCTGGTGACAGGAGGGCCATCCGGCGTGTGAGTTCATACTGCCTCGTCTCGAGGTCCTGGAAACCGCGTTGCATCTGTACCTCAACCTTCTCGCTTTCGACCATCCGCGCCGCCCACTCTCTCTCCAGGCTGTAGTCGTCGCCCCGTCCCTTCTCCCGGCCGCGAAGGAGGATGCCCTTCCGCGACAGGCTGGCAGCGATCTCCTCTTCGTGGTCGTCCAATCGGTCCCAGTCGGCCGCCGGTACAGCGTGAGCACCGATGAGATACGCTGCCTGGGGCAGGGCGACGATGAGGACGGCCCACACCAGCACGAGAATCACCAGGGAGGACGCCGACGTCCGGGCCAGGGCCGACACACCCAGCGACAGCAGCAGGAAGAGGGCACAGTAGAGCGTGCAGCCGACGGCGAAAAATCCCGCCGCCGCTGCCACCTCGGCGCTGAGGATGATCGACTGACTGAGAGATAGCACCAGCAGGCTGACGAGCATACCCAGCACCAGTGCGGCGAGCAAAGCCAGAAGGTGGGCGAGAAACTTGCCGACCAGTATGCGGACCGGCGAGATGGGATGGGTCAGCAACAACGACAACGTGCCCGTCTCGCGCTCACCGGAGAGGCCGTCGTAGGCCAGCACGATGGCGAGAAAGGAGAGGACGACTCGGGCGATGAGCGCCCAGTCGAGGACCTCGAAGCGGTCCATCCAGTTGTTCGTGGCACCACGTCTGTCGATGCTGGTGACACCCCTGCCGGTGGCCGGACTGACGAAACCCGAATCCGCGAACCAGTTGGATCCGCCTTCGGCGATGAACTCGGTGCCGAGAGGGCCCAGACGCAGGCTGTACACGTTGCTGACGGCTGACGACAGGTCGTCGACCTGCTCGTATCGACGCGAGCTCTCCGCCTCGAGCCGTTCGACCTCGTGGTCGACACGATCGGTCTTCAGCATGTAGAGAGTGCCGTTGACGGCGAAAAACAGAAGGAGGGCGAGAAGGCTGGCCTGGAAGCGCAACGACTTGAGGTGATCGTGAAGCTGATGCAGGAGAACTTCAGTCACGTCTCACCTATTGCGGGTCGTAGCGGAGGAAGCCGTGAATGGCGAGCAAGGTGCTGCCACCGAGCAGCAGGAACAGCACGATCAGACCCGGAGTCATGTGGCGCAGCGTCTGTGAGAGCGGCTCGCGCCAATCGACACCGAAGCGCGGCATAGATGTCAGGTCGAGCTGGCGACGGCTGTCGGCAGCTGCAAGGGTCTCCTGATCCTGCACCCAGGCCATGCGTGCCTGCATGAAGGGGCTGTCGCTGGCCAGCATCTCCGGTGTAAGGGACTCGGGATCGGTCAGCAGCGGCTCCTGGTCGACGGGATCGTCGGTGAACCAGCGCCGACTGGCGAAAGCGCCGTGGCCGCGCAGGTAGTCGATGTAGGTGTCGCGGTAGTCGTGACCGGCCTGGCGCAGGCGGAACTTGTGCGCCAGAGTGCTGCGGGCCAGCTGCTTGGACAACGCTCGATAATTGGTGAAGGGGGACAGGATGGCCCACTCGTCGACGAGCTCCACCTCTCGTGCGAGGGGTGCGTAGTTGACCATCTGGAACTGATGCCCGCGACGGGCCGAGTCGAGGTGTTGCTCGAGGGCATAGGCATTGCGTCGTGCCCGCCACTCATAGCCACGGGGGTGGCCGTAGCGGATTCTTGGTCCGCCTACTTCGATGGCGCGCATGTACCTGTCAGGAGGCGGCGGGTTGTTGGCCTCCCACTGTGCGATCGCCTCGTCCCGCTCGGCACGCAGCTCGTCGAGAAACTGCTGGAAGGTGTTCTCCTGCACGCCGTACCGACTCAGAGAGGGCAGAGCGCTGTCGAAACCAATGTTGAGGAACAGCCAGCCGAAGAGGCAGATGACAAGCGACGTGGACGGGCTGCGGGTGTGGGTGGAGACGACGAGGCTCATGGCGAAGACCTGGGCCAGGAACAGACAGGACAGCAGCAGCAACAGACCGAGGCGCAGCCACTCCATGGATCCAAGATCCACATCCGGGTTCACCGTGATGATAAGTACGGCCAGGCCGAAGGCGACGATCAACGGCAGGCAAAGAGAGATTGTACCACCCAGGAGCTTGGCCCAGATGACGGCCCCGCGCGGCACGGGATTGGTCAGCAGCTGACGCAGCGTTCCCGACTCGCGCTCGCCGCAGACGGCGTCGAATCCCAAGACCACGGCAAGAAAGCTGAGCAGGAGCATGACGACGGCGACGAAGTCGATCTCCACGAGAGACTTCATCAGGTTGTTGTCGGCGCTGCCCAGACGCCCCATGCTGGCGCCCACCCAGTCGATGCCGATCCAGACGAACTGACCGCCGTTCCTGTCGACACCGCGGCTGAAGATCGAAAGGGGATCGGGCCTGGCCACGACGTGGGGCCCGACCTCGGCGAAGACGGTGGCCTTCTCGAGGTCGTGGCGGACATCGCGGACGCGGTCGTCGTAGTCCGCCGCCCGCTGGGAGAAGTCCATGCTGCCGATGATCGAGGTCAGCGCGATGAGGCCTACGGCAAACAGGAAGGTGATACCCAGGCGCAGAGTGAGCAGGTTGGAGAGCAGTTCTTTGCGGGCCAGGGTCCAGATCAAGAGGCGGGCTCGGCGGGTGGTTGCGGGGTCCGGCTATTCTCGTGCAGGTTGGTTTACAGTGGCAAGGGAATTCTTCAGGTGGCGGCGCGGTCCTGTCGGTTTCTGCCCAGATCCGCAATCTACACACACGTGCAACTCCAGGAGGTCAACGTGAAAGGGCCGCAGTTCAGATCCTTGAGTACCCTCGTAGCAGCCACCACGCTCAGCTGCCTGTGGGTTGGCCAAGGGCAGGCCGACGACGTCAAGATCTCCTTCTGGGATATGCAGCGCCGGGGGGCCAACCAACAGAACGAACAACATCGGCCCGAGTGGTGGGCCGCCGCGGGCGAGCTCGGGTTGGACTTCGTTCGCATCCTCCCCGATGCGCTGCCATCCGAGGGGCGCGACTTCCTCCTAGGTGACGCCGACGAGTTTCGCCAGGTCAACGACGCGGATCTGGCTCTGCTGACCCAGATTCTCGATGTGGCCGAAGAAAACGGAGTCAAGGTCGTACTCACTATGGTCGGCCTGCCCGGCGCCCGGTGGAAACAGATGAACGACGACGTGGATGACGGCCGGCTATGGCGCGACGAGGGGTTTCAGGCGCAGGCTTTCGAGTTCTGGCGGCAACTGGCAGCGCGGCTGAAAGAGCATCCGGCGATCGTTGCATACAATCCACTCAACGAGCCCCACCCGGACAGGGAGTTCGGTTTCGAAGAGGGTGATGCGGGCTTCGACCTCTGGTACGAGTCGATCCAGGGTACGCCGGCCGACCTGAATCTGTTCAACCGACGAATGGTCGCCGCCATCCGGTCGGTCGATCCAGACACGCCGATCATGCTGGACGGCTGGTTCTACGCTTCGCCGCAACAGTCCAGATACAACAGGCCGGTGAAGGACGACAAGATCCTGTACGCCTTCCACAATCCCGGACCGTGGCAGATGGTGACGTATCGGGCCAACAAGGAGGGGCGGTACGCATACCCCGATCGTGTGCCCAAATCCTGGAACGGCCCGAGCGAAGCGTGGACGAAGGATCGTCTCGCTGAGGAGATCGAGGCTGTGCGGGTGTTCGCCGACCGCTACGAGATACCGGCCAACCGAATCATCGCCTCAGAATTCTGGCACGACCGTCGCCTCGAGGGCGCAGCGGACTACCTGTCCCACCTGGTCGACATCTACAACACCCGTGGCTGGCACTGGTCATTCTACGCCTATCGTGGCGATGGCGCGTGGACGGGGCTGGACTACGAAATCGCCCCGGAGACCAGGATGGACTGGAGATACTGGGACGCTGTGGAGGGAGGGAAGGATCCTGAACCTTTCAAGCCGCGTGGTGACAGCCCGCTATGGGAGAATCTGCGACGACAGTTCCGCTAGTGCTCTCACCAGAGCTGTTGGGCGCCAACTCGGTTTCGTCCAGATCACAGGCGACGACCACCTTGTCCAACCTGGCGGCTTCTCCCTGCAGTCCGGGTGTCTGCACGACGAAGTGGTAGAAGTCCTCCGAGCATTCGACGAAGGTGTGTGTTTCTCCTGGCTCGATGGTGATGGCCTGTCCGGGACTGATGGCGATCTCCCGATCCTCCACCCGCATGATCGCGCATCCCCGGGCGACGAAGTAAATCTCTGTAATCTCGCGGTGGTAGTGGGGATCATCGACGCCGGTGTTGGCATAACCGATGGAGATGGGCAGGTCTGAGTCCCACGGCCCGGTGAACCAGCCCTTGTCGGTGCCCGAATCAGGATGGAAGACTCTCACAGATGTTCCTCGTCGTCACGGATGGAAGTGTGCGAGTGCTTGGACGGCCCGGCGGAAGCGGGAGTTCCCAAGTTGTGTGGACCGTGTCATGCTGATTTCGGATTGACTAAACTAATCAATATCTTAGTTTAGTCTGATCGGAGGTCGGTATGATTCAGGTCAACATCCACGAAGCAAAAACACATCTCTCTCGGCTCCTCAACAAGGTTGCCGAAGGAGAAGAGGTCATCATCGCCAGCGCCGGGACGCCGGTGGCTCGCCTTTCCGCCTACCACGGTAGGCGCAGGCGCGTCCTCGGCCGTGACCAGGGTCTGTTCGAGATTCCGGCAGACTTCGACGCGCCACTGCCAGACGACCTGCTGGATTCGTTCGAACGGTGAGGTTGTTGCTCGACACCCACGTCTGGCTCTGGAGCATCCTCGAACCAACGCGGCTTGGCCCAAGAGCACGAGAACTCGTCGAGGACGCCGACAACCATCTCGTGCTGTCGGCTGCCAGTTCCTGGGAGATCTCGATCAAGTACAACCTGGAACGACTGCCGCTTCCCGAACCGCCCGGCACGTTCATCCTCTCGAGGCTTGCACGCGACGGGGTCGAGGCGCTCCCCATTCAGCACAATCACGTCTGCGCCGTCGCCGAGTTGCCTCGGCACCATCGTGACCCGTTCGATCGGTTGCTCATCGCCGTATCACAGCAGGAGGATCTGCCGCTGCTGACAGCGGACCGTCAATTCCTTCCATACGACGTTGCAGTCATTCAGGCGGACGAGTGACCGACGCCCGTGCCGCCCTGCAGCAGCACTTCGGCTTCGACGAGTTCCGTCCCGGCCAGGAGCAAGCCATCGAACACCTGCTGGCGGGCCACTCTACCGCTGCGGTGTTTCGCACAGGGGGCGGCAAGTCGTTGTGCTACCAGCTGCCGGCGCTGTTGCTGCCAGGGCTCACACTGGTCGTGTCGCCGCTGATCGCGCTGATGAAGGACCAGATCGACGCGCTGCACGCCCGCGGCATCCGCGCCGCCCGGCTCGATTCGAGCCTGAGCCTGGAGGAGTATCGCGAGGTGATGGATGGTGTACGCTCCGGGGCGATGCGGCTGCTCTACGTGGCGCCGGAACGGTTCAACAACGAGCGCTTTCGCCAGGCCATAGACGGCATACCCATCAGCCTGTTCGCCGTCGACGAAGCGCACTGCATCTCGGAGTGGGGGCACAACTTCCGACCCGATTACCTGAAGCTGGCCGGTTACGCGAAGCTGTACAACGCCGAGCGCGTGCTGGCACTCACCGCCACGGCGACGCCGAAGGTGCTTGACGATATCTGCGCCGGCTTCGACATCCAGCCCGACCACGCGGTACGCACGCCGTTCCACAGGCCCAACCTGACCCTGCGTTCCACCGTGGTCAGCGCCAGTGAACGGGATGGCGCGCTGCTTGCGATCCTGGGCGACGAGCCGGCAGGACCGACTATCGTCTACGTGACGTTGCAGAAGACGGCCGAGGGCGTGGCGCGAGCGCTGAGCAACGCCGGGCATGGCGTCGGACTCGGCCATCGTCGTGGCGACCATCGCCTTCGGCATGGGCATCGACAAGGCCGACATCCGCCGCGTCGTGCACTACAACCTGCCGAAGAGTCTGGAGAATTACGCGCAGGAAATCGGCCGTGCCGGTCGCGACGGCGGCACGTCGGTGTGTCACACGCTGGTATGCGCCGACGACCTGACGGTGCTGGAGAACTTTGTCTTCGGTGACACACCCGATGCGCAGGCTGTGCGTGCCCTGGTGGACGGGGTGTTCGCGCAGGACATGGAATTCGACATCAGCCAGTACGAGCTGTCGTCGAACACCGACATCCGCCAACTGGTGCTGCGCACCCTGCTGACGCGGCTGGAACTGGATGGGTATCTGCAGGGCGGCACACCATTCTACTCTGAGGTGAAGTTCAAACCCCTCGTCGACCCGCAAGAGATCTTTGGCCGTTTCGACGGCGAGCGCCGACAGTTTCTGGAGGGGGTATTCGGCTTTGCGAAGGAGGGCCGCGTGTGGCTGCAGTTGGATCCGGCACAGGCGGCCAACGCCCTGCAGGTGGATCGCGAGCGGATCCTCAAAGCGCTGGATTGGCTGGAGGATCAACAACTTCTCGAAGTGCAGGCCGGCGGTGTGCGCAACCGCTACCGGCAACTGCGCACACCGGATGACGCCCAGGGGCTGGCCGACGAACTGGCGGCATACAATGAACAGTGCGAGACGACCGAGATCGCGCGGTTGCAGCAGGTGCTGGATCTGTTCGGCCGCAACGATTGTCGAGCGCGGTCGCTGGCGGCGCACTTCGGCGAACAGCTGGATGGCCCATGCGGCGTATGCACCGGTTGCACTGATGATGCCGCGCCGATCCCCGAGCGCCAGCCCGGTACGATTCCCGACGATCTGCATGAGCGTCTGCAGCCGACGATCGACGATGCCGGCGAGGCGTTGGGCACACCGCGGGCGGTGGCGCGCTTCCTGTGCGGACTGACATCGCCGAAGATGTCACGGGCACGCCTGGCGCGGGATCCGTTGTTCGGCGAGCTGCCAGACGTGCCGTTTCCGCAGGTACTGCAATGGGCAGAGGCGCGCTGAGCGCAGAGCGATAGCTGCAGGCCGATGACGCCCCGGTCTTGGCGCAGAATATCGCGTCGCTCCAACTCATGGCGTCATGCTGCCGTTGCCCAGAGTCGGATTTGACACGATTTGGCGTGGGGATTCAGTGTATGTCGATATGATCTGTCCATTCTGCCACGATCGAGTCCACGAAGGTCAGGAGCTCGTCCTCGAAAACGAGCACTGCCTTTTCCTGCAACAAGCGCAGAGAGTGCTGACAGGATCGCCGGACGTGGCATACGCTGGTGGCTGAAGTCCGAGCAGAACCTGCGGAGGACGGGCGGCGAGCCTTCCTGACGACATGACGATCATCTGGCTGGATGGCGAGGGCTGTCAGGACGTGTCGCGGGTGGGCGGCAAAGTCGCGAACCTGAGCCGCCTGGCCGCCGACTATCGTGTGCCGACCGGATTCTGTCTGACGACGAAGGCGTTCCACCAGTGGGCGGCACTTGCTGACGACGGGAGAGCGGACGAGGTCCCTGCCTCCCTGCGCGGCCAACTCACCGATACCTATCATGAAATGGGCCGTCGCTGCGGGGCTGACCAGCCCAGTGTCGCCGTGCGTTCGTCAGCGATGGATGAGGACGGTCGATTCGCTTCCTTTGCCGGGCAATACGAGACCTTCCTGAACCGGGTGGGTGAACAGGAAGTCGCCGCCGCCGTGCTGCGTTGCTGGCACGCCACCAAGGCCGATCGCGTCACCGAGTATCGCGAACGCAACGGGTTGTCTCTCGAGGAGATCGAGATGGCCGTGCTCGTACAGCAGCTGATTCCCGCCGATTCGTCGGCCGTCATTTTCAGCGCCAACCCGGTGACGAACAATCGAGATCAGGTTGTCATCAACGCCAGTTGGGGACTGGGCGAGAGTATCGTCGGAGGTACGGTGACGCCCGACACCTACATCGTCGACAAGCGCGATCTGTCCGTGACAGAGTCCGTTGTGGCGGAGAAGAACTGCATGACCGTGTCGATCCCCGGCGGTACGAAGGACGTGGCCGTGCCCCGGTTCCTGCGCTCGCAGTCGACACTGTCCGAGACGCAGCTGGTGGAGATGGCGCGACTGGCGATTTCACTGGAAGAGCAGATGGGGTCGCCCGTCGACCTGGAGAGCGCCTACAGCGGTGACGACCTGTATCTGCTGCAGTGTCGATTGATCACGACACTGGCGGACGAGAAGAACGAGGATGGCTGACGCTGGCGAGGTGGGCGGCGATGCCGACACCATCCGACTTGCCAGGGACAGTGGGGGCGAGGTCGTCATCCTGATCACAGTAGCGCTGACGACGATGCTGGCGCCGTTGAACTCGACAATGATCGGCGTGGCGCTGCCCGACATCATGGGGGAGTTCGCCACAGACCTGGCGGCGGGCAGCTGGCTGGTGATCGCCTACCTCGTCACCATGGCGTCGCTGCAGCCGGTGGGTGGCAAACTCGGGGATCGTTTCGGCCGGCGGCCGTTGATCCTGATCGGCCTGCTGTATTTCGCCGTGGCCTCTCTGGGCGCGGCAACGGCCGAGAGTCTGACGCAGCTTCTCGTCTTCCGGGTCCAGCAGGGCATCGCCGGGGCCATCGCACTACCCAACGGCATGGCCCTGGTACGTGAAGTGGTCCCACCAGAGCGCCGCGCCAGCCGCATCGGTCTGCTGGGATCCGCCATCGTCCTGGCCGCCGCCGCAGGGCCGCCTCTCGGCGGCGTGCTGATCCGTCTCGCCGGTTGGCGGGCGGTCTTCTCGATGAATCTGTTCCTCATCGTGCCCGCGCTGATTCTGGCATGGCGTGTGATCCCAACCCGCGCCGGAGAGCCAAGCCGCCGCTCCTTCGACGTGGTGGGCGTGGTGCAGCTGATTGTGATTCTGGCCGGCGGTGCCGCTCTGCTGACCGGTGGGACGGGCAAGCTGCCTCCCTCAGCAACGTGGGGCGGCGCGGTGCTGCTGGTGCTGCTGGCGGTGTACTTTCTGTACCGCGAGGCAGGCCACGAAGATCCGGTCTTTCAACCCCGATTCTTCCTGCGCCGGACCTTCGCCTCCGGCTGTGCGGGCGTCGCCTGCAGCAACCTGTCGATGTACACGACGTTCCTGACGATTCCTCTCCTGCTTGCGGGGCTTCCCGGTTGGTCGAGTACGCAGGTAGGGCTGGTGCTGTCGGCGCTGTGGGCGCCCACGGTGGTCTGTGCCCCCCTCGGAGGACGGCTGGCGGATCGTTGGGGGCGTCGCTGGCCGACGACTCTCGGAATGTTGCTGCTGACGGTCGGCATGGCCTACCTGGTAAGGTTCGAACCGGGTACAGAGGCACTGCCTGTGATGTTGACGGGGTTGATCGTGGCGGGCATCGGACTGGGACTGTCGCAGGCGGGGTTGCAGACGGCAGTGCTGGAGTCGGTGACGCGAGAACGAGCGGGATCGGCGTCGGGCATCTACTCGACCTGTCGCTATGCGGGCAGCATCGCGGGGTCCAGTGCACTGCCCATGCTGTATGGAGTCGGCGACGAGATCGCGGGGTTCACACGGGTCCTCACCGTCGTCGTCATCACCGCCTTTGCGGCGACTCTGGCGACGCTGGGAATCCAGCACCGTCCCTCTCCGCATTGAGCCAACCCATCGGCGGTACCAGGTCCGTGTCTACTCTTCCACGCAGCGCTTCAGCTTCGCCAGACCTTCTCTCGCCACCGTCTCCGGTCCCTGGGCCCAGTAGCTCTCGTTGAACAGCTCCAGCGACAACATACCCTCGTACCCGATCGACTTCAGTGTCGCTACGATCTGTTCCCAGGGAGCCAGCCCATCGCCGGGGTAGACGCGGTCAGCGTCGGTCACATCGGCACGCCCGGGCGTTGCCGGGATATCGTTGACGTGAACCAGGCCAAGCCGGTTCGCACCGAAGTGTTCGAAGCCGTGGTGATGCCCACTGCCCTTGTACATATGGAACACATCGGCGAGCATCTGCACGCCCGGTCGCCCACATTCGGCTGCAACCAGCAGCACTTCACCGGTTCGGCCTAGAGTCCGGGCGATGCCCCAGTATTCCAGCAGCGGCTTCACCCCAGATTCGGCTGCAAGGTCGACAAGCGCAGCGAAGCGCTCCGCCACCGGTAGCAACTCGACTTCACGGTCGTGGATGCCGATGGGCGGTGCGGCGACGTATTTGCAGCCCAGATCCCGGGCCATCTCGAAGCAGCGGGCCGCTTCCTCGAGACCTTTCGCACGTCGATCGTCTTCGGGCACTGCCCACTCCGGAAACCCGATCAGGTTGACGATGGCGATACCCCGCTCTTCGGCCCGCTCCCGCGCTTGCTTCAGTGTGCCACCGCCGGCCACCCATGCGTCCAGTTCCTTCACCCACGGCTCGATACCGTCGTAGCCGGCGTCGGCGGCGGTGTTGATCATGTCCAGCACAGAGGCGCCATCGCTGCGGATGGTGCTGGTGTTCAGGCAGTAAGAAAAGCCCATGGTCGAGCACTCCTTGAGGTTGCGGGACGACAAGACTCCATAAGTGATGGTTCTCCCATCGTCGTGGCAAGCCGCAGGGGCAGGGCACGAGAGCGCTTCAGGGGTTTTTCGTCGCAACCAGGGTGAAGGTTCCCGGGAACCTGGTTCTTTCAGGGTGGGGGTTCTCGGTGAGGGACTCGATGACCAGACCGCCGTCGCACACAGCGGTCACCGCCTCCCCCAGCTGCCAATAGATCACCCTGCCAAGGGGGAAGTCCGAAGCGTCATCGGCATCGAAGTTGACGCGGGTGGGCGCCGGTTTCCTGTGGACTTCGTCGCCGAAGTAGTCGCCCAGCAGATACAGACGATCCCCGTCATCCTGCGGATTGCATTTGCTCATGAGTGGGTGGAACTCGTGCAGGATCAACCTGCCACCGGGCCTGAGAATCCGTTCCACACGCTACACGAGCGGACCCAGGTCGACGAAGTAGTGCAGAATGCCATACTCCATGAAGACGAAGTCGAAGCGACCGGCGAAGGGTTCGGCATCCCAGGCCGAGACATCGGCGACGATGTAGTCGATGGAGATCCCCGCCGCCTTGGACAGTTCGAGGGCGTAGCGCCGGTTCTCCTCCGAGATGTCGACGACTGTCACATCGGCACCAAGCAGACCAAGGGTGACGGCGCGACGACCGTGAGAGCCGAGGAGGTTGGCAACGGATTTTCCCTCAACGCTGCCGAAGTGTTGCCAGGTCTCCCGCATGACGTGCTCGGGGTCGGCCTTCAGCTTCGCCGCCGCCTCCTGCGGCGTGCCGTAACCTCGGGTCCACGCCTCGTAGGCGCGATGGGACCAGGCGGTCCTGTTCGCCTGGCTGTGTTCGTGCTGGAGCATGGGTGATCCTGCCTCCGCGTAACGAGGAATGACGAGAACTCCGCACACAGTACGAACACTGGCAAGGGGAAACCGGCCAGCGTCAGGGATCAGAGTCCCCAAACCCTCGCGTGGGGATCTTGCGCTCGCAGGAATAGGTGCTTAGGTAAGGACCATGCCCCTTCGACCCAGTCAACGCCTGCAGTATCTCGTCGAGCGTCTGCTCGTGCGCGGCGCCCACTACCGGCTGCTGTTTGCGGCGGCCATCGTAGGACTGGTGAGCGTCGGTGCCGGTACTCTGGTCATGCGTGTGGACGGTGGCTTCGATGAGTGGTCGGATGCCGTCTGGTGGGCCTTCCTGCGACTCACCGATCCGGGCTATCTCGGTGATGACGTGGGTGTCGCCCGCCGGGTGATCTCTTTTTCAGTGACCGTCATGGGATACGTGGTCTTTCTCGGGTCGCTGGTAGCGATCATGACCCAATGGTTGACCCAGACGCTGCGCAATCTCGAGCGTGGGTTCACGCCGGTCGTCCGGCACGATCACATCCTGGTGCTCGGGTGGACGAATCGCACGCCCTCGATTCTGCAGGAGCTGCTGCAGTCGCATGGGCGGGCGGGCCGGTTTCTGCGCCGCGTCGGCGCCCGGCGGCTGGTGATCGTTGTCCTCGCCGATGACGTGAATGCCGAACGGGTGCAGAGCCTGAAGGATTCGCTGGGGCCGCTCTGGGATCCTGGCGACCTGATTCTGCGCAGCGGCTCGGCTCTGCAGGTCGACCATCTGGAGAGAGTCGCCTTTGCCCAGGCGGCAGCGGTGATCCTTCCGGGCTCGGATTTCTCCTCCGGGGGGCTGGACAACTCCGACAGTCGCATCATCAAGACGATCCTGACGATCTCCCACTATGGCAGGCAACAGCGCATCGACCACCTGCCCTGGCTCGTAGGCGAGATATTCGACGACCGCAAGCTGCACCTGGCCCGGCGGGCCTACGCTGGCGAGATCGAGATTCTGTCGAGCCATCGCTTCGTGGCGCGCCTCATGGCCCAGGTCGTACGCCACGTCGGCGTGTTTCCCGTATTCGAGGAGCTGCTGATACGGGATGACGGCAACGAAGTGTTCATCCGGCCCTGCAAGGAGTTCGTAGGTCGCTCCTTCGCCGAACTTGTGGAGGCCTACCCGCAGGCGGTATTGCTGGGATTCGTGCAACCGAGCGGCGCCAGCTTCAAGCCCCTGCTGAACCCGGCTGATGACACGCTGGTTGACGAGAATACGCGCGCAGTACTGCTGGCACGGACCTTCGAGGACACGCAACCCCTCGTCGACACCGACCTGCAGGCTCTGCCCAGAGAGCAGGGGGATGGATCGCAGGATCCGGACCTGTCCAGGCGCCGGATTCTCGTGCTGGGTTGGAACCATAAAGCGTCAGATTTCCTGCGAGAGCTCGACAGCTACACCAACGAGCGCTTCGACGTGCACGTGCTGTCGGTCCAGCCCGCTGCCGACCGGCACAAGGATGTGCGCGATCATGCCCTCGATCTGCGCAATCTGCGGCTGACTCAACATGTGGGCGACTTCACGTTGCGTGAGCACCTGTCGGCTCTGCATCCGGACACCTTCGACAACGTTGTCATCCTGGCTACCGACCTGCTCGACAATGGCGAGGAGTCCGATGCGCGCAGCGCGACAGGCTACCTGCTGTTGTCCAACATGCTCAAAGGCGAGGAGAAGCCGCCACGTGTTCTGGTGGAGGTCCTCGAGGCCGACAACGCCAATCTTCTCGGAGGGGAGAGCGACCTGCTCGTCAGTCCTCTCGTCGTCAGCCACATGCTCGCCCAGGTATCGCTGCGCCGTGAGCTGCGTGCCGTCTGCGACGAGCTCTTCGGGTCAGGGGGGGCAGAGATCGTCGTGCATCGGTCCGAACTCTACCTGGACGGAGACGCGCGGGTCTCGTTCACCCAGCTGCAGCGGCGCGCGCTCCTGCGTGGCGAGATCGCCCTGGGTGTGGCGACGTTGGCCGATGGTGTCCAGGTGAACCCGCCGGTGGATCGAGTCTGGGAACGGGACGAGGTGCGTGACGTCATCGTACTGACGACGTCATGAGCGCCTTGTCCGACCAATGGCAGGAACAGTGACAACGGAACCCATTCTGCTGTCCTCGGCCGGCTCGGACCGCGCCACAGCCTACAATTTCAGCAACAAAGTTCTGCGTCACCGTGACCACCTGCTGGTCAGCTGGTTGGAGGCGCCGGCCACCAAGGGAGGGTCCACTCGCATCCAGCTGGGACTGTGCGACGCCAGCACCGGCCAGCTGAAGGAGACGCAGACGCTGGGCGAGGGCATCGACAACCACTGTGGTGCCTCCATGCTGACCGATGCCGATGACCGGGTACATCTGTTCGTCGGTGCCCACCACGGCGACTTCCAGCATCGATGGTCGGACGACCCGGCTGACGCGACTTCGTGGAGCACTCCCGAACCGATAACCGGATCACACAGCTATCCGGCGGTGTCAATGGATGCGGAGGGCACACTGCATCTCGTCTACCGCGAGAGCTATCGTGGCCCGACAGAAACCTGGCAGCTGGAGTATGTGCGCAAGCCGGCTGGCGGCGACTGGTCGGCGCCCATGTTGCTGGCCAAATGCCCGGTCCCCGGATACAGCCACTTCATGCATTCGCTGTCCATCGGACCGACGGGGACGCTGCACGTGACACTGCAGTTTCACTACGCTGTCTCCGGGAGCGCCAGGCAGGGCAAGACGAAGATGGCGACGCACATACGCAGCGATGACGATGGCGATCACTGGACCAGCGAAGGACAGGCGTGCGCGCTGCCGGTGACGATCGAGAACGCACTGCCCTTCGCCAGCTGCATCGATGACGACGAAGCGTCGATTCGGATCGGTACGCATGTTGTGGACGCCGACGACCAGCCGTGGCTGTATTGCGCCATGTCGGAGAGTCCTCTTGGCGTCATGTGGCGGCGCACAGCGACCGGGTGGCAGTCCATCGGTCTGGACGCGGCGTTGCCCGATCTGAACTTCGCCTTTCAAGGGCGTTCGACGGCTACTTCGCGCGATGTCCAGGGGCACATACACCTGTTGATCAGCACACAGGCGGCCGGCGCCGGCGAGGGTTGGTACCATCCGGCCAACGAGCTGCATCACATCACCTTCACAGCGGATGGACACATCGAGGGGCACCAGCAACTGACGGCTGACGATCCTGCGAACGCCCGCTGGTTGCCCTCGATCGAGTACTGGGACTGGCAGAACGCGGCTGTCTCGTGCGCCGGCGGGCACTGGTTCACGTACACCAGCGGTTTGACTGCCGGCTGGATGGATGTGGCCGACTACGAGGACACTCTGTGTACACAGGTTTGGCTGGGACGACTCTGAGTCCCTGAATGCCATGAATATCGACGCGATTCAGCAAGCCTACGATATCGTGGCGCGGTCCTACGCCGAGCAGTTCGCCGACGAGTTGACACACAAGCCGCTCGACCGTGGCATGCTGCGAGAGTTCGCGTCCCTTGTCGGCAGTGCCGGCAAGGTGTGCGACATCGGCTGCGGACACGGGCGGACGACGGCGTTTCTGCAAGGTCTCGGAGTGGATGTGATCGGGATCGACCTGTCGACGGCAATGCTGGAGGCAGCCAGGGACATGAACCCCGGCGTCTCGTTCCGGCTGGGGAATGCGTTGTCCCTCGACATGGCGGATGACTCCCTTGCAGGCACTATCGCTTTCTACAGCATCGTTCACCTCACCAATGAGGACGTTGACCGATTTCTCTCCGAGGCGGCCCGTGTGCTGCAACCAGGGGGACTCCTCCTGCTGGCGTTCCATACGGGTAGCGATGAGGTGCACATCGACGAATTCCTCGGACACTCCGTATCGATGGATTTCCGATTCTTCGTCGTCGAGGACATCCAACGAACTCTCGAGTCGTCGGGGTTCTGCAACATCGAGGCCACCGTGCGGGATCCGTACCCGGATGTGGAATATCCGAGCCGTCGGGCCTACGTGATGGCGCGAACGCCATCGCACGATTTGTGATACAGCACACAGCTTTGTAGCCTTTGCGGCTATACCATACTCGGTAGCTAGGGCTACCCGCCGTACGCCACCCCGAATCTGGCGTGCGGTATTCTCATCCTTTCAGGGAGGCTTCCATGTTGAGATTCACCCGCAGCTTGTTGCTCGCGACCTGTCTTGTCTGCGTCGGCGCCGTGGCCGGCATGGCCCAGATGGACGGTCCAGAGGGCGAACACGAAGGCCCGCCGATTCTGATTCTCGTACCGCCGCCGGATGCCGAGAAGCCGGAAGGCCTGGAGATGTCGGAAGATCCCGAGGAGTCTTTCCGCCAGCTCTTCGACGCCTTCTTCCAGATGATGGACCAGGACGGCAATGGCGAGCTCAACCATGACGAGATGGCCGGTTGGGTCCATCCGCCGCACAGGGATGGCGGCGAGGGAATGGGCGATGGCGACGGCATGGGTGACGGCGGAGACATGGGAGAGCATGTCCGTCATCTCGAAGAGGAGTTGCGCCGCGTCCACGAAGAGCAGCACCGGCGCCACATCGAGGAGTTGACCCATCACCGTGATCGCATCCGTGAGGAACTGGGCCACATGCGCGAGGAGCAGGCGCGTATGGCCGAGCATATGCGGCAGATGGAAGAGGATGCCCGCAGAACGGCCGAGGAGCTGGAGCGTGCCCTCTCAGAGCCGCCTCCGGGTGAGGGACCGCCTCCGGGTGACGAGGGCTAAACCAACAGACCTCGCCTAGTCTTGGTTTCGATCGGGGAGTCCCGCGCTGCGGGACTCCCCGATTCTGCGTTTCAGGCAAGATCACGGCAGGACGGTTGACGACACGCGTCCGGGTAGGTGATCTTGCCGGCATGGACTTGATCACGACAGCTGCCACATCGTGACACCAACACTGCCCTTCGACGCGGGAGCACAGCCCTGGCTGAGGGCTGCCGCGCATGGCGTCGCGTGGCTGGAGTCGCAGCTGAATGGCACAGGTCGTCTCCCGGCAGAGCTGCACGATCTGGGCTCGTATTACAAATGGCCCCTGGCGCTGGCGACACTCGGTCGCCTGGATCTGGCGAAGCAGCTGTTCGACACCCTCATCGACAGCTTCCTGACAGCCGACGGCGACTTCCGCACCTCGGCAGAGAAGAGCGCCGACCCCCTCTACGGTCAGATCGCCGATACCTACACCAACACCTGGCCCCTCGTCGCGGCCCACGTTCTCGAGCGACCGGATGTAGGCGAGGCGGGTCTGGAATGCCTGCGCCGACGCCACGTGGTCGAGACCGGCGGCTATCTCACCGGCGCCCTCGGCCAGCATGACGACCGGCGCCAGGATATCGTCACCATCGCCGGCTGCGGCAACGCTCTGCTGGCGTGGGGACACCTCGACGAAGCGACGACGGCTGGTGACGCCCTGTTGTCGGTTCTGGGTCAACAAGGGCCCGTGGACGGTCTGTTCCATCTCTACATCGACGGCAACGGCGAGCTGCTGCGCGGCGACCTGGGGATTCCCGAGACTCTGGCCCGCATCGATCCGTCACAGCCCGGCCAGGCGTACGTGTACTGGGGCATGGCGGCGGTCTTTCTGGCGAGGCTGTTCGTCGTGTCCGGCGAGGCGCGTTTTCTCGATGGGGCACGAGAGACCTTCGCCCGCCACGACGCCTGCGGCGATGCCGTGTACGACGGTCTCGGATGCTGCAAGACGGGCTGGGCGGCGGCGACGTTGTACCGCATCACGGATGGACCGGCGTACCAGGATGTGGTGCACCGCGCCGCGGCAGAGCTGGTCCGCATCCAGGGGGCCGACGGCGACTGGTCACGGCCACAGCTGACGCCGATGCTGAACTGCGACTGCACCGGCGAACTGGTCTATCATCTGAGCCAGTACACACTCGAACTGGCCAGTGCCGGCGCCGATTCGACTCACATGAAAGCGTGATGCATGGATCGCGAAGACGAGTCCCTCTACCTGCTGGACATGAGCCGCTGCGAGCCGGCCGACGCCATCGACACCGAGTTCGGTGAGGGCCGGTGGACGGCGGTGGACTACTCCATCACCGCCGGGGCCGGCAAGATGCTGTTCAGCGGTCCCGACACCAAGGCGCCGCCGGTGTGTCTGGACCCTGGGGTCCGAGGCTGGTACCACATCTACGTCGGCACGTATCGCCACCATCTGTTTCCCGCCTCGATGCTCCTGCTCAAACTCACGACAGACCGCGGGTATACCCGCGCGACCGTCGAGGATTTTCGCCGGGACAAGGACCTGGTCGCCGAAGACATGATCCTGGGACCGATGGATCTGGCCGAGGCCTACTGGAAGAGCGCTGATCTGTCCGGCGAGCAGATCATCTTCTATCGTCCCACGGTTGGTCTGGAGGCGGAGGCCACGGCCAACATCACCTACCTCCGCCTGGTGCCCTTGTCGGCAACCGAGCAGCGGCGAGCCGAGAGCGGGCAGCGCGAAGATCACCGGCGCCTCATCGCCAACTATGACGGTGGACAGAACAGCCAGTGGGCCTACGCCAGTGACGACGAGATGCGAGACGAGTTTCAGTCTCTCGCCGACAACGACGTCAAGGCCGTGCTGTGGGGGTGCGCCCGCTCTTTCGCGACGTACTACCCGTCTCGTGTAGCCTCCCGGGTCAAGTGGTCCTTCGGGCTCTCCGGAATCATGCGCCAGGGGCGACTGGCCATCGAGCGACAGAACCGGCATGACTTTGATCCTCTGCGTTCGGCCGTGAAATGCGCCCGCGAAGCCGGCATCGGCATCATCCCCCAGGTGCGCATGACGGGTGAGCAGCTGCCGCCGAACCACCAGGACTACACCGGTCCGGGGGAGTTCCAGAAACAGCATCCGGAGTACCGGTGCCTCACGCCCGAGGGACATCAGACCCGCCATCTGAGCCAGGCCTTCGACGAAGTCCGGGCGATGTATGTCAGCATCTTCCGTGAGTGGGTGGAGGACTACGAGGCCGATGGCGTCTGCATCGTGTTCTGCAGGTCCTGGCCCTACGTGCTCTACGAGGAACCCGTACTGGAGTCGTTCCGCCAGACGCACGGTCTGGACATGCGCGACCTCGACAGATTCGATGAGCGCGTGCTCGCGCATCGGGCCAGCTTCCTCACACAGCTGCTGCGGGAGACCCGAGAGATGCTCGACGAGGTGGGGAAAAGGCGCGGCTGCCGGTTGCGTATGGCCCACGTGATTCCCACCGAAGACCACAGTTCGGAGACCCCTCCCGATCTGGGGCCCCTTACGCCACTGCTGGTCCACGCCATGGATGTGCAGAGCTGGGTCGAGGAAGGGCTCGTCGACGATCTCGTCGTGCACATCCAGGACGTGGGCGACGCGGCGGGCAACGACGCGCGTGAGACCTTGCGACCCTACGTAGAGCTGGCGCAGGAAAGGACGACGGAAGTCTACGCCGACCTCTATCCGCGGCGACAGTCAGCAGACTCCATGCGGGTTCGAGCCATGGCCTGTTATGAAGCCGGTGTGGACGGTCTGTGTTTCTGGGACTGCCAGAAGCGAACCCAGCGGCTCAGCGGCTGGGCGATGCACCGGCTGTTGGGACAGAGGGAAGAGTTGGCACAGATGAAACCCTTCGCCGACACTCTGTTCCGACGGGAGCCGTTGGTCACCCTCGATGGCTTCGAGATTCAGAACGAGTACTGCCTGCCTTCCGATGGCTGATCGCGACCGGCCGCCGGAGGAGCCGGCCTGATGACGGTCAGCGACAGACCCGACCGGTTTGTGGCGCTGACGGTCCCGCGGAGCGACCCCACGGTGGCCGAGTTCTCGTTGACGCTGGACGGTCCTTGGCGTCCGGCTACCGTCTACCCGGGCGGTTTCGTGGACGAATGGCGGGCCAACGAGCCGGCGGCGTGGAATCGTGCGGTTACGGAGGGCGTCGTTCCGGCCGGCGATCAGTGCATTCTGTGGAACTACTTCTTCGACGTGGATACGCCTGTGCCGCAGGCACATCTGCGTCTGCGTAGCCTGCGCACCAACACCACGATCCAAACGCACAGCATCGATCTGGCCGTCATCGGCGACGTCACCGTCATCGACAGGAGAAACGTCGTCGATCTGTGCCGGGGCCGCCTACCCTCCGGATGGTCCCTCGCATGCAGCCCTGTCAGCACCGGCGTGAAGAGCATCCACCGGGTCGTGACCACGCGGCAGGTAGCCGTCGACCGGGAGCAGCCCCGGACAGAGGTAGTAGATGCGGATCTCGCGCCTCTCCACATCGGCCTGAACACCCGGGGCTGGCAGCGGATCTACGTGGGCATGGAACCGTATTCGCCTTGTCGACTCTGGCTGACGAAGCAGGCCGTGTGGTACGAGATCCCGAACTATCTCGTCGACTCACCCAATACCAATGACAACATCAAGTCTGGCGAGGGAGACCGGCTGAAGCAGGAGTTCTATGTCGGCTGTGCCGACCTGACGCATCAGGACATCTGCATCAGCCCCGGTGGTGCCCGACGCTGGCGAGACGTCTCCATCCGCTACATCAAGCTCGTACCCATGTCGGCGGCCGAAGTCGATCACCACAGGCAGGTCCGTGAACGGGCGAGAAACGAAGGCAGGACATTTGCCGCCTACATGGAGCCGTGCACGCCGGCCACACATGAGCCGCGGATCTCGACGATGCGGGACCACATCCGAAACCGTGTACGGCAGAACGTCCTGCGTGGATCGGACGAGGTGTTCGTGCACGTGATCCGAATCGGTTCCCGGGCCTGGTATCACAGTGATGTGGTCGATCGTCTCCTGGAGGGGCCGCAGGACGCAGCCAACGAACACGGCTGGCTGAATTTCATGCGTTGGATGCGACAGGGCGATCCGATGGCGGTGGCCATCCAAGAGGCGAGGCAGGCGGGCTTGAGAATTCTCACCGACGTCGGCATGAACTCGACCTACAGCGGTGCCCACCTTCACTATGGAGTACTCACCGAGCGCTTCGCGGCACAACATCCGGAGTATCACTGTCCAGACCTGAGGGGGCGCTTCGATTACCGTCTCGAGCCGGTCCGGGAGTACGCCGTCTAGATCGTGCGCGAACTCCTGCTCAAGTACGACACGGACGGCATCCATCTGGATTTCGCCCGGTGGGGGAACCGCCAGGCGTACGACGTGCCGTCACTGGTGCTCGTGCTGGAGCAGATCGCCCGCATCAGAACGGAGGCGTCAGAAAAGTGGGACCATCCCGTCACTCTGTCGGCGCGCATACCCTTTGAGGAACTGGCCGCTACCGAGGCGGGTGAGCCGGTCTTCATTGAGGCCCTGTCGCAGTGGGCAGCGGCGGGCCTGCTGGACCGGTTCATGGTCTGTCTTCACGAGCCCGGGCGAAGCCGCCTGGCTGAAGAACCTTCTCTGCGCCACTATGCAGACGCGGTGCAGGGCACCGATGTGGAGTTCTGGCTGGACATGTACCAGGGAACGTGGCACACCGGCGGGGGGCCGGTGCGGGACCTGGAGATCGCCCGGAGTCTGGTGGCACAGGGCGTGGACGGCGGCGTCTTCTACTACATGGGGCATCGGGCTGTCGAGTGGGAGAGCATCAACTGGCAGATGAAACTGCTGGACGTGCCGGAGGCTGTGGTCGATCCCCATCACCCGCGTGCGACGCCGAGCCCGCAGTGAGCGGACGATCAGCGATACCGGTGGGATCCACATGTTTCACGTAACAGTCGCCACCATCACTACACCGCCGGATGGATCGCTCGACGACGAGGCGCAGCGGCTGGTGCAGCTGGTTCAAGCTCTCTACGGCACCGAACTGGCCATCGTTGCCGGGGATCGGGCGCTGACAGAACGGCCCACGCAGCACACCATCGCCCTGGGTTGTCTGGCGGACAACCCCTTCGTCGAGGCACTCTACCAGCGTTACACCATCCTTGTCGATCGCTGGTACCCCGGTACCGGAGGCTCGGTGGTGCAGACCCTTACCGCGCCCTTCCGGTTCGGCGAACACGTGCTGCTGCTGGGTGGCAGTGACGTGGAGGGCGTGCGTCGCGCGACCCGTCGATTCGTCGAGCAACTCGAATCGAGTCCCGACGGTGTCGTCGCCTGGCAACTGCACGTCGAGCTGGGCGACGCTCACCTGCCCCTGCCGGAAGACCGCCTCGACCACCTGGGCGGCGCGGCGAGCCCGGTCCTCATCCCCGAGAGCGTCACCCCCGCGACACCGTACTCATCCGGCTTCACGGGTGGTTCCGCGCGGGATCATCTGCTGCGTCTCGGGATGTACGGCCCCCACGCCGACAACCTTCATCTGTCCCGTTCGTCGCAGCTCGGCTTGCGATACCTGTACACCGGCCGGCTCGAGGATGCCGCCGAGTACCGGCGGGCCCTGCTCGAGGAGGTGCAGTCCGGCGTGGTGGCGAAGCTCTACCACTACAAGTCGGTGCGCATGCTGCAGCTGTGGCCGCAGCTCAGCGGTTGTCCCGTCTTTGACGACGACGAGAGAGGGGAGATCACCCGCGCCATCCGCACCTATCTGCTCGAAGAGAGCGGTATCGCGAATACCGACCTGATTCGGGAGGCGTCTGCCGAGTCAGGAATCTTCAGTCGCCACATCGCCTGTGAGGCCCTGAATCTTTGGGCCGGCGCGGACTGGCTCTGGCGTCTGACGGAGGATTCGCGTTGGCTCGACGATCGCCGCGTGGCGGACGACTTCTTCGAGTCCCAGGCGGGCACCGACGTGCCCCTCACCGGACTGACCGAAGGCTACGCCAGCTACCTGGATATCTTTCTCGAGTGGATGCTGTTGAGCTGTCCGGACAGGATCGCTGAGGATCCTCACATCCGACTGTGGGCCGAGCGTGTGACGGGTCTGTGTACGAACACGGGTCAGCTGGTATTGGGGCCCCAGACCGATGAGAGTCGCTACCCCTACCACGTGCTGCGCCGGCTGGCCCATCTGCTCGACGACGGGCGTTACCTGTTCGTCGCCAACCGGCGCGAGCGACAGGTGCGGCGCGGTATGGACCGGGTCATGCAGTTTTCAGCCGGTCAGGCCTACGCCGGAGATGTGTCCGCGTGCGAGCCAGGGGACGCCATCGGCCTGACGTGCTACCCGATGAACGAACGGCTGCGCCGGTGGCAGGCGCCATCGATCGGGACCGGGGCCGGGTTCGATCGGGCGGTGGCACGCAGTGGGTGGAGCGCGGAGGACGACTATCTCATGGTCGTGGGTGTGCGCAGCGGCGCCAAGTGCCTGCCCAACGTGGGAACGATCGCCGCGTACGAACGCTTTGGACAGCGGCTGATCACGTCTGATGCTGTGTCTCTCTTTCCGGCCTGCGCCAGCCCATGGCGACACTCCGGCGTCACCGTGAACGTCGGTGGGTTGGGAGCCGGCATGGTCGAGGGTGCCAGGCTACTTGTGGACGAGGAGGTCTGCGGCGGGCGCCTGTTCTCCTACCGGATCAGCGATGACCTGTGTCGCCGGGACCGATTGCTCTTCTGGATGCCAGCCGCATATGTCCTGGTCGTCGATCGTGTCGCCGTTGAGACAGATGAGATCTTCACGCTGGGGGTGAACTGGCGCTGTGCCGGGCAGGTGATCGGAGTCGAGGACGGGTTGGCGACGTTGGACACAAACTCGGAGAAGGGACGGTTCTACGTTCAGGTTTCCCCGGGGTTGAGTCTGGACGTGGAGACCGAGGAGTACCCCGCCCTGGGAGCGCCTCCGGGGGCGCCGGCGAATGTGGGGGTCATGCTCCACGCGACGATAGACCGGAAGGGCGGCGCGGGAGAGGTGGAGGTGGCAACGCTGCTGCATGCCGTATCCGATGCAGAAGGGCCTCGCTACCGACTGCGCGGCGGGGAAGAGGGGTGGAGCGTCGAGGGTCCGGACGGAACGCTCGGCTTCGGCAGGGGACAGGTAGAAGGGGTGATGTCGATCGAGCTTCGTCCGCAGGCAGGCATGACGAATCAGAGTCGATCTGCACCATCTGCTCCCTCGTCATCTTCGAGCCAGGCTGATGCAAGCCTGCCGACCCGATGGGGAATCGACCTGCCTGGACCGGTGTCGACATGGGCGCAGGCGGCTGATGGCTCGGCCCTGGCCGTGGGCACGGACCGGGGAGACGTGCTCGTCTTCGACTCAGAGGGGGCACAGCAATGGACGACGAAGGGCAATGCAGCCGTCACGGCGCTGTCGTTCCACGGAGGGGATCTGTTCGTCGGCAGCCATTCGGGGGAGGTCTGCCGGTTCGGAGCGGACGGAGCGGCGTTGTGGCGCCATCAATGTCAGTTCCGGGAAGAGCGCTCCTTCTGGCCGTGGTGGTTCCTGGAGACAGCTACCGTCGGAGCCATCGCTGTCGGCTGCGATCCTGCCGGTGATCAGGAGATCGTGGCGGCCGGGACGGGGAGCACGAATCTCAACTTTCTCGATGCACGTTCGGGCGCCCTGTTGGCGGATGTGGTGAGCCCCTATGGCCTGCCGGACCGAATCCGTGCACATGTGCCGACAGGCGGCGATGAGCTGCGATTCCTGTCGGGGCATTCCTGGCTCTCCTGCGGCTCTACGGTCCGGGCGTGGGCAGCGCCTCCCGACGCTCAAGAGAGAATCGTCTACCACCGGAGCGTGGATCCCATGGGTCGGACGATGGACCAGTGGGATACCTGCGGGGTCGTCGACTTCCACGTTGGCCCGCTGGTCAACGGCGGGCCAGACCGAGTCGTCGTGCTGCGCCACGGGGCGGTGAACCAGATGACCGTCTACGATGAAATGACCGGTGATCCCCTCTGGGACGCAGGACTGGGGGGGGCACCGGTGGCGCTGGCTGTGGTGCGGGGAGACTCCGAGACATCGGTGCGCTGCTACGTGGCCGAGCAGTTCGGCTGGCTGGTCGAGTTCGACGGCACGGGGAAGCGGGTGAGTGCGACGCGCATCGCCAGCAACCTGTCGGATATGCATGTGTCCGCCGATGGTCGTCTGTTCGTCTGGAGCGCAGAGGCACTGCACATCGTCAACAGGGGGCGAATGCAGGACAGGTATACACTGGCAGAGAATCCACTGGGTTGGTACGCGCATCCAAGTGGACCAGGACTGCTGTGCCTATCCAGGCAGCGACTGATGTTGGTAGAGCTGCTGTGAAGTCGGGCCTCAGCGCAGCTCCGCCTCGACCTCAGCCTGCCGTCGCATGACCTGCCGCACCCGACGCAGACTCACTTCGTTGTTGCCCTCAAAGATCTCCGCCACGTCATCCTCCACGTCGACACGAAGCAGGCCGTCAGCACATGACTCACTCACGTTCCGCAGGCGAAATGCCAGCTTGCGGGGGTGCAGGTCGGTGGGCGCTTCAATGACGCCGAGGTCCAGTCGCTGACCCTCACACCCCTCGGTCGGGACCAGGGCCAGCGATGCCTCCGCGGGCCGGGATCCGATGTTGTGCACGTAGCCACTGACGGTATCGTCGGCAAAGACGATATCCAGCGGTGACAGCGCCAGGTCGGCTCGTACGGCAACGGGTTCGAGTGCCTCCAATGGTTCGACCTCGAGGACCGAGCCACCGCCGGCCACATCGATGGCCACTCTTTCCCCGCGACGGATCACTAGCTTCCGCTCTGTCGCGGCGCCATCGATTCGACCGTCGTCGTCAGCGTCGGCACCAAGGCGGAGAAGGTAGCGACCATGCTGCAGCTGCCAGAAACGCACGGCGCCATGGAGGATCCCGCCGCCGAAACTGTACAGCCGTGCACGGAAACGCAGCGGGCCAGCCTGCTCCACCAGGGCGGCGTACTCCGTGCCCAGACCGGACCAGCCGACAGCATGGCTGCGGCTGATCTTGTTGCGTGTGGCGAAGCCGCCGGTGTAGGTGATGGCGGCGTTGCGCAGGGCATTCAGAAAGACGCGGTCGGTGAAGGGTTCGGCGGAGGTGTACATCTGCGAGAACGTCTGAAGCTCCACGACGTCTGCCCGCAAGGCGGTGACGAGCGCGTCGAGATCCCCGTGGAGGAGGGCGGCCGCCGGACCGCGCAGGTAGAGATCATCGAGACTACCGCTGAACGACTCGTGCCCGAAGCGGTGGTAGAAGTCGAGGAGCAGATCGCCCGGGGATGTATCTGTACGGCCACTGGTGTAGAAATCGTAGAACGGGGCAGCGTAGCGGCGGTCTCCGGTGATCACAGCCAGGAAAGCGAAGGCGGATCCCTGCCCCCCGTACCCTCCGTAAAGGGGGCGAGTGTTGGTGCCCTCCACGCGTTCACTGGCCACGTCGACAGCGTGGGCGTATCGACCGGGCTCGAAGTGCTCGAGCCAGCCATCCGCCCACTGACGCAGCCACCTCTCAGCCTGGGGATTGCGGTTGTACCAGAGCAGCTCGAGGGCGGGGTGCCACATCTGCGGGTGGGCTTGTCCGTCGATGTCTGTGTCGGATACATGGCGAGTGTCGTGGCCGATCCGCTGTGAGCGGAAGTGGCGATGGCCTGCCGCGGTGACCACCGTAAGGTCTGCCAGGGATCGGGCTGCGGTCATGCAACGCTCGAGATAGACGGGATCGCCGTACTCCAGCACCGCCATCAGCGCTTCCTGATTCAGCCCCTCCTCGTAGGCGTGGAGCGGATCCATGGTACGCCGGTTGATGCCTTCTACCATGGTCGTCAACTGGGCCAGATGATCCAGGCGAGCAGCGGCATCGCGGAACTGCGCCGCAACCCCATCCTCCTCGAAGAAGGCCAGGTCGACGAAGTTCTGGTAGAGGTCCGTGTCATCGCCGACAGCGCCACCGAACTCGCCGGTTTCGACGAGACGGTGTTCGAACCACCAGGCTGGCACGCCGCGTGCCGCCAGCCAGGCTGCCCGGGCCCAGGTAGCCCATGCGGGCGCTTCGGGCGCCTGGTGCACCGAAGATGCGACCGGTTCGCCCGCGTCCGGCGTTCGCCGCCGGCGCCACAGCCACTGCCAGTACTGGCGCATGCTCTCATTCTCCGGGTCGAGCCAGCGGGCATGATCGACGGCGGCGAACAGCTGTTGCAGCTGATCTCCCATGGGGTGAGTGGCGAACCACGTGGCCATCTGGTCTGCAGGCGGCAGACTGGTCCAGGGACGGGGTTCGCTGGCGCAGGCGAAGAGTGACTTCACCAGGAAGCTGCGGTAGGCGAATGCCTCACGGCGTGCCGATGTGACGTCGGTGGTGTACAGCTGGGCCTCGGCGTCGATCGGCGGCGCTCCCTCCGCCTCGATCCTGACGGATAGCTGCGATTTCGCCGGGAGCAACTGGTCGATAATATCCAGGACCACGTGCGTCCGTCCCGGTCCGTGCGCGGCGATGTCTACGGTCAGCAACCGCAACCGGGTGTCGACAGGATCGTCGACGATGAGAGTCATTTCATCTTCATGTCCATCGATGTCGAAGGACAGGCCGATGGCATCGAGTCCCGTTACCCCGGTGGTGGTCAAGACGGTGCCGAGTGACCAACGCTGTGCCGGTTCAGCGAACGGTGCCTGGCGATGTATGCGGAAGAAGGCAGCATCGGCGACAACACCATCGGTCACTCCAGTGAGGCTGACGTCACCTTCGTGGATTCGTTCGCCGAACAGGGCACGCGAACGCAGGGCGCCACCGGGGAAGTGGTGGCGGGGTCGGCTGTCGCCGGCCCCGCGATAGGAGAGGGCGGGTGCATGCAGATCGGCGCGGATGCCGCCGCGGATCTGCACGGCGTCGAAGCCGCCTCGCTCCGCCAGGCGCACATGCAGGCCATCATTGTTGCCGTAGGCGTACCCCACACCTGCTCCGGCACCCGCCTGAGGATACTCCCAGACGGCACCGTTCCAGCCGCGGCTGTGCACGGTGCCGTCGAAGGGTGTACCGATGAAGCCGCGTACCGCGCGACTGTCCACCACACCAACGTGTTCGATGCGCACCACCTGACCGGCGTACACAGGGATGGCCGGGCCGACGGCCTCCAGCCGAGACCGTTCCCGCAGGGACACCGAGTCGACCGTGATGTCACCTGATGGCCCGGACTGCAGGGCCACCGCGGTGGATTCACCCACGGCGACAAAGGAGATCCGAATGGTGTCTGCACCGTCGACTGGCCGGCTCACACGCAGACTGCCGAGCTCCACCTGCAGAGTACCATGACCGCTGACCGTGGCAGTCAACTCATGTGCCGCAGGTCGCAGCGCAATGTCGGTGCGGACCGTGCCGCCACCTGACAGCTCCAGCTCCCGCGTCGCAGCCTTCACCGACCAGTCCGCTCCCTGCAGACGATTGGCGTCACCGAGGAACAGGTGACCATATCCGTCGATGCCGGCGTAGACCGCACCCGCAGGCCACACCGAGAGAGCCATGGATCCCGAGGTGTAGTCCTCCCGGCCGATCTTGAGCTCGATCAGCCGCCCGGCAGTCAGATGGCCGACGCCGATGTCGGCGAAGGGTACGGCGATCTCGGCTGTCCACCGATCGGTGCCGATATGGGCGGCGCCAGGCCAATCGGGAGGCCAGGGCAGGTGATCGCCCGAGCGGCGGTGCAGACTCCAGCGGGCACCGGCGGCGTTGACGAGAAGCTGATCGACAGCCATGTAGTCGTCACCTGCCCGCAGGAAGATCTCGATGACGTCATCCTGCCACACGTCCGGGTGGTCCCGTCGGTGGCGCAGCCGCAGGCTGGCGGGATCCGGTTCGTGGCAGACGACTCCCAGGTAGAGGTGAGTGTCATCGAAGGCAACTCGCGCGTCCACCGTCTTGGTGGTGGCACTCGTGCCGCCAGGCACAGTGAAGTCACGGGTGCCGGCCGCGTTCTGCCAGCAGAGGTCAGACAGGTCGCCGTCGATGCGGGGCGACTCCCCGGCGCACCGGCCGGCGTACAGCGTCGGAGTCGAGCTGGCCGGAGATGTCGACAACACCGCCAGGAGCAGCAGTCCAGGCGGCAGCGGGAAGGGGGAGATCCGTCTCATCGTGCAGTCGATTCATTTCCGAGGTAGACTTGGTTGCTGGAGTCACGAATCCAGAGCGTAAAGTAACCTCCCCTGGAGACCCGGACATGCATCGACGAATTCTGATCTGTATCATGCTGGTCATCATCTGGACGGTACCGAGCGCCGCCCAGGTCAACATTGAGACCTATCGCGGCAAGGCGGGTCTCGCCGGCGCCGCCCGGTTTTCGGTGAGCAGCGATTTCGGCAACGTCGACGTGGTGCGCTCCGATGGGGCAGGCAACGTCACTCTGGACAACGATACGGGGGCCCTGTTGCTCGTCGTCCGCGGGGCCGCCGGCTTCCTCGGTGGTAAGCGCTACGCCAACAGCGGCGTTCTGCATCTGCGCTATACGTGGAAGGTTTCGACGCTCATCCACCCCGAGATCTTCGTTCAGGGCGACTATGCCCGCTCGCGCCGGCTCGATGCACGTTCGTTGGTGGGCATCGGTGGCCGCTGGAACCTGCTGCGCACCGAACGTCAGGGGCTGGCGATCGGCAGTGCCATCATGTGGGAGCGGGAACGTCTCGATTTGCTGCCGGGAGACCGGCATGACAGTCGAACGTCGGAAGCGAGGCTGAGCACCTACATCAATCTCTACGCCGCCACGTCACGCGGTGTATCGCTGGCGACGACGGCCTACTACCAGCCGGCGGTAACCGATGTGGGCGACGCACGACTGCTGGGAACGGTGGAGCTGACGACGCCCATCATCGGACCCCTGCAGCAGACGACGGTGATCGATTTTCGTGTCGACCGGGGCGCTCCCAGGGGGGTCAAGGACACCGACGTCAAACTGTCGGCCAGCTTCGGCGTGAAGTTCGGGTAACCGATCGTCACCAGCGGTCGATCGGCCTCCGGCATCCGAGTCGCTACTGCTGAGCTTGCCCGGTCATCGGCACGAAACGTACCGGCAACAGAGATTCGGTCCACACCTTGCCATCTCGTTTCGTCAATCGGATCAGCTCCTGATAGCGGTCGCCCACGGGCAACACCAGGTGGCCATTCTCGGCGAGCTGATCCACCAATGCCTGCGGCACGTGATCGGGTGCCGCCGTCACCATGATGGCGTCGAAGGGCGCCTCCGAGGGCCAGCCGACATACCCGTCGCCGATGCGGACCGTGATGTTGTCGTAGCCCTGCCGTTGCAGCAACTGGCTGGCACTGTCGCCAAGAGACGGGATGATCTCGATGGTGAAGACATGCTCCACGAGCCGCGACAGCACAGCCGCCTGATAACCCGAACCCGTACCGATCTCGAGCACCTTGTCGCCCGGCTCCAGGTCCAGCGCCTGCGTCATGAAGGCGACGATGTATGGCTGCGAGATGGTCTGATCTTCGCCGATGGGCAGAGCGCGATCCTGGTAGGCCATGTCCTTGAGAGAAGGCGGTACGAACTCGTGTCGCGGGATCTCGGCCATGGCCTGCAGCACGAGGGAATCGGAGATGTCACGCGCTGTCAACTGGCTGCGTATCATGAGGTTCCGGCGTGTGGTGTAGACATCATCGTTTTCGGTTGAACAGACCGGCAGGGCACACAGGGCGATGAGCCAGGCGACCAGGAAGGCCGCAACGTGTGTGGACTGTCGAGGGGCGAGCCCCCCGGTAGCTGAGAAAAGAACAGTCATCGTGGCCACCTTGTACTAACGACTACCGGCGGGACTGCTGCAACCTGCCGGCTACCGAGCCAGGCTTGACTTGATCCGACCCCACGAGTCGCGAAGAATCGCGGAGGCGTTCCTGGCGCCGCTGCAATCGTCGAGAATGCATGGGACCAACTCGCCATCGACGAAGTTATCCGCAAAGGCATCGTGCTGGGCGACGATATCGCCAACTCGGATTTCACCGAATACGGTCGGCACGGCCAGATAATACTCGCCCGAGAGCCGTCCTGTCTCGTCGGAATCATGCATGAAGATCTGGAAGCCGATGATTCGGCCGGCAGTCAGCACGCTCCGCCTGCTGCCTTCGGGATCGCGTCCATCCAGATCGTCCCACGGTGTCAACCAGAATTCGATGACTGAGAGGTTGGGCAACTCGCCGATCTGCATACCACCCATGTCGAACCACGACGATCCCCGCGCCACAAGGGGTGTTGCGGAGCCATCGATGATCTCCGGGCGCACATCGTAGACCTGCGCCTGCGAGAAATTGAGGCGTGAGCGTTCTTCCTGGCTGTATTCTTCACCGAAGAGCATGAACTGCCCGCCGCTGTGATCGCCGTCGATCATGAACTGGGTTCGGTCAGCAAACGTACCTGGGGAAGGTCGCAGATAGACATCGTCGAGGCGCTCGACACCAACGTAGATACGCTGAGTTGCGTGATTCCAGGCAAGGAACACTCTCAGTGCGAGATCTGAGGGATCGGATGACTCGTCGGGGCCCTGGTACTGGAAATCGTCATGCGTCAGCGAGGCGTCGGGCAGGGCGTCTTCCCAGTCCTCGAGCGAACCATCGTGGAGATCCGGCAGGCTGGCGGTGGGCAACTCGAAGATCGGGTAGACGACCTCGCCGAGATGGGCGGCAGCACTTGACGTCCACACCAGGCTTGCCACAGTCATTCGAAACATCCATCCCATCAGATTGACTGTGCTCCGAAGCGGCAGCCATCGCCTGCCGCTCGCCCTGACTCTCAAGGAGCGCACGGCTTCTCCACAAGGATCTGCCAGCGAGAGCTGACGCGCTCGACGCCTCCTTTTTCCCAGACATGATCTCTCTGCTTGCGAGACACCAGATCGAAACCAACCAGCAACTCTTCGAGATGATGCCAGGTCGCATGGAAATGAACATGACCGGGTTCGAGTTCGAAGGTGTGGGGCGCGACTTCCGTGCCCTGGCCATAGAGACAGTCCTCCAGGGTTGGACAGGTCAGATAGAACACGCCTCCGGGCCGAAGCCAGCGGCTGACGTGACAGATGGCCTGAGTGAAGTCGTCAGGCAAAGCGTGGTAGAGCACGTTGACGGCCAGGACGATGTCGAAGCTGTCCGGCACGAACAGATCATCGCTGAAACGCCCTGTCCGGGTCCGGATGGTGGTGAGACCGAACTCGGCGGCCTGCTCACGCACAGAAGCGACGGCACTCTCTGAGAGATCCACCGCCGTCACCCGGTGTCCCGCCTGTGCAAAGGCGATCGCGTTGCGCCCCAGTCCACAGCCGAGATCCAGCACGTCCGGGCGATCCAGAGGCGACAGAGTAGCTGCCAACGAGGCGATCTCGGGATCGACCTGGGTCCAGAAATCGCGGCTGTCCGGCTGGCGCCAGACGCCGTCCCAGAAGATTTGCTGATCGGTAGGATCCACGTTCGTCATTCTGGTCAACCGCGCAGGTATCGTTGTCCGGACATCGCCAAGGGGTTACCATGCAATCAGATGATAACTACGAACACACGCAACCAGCAGTCCGGGTTCCTCGACCAGACCGTTTCGTTCGACGCTATGGAGTACCCGTACGTCGTCTATGTCCCGCGCGAACTGAGTGCATCCGCACCCGTCGTGCTGGCCCTCCACGGAATCGGTGTGCGCGGCGATGACGGCCTGAGGCAGACGAATGGGGGACTGGCCCGGGCCATCCGGTCCAACCCCGACGCCTGGCCCGCGATCGTCGTGATGCCACAGGCACCGGAGCAGAGCGTGTGGCAGGGGAGTGCGGCCGCCGCCGCTCTGGCGGCACTGGACCAGACGATCGCCGAGTACGAGATCGACGAGGCGCGCGTGTACCTGACGGGGCTGTCCATGGGTGGTAACGGCAGCTGGTACCTGGCCTACCATCATCCAGATCGATTTGCGGCCCTTGCGGTCGTCTGCGGCTTCATCAGCCATCGGCCCCGCGTCAGTGCCTTCCTTCCTGACAGCGGCGACGCCTTTGCCGAGGTGGCCGAGCGTATCAAGGGTATCCCGATCTGGGCTTTCCATGGGGACAGGGACGAGGCCATACCCGTCGACGAGACCAGGAAGATGGTGGCGGCCCTCAAGCAGGTCGGTGCAGAGGTCCGTTACACCGAGTTCGCAGGGGTTGGCCACGGGGCCTGGGATCCGGCGTACGCGATGCCGGAGCTGTCCGAATGGTTGTTCCGGCAGCGGCGGCGCGTAGAGGAGACGCCCCGGCAGAACTCTACAGCTTGATTGCGGCCACGATGATCGTCGTGCTCAACCCGACGAGCATCATCATCCTCTGCGTGAGCCGATCGCCCTGTTCGCGGATGAGGCGATAGACCTCATCGAACCTCTCGTCCACCTTGTCGAACTTCTCGTCCATCTTGTCGAACCTCTCGTCTACCCTGGCGAAGCGATCCTCGAACCTGGCTTCGAGACGCGCGAACATCGCACGCATGGCCTCAAGCTCTCGCGCCGTGGTGGCACGCAGATCCTGCATATCCTGACGAAGGTATGAGATCGCCCAGTGCATTTCTTCCTGGCTCGTCTCCGCAGGCGGCGGATTGTCCGGGGCATCAGCCATGGTTCTCTGTCTCCTCGAAGTGTAGCGTTGCAGCCTGAGATCGGCAACGATCCAAAGGCTCCCTGCAAGGACAGTGCCACTCAACTTCACACTGGAGATGTTGCCCGGCTCAGGATCATATATGTCACCGGATGCCGACATCAGCGGGTGTTGTCGGCCACAGCACGAGTAGGTTCGGGTCAAGTACGATGATGGAATGAAGCACGGAATGGACCCTCTGGGCGCTGGTGCGTCAGTCCGAAAGGACTGTATAATGCAGGAATGGTGACACGGATGACTTCGGGCGGAGAGACCCGTCTGTTCGGGCGTTGCACACGCGGGATCGAGGGGATGCTGGCCGCCGAGGTGCAGGAGCGGCTGGGTGGCGAGGTGCTCGAGGTAGGCCACCGTCAGGTCCAGTTTCAGACCGGGTCCGATCTGCGTCGGGTCCTCGATCTGCGCTGCGCCGATGACGTGTTCCTCAGCTGCGGGGTGGTCGAGGGGGTGTCGCGAGAGCGAGCGTCACTCAACAGGCTTGCCAGGGGACTGTCATCTCTCGACCTGCAGCCAGGACTTCAGACGGTTGCCGGCATCAGAGAGGCAGAACCGACCCGCTTCGACGTGGTCTGCAGTTTCCTGGGACAACGGAATTACAATCGCTTCGAGGCGGAGGGGGCCGCAGCGGGGGAGATCGGCAAGCAGGTCCAGCTCCCACGGGTTTCCCTCGAACGTCGACGGGACGCGGACATCTCGTGGCGGATTCACGTCGACGGAGAGCAGGCGCTGGTGGGTTTGCGGATCGCGGCCCAGCCACTCCACCGTCGCTCCTGGCGGATTCATGGACAACCCGGTGCACTGCATCCGCCGGTGGCTGCTGCCATGGCCTTGCTGGCCCGGCCAGAGTCTGGCGCCACCGTCCTGGATCCGCTCTGCGGATCGGGAACTCTCTGTGTCGAGGCCGGACTGTTCGAAGACACAGCCCACGTGGTCGGCGGTGATGCCTCCGCTGAAGCGCTCCGGATCGCCGGGGAGCATGCGCGCCTGGCGGGTACGTCGTTCCGAGGTGTGGTGGCCGACGGGGCCAGGCTGCCGCTGGCGGATGATGGAGTCGACATCGTGCTGTGTAACCCCGCCTGGGGTCGATCAGTGGCACTCAGAGGAGAACTCGGCCGGGATCCAGATCTCCTGTGGCAGGAGATCGCACGGGTGCTGCGGAGCGATGGGAAGGCGCTCGTGCTGATGGAGACTCAGGTTGAGGCGGCAGTGCTGGACAGCGCCGGGCTGCAGTCGATCAACCGGCTCGCAATCCGGGTCTCAGGGCGCTGGGCGACGCTGAATACCGTGGTGGCGGGATGACAATGCCGGACCTACCGCGCGGCTACGGCGCTGCCTCTGAAGTTGTAGCACAGCGGTCGGGGACCGGGTATGTACACCCTCTCATCCGACGTGATGTCAAAGCCGGCGGAGCGGATCAGTTCCGGTATGTCGCGATTTATGTTGCAGCCGCCCCCCAATTTTCTCCAGGCCGGATTCAGACGATTCTGCCAGCGACGTACGTCTTCATCGGGGGCGAGGCCGTGCTCGCAGAACAGCAGGCTGCCCTCCGGCTTCAGCACCCGTCGCATGCCCTCCAGGGCGGCAACCGCATCCGGTATCGTGCAGAGCGTGTAGGTCACCAGAACGGTATCCATGCTGTTCAAGTCGAGGGGAATGTCCTCGGCCGGTAGGTCGATGAACTCCACGTCCACGGACGAACTGTCCACGACGGGCTGCGCTTTGCGTCGCATCCCGACGGATGGTTCCAGTGCCCAGATCCTGCTGACTTTGTCCGGGTCGTAGAACGGGACATTCAGGCCGCTGCCAAAGCCGATCTCCAGGACCTCTCCTTTGGCCAACGGCACGAGTCTGCCGCGCTGCTTCTGATTGGGCTGGGCGGAACACGCAAGGTTGATCACGTGTGGCAGGATGTGTTCCCCGTACCAGCTCATGGCTGCTCCGTTCCGCTCAGGGCCGACATCAACCCGTGAAAATCATCGAAGACGTCGCACGTGGCTTCCGTGAACCTGGCTCGGTCCTGGTGCCCCTGCAGGACGACCGCAGGATGGCCGCCGAGGGCCTCGGCGACTTCGACATCGTGGTCCGTGTCCCCGATGAACAAGGTTTCAGAGGGTACTATGTGCTGGTCACGGAAGAGATCGATCCCCCTGTCGATCTTGGTCTTGGCGAGCCGGTCCGGAAGACCGTAGACGAGTTGAAAGAAGGGCTCGACCCCATGCACCCGGACCCACGAGCAGAGCAGGGACTGCTGCGCGGCGGACAGGATGAACTGGGGAACGTCCGATCGCTGGAAGTGTTCGAGCAGGCCGAGGACGCCGTCGTTCAGTGAGCAGCCTTCGACCCCGGCGAGATAGGCCTCGTGGAATTCGTCGGCCAAGTCGGTGAGAGCTTCAACGGACAGATCCAGACCGAGTCTCTCGTAGTAGGCGGAGATCGGAAAGCCGAAGACGCGCCGATGCATAGCTACATCGAGTACCGGCAGGTCTCTTCGGCGGAGCACCTCGCTGATCGATGCAGCCGCCAGGGCGACATCGTCGAGCAGGGTACCATTGAAGTCCCAGACAACTGCCGTTGGGCGGATCACGGAGATAGTGGCTCCTCCTCAGAGGGCGTCGCGTAGGCCAAGATGATAGGAGCAACGGTGGAATGGTAACAGCCTTGGCAGGCCCCGCCGTCGCACAGTTGGCCCGGCGGCAAGAACGTTTGCCCTGGAACACCCCGCCAGATATCATGCCGACCAATAGCAGCTGCGACGCGATGTGCACATCACAGGCGGAGGTGCGGCATGAGCGTGCGACAGGCAACCGCGGCCGATGTGCCAACGTTGGCCCGGTTGAACAGACTGGTGCAGGAGATCCATGTGGCGGCGGAGCCGGAGGTGTTCAGAATGCCGACTGTGTCGGAGGTGGCGGCCTTCTTCCGGAAAGCTCTCTCAGACGTAGAAATGAGGGCGTACGTGGCCGAGGAGGAGGATGTGGCGGTGGGCTACCTGCTGGCGGCCGTGCGGCAACGGCAGGAGGATGCCTTTCGGCGTGGCTACCGGTGGTTCCAGATCGACCAGATCTCCGTCGATCCCGCCTGCCAGCGGCAGGGGCACGGCCGGGCCTTGCTCTCGGCGGCACTCGACGGTGCTCGTGAAGCGGGTATACAGGGTGTGGAGACGGGCGTGTGGGCTTTCAACGAACCTTCCCTCTCCTTTTTCGAGGATCAGGGCTTTCTGCCGGCGTCGTTGCGGCTGCGACGATGATCATCCGTGACTCGATACCAGGCGTTGACGGTGGCGGAGCATGTCGCGGACCAGTGTCGTTCTGCACACTGCGAGACAGAGAGCGTGTCGATTCTGCGAACGGGCCCTTAGGCCTCAGGGAGGCCGACGAACTGACGCAGCTCAAAGCCGTTGCCGTCTGGATCGCTGACTTCAGCCAGGCGCACCGGCACGCCACCACCGGCATCGCGCAGTTGCCGAACCGTGCCACCGGCTGCCTCCAGCTCCTGCACGGCGGCGTCCAGATCGTCGACCTCCAGATTCAGTCCAGCATGCGGCAGCGGCTCCTCGTCGACGTGGCCCTCGGAGATGATGTGCAGGGCGACGATGAGGTCGCCGCACTTCAACGTACACCATCCCGCTGAGCGGGAGTCAGGCACCAGACCCAACACCTCGTTGTAGAAGGCGTAGGCACGGTCCATGTCGAAGACATAGTGGATGACCATGGGACTGTGGGTCTTCATCTGAGTTCTCCGTTTGCTTGTGTGCAAAAGGGGTCTGCTGGTCGCTGGGCTCACCGGCCCTCGACCAGCTCGATGACCCTGCGCGTGTTGGATGTCATCACACCGGTGGCCCACTCCCTGTCGATGGAGTCGCCGGCGACAGCCTCGGAGGCAAAGGCGGTCCAGCCGATGCTGTGTGTGAGTGTGTAGAGGTTCATTCGGTGAGGGTCGAGGTCGTCACGGGAAAAGGCGCTGTACAAGGGGCCGAAACGCGCACGAAGCAGGCTGTGCTCGTACTCCAGATCGAAGTACCGAACCCCCTCGCAGTCGATGAAGTACGACTCTGATGAGGGCGACACCAGGATGTGCTCGGGACCCAGCTCACCGTGGATCAGATGGAAGGTTGACCGCGGCTCGATGATGTCAATGAGAGACTGAAGCGTATCCAGGATCTGAGTCCTGTGGGTCTTGATGGTCTCATTGAACTCGCAGGCCAGATCAAGGCTCAGCCTGGTGTTTTCCTCGACCAGACGCTCACACCTGGATTCCTCTGAGCGTCTTCCATCGAGCCGGCCTGGCTGGGGTGCCCGCAGCGCGTGCATGGTTCGCAACTGCGCGTCGATCCGTGCCAGAAGCGCTTGGGTGGCGCGGTCGTCGCATCGCCGCGTGAACTCTGTGAAGTTGCATCCCTCGATGAACTCGACCAGGGCAAAGTCGTAGTCGCAGACGGTTCTGGAACCGTCGAGGGCGTAGAGCTCGGGTGTGGCGACACCGTGACGGCGCAGGAACTCGTTGTTCACGGCGAACAGATCCGATCCACTCGGACCCAGGAGCCAGTCGGCATCCGTCTCTACGCAGGTGAGCTGGTGATCGGGCTCTTCCCAGACGTGGAGGATGCACCGTGAATCGGAGTGGCTCAAACCAAGCCGGTAGGTCTTCTTGGCGAAGCCGTCGTTGAGATCCTCGAGGCTGCGCAGCTGACAACGGGGTCCCCACGTATCTCTGACGACCCGTTCGAGGTGCTCGGGGTCCAGCGCGCAGCCGTCCATGCGCGGACGGGCGGTCAACGAACCGAAACCTCCAGGCCCTGATCGTCCACCACCATGTTTACACTCTCCCGAAAGTTCGCGGGGTCACGGACGTAGGCCAGATAATCGGCCAGGGCAGGGGCGGCATTGACGGAGTTGTGAGCCAGCACGAGGCCGCCGGGATCGAGGGCGTGCTCGGCAGCCTCTACGAGGTCCAGGTAGATGGACTTGCCTCTGCCTTCGGGGCCGTCGGCGTCGAGGTAAAGAAGGTCAATCGTGCCAGCGAAGTCCCGGAGCCATGGAATCCCGTCCTCGCCGAGGATCTCGACCTGGCCGTCGGGATCGATCGTGGCCACGTTGCGCCGGGCGCGATCGGCCTCTTCGGGACGGATTTCGAGGCCGACGAGGCGCCGGGCGGTGTAGCAGGCGCCGGGGCCGGTGGCGGCACCGGCGCTGGAGATGAAGGTATTGCCGCAGAAGATGCCAACCGCCACCATCACCCGGGGTTGAGAGATGGCGTTGATGGCGTAGAGCAGCCTCTGCATGCGGTGGGTGATGGCCGTCCAGGGAATGTCGAAGCGCTCCGCCACCGCTTCCCGGTGGGCGAGCAGTCTGTCCCGGTCGTAGCGAGTGTGGGGGAGCACGCCAGCCGCCACCAGCGCCGCGAGCCCATCTTCCACCACCTCGATCTCCCGCGCCAGCGGCTCCAGCCTCCTATGCGGGTCGCCAAACTCCATGGCGAATTCGCGTGCACCCTCTGCTTCGTACTCACGTGCCATGTTTCCCCTCCGGTCCAAGGCAAGCGCTCAGTCACCATGAACTTCAGGCAGTCAGCCTGTATGGGCCAATGGAGCTCTCGGCCTTCGAGGTCGCTGGAGGATCCGGGCGGCAGGAGGGTCGACGGACAAGACCGATACCTGGTGATCAGTTGACCTGCCGCCAGCAACTGTCTATAGTGCATATAGACAGTAAGTTATAGCCAGGGATTCGACACCGTGCTTCTGGACCTCAGCGATCAGTCCTCCGAGACCCTGCAGCAGCAGATCATTCGGCAGGTGCGCGCCCGCATCCTCACCGGTGAGCTGGTGGCGGGAGAAGCGCTGCCATCGATCCGCGGCATGGCGCGCCAGCTGCGCGTCAGCGTCATCACGGTGGACCGGGCCTACGACCAACTGTCCCGGCAGGGTCTGATCAGCTCCCGCCGGGGCAAGGGTTATTTCGTATCCGAGGTCTCGCGCAAGAAGCGGACGACCATGGCGCGTGAGCGCCTCGACGAGCAGCTGCGGCACCTGGTCCGGGGTGCGGTGGCAGAAGGTCTGTCACCCGACGACATCAGACGCCTGCTGGAAGACGCACTCGGTGACAGCGATGGCGACTGAGAACAAAGGAGATCTGTCCATGGCCCCCGCATTTCGTTGCACGGGACTGATCAAGTCCTACCCGGGCTTTCGACTCGGTCCTCTCGATATGGAACTGGAACCGGGCGTGGTGCTGGGCTTCATCGGGCCCAACGGTTCGGGCAAGACCACCACCATGCGCTGTCTCAGCGGCTTGGTGCGACCTGATGCCGGGGACGTGGAACTGTGCGGTCGCGCCGTGGACCATGCCGATCCGCACTGGAAGGCCGATGTGGCCATCGTGACTCACCGTCAGCCCTTCTACGAGAACTGGTCCGGGGCCCGCAACCTCGCTTTCCTAGCCAAGTTCTACCCGGCGTGGTCGGCCGACACGGCCGCAGCTCTGGCGCAGCGCTTTGATCTAGCCCTCGGCACCCGGGTGCGCAACCTGTCCAGGGGCAACCGGGCCAAGCTCGGCATCGTCGCGGCCTTGGCAGCGGGCCCTCGACTGCTGCTGCTCGACGAGCCCACCGCCGGGCTCGATCCGGTAGTGCGCGACGATGTGCTGAGCGTACTCTTCGACCTGCTGGAGAGCGGCGATCGCACTGTGTTCTACTCGACTCACATCCTGTCCGACATCGGGCGGCTGGCGGACGAGCTCGCCTTTCTCGTGGACGGACAGGTCGTTCTACGGCAACCCGTGGACGACCTCGTAGAGAACTGGCGCTCGATCACGTTCCGTCTTTCGGGAGAACAACCCGAGCTGACGGGGGCGGTGTACTGCGAGCGCAGCGGCGACGACGGCCGCACCATCAGCTGCGATGGCGACCTCACCGCGGCACACCTGGGCGAGCTGGGGGCGGAGCATATCAGACCAACGCCGATGGGTATCGACGAGATCGCCGTTCATATCATGAAAGGTGGGTACCATGTGGCAGCTGATCAGGGCTGAGCTGGAGTACCAGCAGCGCGTGTTGCTCGCCGCCATCTTCGTGGCCATGCCGGCTCTGGCCGGATTCATGTTTTACCTGGCCCAGCACACGACACTGTCGGTGGGGTTCATCGACTACATGCCCATCTTCGGCGCCTGGGCGACGGTCAGTCACATGGTCGACACACGCCGCCTGGAGCGTCGGGATCGACAGCTGATCGTGCTGCCGGTGGCCACGCACAAGCTGGCCCTGGCACGTCTTCTCTCGCTGGTCGCACCCTTCGTCGCCGCCCTTGTCGTTTTCGTCGTGGCGCGGACCTTCCTGTCGGGTCAGACCCACCTCGACGTTCTGTTCGAGGTCGGTGTGGGACTCATGCTTCTGCTCTACGGATCGCAGTCCCTCCTCGAAGACCTGCTTTCACTGACTCCCAAGGGATCCGGCTACATCATCGCGGGTACCACGTGTGCTGCCATCGCAGTGTTGGGCGCCTACGTGTACCTCACCCATGGGCCGTGGCCCGTCCTGGCGCGTTTCATCAACGCTCCTCTCGGTTCTATGAAGGGAACGGTGGGCCCCGCATGTTTCCTGCTGCTCGGCCTCGTTGTGGGGGTGACAAGTGTGTTCACGTACGGGCGAAGGAAGTCATACCTGCAAGCGTAACCCGGACCGTCGTGTGCCCGACTCTATACGAGTCGGCCGAGTACGAAACCAGGCAGGACACGGTTGCCGGCGGGGATGAAAGGGCGGGCAACCGTTTCGGCGCGGATGACTAGCTCAGCGTCACGCCGTCGGCGTGGATGTCCTGCCAGTCTGCGGGAAGGATCGCGTAGAGTTCCTCCGCACGTTCGATCGTCCTTCTGAACCACAGGGCCCCCGGGTCCGTCCCGGTCAGGAAGGCAAGCGCCTCCTCTGCGGGCATCCATCTGTGCTCCGAGTGCTCCGGGCTGCGACGGACCTCCTCATCCGTCACGGGCGAGCAACCGAAGACGACACCCTGAAGCTCGTTCTCGGGTACAGGCTCACCCCGATAGAAGTGGGACAGGCCAACGATCGTGTCGATCCGGACACGCAGACCGGTCTCCTCCATTACCTCCCGGTGCATGGCCGCCTCGTAGGCCTCGCCCTGATTCACCCGTCCCGTGACACACTCCCATAGCCCGGCACCGAAGTCGTGATCTGCGCCTCGCTTCATGAACAGGTATTCGCCCGTCCGGCGGCGCAGCAGCGCCGCAATGCCGGCCAGGAAGTGCCCGGGATCGTGCCGTCGTTCTGACATGTTCGAGATCCTGTCTGGCAAGGCGTTTGCAGGCGGGGCATTGGTGTCCACTCGCCAAACCCGGCTCACTTGCCTGCCGATAGAGCCGGTACAGGGCAATGCAACTGGAAACGGGAAGAAAGATCCCACAATGAAGTGTTCCATGTCCAGACCGACTCTCCTCCTGCTGGCTGCGCTGAGCACTGGTCTCGGCTGTGGTGACGAAAACTCACCGCTGGCAGCAGGTAACTCACTGGCGACGTGCGGCGAGCCGACGAGCATCATCGAAGGTGACTTCTATATCCGTTCGATGGCTGATCTGAGAGGCTTTGCGCCAACGGATAGCGAGTGTTTCCGCGTTGAGGGCAACCTGCACATCTTGACGATCGACGGCCTGCGGGATCTGGCCCTCCTGGCCGGACTCACCGAAGTCAGCGGGAGACTGTCCATCGGTATGAATCCGGATCTGAAGTCGCTGGCGGCCCTGGGCTCCCGGCGACGAGTTGACGGACCGTTGAGCCTCTTCAACAATCCATCTCTGGCCAGCCTGGAGGGACTGCACAATGTGGTGCATGTCGGAGGCGTAGGGGTAGGCTCAAACGAGCGACTGACCAGCCTCGAAGGACTGCAAAATGTGGTACATGTCGGTGGTGGTGTATCAGTAAGTCATAACGAGCGACTGCTGGATCTGGCAGGCCTCAGGAACCTGTCGACTGTGGGGTGGCTCGGAGTATCAGGCAATCCGAAACTCACGACGCTGGCCGATCTCAAGCGGCTGTCGAGCGTCGCCGACGGCCTGGGTATCCTCTCGAACGAAGCTCTCGTGGATCTGGATGGTCTGCAGCGAATCACCGAAACCGGAAACACTGTGACGATTGCAGGAAACCCCGCGCTCCGTTCTCTCACAGGGCTCGACGCCCTGATACGGGTCGGCGGCAGCTTCGTGCTCCGGGAGAACGCCAGCCTGAATGACCTTCACGGCCTCGAATCGCTGGCCCGTGTGGACTGGGCTCTGGCCATCATGGACAACCCGAGTCTGAGCAGGCTCAACGGGCTGAACAGCCTAGTCGAGATCCGCCACAGTGTGATGATCAGGAACAACACGTCGCTGCCCCAGGCCGAGATCGACGGTCTCACCGAACGGCTCGTTCTGGCCGGCTTCTCAGGGACGACCGAGGTCGTGGGCAATCTGGCAGAATAGCGGGTCCATGCAGTGTGATGTGACTTGAAATACCAACCCTGATCCAGGCAGGGCTACAGCGGCAGCGCCTGCCTGACGACACGGTCGTCCTTGAGCAGGAGAGCTTCGATTGAGGTGTATCCCGCCGCTCGCATGGCCGCCACAGAGTGCTCGAGGTGGGCGCCGACCTGATCCGGGGCGTGCGAATCGTCACCGAGGGTTGCCGGGATCTTGAGCTCGCAGGCGCGGCGGAGCAGTTCCACACGTGGGTAGACGCGTTGGACGGGCTTGATGAGCCCCCGGGCGTTGACGTCGAGAATGGCATTCGCACGCTTTGCCGCCTCCAGCGTCTCGTCCTCCGCTTCCCGGACCTGCGGACCGGAGATCGACTTCGGGGAGAAGATGTCGATCAGGTCGAGGTGACCGAGGACGTCCGTCACGCCCATGGCGAGCAGGCCCCGAACCGTCCGATAGTATTCGACGGCCAGTCCCTCGTAGCTACCACACGCCTCAACGGCCTGGTCGTAAAACTCCTGCGAGTAGTCGAACCCGATACCTGCCACGAAGTGGACGGAACCGACGACGTAGTCGAAGGCGTACTCGTCGAGAAAGCCCGAGAGATAGGCCTCCTCATCAGGCAGGTATTCCGCCTCGATGCCGACAAGAATGGACAGGTCTGCACGGTAAGTCTCCTGGAGCTTCCTGATCGTCTCCACGTACCCGTCGAAGTTCTTCTTCAGGATGGCCCACTCCGGACTGGCGGGATAGGCGTATCGTGGGGGAAGCGGCATGTGCTCGCTGAAGCCGAGCCCGACGAACCCCTTCTCGATCGCCGCCTCGACGAACCTCTCCGGCTCGCCTTCGCCATCGGTCAGGGAATGTCCGCCATGGTAGGAGACGAGGGGCGCGGTTGATTGCTGTTGGGACACAGAAGCTCCTGGTGTTGGGTGTCTCTCCGTCGTACGGTACGCCTGTCCAGTGAATGGCCGCAAGGTGTGGTGAGTGAAGCAGTGTTGCATGGAGAAGGTGATGGCGCGTGATCACAAAGACCTCGAGATCCATCCGTTACAGGAGTCTGAACTCCGCCAGGCGCACGACATCAAGGTCGAGTACCTGGAGGACGGCTCGTTCGAGGCGTGGAGCAGTGACTGGAAGAGCCATCCCGAACTCACAGTCTCCTGTCTCTTCGAAGGGCAACTGATCGGCGTGGCTTACGGGCGGCCATCGCCACGGAAGGACGGTGACGTGATTCTCGAGGGGATCGCAGTGATCCAGCCACACGCCGGGCAGGGGATCGGCAGCCAGCTGCTGCATTTCTTCGAGCGCCAGGCCGAGAAGGGCGGACACAGTTCCGTTTCGCTCGGGTCAGCGGGTGGGTACGTGGAGCACTTCTACATGAAGAACGGCTACCGGCCCGTCGAGTTCGTCTGCTGGGTGTCGGCAGACTACGACCTGCCTGTGGCGCTGAAACACAAGTTCGGCCTTGCTGACGAGCCACTGCCAGACGACACACGACGGCTGTCGGTGTCGGTCCAGTCACTCGACAACGAACTACGGGATCGGTTGATGGCAGATCTTGGCGTAGCCGATGTCGTTGCGATCATGGAGAAGGATTGCAGAATCAGGGCTGGTGAAACGCAGTGGCACCACTCGGAACGTACTCGACACGGAGGTCCGGAAGGCGCTCCGTGAGAAGGTCTGCCTGGCGTCTGATGGCGGGAATCTCACTGACGCTGTGCAGCGTTTCAATGACGGGCAGGCCCATCTCGAGGCAGCTGATGACGATGAACTCGCTCATCTCGCCGATGATGACAGCCTCTGCGCCAAGATCTCTGGCGACCTGGGGCATGTGGAACTGGTTCTCGCCAAAGCCGCCGATCAGGAAGGAGAACCGTCGGATCTGCTTCTCGGCGTCGCCGAAGACCCGGCAACCGGAATAGCCGAGACCGCTCTCAGCCAGGCGGAGCAGATCGGTCACAGAGAGAGGAGCGGGAAGCTCCAGAACCGAGAAGAACTTCCTCTCGGCGATGGGGCGCAGACCGTCGATGCCGAGTGCTGCAATGGCCTGATCGCGAACGCCATCGACTGTGAGTGCGTCCCAGTTGGAGTGACTGCGGTAGACGACGAACTCGTGTTCATCGAGCAGGGCACGGCGAGCGACATTGGCGTGGATGTGCTGTGGCTCCGGGGCGTCGTACCACGGGCTGGTCTGCTCAGGCATCCAGATTCCCTCGTGGCAGATCAGCATGTTCAGCCCGCGCTCGGCACACTCCGCCAGACTCATGGTGTGAATGTTCCACAAACACGCCACGCCCGATACGGAGGTTGTGGGGTCGCCATAGAGGAAACCGAGCTGATCGCCGGGGACACCGATCTCCTGCGGCGCGATCGACTCGAAGACGTCTGCTACATCGGTTGCGGTGGTCATGTCGTAAATCTGGCTACCGCACGCCCAGAAGGCCAGGCAGATCACCGACTGTGCTGCATCGGGGGAAGGCTGCCGCGGTATCGGCCACACTGGCGGGCCAGTCCCACGGCCAGCGCTCGATGAACCACGTGGCCCAGATCGGCTGCAGACCGGCCGCCCGGGCGCCGCGAAGCTCATCGCTGCCACCGTCACCGACGAAGTGCGCGTCCGCCGGTTCGACCCCGAGTCTGCCGCAGGCGAAGGTGTAGATCTCGGGGTCGGGCTTGATGACGCCCACCTGGTAGGAGAAGACGGCCACGTCCACGAGATCCGCGAATGGCGAGGCATCCCAGGCGGCGGCTTCCTCCTGAGTGCAATTGGTGATCAGTCCGACGGACAGATCGTGCTGGCGCAGGGCCTGCAGCATTTCGATCACGTCTGACTCGACTCGTTCGAAAGGCCGGGCCTTGGACTCGATGCGCTCGGCGACAAGTCGCTTGATCCTGCCCGCCGGCGGAGCGACACCCGCCACTTCACAGATCTGCCGCAGCACGGCGCCGTGGTCGGGGATCTGTCCCGTCATGCGGGCCTGATGGCGGAGCCGCCACTCCCGGTGCCAGATGTCCTCGTCGACGGCCAGGCGCTCGGCGAGGCTCACGTCACCGAACCACTCGGGGTGATTCTCGGTGATCAGCGTCTCGTAGAGATCGAAGAAGACGGCCCCCATTGGTCACACCGCAGCTCTGGCGGCAGAGCCAGTATCCCAGGCGGGGAGGAGATCGCGGATCAAGCCGTCGTTGAGTTCGTCGTCCATGCTGGCGGGCCCCCAGGGCCGTTGGAGTGTATCCAGTCCCAGGTCTCGTGAGCCGGGACGCATGTACATATAGTCGATCTCTTGACACTGGTACACCAGCACAGCTACCGTGCTCGTCAGAGCCCTTCCCACTCGTCGTCGATAACCCGCGGGGAATACTACGGGCCTGCCGGTGAGGGGGTGCGAGTATACGCGCTCGCGGTAAGACGCGGGCGGGCTCGACGGGAGGCGAGGGTCCTTGTGACTCTCGCCTCCTCGCGTGTCAGCTGACGACAGGCTCGGCGGTGACGTCCTTCACGAACACATACTCGGTAACCGGCAGCCACCGGTAGCCGTCGTAAAAGCGGCGCCCGAAATGGCCCAGCTCTTCCAGCTCGAGCTTGCGATAGAAGGAGACTCCTTCATGGTGGTAGGAGGAGGCGTAGATACGGTATCCGGGAACACCTTCCCGGCGCAGATGCGCTTCGAATGCTGCCATGAGATCGGCGCCCACTCCCTTGCGCCGCCAGTCGCGTCGGACGCCGATGTGGAGCTCGGCGGGGTATCGTTCGGGATCTACGTGCGGCGGTTCTGACTCGAGAGGCGCACGTCCGGATCTGATCAGGGGGATCATCCAGATGGGCAGGCCATAGGCACCCTGGAACATCCGTCTGCGGCGGAGGCGCCGGGTGTAGGTCTCCTCGCGCTGGTCGGCGAGCTCCGCATCGAGAGTGCCCAGCAGGTTGCCGATGAACTGGCCATCATGTTCCGCCACGAACATGCTTTCGGGCTCGAGATCGAAGAAGTGCGCCAGGCCATCGGCCATATACTCTCCCAGACCCGCGTGTTTTGCTGCCAATTGCGGTCGCGCGTGTTCGTCGTTGGCGGCAAACTGCCGCACGGCCTCGCGGTCGGATTCGCGGTAGGCGCGGATGACGACGCCGTCGGGTCTGTGGATGGGTTCCATTACTCGACACCCTCGCTGCGGAGTAATTCTCTGATGTCCTCGATCCGGCGCAGGCCCTTCGACAACACGGCCTCGTAGATGCGATGACCGCTGCCGATAGGGGTGCGTCCCTCGGGCGTGAGCAGCACGTGCTTGGTGGCGAGGATCGTGGCCCGAGCTTCATCGTCGAGCCGGCTGAGGAGGCCGGCGACCTCCCGCTTCGGCTCCGCGGCCTCGGACACATCCATGGACCAGAGATCGATCTTCCAGAGGACCTGGGAGTCGCGTCCCCGGAGCCTGATCCCCGCATACAGACCCGCGGCAAACCCCGGGGGGCGCTCGTCGAGGACGTTCTGGAAATGCAGGCGCGTAACGGAGGGTATTTCCGTGATCCGCGTGCACAACTCCATGAACCCCCGTATCGACTGACCTGCAGTCGGGACGACGTTGATGTCGATATCGGGCCAGGCCATCAGGTCCAGGGCATAACTGCCGACGTAGGTGAGATCTCCGTACTGGCGGACCTGAGCATCGATGCCCGTGTCGGTGAGGAGGCTCTCGGCCTCGTGTCGGAGAGCGGCACTGTGTTCAAGGAGACTCAAGGCATCATCAACTCAGTCAGGGTTGCCTGCTACCCGGCAATTTGGGTTGTATACCCAGAACTGCCGGGTGGAAAGGATACATCATGCTCAGCACACCGATACAACCCGATTATGAGGCCCTGCTGGCCAATCTCAAGCGCCAGGGGACGCCGAAGCGAGTGCATTACCTCGAGCTCTTCCTGGATGGCGAGATCAAGGAAGCGATCTCCGAGCGTTTCGGCCTCAGCGCCGAGGTCCCGGAAGACGACCCGCACCGACGCTGGAAACTCGAGATCGAACTCCAGCGATTCCTCGGCTACGACTACGTGGCCTCCGGCGTCACGGGAGTGGCCTTTCCGCGTGAGCTGCTGCCCACCGACGACACGACCCAGCAGCAGGGACAGCGACGCAACCAGCGCAACTGGACGGACGAGCACACCGGACCGATCGCCGGCTGGCAGGAGTTCGAGCAGTATCCATGGCCAGATCCGGCGAAGGCGGACACCAGCGACCTGGAATGGCTCTCGGCGAATCTGCCGGAAGACATGTGCATCACCGCCGGGTGTCATTCGGTGTTCGAGCAGGTCACCTGGCTGATGGGGTACGAGAACCTGTGCTACCAGATCCACGACACGCCGGGCCTGGTGGATGCCATGTTCGAACGGGTCGGCACCATCCTGCACGGGGTGGCTGAGGTGCTGGTCCAGTTCAAGCGCGTGGCCTTCCTGCTGGGCGGCGACGATATGGGCTTCAAGACGGGGCCCATGATCGGCGCCGACATCCTGATCGAGAAGTCATTCCCCTGGCACAGGAGAAACGCCGATCTGGCCCACGAATACGACAGGCTCTACCTGCTGCACGCATGTGGTAACCTGGACGAGCTGATGGAATCGCTCATCGATTTCGTGGGGATCGATGCCAGGCATTCCTTCGAGGATGTGATCGAACCGGTTACCGTCGCCAAGCAGCGGTACGGTGATCGGATTGCCATGCTCGGCGGAGTCGACCTGGACTTCCTCTGTCGTGCCGATGAAGCGGGCATCCGGCAGCGCGTACGGGACACGCTCGATGTGTGTCAGGCGGGTGGTGGATACTGTCTGGGAACCGGGAATTCGGTAGCCAACTACATCCCTGTGGACAACTACCTGGCCATGCTGGATGAGGGACGGCGGTACGGGGGGTGATACCCAACGGCTACCAATTCACAGGGGACACACCAGGTCGCGTCCAGCCAGCTGGCATACCGTCACGGCAGCGGCGACAACGGTGATGCGACGGCGGGCATGGCGTATTCCGAATAGCCCTTCCTGACCCAGAAGGGGTTGTAGCTCCAGACGCGACTCAGCACGTCGTCGGCACTGATGCCTGCTTCAGCCAGCTTCCTGGCGAGATACTCGGCCGCCTGTCGATCCTTCTCTCTGCCAGTCCACTCCGGACCCAGGATCCAGGGGCTGGTCTTGATGGCGTACTCGAACTGGATGCCGGAGATGTAGACTTTCACGCCGCAGAACTCGAGGGGCGCTTCCGGCAGCCACTCCCTGGGGAAGAACAAGGCTCCGGCATCACCGATGTGCCGCCACATCGCCGTGTCACGATCGATCTCGAGCCGATTGAAGCTGGCCTGGAGGCCGGATTTCTCGATGACCAGGATGTCCCACTCGTCCATGTAGCGAGTATCGTAGTCCCGGCACCGATAGGACTCCTCGAGATCGCCTCTCTTGTCCTTCAGATCGAGAGTGAACCCGTCGATATCGTGGTGCTCCCGCAGGAACCGGCCTTCGAGAACGTCGACGGGCAGTCCTCCCCAGATGTAGGAGACGGTGTCACACGCGTCCGACACCGCAGAGATGTCCTCGAGAAAGCTCAGACAGGTCCTGTTGCGGCGGGTCAGATTCATGGCACTCTGAAAATGTGCATGTGTATGTCTCCCTCGGTGACATGCTCTCTGATCTCACCGGTTGCGACACTCTCGACAACACGATTCCAGAAGTTCATGGCCACCGGGTTGTATGTGCGCTTGTTGATCTGCCATCTGCCGGGCCGAGACGACAGGAGCAGCGTCGCCGCTTCGGTACCGACTCCCTGCCTTCGCCACCTCCGCAGGATGAAGAAGTCGTCCAGATTGCTCACGGTCTCGTTTTCGACATGGTTTGACTCGAGGTCCACGAGGGCGAATCCGGCGAGCTGGTCGCCGACATGGAACAGATAGGCACAGTACCGAGCAGCGAGGAGGTATCTGCCGAGGTTACGATCGTCGAAGGCAGCGTCCTGCCCGATGTCCTGGCCGCTGTATTCGCTGAGGTCGTGCCTGTAGAGCTGGAAGAGCCCTGCGAGGATCTCCGCTTCGCCACTTGCAGCCAGGCGCAGACACACTGGTGGTCTCGGTGTTGCCAGTCTGAGTCTCCTTTGGAGCGCCGAGTGCCGAACAGACACGATCTCGTTGTGACTGCGGCAAACCAAGACTTGCACATGCACTCCGGCAACCCTGGGGACAGCGAACGTCAGCAGGTGGCATGTCGAGGGCCATGGTGCCACATTCTGTATGTGAGATGACGGAAAGAGGAGGATCAGAGTGAGACTGTTTCTGTGGATGTCGCTTCTTCTGCTTCCAGTGCTGTTCGGCTGCGGTTCATCCGACGATGAGGTTTCCGAGGACGACACCGTGCTGGGTGGAGATTCGGCAATCGGCGATGTCGACCCCAACGCGGTGGCTCCCGTTTCGTACTTGGGATGGAAGCCAGAGGTGACGACTACCTGGCAGTGGCAACTGCTCGGCGATGTCAACACCGAATACGACGTCGACGTGTATGACATCGACCTGTTCGACGTACCCCAGTCCACCATCGACCAGCTGCACGCGGATGGACGCAAGGTGATGTGTTACTTCTCAGGTGGCTCCTTCGAGGAGTGGCGAGAAGACGCGGGAGACTTCCCCGAGGCCGCCTTGGGCAAGGACCTGGACGGATGGGAGGGTGAGCGCTGGCTCGACGTCCGTTCTGCCGGCCTTCGCGAGGTCATGGCCGCACGCCTGGATCTCGCCGTATCGCGGCGGTGTGACGGCGTCGAACCGGACAACATGGACGGCTATACCAATGACAGCGGTTTCGACCTGACCGGGGACGATCAGCTGGCCTACAACCGCTGGCTGGCCAACGCCGCCCACGAGCGGGGGCTGTTCGTGGCGCTCAAAAACGACGTGGATCAGATCAGCGAGCTGGAGCCCTACTTCGACCTGCAGGTCAACGAACAATGCCACGAGTTCGATGAGTGTGACCTGCTGGCACCATTCATCAATGCGGGCAAGCCCGTCTTCAACGCCGAGTACAGGGAACGGTACGTCGATGATTCATCGGATCTTTGCGATCAGGCCGAGGCCGAACAGATCCGGGTACTGGTGCTACCGCTGGACCTGGATGACGCCTTCCGGATTACCTGTGAGTGACTGACTGGGACTGACCCCGGCTCACCTAGTCGAACTCCGTCGGGAGGTCCACATCGGCCTGATGCCGGGCGAGCATCCTGAGCTGTTTTTCGGTGACCCGCGCAGTCGACAGGCTGGGCAGCGCATCCAGGGCAAAGAAGTCGACGGCTGTTGACTCCGAGCTCGTCGTTGCCGTGCCCGATTCGATCTGGCACAGGAAGTACAGCTTGTACACGTGATAGTGCATGGGCGGATGCCCCTGCCGATCCCGGTCGAACAAAGCCACGAGCTTCTGACACGAGACGGTGAAACCCGTCTCTTCGAGCACCTCCCTGACAACAGCTTCACTCGGCGATTCGTTGATGTCCGCCCAGCCGCCGGGCAGCGACCAGAGGCCATCGGATGCCTCGCGGATCATCAACAATCTGTCGTCGCGGAACACCCCGGCCCTGACATCGACCTTGGGTGTGAGGTACCCTTCCTCCAGACCGATAAGTTGGGATGTGGATTCGAGGCTGTCGTCACTGACGGCCGACAACATCTCCGCCACGATCCCCTGGAGCCGGTGGAAGCGCTCGATGTCGTACGGATCCTTGCTGTAGGCAAGGCCGTTCTGGGCGAGGGCCTGCATTTCGCGGCACCACTGGCCGAGTTGTGGGATCATGGTGTGGTTGAACTCCTGTTCGTGTGCCGGGCCCGTATGACCGCGCGAGTGATTGCGCCCTCCAACTGCCTCAGGACAGCAACGGCTCCATGCGCGCTGCAACCGCCTGGAGTTCATCGAGTCTGCCGGTGTGGGCATGGTAGGACAGATGGTCGAGGCCGATACGGATCAGGCAGGCCTGCATGCGGGAGTCGAACTGAGTGATCTGAAGTTCAGTGTTCACACAATGTTCCTCGAAACGGTCCAGAATCACGACGGACTCAAGGGCAGGGTACCAGGGCGCCCAGAATTCGAACCAGGCGATGTCGTAGAGGAAGTCACCGTAGTGTGAGCAGCCCCAGTCAAACACGGCTGACAACTGGCCACCTTCCACCAGGGCGTTCCGGTTCAGCAGGTCAGCGTGCACCAGATGTCGAGGGTTGAGATCCTCGGTCACCAGTTCGCCCAGACGAGCAAGTCCTGCATCAAAGAGGGCATCGCCACCCGGTGCATCGGCCAGCTTCCGTCGCCAGCCGTGGGTCCGGCTGGCGGGCGAATCCTCGCCCACGGCAAGCATGAACTCGCGCCACGAGATGTTGCCGGCATTGCCCCGGGCGTCCCAGCCACCGTAGCCCCGGTTTCTGCTGAGGTCCGCACGGCGCATCGAGTCGAGGGCGGCGAACAAGGACGGCAGGACGTCCCGCCACTCCGCCTCGGTGTTCAAGCTCTCCAGGGGCTGCCCGCAGGCACGAGTGGAAATGGCGAAGAAGCCCTCGAAGGCCTGGCCGATCTCCAACACTTCCGGGATCGGCAACAGGGGCGACCGATGCGACGAAGCATGACGGTCCTTTTCGAAGTCATCGAGATGGCGACCGAAGCGGACGACGAGACTTCGACCACGGTCGGTGAAACCGAAGCAGCGAGACCAGGCGCCCTCACCGACGTATTCGACGTCGCCAACCTGGCGGCCATAGTGAGACTCGATAAAGTCCCGGGCGGCGCTGTCCGTGATGGAGTGGTCGGTCATGTCCAATAGAATACGGAATACGTGGCGGCAGCATGGTGGCCTCTGGCGGTGGACTCCTGGCGCCACTGACTCACACTGATGTGTGCTGTAGCTCCCGCAGTACTGAGTCAAGTCGTGGCCGTTACCCGCGGGCCTCGGGTGATCTGCCTGCGACGAATCACTGGCACACCTGTTGCGTATCCGGGACAGGGATCGGTTGCCGGTCCTGACACCCGACGTTAGACTACGATCAGGAGAGCAGGATGGCGGAGACCTCTCACCCTCGACCCGAACCCGGCGACGACGAGATGCATTGGGGTATTTCCTACCTGCGCGAAGATATTCAGGACGTCCGAGCTCAGATCGTGCGCCTGGAGGCGAAGTTCGACGACCGGTTCAATCGCCTGGAGACGAAACTTGACGACCGGCTCAATCGCCATGAGTCGAGATTCGTCGAGATTGAGCAGGTCATTCGCGAGCAAGGTCGCGAACTCACTCAGCGTATGGTTCTTCTCGCCGGTCTGATGACAACGGCGCTGCTGGCAGCGATCAAGCTGTAGGCAATCCGGCGATTCCTACTCCCTGGCTGCCCGTTCTCTGGCGATGAACGTGGCTACCTCCGACACGGGTGCGACCCAGACGCCATTGGCCGGATCGGTGGCGTAGGCCAGCAGCTCCCTGAGCATGGCCAGGTTGGTCCCCCACTGAGTTGACTCGCCAACGCTGTGGCCGGCCAGGACCAGCCAGTTCTCATTTCGTTTCGCGCGCTCGATCATTCGACGTACCCTGCTGAAGTCCTCCCCATCCATCCGCATCGACATCACCTGGGCCGTGTCGAAATGGTCCGGTGCGTTCGAGGTCTCATCCAGCCAGCGCCGCCCGGTCTGGAACATCTCTGCCACCAGCGGCACGTAGCTTTGCGTCTCGCGGCCACGACCGACGAAGGTCTGACCGCAGGGGTAGGCGAAACTCACGGGGCGGGAGCCCACGAGCTCTTCCAACTCATCATTGGCCTGCAGGATCTCGGCACGCATGCGGTCGAGGTCGTAGGACTCGAGCACGACACCATCGTACCGGACCCAGGCGAAATTCCCCGTGCACGGGTGCCGACGGTGTGATTTCCGATCTCGTGCCCCGAAGCGATGGCATGCTGCCAGCGTTCGAGCTCCTCCAGAAGATTCTTCGGCTGGGCGTAGAACGTGGCCTTCACAGCAAAGGAATCGAGCACCGGCACGGCGTGGGTGACCTGGCTGGAGCGCCCGTCATCGAAGGTCAGGCTGAGGGCGGCCTTCGCCCCGGATGGCCAGGGGAACCCCGAGGGATCGAGGTGCCGCTCTGAGATCGACCGCCTTGTTGCCGGCTGGGCAGGCTGCTGGGCGGAAACGTGGGAGGTCATGCTGACAGACATCAGCTGCAGCAATACCGCGAAGGCGATGCAGGAGCGTGTCAGGTTCCGACGGAGACGCCCCGCACTACGATGACCGATACTCATACGTTGTCTCTTTCTACTATATGTGTGGTCGTGGATTCAGCCTGGATGCGTTCAGAGAACATGCGCATCCGCGCTATGTCGGACCAGACCCGGCCCCACACAGGGATCAACTCGGTGTCGTCTTTCTTCCCCGGTTGTATATTGGAGCATCATGAGCGGATTCACCTGACTCTGAGTCACCAGCCAACCGGCCGCTGACAGCGGCTGGTCGCACCTACCTCATCGCCGTTCCGACGGATGGCAACACGCCACCTGTCCGTGCCCGTACCACGCTCGGGCGCCGCCACAGGAAGGCCGGGTCTTGTTGCGTTCTCGCCTTCGTGAACTCCCGCCCCCGATGAGGTGCCGTACATGAACTCCTTTCTCTTCCGTCTCTACAGCCACTGTTTCGTGGATGAGCTCATGCTCATCTACCCGTTCTACGCCGTGATGTTCGTCGATCATGGCTTGAGCCCGATGGAGCTGGCTACCCTCCTGGCCGTCTGGTGCGCCACAACGATCGTGCTGGAAGTGCCGTCCGGCGTGCTCGCCGATCGCCATTCCCGCAAGGCCATCATGGTCTTCGGCGCGGTTCTGCGCGCCTGTGGGTACACCTGCTGGGCCCTCTTCCCCAGTTTCTGGGGGTTTCTCGTCGGCTTCGTTCTGTGGGGGATCGAGGGGGCCCTCGGGTCGGGCGCCTTCGAGGCTCTCGTCTACGATGAGCTGAAGCGTTTCGGCCGGCAGGACGACTACGCCAGGGTCCAGGGCAGATGCCGGGGCCTCGGCCAGGCCGGCATCGTGGCGGCTTCTCTCGCTGCCTCGTGGGTAGTGTCCTCGGGCTACGAGATCCTCATCGCCGCCAGTGCCGCCGCGGCCCTCGCTGCCGGCGGCCTCCTGCTGTCCCTGCCGACGGCCCCTCCGGTGGCCCCCACCGGAGCCACCGGGTGGGCGGCCTATGCGGTGACTCTGCGGGCAGGGGTAGGCGAGGTCGTGTTGCGGCCCTATGTGCGCCACCTCGTCCTGTTCGCCACTGTCGCCCTGTCGCTGGGCGGCACCCTCGAGGAGTACTGGCCGATTCTTGCGGTGGAGATCGGCCTGCCGGAATACGCTCCCGGTGTGCTGCTGGCGGTGCTGTGCGGCACCCAGGCATTGGCCAGTTTCATGGCTCATCGGTTCGTCGACCTGTCATCGCGTACCGTCTTCTCCGTGTTCGCCGCCTGCGGCGCTGGACTGTTCGTTGCGGCGTGGTCCATGCATCCGGCAGCGATCCTTCTCGTGGTTCTGTTCGTCTTTGTCTTCCAGGCGATCGACATTGTCTACGATGCCCGACTGCAGGCCGTCATTCCCAGCGAGCACCGCGCCACAGCATCGTCGGTGAAGGGTTTCGCCAGCGAGGTCGCCGGCATACCGGTGGTCATGGCCATGGGGATTGCCGTGACGGATCGCAGTTACAGGCTGGGTTTCGAAGCGTTCGGTGTGGCGATTGTGCTGGTGGGTGTGTGTTATCTTCTGAGGGCTGGCCGGCTGCCGCGTCCAGCGGACGCTGACTCGAGATGGGGGTAGGGAGACACCATGCAGGTAACCGATACACACGCACACATATTCAGCGATGACCGGGAGCGTTATCCGGTCCTGGACAGTGCAGGCCACCGTCCTGCCGGCATCGGTACGGTCGAGCACCTGCGGAGGGACATGAGTTCGGCCGGAGTGCAGCGGGTCGTCGCCATCCACACGAGCATGACCTATGGCTTCGACAATCGCTTTCTGACGGACTCGTCCCGCGACAACACTCCCTGGATGGCGGGTGTCTGCACCCTGCACCCGGAGGACCCGGAGAGCCCCTCTCGGCTCAGAGCCTATGTGCAGGACTGCAATGTGCGGGGTATGCGCAGTGTCCCGGCGGGACAGCCCGAGAAACACCTGGACTACAGCGTCGAGAAGCACCTCGACCATCCCGGTGTCGACGCTCTCTGGAGTACCGCTGAAGAGCTCGGGATCGTCATCAACGCTCTCATCCGGCTGCCTCTCGCCGACGAGCTGGCAACCATGCTGCAGAGGCACCCCGATCTACCCGTGGTACTCGACCACTGCATGTTCGCTCACGGGGACGATGGCATTCAAGGCGAGACGATCCAGCGAACACTGCAGCTGGCAAAATACCCCAACCTGCACGCCAAACTCACCTGGCTGGCAGCAGGCTCAGGGCAGCCCTATCCCTTCGTCGATACGCCTCCCCTCATCAGGGCGGTGATCGATGTCTACGGTCCCGATCGCTGTGTCTGGGGGAGTGACTTCCCGTGCGAGAAATACACCCCACAGGTCACCTACGCGCAGAGCCGTACGTTGTTCAGCCAGTCCCTCGATCTGAGTGACGCTGAAGAGGAAGCCATCTTCAGTACCACGCCAGGAAGGCTGTGGTTTGGCGGATGAGTTCGACTCAATCCCAGAAAGGTTCACCCTCTTTCAGCTCTGCCCGCAGGATCTCCGGTACGAGGTTGAACCCCAGGCCAGGCCCCGCGGGCACGGCGAGCATGCCGTCCACCACGTCGAATCCATCCAGGCCGCCCATCGCCGCGATGTAGGGGCGCGCGTAAATACGCGTCTCACTCATGCTGAAATTGCGCACCGATGCCCCGAAGTGGACGTTGGCCATGTTGTGCACCAGGCTGCCGCAGTTGTGGAGCGCAACCGGCAAGCCGTAGTGATCGGCGAGTTCGGCGATCTTTCTGCCCCCGCTGATGCCGCCACACCAGCAGAGGTCGGGGTGCAGGACGTCAATTCCACCTTCTACGATGAACGGCAGAAAATCGCGGTAGCCCTCGATCTTCTCGCCCGTGCAGATCGGCACGCGTGACGCCGATCTGAGGGCTTTGTAACCGTCGTTGAACCACACCTGCAGCGGGTCCTCTATCCAGATCGGCCGCGCCTCTTCCACGGCCTGACACAGACCGATGGCCGTGGGTACGTCAAACTCGTTGTGGCAGTGGACGATGAAATCGAGGTCCCAACCCATCACGTCGCGCAGCGTCTCAAAACCTGCTTGCACAACCCTCATATCGCTGACCTTCAACGTCTGGCTGGGGGCGCCACCCACAAACGGGCGGGAGAGACGTGTGCTATCGAGCAGGCCGGTGAAACCCACCTTCGCCGTGCGGTAGCCATGAGGGTGGGAGCGGAGCTCGGCGACCCAATCGTCGACCACCGCGCGATCGGTCATGGCCGATGGCGCCCCGCCATAGTAGATCTCAACGCGGTCGCGGTAGCGGCCCGTGAGCAAGTCGCAGACGGGGCGGTCGAGGATCTTGCCCGCCAGGTCCCACAGCGCGATGTCGACGCCGCTGACGGTTGGCACATGCGCCTGGTAGGTGTGCTGCAGGCCCATCATCTGTTGGTATAGCCTGTCGATATGGAGCGGGTCGGTGCCGATGAGAACGGGCTCGAGCCACTGCAGATTGGCGCGCGCCGCCGGGCCGGCTGCCCCGGCTTCGCCGATGCCGAAGAGGCCGGCATCGGTTTCCACCCGCACCAGACTCTGGCCGGCGGAATCTCTCAGCTCCATGGCCTTCACGGCTGTGATACGCATTCAGTTTCCTCCGAATGATGGGCACATGTGATGTACATAGAAGGGATTGCGGGTTGGGGTCAATGATACGGTGACGTGTCCAGATCACCCGGAGTGACCGCCCATCGATTATTGCTGATATTGGATCGTGAACCGATTCCTTCCGCTTTCGACTGACAGTCAGGCGCCATGATCCTGCCAAGTCCCAACGAGACACTGATCACGACGTTGTCCCCACGGATCACACGATTTCGGGATGCCAGCCGCCAACGTGGGGCGGCCGACACCGCCAGCCCGCGCCGGCGCAACCAGACCAGAGCGTTCTTCGAGCTCCATGGGTCGGCGCCGTACTGGGAGCGCTACGCCAAGTCGCTGGCCTACGCCCTCGAGAACGAGCCGGTCCACGTCCTGCCCGACGAACTCCTCGTCGGCATGCTCTACCAGATCCCGAACCGCTGGCTGGAGCCGGAGCACGAGCACGCCCAAAGGTGGGAGCGATATGACGCATGGAAGCAGATGGGAGAGCGTCAGCGTGACCTCATCGATCCCTTCGTGGGTGGCGGCGGCGCTCCGGGTCACATCGGCTGGCGCTGGGACCACCTGCTGGAGAAGGGCGTCGAGGGACACATCGCCGACCTCACCGCGCGTCTGACCGACGCCACCGCGGAGAGTGCCCGGCAGCTCCTGCAGGGCGCCATCATTCTGTGGCAGAGCGTGCTCAGCTGGAACGACCGGCACGTGGCCGCTCTGCGGGCACAGTCGGAGTCGAGCTCGGGTGCCGACTGCGAACGCCTCGAGCGATTGATCGAGATCTGTTCGCGCGTGCCACGCCAGCCGCCTCGAAGCTTCCATGAAGCGGTCCAGTTCTTCCACTTTCAGCACCTTGCTGTCATGTTCGAAAATCCCTTCGGCGGCAACGGTCCCGGGCGGGCCGACACCTTTCTGTGGCCGTATCTGGCAAAGGATCTGGCGCAGGGAGTCACGACGCTGGAGACAGCCAGGGAGCTGATCGACGAGCTCTGGATCCGCTGTCACGAGCGTCTCCAGAACGGCGACGGTTGGGTCGAAGCGGTGGTGCCGGGCGGCACCCATGCTGATGGCACCTGTGCCGTCAATCCGCTGTCGTACATCATGGTCGAATCCATCATCGACCTCGAACAGACCCACCCGGTCGTCTACCCGCGCGTCTGCAGCCAGTGCCCGCCGGACTTCATGGAGCTGATGGTCCGCTACCTGCTGGAGGGGAGCAACCGCGCCCAGATCTACAATGACGACGTCTGCATCCCGGCCATCGTCAACGGTGGCGTTGCCCGTGACGATGCGGCGATGTACATGGCCGGCGGCTGCATGGAGATCAGCCCGCAGGGCATGAACTGCGACCTGAACTTCGCGCGCACCCACAACGTGGCGAAGGTGCTGGAGCTGGTGCTCAACGGCGGGGTCGATCTGTTGACCGGTGAGTCTCGCATCCCCCACGACCGCGACCTGACCGACTACGACGACTTCGAAGAGCTCTACAAGGCCTTCGAGACCGAGTTGGCGCGCCAGTACGACGCCATGGTCCGGGCCCTCGACATCGCCAGCGAGTGCTACGCCGAACTGCGTCCGTGTTACCTGCTCTCGAGCCTGATGAGCGACTGTCTCGACCGCGGCCTGGAGCAACAGGCCGGCGGCTCCCGCTACCACGACTACGGCTTCGCCCCCCTCGGGATCACCAGCGCCGCCGATTCGCTCAACGGTCTCCAGCGCGCCGTCTTCGATCAGAGCTTCGTGACCCCGGGGGAGATGCTCGAGGCCCTGCGGACGGACTTCGCGGACAGCCCGGTACTGCAGGCCAGGCTTCGCCAGCTGCCGATGTTCGGCGTCGAAGACCCGTCGGCGGACGCCATGACACGGCGCGTGCTGCGCAGCGTGTGTACGCTGGCCACGGCGCGGCGCACCCGCTTCGCTGGGCGTCTGAAGCCCATGGTCTTCAACTTCGTCTGGACCCCCGGAGCCAGTGCCGAGCTGGGCGCTCGCGGTGACGGCTCCCACGCCGGTGAGATGATCGGGCACGGTGTCACGCCTCTGGGCCGCGCCATGAAGGAGGGGATCACCAGCGCCATCAACTCGAGCACGTCCCTGCCCTTCGAATGTGTGACGGGGGGTGCAACCACCATGTGGGACATGGACGATCAGTGGATCGACCACGAGCGCATGCGGGTCATCCTCACCACCTTCCTCGCCCGCGGCGGCATGATCTTTCAGGGGAACACGACCAGCGTCGAACAACTCGAGGAGGCATTGCGGCATCCGGAGCAACACGCGAACCTGATCGTGCGGGTCGGCGGTTTCTCCGCCCGCTTCGCCACGCTCGGGGTGGATCTGCAGCGCGAGATCATCGAGCGTCGGCGGCACTCGGTCTGACCTGTGGACGAACTCCGGTCACTGCCGGTAGACGAGGTCGTCCGCCGGGAGGGTGTGTCGAAGGCGATCGGCATCAAGCACGTGGCCAGCCTGCTGTTCAGCTACAAGTGCACGATCGCCTGCCGGCACTGTCTGTTCAGCTGCAGCCCGAAGCTCCCGGGGGTGAGGGTGTCTCTCGACGACGGCGTCGAGTTTCTGCGCCAGCTGCGCCAGACCGATCGGGTGGTTCACATCGCCGGTGGCGAGGCCATGATGTTCTACGAGGAGATGCTGGCCATCTGCCGGGCCGCCCGTGAGCAAGGCTGTGAGCCACACTTCTTCGAAACCAATGCCTCCTGGTGTGTCGACGACGACGTGACCCGGACCCGGTACGAAGCACTCCGGGATGCGGGCCTGGTGGGTGCTCTCATCAGCGCCGATCCTTACCATCAGACATTCGTGTCACCCGAGAGGCGGCATCGCGCCTGGCGCTGGGCGGCCGAGATCTTCGGGCGTGAGAACGTGGCGGGAGAAGACCTGTCACTGGAGCGCCTGCAGGAGTTGCGCCGGATCGGGCGAGACGAAAAACAACTGGCCGAGTACACCCGTGAGCACGCGCCGAACCTGGTCGGTCGCGCCGGCGAGAGCCTGTCTTCTTTCTTTCCCGATCGGCCGCTGGACGAGCTGGCCGACGATCCGCTGTGGCACGGGACGTCGGGTGACCAGAGCTGTCGCACCGAGTTCGACGCCGACGAGATGTGGGAGATCCACATCGACCCCTACGGCAATATCCAGACCTGCTGCGGCATCATTGTCGGCAATGCCCGCGAGAAGCCGCTCGTCGAGTGGATGCAGCGCGGCTTCCACGTGGGCAACGAACTCGTGAACAGGGCCTACCAACGAGGCCCCCTCGCGATTCTCGAAGTGGCAGAGGAACACGGTTATGAGCCGCGTGAGGGATATCCGCAGAAGTGCGGCCTGTGCTGGGAGGTCCGCAAGTTCCTGCGTCCCCACTTCCCGGAGACCTTTGGTCCGGCGGAGATCTACGAGCTTGTCGAGTAACCTGGTGTCGCAAGAGCGAGGCTGTCGCCTCGTCCTCCGGTTCTGCCTGCTGGCCCTGATCGCCGGAGCCCCCGCCACAGCCCACAACGCCGCCGTAGCCCTCGCCGTCCCCGTGGCCGACATCACTGTCGACGGAGATTTCGCCGACTGGCCAGAGGACGCGCCCCGACACGATATCCAGTTGATCGAGTACGGTCAGGCACCGACGGGCGGCCAGGATCTGTCAGCGTCGTTCCGCGTCGGCATCAGCGTCGACCGAAGCCAGCTGTACGTAGCTGTCGAGGTCGAGGATGAATCGGTCGTCATCGACAGCAGCAGCAATGTCTTCTGGAACACCAACGATGGTTGTGAACTCTACGTCGACATGGGCCACGGCGCCGGCGAACTGCCCGCGCAACACTATGTCTACGGCGTGCGGGTATCGGCGTCGCTGCGCCAGGTGTCCCCTGTTGCCGAAGTCCGATGGCAGCACGGTGATGGCTATCACCGTTACGAGTGGCGTGTGGCTCTGGATTCTGCACGCCACCGCAGTATCGGCCTCGACGTGGTCGTCACGGACAAGGACGACGACAACTCGTACAGCTGGATGACCTGGGGGGAAGGTATCGCCAAGGCCACCGGCGGTGACCTTCTCGGCGATGTGGTGGTCGCCGATGTGGACGGGTTCGGTGAACTGCGTGGCACCGTCACCCGGGAGGGCACGACCCGAGGCGTGGCTGGACGCAGAATCCTGCTGCAGGCCGTCGATCGCGCCGGCCTGGCAGCGGTTGACGTGACAGATGCCGACGGACGTTTCGCGTTGCTGTTGCCGTCGGGTGAGTACCGCGTGGACGTGGCCCGGTCGAGGTCCAGTGATCGAGCCACAACCGTGACGGTGTCGCCTGCCGCTCCTGCCGATCTGCATGTCGTAGTGCCGGTGGCCAGGGGCGAGCCTGGCATGCTTTGAGAAAGCCTGCAGGATGGTCGTTGCGGGTGCTGGTGTATTGCTGCCCGGCGCCGACCCGGAGAAGGTGGAGGAAGTGGTGCGTCAGGCGGGCATGTAGATCGCTACCCGAGCCGCTTCCTGGGGGCAAGTCACATCGGGTGAAGACACGCCAGGAACTCAGCCGATGTCCTCCAGTTCCAGGGCGAAATCCTCCAATTCCACCAGGGCTGGTACCTGGTCGATGGTGCCGGCGGCGATGCCGATGTCCATGGCATCGGCCAAGCCGGGGACCGGGTCGGTGGACCACGGGTCTCCCCAATGCTCGCCGTCGCCACTGGTGTAGCCGCTGAAGGTGTCACCGTGTCTGACCAGTCTGAGCCACACCGGGAAGGGCGGCTCCTGATCATGGATCCCACCACCGCCACTCTTGTGCATACAACCGTCGCCATGCTCGTCCCACTGAATCCCCGCCAGTTTCGGCGTGGTGTACAGCAAGACGGAGCCGAGGCTGCCGGGTTCGGTCTCATGGCTCCTGGACAGATCGTTCCGTACGAACAGGCCCGCCCTGTACCAGGGATTCACCTGGGACTGATACCTGACAACTTTCACCGTTGCCGTGAAATTGCCGGTGATGACGCCCTTCAGGTAGATGGCCCCGTATGAGTCCTCCGCATGCAGAAGGTCGGTGCCGCTGGCCTTGATGGTGTACCGATTGCGGACCTGATCCACGGTGAACTCACAGGGCCTGGCGGTCCCCGACACGTGGGTGTGCAACTCGGCCTTCGCGATATTCACGGGATTGTGTGGATAGGCCTCCAGGCAGGCGGGCCCCGCACCGCCCACCGAGACTCTGTGCAGACCCACATCCGGCCTGGTCAGAAACCGAACCCGTCTGGACTCGCCCGGCGCCAGAGGTACGGATTTCCGTTCGGCGATCTGCTCATCCACACGGAATTCGACTTCTTCAGAGGTGTCGCGGTCTGTCACATTCTGGACAGTCGCACTCACAGCAACGTCCTCACCCAGAGGCACGACCGTTGCCGACACCTCCAGGTCGCGGTGAAGCGTCCGCAGGGTCTCACCGCCAACTACCACGACTTGGGGCAGCGTAGCGCCGATCGCCGCTTCGTGGCGGCCGGGCTCGTGGAACACCAGGTCGAAGCTGATGGTGCGGTCGCTGTTGCGTACTACGGCGAACTTTCTGGATTCAGCGATCTTCCCGTCGACGTACAGGTCGACGCGACTCACGCCGGTCTCGCCGGCGTTCCGTACTGTCGCACTGGCTTTCAGGATCTGGCCGGTGACAACCCGCTGCGGTACGCCGCCATCGGCGGATTCGATCCTGAGCTCATCTGTGTCGAACTCGGGATGGCCCTCCAGGATGCCCTCCGGAACAGAGGCAGGCGACTCAATCAGCCAGTTGTCCCGGTACATATTGTCCTCGAGCACGGAGGCACACAGCTTCATCTCCGACTGCTCAAGGTTGAAGTAGATGTTGTCCACGATGGTCCAGCCAGAGGACATGTTGTCGAACCAGACGGCGACGTTGTCATTGAAGAAGCCAGCTCGAACGTCGTGGATGAGATTGAATCGTATGATCGAGTCTCTGGTGAGGCCGGTCGTGGTGATGGCGCCCGAGTCGTCGGCTTCGTCCTGAACATGGTGGATGTGGTTGTACTCGATCCTGTACCCACCGTCGATTGCCACTTCCACGTTAGACCATCCCCCCACTTGCAGAGGGGTGCGGCCCCGTGTTTCTGTGATCTCGTTGTGAGAGATCACCGTGTCCCGGGAGTTGTTGACGCGCACGCTGGTACCGCCACAGTTCGATACGCGATTGTGTGAGATGGTGTTGCCATGGACCAGATCCACCCAGTCGGGGTGGGCCTCTCCGCACATGCTGATGCCACCCTCGTCAGCGCCCTGTATGGTGTTTCCGAGGATCCTGTTGAGGTAGCACCCCTTGCCAAACTGCAGGGCCGTGTTGCCCAGACCTCGCAGGGACAGGTCCACACACTCGCAGGCTGTGGCGTAGGCGAAGGACAGGGCGCCGTCCCCGGGATTCGTCGATTCGAAATTCAGGCCGTACAGCCGCAGATTGCGAACCGGACGCTGCGGTTCACCTTCAACCACCAGCAATTGAGACAACACCGGCGTCACCATCGTCGCCATGTTGGGGTCATCCATGCCAGCTTCCGGGATGTAGCTCAGTTTTCCGGTGTCTGCAGCGTAGAACCACTCGCCCGGTGTATCGAGCAACGCCTCCACGTTCTCCACGTAGTACCTCGGCGGCACCACGGTGATCCCCGGCTGAGGTTCGGCCAGCCTGACTACGTTGTCCGTCGTATCGACTGAGGCGATCGAATTGACCCCTCGGTGCCACCTGAGCAACATGACGATGCGGTTGTTCTCCATGCCCGGCCACTGCTTCAGGTCTTCGTCCCGGAAGGTGAACTGGTCGGGGGACTCGGTCATCTCTGCAGGCGTGAAGTACCCCGTGCCGGGCGTGCGCGCCAGGGTTTGGGTATGGCCGTTGGCCAGCAACCGGGTCAAGTCCAGTCCGGGGGCATCGGCCACCCATCTCTCCCTCTCCCGCCGCCAGGGCCCGAGCTTCCTGCCACCGGAGATAACGGGGGTTTCCCCCGGGTAGGCGGCATAGGTGACGAAGTGATCCTTCAGCTTGTGGAATTCGAAGGCGCCCGTGGGCAGGTCGGTTTCAACCCTCTCGCCACCGTCATCGGCACCAAACCGCAGGGGCCTGTCGAGGAAGTACTGCCCGCCCCGAAGTAGAACGAGGATGTCCTGACCCCTGCCGTACTTGTGGGGCGAACCGATGAATCTTGCCTCGACAGGTGGCTTCTTCTCGTAGAAGGCCTGTCGCTTCAGGTCGCGGACAGCCTCCTGCGAGCGGTCGATGGTGGCAAAGGGGCCATCATCCCCGGCTGCGGCCGGGTCCGGCAGACTACCCGACCAGGCGTCGTCCCCATCCGGCGACACGTAGAAGTCGGCCCGGGCGTCTCGCACCGAGAACTTCTCCCACTTCTGGCCGCGCAAAAACCTGCCGCCCGGCGATGCGGATGCCATGGATCGATCTCCCGTAAACTGTGGCGTGGTCCGGTGTGAGCGCGAGGCAGGGAGGGCGTCCGACGCCGCCAGTCACGCGCGCCGGTCGGGTCGATTCTCGACAACCTGCAGGGCAGCGCGCAGGAAACCCAGATCGAAAGACCGCCCCGTGTGCCCCCACGCCGAGTCCTCGTTCATGCCGGGTGGCGGGCCGGCTCTCAGCGATCCCGCATACCCCCCTTGGTGCAGGAGGCGCAGTACCCGCGGAATGTCGATGACTCCCTCGTCGAGGAAGGCATCGCGCTGGTCGTGCTGACCGACGAGATTGCTCATCTCGACCAGCCACAGACGGCCGCCAACCAGCATCTTCTCCAGAGCTGGCAGGTAGTCGGTGCCGGCCAGCCCTGCGAGGGACACGTCCAGCCCCATGGCCGGATAGCGGTCTGCTTCCAGGAGCTGAAGGAGGTCGGCCTCGTACGGGGCGCCGGGTGTCCCCGTGCGCCATGCAATCTGCACGCCGGCCGCCGCAGCGACGGGGTCGAAACGCTCCAGTGCATCGGCGATGGTAACGGGCGGCGTACCGCGATCAGCTGCGTCGGCCTCGCCGTAGTGATGGACCAGGGCTCCACCGCGGCCGTCCGGTTCGGCCTCGGTGGAGCCGGACGGCCGCGGTGGAGGCAGGCCGCAGCTGAGCATGTTCACGCCCGCGGCGCCAGCTGCCGTCACGATCGTGGGCAATGCATCCAGATCTTCGGGACCGGCGTCGGGAAGACGGATGCCGGCCAGGGCCAGCCCGGTCTGCTGCACCCGATTCCGGGCGCCTGCCAGCAGGTCGTGGCGCCACTCGTCGAGTGACACCACGACGGCGTCGGCCCCCAGTTGCTGGCCGAAGATGAGTTGGTCGTCGAAGCCGTAGTCAACGGCGAGGGCCAGTTTCATGGCGTCTCCGGGCATCTTTCTGGATCAGCCCCCTGGAGCGCCTGCACGACCCCCTTGAGATACCCGACCTGGTAGGCGAAGGAACGCTCTCCCCGATTGTCACCGATCACTCCCGGACAGTGGTCGATACGGATCACGCCGTCAAAGCCAACCTCATCAAAGGCCTCCACCGCCGCTACCATGTCGACATCGCCTTCATCGGGGAAGACCTCGTCGAAGCTTGGAACCTGGCCTCGAGGATTGCGGAAGTGGGCGAAGTGGATCTTGTCCTGGCCGCCAAAGTGGCGGATGGCGTCGACCGTATCCACGCCGGCCATCGTCGCGATCGTGCCCATGCAGAAGCCGAGGCCATTGCTCGGGCTTGGCACCGCATCGATCAGCCGCTGCATGTCGTCCCAGCTCGCCTGCACACGGGCGACACCCATATAGGAAGGGATCGGCGGGTCATCGGGATGAGCGGCCAGCTTTACGCCCACCCCCTCGGCCACCGGGACGATGTGTTCGAGGAAGTAGAGGAGGCCCTCCCACACCTGCTCGGCAGAAAGCTCGCCATCGGGAATATGGGGGTAGTGCTGTCGGCCCAGTCCGAGCCAGTCCAGGGCCGCCGCCGGGGCCCGTTGGGCCACGGCCATGTCGAAGCGGGGATACCTGGCCCCGCCCCGACCGGTGGGGCTGTACTCCGTGCGAATTCCGCCCACGAGCATCCACCCGTACTGGAGCACCCCGATACCGACGCGGGCCATGTTCTCGACGGTGCGACAGATATTGTCGATCTGACGATCCCGGCCCGGGCGGCCGAACATGATATCGACGTAGTGTTGGGGCGGAAGGTTCTCGATGACGTCCCAACAGAGGCCGTGCGACGCGTAGAAATCACGCCGGCTCTCCAGCGATTCGACATCGAATATGCCGGAAGCGGGTGCCCCCAGGCCGCTGACGACGTGCTGCAGGCCCAGTTGGCGAATGAACTTGACGCTGTCTTCCGACTCGCCAGCCTGAAGAGCAATCTTCATCTCGAGCTCCGGATGATGAAATCTCAGTGGACCAGATCGGGAGGCTAAGGTATCCCGAACGGAAGGGCAAGCGCCTTGACGGATCTTACCGACGCGGCTTGCGTACGAGGGCCGGCGTCGCCTGATCGCCGGTGAGGACGGTGCGCCCGCGCTTGTGCGGGACGGCCCAAGAAGCAGGAAGCGAGGCATGATGTCACAGTTGCGCGAACGGCTGTCGATGGCGCTGCAATCGATCGCCCTGATGGACACGCATGAGCACTTCGTGCAGGAAGCCGACAGGCTGAAGCACGGATGCGATTTCTTCTCTTATCTGCACTACGTCCATTGCGACCTGATGAGTGGCGGACTGGCCCTGGAGAAGGTGTCTCTCGAGGCATCGGCCCTGTCCTCGGCACAGAAGAAGGAGGCGTTCTTCCGTCATTGGCCCAACGTCCGCTTCACCGGGTACGGGCAGGCGCTGCGCATCATGGCAGAGGATCTGTTCGAGGTGGCAGAGATCACACCCGACACCTTCGCGGAACTCAACGCCAACGCCGCGGCGCTGCCGCGACCCGGCTACTACGACACCGTCCTGCGCGAGGGGGCGAAGATCGTTCGGGCGTGCCGGATCGTGTGGCCCCACAGCTCGACCATGTGCGATCTCGATCACCTGTTCCCAGTGCCCGTCTTCGATCACTTCGCCACGGTGGCCAGCCGGGGCGACCTGACGCTCCTGGAGGCGGACACCGACGTCAGCATCCACAATCTGCACGATCTTGAGGCCGCTCTCGACGTGGCCTTCGCGCAGCGTGCCGAAGAGGGAATGGTGGGGGTCAAGAACTTCCTCGCCTACAGGCGTCCGATCTCCTTCGAGCAGGTGCCGGCGGCCCGGGCGGAGGAGGTCCTTCTGCGAACGACGCAGGCGCACGCCGACACGCCCGTTGGGTTTGAGGAAGCCAGGCCGTTGCAGGACTACATGGTTCATGCCATCATCCGCCGTGCCGTTGAGCGCGATCTCCCGATCCAGATTCACACGGGATTTCAGAATGACAACGCCAACTTCGTCGACAATACGCGCCCGACGAGGCTGGTGAATCTGTTCATGACCTACGATGCGGCGAAGTTCGTGCTGTTGCACGGGGGATGGCCGTACACGCAGGAGTTCGTGGCGCTGGCGAAGTCATTCCCGAACGTCTACGCGGACATGGCCTGGACCTATATCCTCGGTGCCGGAGCGGCGGAGCGGCTTCTGGGCGACCTGCTGGACAGTGTACCGGCGAACAAGATTCTGGGATTCGGTGGCGACTACAACTTCGCCGAGGGGGCCTACGCCCATGCGAAGCTGGCGCGTCGTTCGATCGGCCGGGTGCTGGCGGGGCGCATCGAGAACGAAACGATGAGCGAAGATGAGGCATTGGAAGTGGCGCGCATGATCATGCACGACAACGGTGCGCGTCTGTACGGGTTCGCTGAGTTCGACTCGCCATGACTCAGCAACCCGCAGCACCTCCCGTCTCCTACCACACGCATACGGAGCTGTCACATTGCGGCCAACCCGACATGATCTTCGAGGCCGCCGTCGCCGTGGCTGCCGAAGAGCGATACAGTACCGTCGGCTTCAGCGATCACATCCATCCGCCACAGATCACTGACCAACCGGCGCACGCGGCGCGGCTCCGGCAGTACAAGCGGAGGCGGCAGGACATGGGCCCAACGCCCGAGGTGTTCATCGGCGGGGAGTTCGATGTGCTGGCGCCAGGACTGATGGTCGAGTCCGAAGAGATTGTCGCTGAGTGCGAGTATTTCATCGTCGCTCCCAACCACTACCACGTCCACTGGGTGCAGACACCTGAGGGTGATGTCGCCAGCGTCGCGGCCCACGAACTCGACACCATGGAAACCGCCATAAACTGGACCCATACCGACGTCATCGTACACCCCTTCGCCGACTACGTGAAGCGCCCCGGCTGCACACCCAACGATCAGTACCGCTCGTGTGATAAGTCTCGCCTTCGTGAGCTTCTGTGCCGCGCCGTGGAGCGGCGCATCGCCCTGGAGATTCAACCCCGGTACTGGTGTCAACCGGAACGGGCCGGCGAGCTTTCCGAGTTGTTTGACAGCTGGCTCGCCCTGGGCGGCCTGATCGCTCCCGGCAGTGATGCTCACACTCTCGAGTCATTGCGCCACTGGGCCCGGTGTTACGACGCCATGGTCCAACGGTTCTGCCTGACTCCGGATCTCATCTGGCGGCCGCAGGCGGTCGCCTCATCGGCGGGGCCATCAACGTAAGCGCTTCAGAGAGACTCCTCGATGCCTGGGAGATGTGGGAACAGGATCATTTCTCGAGCGGGAGAAACGCCTCGGGAGGGAGAGCGACGTTTGAGATCCGCATCTCCCGCATGTCGCCGCCGTATCCCCACCAGACGTTGTCATCGTTGCCCAGGAACAGGTCCTGAGGGCAGCGGCGGAGGGTGCCGTCAAAAGGGCGCTCGCCGGCCGGGACGTGATCGATGTAGAAGCCGACAGTGGCGCCGTTCCACGTCATGGCCACGTGATGCCAACCGCTGCCCGGCTCGATGGCGACTGTGCTGGAGTCGACCATGCGACCGTCGTCGGTCTCGAGCCAGTACTCCAGTTTACCGGAAGGCTTGATCACCAGCAGGTAGCCGCCAGCGGAATCGTGCTTCTCGACAATCGCCTGGTATCCTTCACCGTTGGCGGGATTGCCCAGACGGGTCGGTTGCACGATTGCCTCGATGCTCAGGCCGGCAACGAGATCGAGGGTGGAATCCTGCGAGACCTGTACGCAGGACGTATCGCCCGGAAAGCTCCAGGCTGCCGTCGTCGATCGCAGCGCGCCGCGAGCCACCCCGTCGTGATCGCCGGCAAGATCGGTGAGTCCGGCTTCGACGGGCCCGTCGAAGCGCCAGTGAGCGATCGTCGGGTCCTCGGTCCTGCCGCAGCCACACGCAAGTGAGACGAGGGTCAGGACGAGACCCACGGCCCTGGCCGGCCACAGTGCGTTGCTCGAAGCTGTGGGGGTCGCCATTGGTGTCCTTCCCCGGGTTGTCTACATCAGCGGTTCGACACCGCAGTACTCGGCGGTGTTGTTCAACAGCGCAACATCGTCGCTGCCTACTGCGACTCCCTGGCTGCGGTAGTCCTGCTCGAGGCGCGCCTCGACGCTGCCGGGAAGTCCCGCCTCGTCAAAGCCCCGTATCGGCATCAGGGTGGCGTTGACCCCGAACATCAGGTTGTCGATGCCGTGGCGGACCTCTTTCTCAGGCGCGAACATCCCCGCATTGAAGACGATGATCAACCCGCCCTGCGAGGCACGCGGCCACTCCTGCCGCATGGCCTCGGCCTTCTCGCCGTCGGCGCCCACGAAAGGGCCGCCAAGAGCCTGGGCCACCGCCGTGAGACCCAGGGACTTGAAGAAGGCCCCCGGGATCAACTCCTCAAGTGCGTCGAACTCCTCACCGTGCTGGTAGTCGGCCAGGATGCAGGTGGCCATGTCGAGCACGAGGGGTGCTTCATCCTGACTCGGGAGACCGAAGCAGAACGGCGGATTGCCCCAGCGGGCCGCCGGCCGACGCTCTTCGACCGGCAACTTGCGGCGCCCCTCCGGGGTTGGAGATCCCTGGACGGAGAAGGCGATCATGCCCTCCTCCATGGCGCGACGGACGTAATTTCCGGCGGCTCCGTAGTGGCCAATATGAACGGTTGCTCCCATGGCCATCCCGTGCTTCTTCGCCTTCTCGATGGCGGCTTCGGTCGCCATCATCATGGGCGCGTAGCCCAGGCTTCCATCACCGTCGACCAGGACGGAGTTCTCCGTCTCAGAAGCCACGGTCAACTGAGGATCAGGATTAACCAGGCGTTTCTTGATGACTTGGCAGTAGCCGTCACCGAAGGGAGGACGCTCGCAGATCTGCCGCGTGCCATGGGAGCGGACGCCGCGCAGATCGGAATGGGTCAACAGTCTCGCGAGCTGATCGGCGTGGTCCTGCCGCATGCCCACCGCTGCCAGACAGCCAGCGGCGAACTGCTGCAGGCGCTGGGCAGGAATTCTGACGTATTCGCTGGGAGGTACGTTCATCGATTTCTCGTCTTCTTGATCGGTTGCTGCTAGGAGCGGGCAAGATAGGCAATCCAATGAGAGTGTGTTGACCACTGAAAGGCGTGGGTCTTTCTTCGTGGCCCATCCGACACCGGGCGACCAGCCGACAAGTTCCATGCCATCCCCAGACAGTGCGCAGACTGCGAAGTGGTTGAGAACGGGGTACCTCTACCTGCTCATCCTGCCGACCTTCGCCTTCATCCTGGTGTTTGCCTACTACCCCTCAGCCTCGGCGATCTATCACGCCTTCTTCAAGTGGAACGGCACGAACATCAAGGAATTCGTCGGTCTCGATAATTTCCGACGCATCCTCTTCGACGATCCGGACCTGCCGCGCTCCGTACTCAACATGGGCCTCTTTCTGGCCGGCAACATCCTTCTGCAGATCCCGACGTTGCTGCTGGCTCTGGTCCTTTACCATCTGCGTCTGCCGCGTCTTCAGTATCTGTTCCGTACGCTCTTTGTCCTGCCCATGGTCGTCCCGGGCATGGTGGGCATGCTCCTGTGGCAATTCATCTACAACCCTCACGTGGGGCTGTTGAACCGTCTTCTCACATCCCTTGGGATCATCGAGGCACCGTGGCTGGGGCCCACCTGGCTTGCCGACACGTCGCTGGCTCTACCGAGTGTGATTTTCATGGGTTTCCCATGGGTGAACACCATCGCCCTGCTGATCTACCTGGCGGGCTTCCAGCGTATCTCCACCGACCTCATCGATGCCGCGCACATCGACGGGGCCCCCGCCCTGGCGCGCATCTGGTACGTTGAACTGCCCATGGTTCTGGGCCAGATCAAGCTGATGTTCGTCCTCAGTGTTATCGGTGCCATACAGGACTACGGGCGGATTCTGATCATGACCGACGGTGGCCCCGGGACCTCAACGCTGGTGCCGGGTCTCCTCATGTACCACCGCGCGTTCCGCTACTCCCACATGGGGTACGCCTCGGCAATCGGGGTGCTCATGTTCCTCGTCATCCTCGGACTGACGGTGCTCAACATCCGGTACTTCAAGACGCACGATGAAGAGAGACGGCAGGCCGCTTGATGGTCCGCGGCAGAGACACGTCGGGCGTCCCGGCGACGTTGGCAAGGAGGGGAGAGTAGATGGCGGTGAGATCGATCAGGGCAGAATTTCCCAAGATACTCGTCCTCACTCTGACGACGATGGCGGTCCTGGCGCCTTTCTGGGTGATGCTCAGCATCTCCTTGAAGGATCAGAGCCAGTTCCTGCAGAACATCTTCTACCCGACGCAGCCTTTCCACTGGGAGAACTACGTCGCCGGTTGGGCGGCGGTCGCACCTTATGTAGGCAACACCGTTCTGGTGGCGGCTCTGGTGACGGTGATCAGTCTGACCTGCAGTTCGTTGGCAGCCTACGTGTTCTCGCGTTATGACTTCCCGGGTCGCCGGGTACTCTTTGCCGGTCTCATCGTCCTGTTGATGATACCGGGCGTTCTCAACCTGATCCCGCAGTACGTCCTGGCGCTCAAGCTCGGCGTGGTCAACACCATCTGGGGGTTGGTCCTGTTCTATGTCGCCGGACGCCAGGTACTGGAGGTCTATATCCTCCGCTCCTTCTTTCAGGGGATCCCCCGGGAGCTTTTCGAGGCGGCCCAGATCGACGGCGCCGGCCACGTTCGCCAGTACTGGTCCATCGCTTTGCCCCTGTCGAAATCGGTTCTGGGTGTCCTCGTCATCATGACGGTGATCTTCGTCTGGAATGATTTCATCTGGCCGTTGGTGGTGGCCGACGATTTCAAGACCGTGTCCTATGGCCTTTCCTTCCTGACCAGACAGCACTCGACCGCCTGGGGTGCTCTGATGGCCGGCTACACTCTCGCCTCTCTGCCTCTGATCCTGCTGTTCACTTTCGCCATGCGCTATTTCGTCGAAGGTGTCTCTTCAGGGGCGCTGAAGGCCTAGAGGATGGGTCCGAGACCGCACCGCTGGGCCAGCTGCGCCGCCATCCTTGTCCTGGAGTGGGCGTCGCTGGTCGGATGCTCCCGGTCCGAAGCGCCTGAGAGTGACGTCGATGCGAACACGATCGTGTTCGCCACCCACATGGGCGAGCACCCGGGCTGGCTCGATGGTTTTGCCGCCGTCATCCGGGGGTACCGTGCACGACACCCGGAGGTGAACATCAAGCTCCACTACCAGCCGCTGTCAGGATTCGCCATCTGGGCGGAAACGCAGTACCTCGGCGGGCGCGGGCCGGATCTCGTCGGCATCGGGGTGGGGGAGGCCCATCGCCTGGGGGCAAGACAGGGCTACCTGCTGCCCCTCACTGAATACCTGCAGCAGGAGAGTCCTTACACCCCGGGGCGCCGTTGGATGGACAGCTTCTACCCGGTGGTCTGGGTGAACGTGCAGGATCCCATATACGGGGAGTACTGGACGGTACCCTTCAACTTCTTCACCCTGCGGATCTTTTACAATGTCGAGCAGTTCGCTGCCGCCGGGATAGAATCGACACCGACCACATGGAAGGAGTTCCTCGAGGTCCAGGAACAACTCGAGAACGCCGGATTCGTGCCCTTCCTGATGCCCAACACGTCGCACAATTCCTACGTCTTCCCCGCCGTGGAATATCTGGGCGACATGATCTTCCAGAGCCTGACCCCCGAGCTGGACCGGCTCGATCACGACGGCAAGGTCAACGGCATCGAGATGAATGCGGCGATTTACAGCGGCCGAATCCGTCTGACCGATCCCGAGGTGTTGGCAGTGCCGCAGCTCATCCGAGAGTGGTCGCAGTACTGGATCCGCGGCTTCAACGGTCTCGACCGCGGGCTCTCCAAGGTGCTCTTTGCCAATGGCATCGGCACGATGTACATGGATGGCTCATGGGATGCGGAGGCCCTGGCCCGATCCGTCAACTTCGAGTTGGGGGTCTTTCCCATGCCAACGGTGACCGCCGAGAGCACCCCCTACGCCGACGGTCCGCGCAACGACAACAACTACAACCTGTCCTTCGCGGTGGGAAAGATCGCCCGCGACCGGGGGCACCTGGACCAGGTGGTCGACTTCTTCCGCTACCTCACGTCACCGGAAGCCGCCGACACTCTCACGCACTACGTGGCCTTCATCAGCGCCCTGGAGGAGTACCCGGTTCCCGAGGCGCTCGAGGCCTTTGCTCCGGCCACCGGTCATCCATGGAGCGGGTATCCGTGGTACGTAGCCCAGCAGAGCGGCTCTTCCGAGGCACGGACCCGTCTCCTGGCTCTGCTGCAGACCTACCTGGCCGGTGAACTGAGTGACCTGGAACTCGCCCGGCGCTACGAACCCCTCTACCGGCGCCTCGCCGAAGAGGAGTTGCACTACGCGCGTCGCGAGAACGCCCGGCTGGTCGGGGAGGTGAGCGGACGCCTGCAACAGGTATGTGCGTTGATCGACTCCCTGCCTGTCGTCGAGACCGACCAGGCGGCTGCCAGGCGTCAGCAACTCGAGCGACGTCGCGATTTCACGCAGGAAGGTCTGGACAAGGCGCGACGGCAGCTGGCCTTCCTCGACAGCACCCTCAGCAGTCCACCGGTGTGGCGGGGACGCTCTGAGGCCGGTGACTGATGCCGCCGCCGCAGTCGGCCCCCGGAGTGTCCCGCCGGGCAGTGCTGATCGGTCTGTTGTTCTGCCTCGCCATCGCCGTGGGCGAGCCCTATGGGATCCTGGTTGTAGGGGGGTCGCCGTTGACGGCCGATTTCTCAACCGGCGCCGCGATCTTTCTCTTCTTCGTGCTGACCCTGGTGGTAAACCCCCTGGCTCGGCTCGTGACGGGCTCTGGCCTGCGACGGGGCGAACTGGCGACCGTGCACATCATGATGATCGTGGCGGCGGCCATCCCCTCGTGGGGCTTCACCCTGAACCTGATCCCGCTGCTGGGCGGCTTCTTCTACTATGCCACACCGGAAAACGGCTGGGCCCTGACCATTCAGGAGAACCTGCCCCCCTGGCTGCTCCCGGACGACCCGGGTAGGTTTCGGACCCTCTTCGAGGGTGTGGGCGATGGTCAGGCAGCGCCCTGGGCGCAGTGGCTGCAGCCTCTGCTGATGTGGTGGCTGTTCATCTGCAGCGTGTACTTCGCCACCTTGTGCCTTCTGGTAATACTGCGCCGCCAGTGGGTCGAGCGGGAGAGACTTCTGTTCCCCCTCGCCATTCTGCCGTTGCAGATGAGTGGGGATGGCGAGGGCGGGCGTCTGCCGGCCTTCTTTCGCAGCAAGGTGATGTGGGTCGGATTCCTCGTGCCTACCTGCATCAACACCGTCAATGCCCTGCACTCATACTTCCACTATATACCAAGAATCGAGTTGAGGACGTCGATCTGGATTCTGCGCGACGCCGTCCGCCTCGACCTGACGCCACACTTCGAAATCGTCGGCCTGTCCTACCTGCTGAACACAGATGTGTCTCTGGGCGTCTGGTTCTTCGCTTTCCTCGCCCACCTGCAGACCGGTGCCCAGCGGTTGCTCGGGTGGAGCATCGGGCCGACCCAGCCCTTCTCTGACCCGGGGCCGCCCACTGTGTCTCACATGGCCATGGGGGCCCTCGTGTTCCTGGTGGCATCCGGGTTCTGGAATGCCAGAGCTCACCTTGCCGATGTCCTGCGCAAAGCGCTGCTCGGTGCGGCCGAAATCGATGACTCCGACGAGCCACTTTCCTACCGGACAGCTGTAATCGGGGCGCTTCTCGGCAGCGCTTCTGCCATGGTGTGGCTGACGATGGCGGGCCTGACACCACTGGCCGCAGCCGTCCTTCTGGCCACCGCGCTGGTGACCTTCATCGGTATCGCGCGGATCGTCTCCCAGACCGGTCTGGCCTATTGCCGATCCCCGGTGGGAGCGCCGATCTTCGCTGTCAACGTCCTGGGCACCGCCCTGGTGGAACCGTCCGGGATCGTCGCTCTGGGGTTGAGTTTCGCCTGGAATGATCTGCGCACTTTCGTCATGGCTTCCGCCGCCACCGGCTTGAAGATGGCGGAGGTGACCCGCTTGGAATGCCGGCGCCTGTTCCCGGCAATCGCCGCGGCCATCGTCGTCGCTCTGCTGGGGTCGGCCTGGGCGATCCTGTCCATCGCTTATACCCACGGGGGAATCAATCTGATGGGCTGGCAGTTCAGGGGAATCCCCATATTCTCCGGCGATTGGATCACCCGAAACATCAACAACCCTCAGGCATTTCATTCGTGGCACCTCGGCTTTACCGTCGTCGGCGGAATGCTCATGGCGGCCATGACCTACCTGAAGAACCACATCATGGGATTCCCCTTCCATCCCATTGGCCTGGCCCTGGGACTGACGCATCCGGTTTCGAGCGCCTGGTTTTCCGTCTTCCTGGCGTGGAGCGTCAAGGCCGCCATTCTGAAATACGGTGGCGCCAGCCTCTACCTCGGCATGCGTCCCCTCTTCCTTGGATTGGTGCTTGGAACCTTCGTTTCGGCTGGCGTCTGGCTGGTTGTCGATGCCCTGACCGGCGTCACGGGCAATGTATTCACCTTCGCCTGACGACTCCTGCTTCCGTAAGAAGGAGATGCAAACGGTCCGGTTCTTTTTCTTGAAAAGCATTGACTTGCTCTATCGGATGGTCGTAACGTATGCGCCAAGTCGTATCGGAATCCGCAATTGCAACGACGAATATGGGTGGGCATACAGTGCACGGATGGAGCAGCAAACGCTCGAGAATGCACCGGACAGGGGGTCAGTGACGGGCCGTTTTTACCGTCGCTGGCACCCTTTTTTTTAGACTGCATGATCTTTACGCTCGCGTGGGATGGGCGGGCGCTACTCACAGTGGGGATATCAACCCTGCAACCGGAGTGAGGAGTCAGTGATGAAGGACAGATCCCTGTTGAGCCTGCTGGTGCTCGTCATCGGCATCGGCGTGGCGACTCTTGGGCTACCGGAATCCGCGCAGGCCGGAACCACCGGGAAGATCCGGGGGACGATTCAGGACGCCGGCACCGGCGAGCCGCTGGTTGGGGCGATCATCAGGATTGAAGGCCTCAATGTGGGTACGACCACGGATGACGAAGGAGACTACTTCGTTATCAACTTGCCCCCGGGCGAATACGCTGTGTCGGTGTCCATCATCGGCTACGAAGCGGTCACCAAGACCGGAGTTTCGGTGAATGTAGACCGCACGGTGACCGTGGACTTCGATCTCAAGACGGCGGCGATCGAGATGGACGTGGTGACCGTGGAAGCCGAGTCCGAAGTTGTGCGCATGGATGTGTCCGGCAGTCAGGCCGTGGTCACCAGTCAGGATATGGCCCGCACCATGGCCCGCAATGTTACCGAGTCATTGAGTCTGGAGCCCCAGGTCTACAACGGTCAGGTCCGCGGCGGAAGTGCCGACGAGACCCTGTTCATGTTGGACGGTCAGCGGTTGGTCGACGAGCGGCTGGGCGAAGCCTACATGGGCATCAATGCTACGGCCGTGAAAGAGGTCCAGATCAACACCGGTGGCTTCAACGCCGAATATGGAAATGTGAGGTCGGGGCTCTTCAATGTTGTCACCCGTGAGGGCAAGCCGGGTGAGATCAACATGTTCCTCAACTACCGTTTCGCACCCGCCCAGAAGAAGCACTTTGGCGCCGACGCGTTTGGCGCTGAGACCTGGGAGTGGCGTGTCCATGGCGACAGTGACCGGCTGCGCCGCGTCTGGAGCGAGGGCGACCAACTGCTGTTTGAGGGTGCCGCCAACTCCGCCGGGAACATCCCACTCTACGGCGAGTCCGGCAACGTGGTTCGAACCGTCGCTCCCGATGCTGTTCCGAGTGAGCAGGTGTGGAAGGGTTGGATGGATGTCGGCGAAGGCGATGCAGCTGCCGCCAAGGAGGCGCAGAATCTGTGGATGTGGCGCCACCGCGGGCAGGATTACGCTGACGCGCCGGACATGAATCTCGACGCCACCGTGATCGGCACGATTCCAGGTATGGACGATCTGAAGTTTCTGGTGTCGCACCGCTTTGAGGACAACCAGTATGGTCTGCCCCACCCGCGCGAAGGTTATGGCGATCGCAACAGCCAGGTGAAGCTCGACTATGTCGGGCTGGAGAACTGGAAGATCACCACCAACTACCTGACTGGACACATCGAGTCTCTGGGGTCGATGTCCCGCGACTGGGCTGAGGGTATCTCCCAGTCCTACAATGATCTTAGAATCATGCGAGATCTGCGGCCGTCGTACCTCAATGGTGCCGATGTCAGCGCCAACCCCAGCGGTAGCTGGAATGGGGAGACGGCCACGTTCAGTTCCATCACCGCGCCGAGGTCGAAGTACAACGTCGTCGGCTCCGAGGTGGACCGGAACTTCAGCCAGGTCGGTCTCACCATCAAGAATGTCCGGAGTGCGAGCACTTTCTGGGACATGTCGTTGCAGCGCTTCTCGGCAGAATACGATATGGGTCCGTCGGCGCTGAGGGACCTCACCGTCCAGCAGCGCACTGTCGCCGGCGGCACCGTCGCGTCGGATGCTACCCCGGTGGGCTGGGTCCGGACCAAGGCTGAGGGCGATCAGCAACCGGATCAGCCCGGTTATTATCTGATGGGTAGTGACGCCATCGGCCGCGACAGTTCGAGCGTCGTGACCTCCGTGGTGGCGGCCAACATCACGAGCCAGATCAACAAATACCACCAGGTCAAGGCCGGCGTGGAGTTGGTCATCGACGACGTGGAGGAGTTCTCGGGGATCATCCGGTTGGGCGGGGGCGAACCCTTCGGTCAATGGAAGAAGTATGATTTCAGCCCCCGGCGCGTCGCCGCCTATCTCCAGGACAAGCTGGAGATCGAGGGCATGATCGCCAACTTCGGCATGCGTCTGGAGTACATGGATCCGAACGTGGCCCGATTCTTCCCCGACGCTGAGGAGGGTGGCTTCTTTGGCGAGTATGCGCGCATGCCCGCCTGGTTCCTCGAGGGCGGACGCGGGGCGGAAGGCAAGCAGTCATTCTCCGAGATATTCGACGGGTACCTCAGTTCAGGCGTGGACGGCGCCGGCGAGGCAGTCGACGCCAATGGCCTGACATCCGAAGATGCCAAGACCCGCATGAAGCTGTCGCCGCGTCTGGGCGTGTCCTTCCCGGTCAGCGACGTAGCCAAGGTCTACTTCAACTACGGTCATTTTTACACCATGCCACGTACCCGTCATCTGTATGGTTTCATGGGTGGCTCGGGAAGCCAGTTCTTCAACTGGATGGGAAACCCGGACCTGGACTGGGCCAAGACGGTGGCCTACGAGGTCGGCTATGACCACAACATCGCCGACTCGTACCGCCTGCACCTGGCCGGGTACGTGAAGGACGATTCGAACCTTATCGAATTCACCAGGTACTGGCCCACCGCTCTTGGTGGCAGCGAGGCCATCCGTATCTCGCAGAACAAGTTCTATCGAGATACTCGCGGTTTCGAGGCCAAGCTGGAGAAGATGGGCGGTCGCTACGTCACCGGCTGGGTCAACTATGGCTACCTGCTCCAGAAGAGCGGGCTCGTCGGTTTCCTGAACGTGTATCAGGATCCTCGCGAGGTGAATGTGCGCAGCACTACGGAGCAGCGCGCGCCAGATCCGATACCGTCGCTGCGAGCCAGCATAGACCTGCACGTCCCCGCTGGATTCGGGCCGGAGTTGGCCGGCATACGCCCGCTCGATGGCCTTTCCGCCAACTGGCTGCAGTGGTGGGCCCGCGGGCAGAAGGTGACCTTCGATCCGGTCGGGTCGGGCGTGGTTGACAACTACCGCAATCGGGACGCCTTCAACGCCGACCTGCGGATCTCGAAGGCCTTCGACGCCTTCGGTGCCAAACCCGTGTTCTTTGTGGACATCCACAACGTCTTCAATCGCCGGCAGTTGAATCCGGCCGGCTTCACGCCCGAGGAGTGGCGGGCCTACATGAACTCTCTCAGGCCCGAGAGCAAGGGGGGACAGGACCGCATCGGGGACTGGGACAAGAGCTACATCGAGCTCCCGGAAAGGGACCGGTGGGCAGCCTTTATCGATCCTAGACAGGTCTTCATCGGCCTGAATTTCAATCTCGATGTGCACCTCAGATAGTCAACGGATAGCGGACTTCCGCACTTCAGTCTGCAATAGAGGAGAAGCGGGCATGAGATACAGGAGATGCGGACTCGCGGCAGTCGCGGCGGTTGTCGCGGTTTACGCCCTGTCCGTGGGTTCCGCCCACGCTGACCAGATGCTTCGAGTCGGCAACATGTGGGATGAGATCGGCAACCACGAACGCGCCGGGTGGGGGGGCAACGCCTTCCGCTTCCCCGGTGGCTTCTGGCCTGGCAACAAGCCGGATGGGTCCAACAATCAGAAGAGCGGGTCCTCGTACCACGGTCACAGCATGGCGGCGCGTAATTTCACTACCGCTGACGGCGAAACCGTGGACTTCGCCTTTGCCATGGCCACAACCAAGTGGGGTGGCAATGGCGGCCACGACTGGGTCGATATGGGTGGTACGAGGCTGGTATGGCAGCAGGAGCCGCCCACCGTCATCGTCGACGGCGAGGTCATACCCGGAGAAGATGTTGACGAGGTTGATCCGACGCTGGTTTCGGATGCCATGGTCGAGGTGACGTGGACCAACTTTCTCGGCATCACGTCGACCTTGCAGGCTCATGCCTATGTAAACCACGACTTCGACGAAGTGATCATCCGCCACTACAACTTCCTGAACAACGGCGATGTGACCGGTGAGACCCCGGGGCAGTTGAGCGCCGATGTGGAAGGATTTGTCTTCCTCGTCGATGTCTGGTTTATGGACCGCGCTGAGGGGGGCAGTCACTGGGGCAATGCCGCCGAGTGGGCCGGTGATGCCTATATCGAGTACTACGGTGGTCTGCGAGACGTCAACCGCTACGAGGAGTGGGTGAACAGCGACGGTGCGTCGGGTGACAGCCTGCGGATCATGTACGCCTGGGACGGCGACAGCAAGCTGAACACGCTGGATGACGCGTATGATCCCCACCAGGTGACCGGTCGACTGCTGTCGGCCAGATACCCAGGTATCGCCCTCATTCACGCAGATCAGGCCGCCGACAACACAGACGACTGGCCCAAGCAGCCGGTGGCCATGGCCGTCGACTACTGGAACTGGCTGCCAACTCGGACCCAGAACGGGGACGAGGAAATGTACCGCCACGCCTTTGGTGACGGCGACGGCGACTACGGCGGCCACAATCCGGACCTGACGGTGGACAGCCCCTGGTACGAGCCGAGTCGCTGGCAGTTGTTCGAGGAAGGCGTGCTGTCGGAACCGGATCCGAACCCGGTCGACCCGGCAAAGTACGGTGCCGTGGGTGAACTGGCAGTGGGGCCCTACGACATCCCTTTCAACGAGTCCATCGATGTCGTCCTCGTGTATGCCGTGGGCGGCATGGACTACCAGCGCACCATCGACGTGGGAACTCAGTATCTGGCTGGTACCATCACCAAGTCTGAGAAGGATGCCATCGCGGCCAGCTACAAGGATACGTTGTTCCGCAACATCGGCCTGGCCCAGCGATCACTCAGCGGACCCGCGGGCAGGTTCGATATTCCCGATCCGCCACCGGCGCCTGATCTGACCGTGACCTCCGGCCCAGGCACGATCGAGATCGAGTGGAGCGATGTGAGTGCAGCGACCGACCGGGATACGGGGGTGGCTGACTTCATGGAGTATCGACTGTACCGGGCCCAGGGCAGCTACTTCGGCGACATGCCGTTCGAGGTAATCTACAGCGGCCGCGCTATTTCCTATACAGACACAGATGTGATCCGCGGGTTCTCCTACTACTACTATGTCACCGCGGTTGACGACGGCACCCAGAACTGGGTGAGTCCAGGCGTGCCAGTGGAGTCCGGCATGCACCACAACCGGACCTCCAAGCCAGCTGTTCCGTACCGGGAGCCCTTCGCGTCGGGTCAGAGCAGTCTCGGTGAGGGCGATCTGCGCGTCGTGCCCAATCCCTGGGATGCCGGCGATGCCTTCAACAAGTACGGTCCCGCGGGGACCGATGATTATCGCAAGATCAGGTTCATCCATCTGCCCCCGGTGTGCACGATCAAGATTTACACCGAGGCCGGTGACTTGGTCAGGACTATCGAACACGGCGGTACTGCGGGCCTGCCCTCGGGCGACGAGGACTGGGACCAGATCACTGACTTCAACCAGGAAGTCGTGAGTGGTGTGTACGTCGCCGTCGTCGACAGCGACCAGGGCACCGATGTGGTCAAGTTTGTCATCGTCAAGTAGGAACTGGCGAAGCCGGCATTGCCTAGAGGATCCTGCACACGTGCGTACTGAAGATCGGGAGACTTTCTACATGAACAATCGGAGAGTGCTGCCTTGCATGGCATTGCTCCTGTGCGCCGCGCTGATCGTGCCAGCCCACGGCGCGAATATCGAGAAGCGCGGCCAGGCGGCGATGACGTTTCTGCTGATCAACCCGTCGGCACGCGCCGCCGGCCAGATGGCCTCGAACGGACTGGAGGGTGAAGCGGCCGCCCTCTTTCAAAACCCCTCTGGCATCGCCCGGATCCCTGGTGGTGACGTCATGGTGGGACAGACTCAGTGGTTTGCCGACATCAGTCAGAACGCGGTCGCTCTGGCGTACCGTGTCGAGGGTGTCGGAGTGCTCGGGCTGTCTTGGGTGAGCATGGACCACGGGGACGTCTTCAGGACCACCATCAACGAGGATCCCACCACGGTCGGTTTCAACGAACTCGGCCAGGTGAACGTGGACGAGAGCGTGATCGGACTGGCCTACGCCAGGGAGATCACCGACAGGTTCGCCATCGGGGTGCAGTTGAAACGCGCTGCCCAGCGGTTGCAGGACAATCGCGCCAGCGCCGTGGCGGCGGATTTCGGCCTGACCTACAGCACAGGCTACCGCAACTCCCGGCTGACCATGGCGGTCAGGAATTTCTCCAAGGAGATCCAGTACGTCGATCAGTCGGTGCAATTGCCCCTGGCTTTCAAGGTTGGCCTCGGTCTGGACGCCTTCGCACTGTTGGCCCCCCAACTCAGCGATTCAGGGTCCCTTACGGTGCAGATGGAGAGAAGTCACCACCGGGACTCGCCGGAAAAGATGGATATCGGGCTGGAGTACATCTTCCAGGACATGATCTCCTTGCGCGTCGGCAATGGCTTCAACTATGACGAGAACAACTTCGGCGCGGGACTGGGCCTGAGTATCGCCAATGTGCGGGTGGACTACGCATACAACAGCTACGGTGACATTCTGGGTGCGGTCCACCGTATTTCTCTGGGGGGTAGCTTCTAGGGGAGCAGCACTGGAGTCTCACGGTCGGCCCGACAGTTGCATTCCTGGAGCCGGGGGAAGCCATGACTGCCGTGGTCAGGCCGTGCGCCATGTCCTTGATGGCTGCCTTCCTGTTGGGATCGTGCCAACCTGATGCCAGCGAGGTTGCCGCAGCGGTAGACGCTGGTGTCGTCCTGGCTGAGGAAGGCAAGTTCTCCGAGGCCAAGGAGGTCTTTCTCCGCGCCATTTCCCTGGACTCCACGTACGCGGAAGCCCATCTGCGTCTGGGGTACATGCATGAGGTGGCGGACGCTCTGGCCGCTGCCAAACGCGAATACGCCATCGCCGCCCGCCTCGACTCCTCGATGGCGGCCGCCCACTACAATTACGGTCTCATGCTGGCCAAGGAAGGCGATCATCAGAACGCCGCCGATGCCTTCAACCGTGCTATCGATATTCTTGCGGTTGATCCGGACAGCGCCCTGGCGCCACTGCCGCACTACTGCCTGGGACTGATCCACGCTGCCCGGGGGGAGTACGACGACGCCCTCCAGGCCTACAATCGTGCTCTCGAATTCTCCTCTGATCTTCCCTACGTCCACAATGAGCTGGGCAAGGTCTACAAGCAGCGGGACCAACTTGAGGAATCCGAGGCGGCCTACAAACGGGCTCTTGAACTGAAGGCGGATCTCCTCGGCGCTCACTACGATCTGATGACGGTGTACATGCGCATGCGCCGACCGGATCTGGCGGCCAAACACAAGCGGCTCTTCGAGCAATTCCGGGATCAGCAGGGAGGGTGACGACGGCGGGGCGATGCGTATCCGGTCGGACTCCACTGTGGTGTTGCCCGCCACCGTGGCTCATGGTGGTGATGGCCGGTTGCGCCGGAGCACAGACAGCCGCGGTTGCCAGCGGGCCCACTTTCGTCGAGATGAGTCATCAGGCCGGGGTTGATGTCCGCAGCTGGTCCGGCGATGAAGACACCAAGAGCATCCTCGAAACCACGGGAAGCGGGGCGGCCTTCTATGACGCTGATGGCGACGGAGATCTGGACCTCTACGTGGTCAATGGCAAGGTTGCCATCGAGCACGATCGCTACCGACCGCTGAGCCACGACGTGTCGCCTCCCGAAGACCTCAGCACCGTGCACAACACGCTGTTGGAGAATACGGGAGACGGGCGCTTCGAGGACATCTCGTTTGCCTCTGGCACAGCGCACAGCGGCTGGGGACAGGGGTGCGTAAGTGCCGACTACGACAACGACGGCGACGCCGACCTTTTCGTCACCAACTTCGGTCCGAATCTGCTGTATCGTGCCAACGGGGACGGAACCTACGCCGAGGTCGCTGCCGAGGCTGACGTGCACGGCGACGAATACAGCACGGCAGCCGCCTTTGCCGACTACGACAATGATGGCGATGTCGACCTGTTTGTCGGCAACTACGTTGACCTCGACATGTCCACCGCCGTGTTGCCTGGCGAGGGGAAGTGGGGGATTACCAGGGGGATCCCATCCTCCCCGCCGCCGGAGGCCTTCGACGGTCAGCCCGACATGCTGTATCGCAACCAGGGAGACGGCACCTGGGTCGAGGCAAGCGCGTCGGCGGGTCTCAATGTCAGACGGGGAAAGGCCCTGGGCGCTCTGTTCTGGGACTACGATGGGGACGGAGATCAGGACCTCTACGTGGCCAATGACGCCATGGCCAACTTTCTCTACACCAACGGCGGTGGGGGGACCTTCACCGAGGAAGGCCTGCTCCTTGGCGTCGCCTATTCTGAGGGAGGAGTCGTCGGGGGAAGCATGGGGGTGGCCGCCGGTGATTACGATGGAGATGACCTTCCGGATCTGCTCGTGACCAACTACGAGGGGCAAACCGCGACGCTGTATCACAACGAGGCGGGCTACTTTGCGGACCTCTCCTTCCCTGCGGGTATCGGTCTGCGGACCCTCAATCCGCTGCAGTGGGGGGCCCTGTTCCTTGATTATGACAACGACGGTGACAAGGATGTCTTCCTGGCCAACGGCCACATTACCGCGGGGTTGGAGAGAGACTACCCACAATCAAGATATGGCCAGCGGAACCAGCTCTTCCGCAATGATGGCGGCCACTTCATCGAGGTTACCGACGACGCCGGTGAAGGGCTCCAGATTGCCAAGTCCAGCCGGGGGGCGGCATCCGGGGACTACGACGGCGACGGAGATGTGGACGTCTTTGTCGTCAACCGCAATGACACACCCTCACTTCTGCGCAACGAGGCAGGCAACCGCAATCACCGGCTCGAGATCCGCGTCGAGGGGACCAGGAGCAACCGTGATGGAATTGGCGCAAAGATTCGGGTGGTGTGTGACAATGTCTCGCAAACGCGGGAGTTGCGGGCCGGATCGAGCTACCTTTCCAGCCACAGTCCGTGGCTGTCATTCGGCCTCGGGCCGTGCGACAAGGTCGAGGAGGTGACGATCCGCTGGGCCAGCGGGGGTGTCGAGACCTTCCGAGGGCTGGCGGCAGACCGCACCTGGAAGATTGTGGAGGGGAAGGGGATCACAGCCGGACCTGAGACGCGTCCGTAGCGCCCTGAAGCGGACAGCGGCCCGGATATCGGAAACAACCAACCAAGCCAGGATACTCAAGCCCGGTCGACATGTCTGGCGGAACCGACTCGAACACACAGCAGGACAGGACGAGCGCGATCTCCGGAGTGACGGCGAGGTCGGTACTGGTGGGGGCGGCTCTATGTCTGGGCATCGGCGTCGCCGATCCATACTCCGTCCTGGCCGTGCAGTCCCCCAGTATGACATTCGACATGAGTGCACCGGGGGCAATCTTCCTCTTCTTCGTCCTGGTAGGCGTGGTCAATACCTGCCTGCGCCTGATCCGGTATGATCTCGCGCTGACCCGGTCCGAGCTTGTCACCGTCTATATCATGATGCTCATCGCTTCGGCGATCCCGAACCGGGGCGTGATGAGCCTGATACCGGTTATTGCGGCTCCGTACTACTACAAGACGCCAGAGAATCAGTGGGACGAGAACATCCTTCCCTACATCCGCGACTGGCTTGTACCCAACGACAACCTGGCGGCCAAGTATCTGTACGAGGGTTTGCCCCAGGGCATGCCGACGCCCTGGATGGTGTGGATCCAGCCGTTGCTGATCTGGTTCTCCTTCTTCATCGTGCTCTATGTCGTCATGATCGCGATGATGGTCATCCTGCGGAAGCAGTGGATGGACAACGAGCGTCTCGTCTATCCGATCATGCAACTCCCCATGGACATGCTGCGCGAGGAAGGCCGGGGATCGCTGGTGAATCCCTTCTTCAAGAATGCGATCATGTGGCTGGGCTTCGCCATCCCGTGCATCGTACTGACGCTCAACGCGCTCCACGACTACCTGCACATCCTGCCCCGGATCAATCTGAACCAGCGGTACCTGATCTTCAGGAACCAGGAGGAGTTGTTCGTCTACATCGTCTTCTCGATCATTGGTTTTACCTATTTCGTCAACCTCAGGATCGCTTTCAGCCTCTGGTTCTTCAATCTTGTTTTCAAGGTTCAGAAGGCTTCCATGAGCATCCTGGGGTGGACGGTGAGTGAACAGCTGGGTCCCTACAGCCCGGGGCGATCGGCAATTCATATCCATCAGGACATGGGAGCCATGATCGTGCTGGTTCTGGTGGGCGTGTGGATGGGGAGAGGGCATCTGCGAGATGTGTTCAACAAGGCCTTGCGTGGTGACTCGAAGGTAGACGATTCAGCGGAGATCATGTCCTACCGGGCAGCAGTGCTGTGTATTGTCGTGGGGTTCGCCTATCTCGCATTCTGGCTGTGGCTTTCCGGAATCCCCATGCGGGTACTGCCACTCCTGCTGGGGGGCGCCTTCGTGCTGTTCGTTGCCCTGACCCGGATCGTTGCCGAAGCCGGCATCGCCTGGGTGGCTGGCCCGATCACCGCGCCCGCCCTGGTGGCCTCAGGTCTTGGCACCTCAAGTCTCGGTGCCCACGTCCTGGTGCCGGTGAGTTTCAGTTTCGTCTGGGCCGGCGAAGTGAAAACGTCGGTCATGGCCTTTGTGGCCAACGGGTTGCGGCTGGTGGAGCACGTCACGACCGGCCGCAGGAGACTGTTCTGGGCGATGCTGCTGGCCGCGACAACCTGCTTCATCGGCTCCGCCTGGGCTATGCTCAACTGTGGCTATGACTACGGAGGGATCAACCTCGGACCCAGGTTTTCGCCCTTTGGTGTCCTTGCTCAGGCCCCCTTTGCGGAATACGCCGGTCCCTTCTCCCGCAACCCGGCGGGAATCCGCTGGGATGGCTGGTTCTTCACGGCGATGGGCGGCGCCGGCATGTCCCTGCTGATGCTGGCGCAACACCGCTTGCTCTGGTGGCCCTTTCACCCTCTCGGGTTCGCCATCAGCAGCGTTTGGGCCATCCACTTCGTCTGGTTCAGCATCTTCATCGCCTGGAGTCTCAAAGCGATGATCCTGAAGTACGGCGGACCCAAGATCTACGCCAAACTGAAGCCCTTCTTCGTGGGTCTGATCCTTGGCGAATTTGTGACTCAGGGCGCCTGGCTTGTCATTGATGCGATGACTGGCGTGCGTTATGTCAGCTGAAGGAAGAACACCATGGTGAAAGCAGTTCAAGTGAGCGGTCCCACGGCCATTTCGGTGGTCGATCTTCCGCGTCCAGTTCTCACCCCGGGTCAGGTGAGGGTCAAGGTCCACCGCGTCGGGGTCTGCGGCACCGATATCTCGCTGCTGGCCGGTAAGCTTCCCTTTGCCTGCTACCCTATCGTGCCCGGCCACGAACTGGCGGGGGAGATCATCGAGACAGCGGGGGAGTCCTCCTTCGAGATCGGCGCCCGGGTGGCCGCCAACCCCCTGGAGCACTGCGGTCGGTGTTCTGCCTGTGAGGCCGGCAACATCCAGTACTGTGAGGATGTGGCGGTTCTCGGCGTCGTACGGCGAGACGGCGCTTTTGCCGAGGAAGTAGTGCTGGACGACAGCATGGTGCGGGACCTGCCGGCAGCCCTCAGCTATGATGACGGAGCCATGACCGAGCCGGTAGTTATCGCCGAGCGCACGGTGCGGCGCGGGGGGATCGGCAGAGGAGATTGTGTCGCCGTACTCGGTGCCGGCAACATTGGTCTGCTGCTGATTCAGGTGGCGCGTCTGGCGGGGGCGGGGAAGGTGTTGGTCAGCGATATGCTGGAGTACCGGCTGGCTCTGGCCCGCGGTCTTGGCGTCGACCGTACTCTCAACGCGTCAGTGGAGGATCTGGTGGATGTGGGGCGCGATGAGCTTGGCGGCTTCGACGTGGTCATCGATGGTGTTGCCACCGAACAGACCTTGCAGCAGAGCATCGAGATCTGCCGTCCCGGCGGCCGCATCGTCATCTACGGAGTGCCCGATCCGGGTGCTCTCGGCGTCGCCGTACTGGACGCCTTCCGCAAGGACCTGACGATTCATACATCGCGGCTGTACCCCCGGTCGTACCAGGCAGGTTTTGAATTGCTGGAAAGCGCACAGCTCGATCTGGAGACCCTGATCACCACCCGGGTGACACTCGACGAACTGCCGTCCACGCTTCGCGATGTGAGCGCACAAAAGGGCGAAATGCTCAAGGTCCTGATCCATCCACAGGAGACCACTGCCTGAATGGCGAGGAGGGTACGCAGGTGAAACGGTTTGATCTCGAGGGACAAACGGCCCTGGTGAGTGGGGCGAGCCGCGGTATCGGCAGGGCGATAGCCCTTGCCCTGGCTGAGGCAGGTGCGGACGTGGCCGTGGCGGCACGCAGTAGCGAGGATCTTGAGGCCCTGGCCGGGGACATCACGGAGATGGGGGTCCGGGGGCAGGCCGTACAGCTCGACATCAGTGCGACATCGACCATACCGGCCGCCGTCGCCAAGGTCGTCGATCATCTGGGAACCATCGACATCCTCTTCAATGTGGCCGGTACCAACGTCCGCGGCGCCATCGAGGAGATCGACGAAGCCCAGTACGACGAGGTGATGGATGTCAACATCAAGGGAGCCTATTTCCTCTGTCAGGAAGTGGGGAAGGGGATGATGGCGCAGAAGCGCGGCAAGGTGATCAACATCGCTTCCCTCACCACCGCCATCGGCCTGGCCAAGGTGACCGTATACACCAGTTCGAAGGGGGCCCTGGGGCAGCTCACCAAGGGCCTGGCGGTGGAGTGGGGGCCGCACAACATCCAGGTCAATGCCATCGCTCCCGGCTTCATTCTGACCGACCTCAACCGCAAGTTGTGGGAGAACCAGGAGATGCTCGATTGGGCCACAGGGCGCACGCCGGCCGGCCGCCTGGGGTCGCCTGACGACATCGTGGGCACAGCGATCTATCTGGCTTCGGGAGCCTCTGATTTCGTTTCCGGTCAGATCCTCTTCGTCGACGGCGGTATCATGGCGGGCAGCCCCTGGCCGCTGTGAGCAGGATGGCTGGCTCTTATCAACGTTCCGCATTGAGAGGAGGATGAATCTTGAGTTTCGAGGTATACGACTTTCGGCAGGACAAAGACATACGGAATCTCCTGGTGACGCCGCAGATCCGCGCCCGCTTCGCCCGCATGGAACCCGGCGAGGAGGCGGGGTATCACAGCCACGATCTGGGGCACGAGGTCTTCCTCGTGCTGCAGGGACGAGCCCTTTTTACGATCGACGGGGACGAGAAGGAGCTGGGACCTGGTGAGATGTGTGTGGCCCTGGTGGACCAGGTTCACAAGGTCCGCGCCGTCGGCGACGAGCCGATGGTCATGTATCTGTCGGTTACCCCCCATATGCAGCCCACACACACCAGTCGCAGTGAGACTGGAGAGCGACACCCCCATCATTTTCCACCGTCGAGTTCCTACGATGTGGTGGCGGATCCAGCCACTTCGGTGGAATCCCTGATCGATCGCCATCTGGCGGCCACCGAGGCGGCGGGAGAGGCGGCCCAGGCCAGCGCCCAGGTCCAGCGGCACCAATCAACGCAGTTGCGCGCGGCGCTTGCCGCAGGTGACAAAGACGCCGCCCATCGGGCCGGACTGGCCATGGCGGCGGCCCATGATCGGACCATGCGACTGCTCTACGAGATGGCGGACACGTGGAACGATCTGGCGCCACACGCTGGCTGAAGTCACACACGAGAAAAGCTGGACACCCCAGGGTCCAGGGAAAGGTTGGTTCGCTGTGAGTCCCGTAAAGCTCGGTCTGGTTGGATGTGGTGGCATCGCACAGATACAGCATCTGCCGTCGCTGATGTCGCTGCAGGAGGAGTTCGAGGTCGTGGCCGTGTGTGATCTGTCGGCAAAGCTGGCCAAACACGTGGCCGGCGAGTTTCATGTGCCCCTGGCAGTGACCGATGTCCGCGATCTGCTGGCCGCGGATGTCGATGCCGTACTCCTGTGCCCGGCCGATCCGAAGACGGATCTGGCGGTGACAGTGCTGGAGGCCGGCAAGCATCTGCTGGTGGAGAAACCCCTCTGTTACTCCCTGCAGGAGGCGGACCGGATCATTGCCGCCACCCCTCCAGGAACCGTGGCGCAGATGGCCTACATGAAGGTCTTTGATCCGGCCTTCGAGGCCGCCCAGCGCGAGGTGGTGGACATGGAGGACGTGACCTTCGTGCAGGTGAATCACCTGCATACGGAGAACCGGCAGCACCTGGAGCAGTTCAGACTGAAGCGTTTCGATGATTTTCCACCGGAGGCGGGCCGGAGAATGGGTGAGGCTCGCCAGGCGGCGGTCGACGAAGCGCTGGGAGACGTTTCGGCCGAGGCGAAACGGGCTTTCTTCATCCTCGCCAACAGCATGATCCACGATCTGTACGGGTTGCGCCTCATGCTGGGGCGGCCGGAAGCAGTGGTGAACACGGAGATCTGGCCGGACGGGTCGTCCATCACCTTTGTGCTGGCCTACCCTGGCGGCTGCCGTTGTGTGGCCAGTTGGGTCGATCTGCCCGATGTATGGGCTTTCCGCGAGACCCTGGAGGTCTATGCCAGCGATCGACGGGTCCTGCTCACCTATCCCACCGGTTTCGCCCGCGGGATCCTCTCAGAGGTGACCATCCACGGAATCGATGGGGACGGAACGTCGTTCGCCAAACAGCCTGCCATCGAGTGGGAGAGCCCCTTCAGGCGGGAGCTGCGGCATTTTCACGACTGCATCGTCAACGGGGCTGCCTGCCGGTCCTCCGTGGCTGAAGCCCGGCACGATATCGCCCTCATCATCGACATCATCAAGGCCTATACGAACCGCGCGTAATCGGCATAGAAAAACAGACCTGCTCACATCATGGACGAGGATGATCACAGATTATGAGCAAGATGAAGGTCGGGCTGGGGATGTACCCCGGTCTGCTGACCCCAGAAAACTACCGCTTCGCCGTCCAGGCCGGCGCCACCCACGTGGTGGCCCACCTGCCCGGCTTTTCGCATCGCGAGGGACGCGGCCTGCCGCCGGAGAAGATGTGGACCTACGAGGAGCTCGATGAACTGAAGCAGGGCATGAACGCCGAGGGACTGGACTTCTACGCCATCGAAAACTTCGAGGTCATCCACTGGTACGACGTCCTGCTGGATGGCCCCAGGCGCGACGAGCAGATAGAAGGCCTCAAGGAGTTGCTGCGCACCATGGGAGCGGTGGGTATCGACACCATCGGCTACAACTTCAGCCTTGCCAATGTCTGGGGCCGCATCATGTCCGACAAGCCTCGCGGTGGCGCCACGGCATCGGCGTTCAGCCAGGACCAGGCGCCACCGGATACCGAGATCCCCAATGGCACGGTGTGGAGCACCGAATACGACCCGCAAGCCCCGGAGGGAACCGTCGGCATTGTTACCGAGGAGATGATCTGGGAGCGCTTCGAGCGCTTCCTCAAGGACCTCGTGCCCGTGGCGGAGGAGGCCAACGTGCGCCTGGCCATGCACCCGGCAGATCCACCCCTGTCGACCTTGCGCGGAACGTATCGCATGGTGCACAAACCGGAACAGTATCAGCGACTCCTGGACCTGGTGCCCAGTCGCTGCAATGTCGCCGAGTTCTGTCAGGGCACCATCGCCGAGATGGACGGCGATATGGATGTGTACGAGGCCATCGCCAAGTACACGGCCCAGGGAAAGATCTCCTACGTCCACTTCCGCAACGTCGTCGGCAGCGTGCCGGAATACTACGAGACCTTCATCGATGATGGCGATGTGGACATGGTCAAGGCCTTGCGTCTGTACCACGAGAACGGCTTCGACGGCGTCCTCATCCCCGATCATACGCCGCAGATGGCCTGCGATGCCCCATGGCACGCCGGCATGGCTTACGCCCTGGGTTGGATGCGTGCCGTCATCGGCATGATCGAGGCCGAGTGACGGGAGGACCCATGCGGGTTTCTACACCATTTCAACGAACATCAGACCGACACCTCGAGCGGTTCATCCTTTCGGCAGTCGCCACACTCATTGTGGCGGCCACGGCGACCCAGTCGGGGGCGGTGGAGCCTCCTCGACCCCACGTCGTGATCGTGATGATCGACGCTCTCAGACCCGACCATCTGGGTGCGTGGGGCAAGCCGGAACTGCGGACACCGCACCTTGACCGCGTCGCAGAGCAGGGGGTGTTCTTCCGCAACATCTTCGCGCCGATGCCTTCCAGTGCGCCATCACGCGCAACCATACTGACCGGGCGTGCCCCGCACACACACGGCGTCCGGATCAACGGTCGAAACCTACCGCTGGCAGAATTGACACTGACCGAACTGCTTGCCGACAACGGGTACACCACGGTGTCCACCGGTCGGTTACAGCGACAGTTTGATCAGGGATTCGAGCACGTGAACATTGGCGGGGGCGAACTGGCAGACTCGCTGGCGGGGGTGATGTGGGACTCGCTGAAATACGGTGATGCCGAGGACGGTCATGTGTCCACAGATGTCGCGCCAGACGTGCGGGCAGCCATCAAATGGATGGCCACCCATGGCCACGACGAGGCGCCGACCTTCCTATGGCTGGACATGACCCACAACCTGCACGAAGCATGGCGTCCACCGCCCCCCTATGACACGATGTTCGACGCCGATTACACCGGCCGTGATGTCAGCGTCAACCCCATGTACTCGCCGGACCTGACCGAACGGGAGGTGCAGCACGCCCACGCTCTCTACGACGGCCAGGCATCGTTCGTCGATAGCCAATTCGGGTGGTTCACGAAGGCACTGACCGAACTGGGTCTGTCGGAGCGAACCATCCTTGTCGTGGTGAGTGACCACGGAACCTATCTGGGTGAGCATGATCTGTGGCAGAAGTGTCCCGTCATGTTCGACCCCGTAATGCGTTCCACCCTGATCGTTCGGCAGAACGGCGTAGTTCCGGCGGGTGTACAGATCGAGAACCTGGCTCAACTGAGCGATGTTTTCGCCACCATCCTCGATCTGGCGGGACGACCGGTCCCGGACCGGGCCGCTGGCTCGAGCCATTCGCTGAGGTCGACCTGGGAGTCGAAAACCTCCGTCAGGCCAGCCGTGTTCATGGAATTCTGCCAATACAAAGGCACCGCGTCCAAGGCGATTCGCTCTGAAGACTGGCTCTATGTCTACTTCGAGTCAGTTGGAGAGATCCCCTGGGGAGAGATCTCTCCCGCCGACGTGCTGCGCGCCAAAGGCTGGCCCAGGAGACTGCTCTTCGACGTGAAGGCTGATCCTGATCTGACAGTGAACCTGGTGGACCGGCACCCTGAGGTCGAACGCCAGCTGCGCATTCAGTTGCTCGACTGGCTCATCGCCAGCGAGAACGATCTGGACAGCCGGTGACCGGGGCCAGGCACGATCTGGTCCCGACGTCGTGTTGTTCGCGGGCGGCGTGTCAGAACGTGAGCCGCCGTGGCCGGGCCCGGGAGCTTTCTACGTCCACAGGCCCTTGAGCACCTGTGCGGCGTGCTTGGGATTGCGGTTGCTGTCGTACACACCATATGAGCACCGGTATTCGTAGACCCACTCGAAGCGGCGATGGACATCCGTGTCAACGAAGCACCAGACGAGGCCGCCGATCACCTGATCCTGCTGAGCAAGAGCCTCCCAGTAGGCTTTGAGCAACTCCGCCTGGTAGATCTCACCGGGGAAGTAGTCGGTCTTCAGTCCGCGCACGCACCACGAACCGAATTCACTGATCAGGATCGGCTTGTTCGGCTGCTCCTGGCGTAGAGCATCCAGCATATCACCTGGCCGGTCTACCCGAGCTCCAGTTCCAGTTGTCGGGTGGCCACACATTGGGGCCTTTGATGATGTCCGTGCTATCCTCCAGAGAGAACCCGGGAGCGTACCAGTCGGTGACCGTCTCGAACCAGCGTTCGAAGTGAGGGGTCCGCGTGTGATACTCGAAGGCCTCCTTGTTGACATAAACCTCGTACAGGTAGAGCTCGCCGGGATTCTCTCTGTTCTGAAACACGTCGAACCTCAGGCATCCGGGCTCTTCGTTGACCGAGCCAACTCCATCCAGGCTAACGGCGTCAATGAAGTCCTGGACTCGATCGTCTTCTATCAGCAACGGCGCATGGATGACGTATAGACCCCTGTCGAACGCCCCACTCTTCACGCTGGCGCTGCGGGCCGAATCCCAGTCACTATCGCCCAACGGGAAAACGAGCCTGCACTTGGAGACTCCGATGTCCTCCGCGATCCAGTCCGCCGTGGTCTCCTGCCATTTCTGAAAATGCGGTCGGGTAAGATGATCTTCGACCGCGGCCTCGTCATCATACACCTCGCACAGCCCGAACTTAGTCGGCTCATCCTCGTCCTGGATTATGTCGAAGCGCCGACAGCCGGGTTCGCGCAGAACGGAACCTTCGCCATCGCCGATCGTTTCGCCGACAAAGTCCTCCAGGTGCTGGGGTCTCACGCGTATTCTCACCATCAGGATTTCCATGGTCTCCCTCGTTTCTCCGTAGGCGTTGGCTAGTATATCCTAGTGTCGTGTGACGACGCGGCCGCCGTCTGCTCTTGATAAACCGCGACAGCTCTGCCGCGGGGCCTCTAGACGATCTCCGCCAGGTGGACCTCGCGGCCTTCGCGGGATGATTTCTGTGCAGCCCGGGCGAATTTCAGGATCTCCAGTCCCTCGATCCCATCAATGGGCGACTGCCGACCTTCGAGGACAGCATCGACGAAGTCGACCATTCCGTCTCTGAAGCTGGCGGCCCAGTCCCACTCGATCTCATCCAGGCCGGTCTCGGTCGTCTCGCCATCCGCATAGACCACCAGAGGTGGTCGGTCCATCAGTTTCCCCGTGCATCGATTGACCCAGATGAAGCCGCGGGTGCCGCTGATTTCGAACCACTCGTCCTCCGTCCAGTAGTCGGAGCGCACCACCATGTCGTCGGACGACAACGCCTCCCAGGAGCCGTGGCGGCGCGGGTCCCGGTATTTCCAGACGATCATCGCTGGACTATCCCTCACCCAGCCCTGCTCGTTCGGAGTTTCGTTGATCCAGGCAAAGACCCGGTGCGCCGGACCGAGGAAGTGGAGGGCCACCGCGAAGAGGTGGTACCCGTAGTCGAAAACCACCCGGCCTCCGCCGCTCTGCGCCTCGTCGTAGCGCCACGCCAGCGTGCTCTTTGGCACGGCCCAGCCGTGCTTGAGCGCTCCCTGCACCGCCTTCATGCGGATCGATATCGGCTCTCCGATGACGCCGCTGTCCAACATTCTCTTGGCCTCTATCAAGGGCGGATAGAAGCGAAAGTTCTCGAAGACCCGAAAGCCGCCTTCGGCGCTCTCGGACGCGGCGAGTATCGCTTCGCATTCGGTTACGTCGATAGCCATCGGTTTCTGCAGCGACACGTGTTTGCCCGCCTCCAGCGCGTCGATAGCCATCGGAGCGTGGAGATTATGCGGCGTAATGATGTCGACCGCATCCACCTCCGGGTTGTCAAGCAGGGCCCGATAGTCGATGTAGTAGTGCGCCGCCCCCCACTCGGCAGCGCGTTGTTCGGCCACGTCCGGAACAGAATCACAAACCGCGACGATCTTGGCGCCGGGATGCGCCTGGTATCCCTGGACGTGAAGATCGGCGATTCTTCCCGCCCCGATTATCCCGATCCTGACCTCTTCAACCACAATTCTTCCTCCAGCGATGAAGGTTGGTGGGCGGCGTCATGCATTGCCAAAGGTAGCCAATTGCCTGGTGCAGGGAGCATGCGCTGCGAGAGTTGCTGGGATTTCTGGGCAAACGGGGGCGCCGTGTGGCGTCCCTGTTCCTGTATAAGCGTTGTTCGCAGCACGCCGTGCACACTACACTTGTCGCGCGCTACAGCGGAAACGACCCCTCGAGGACGGTTGCCTGGTGAAGGAAGGAATCTCGGAGTCCCGCGTGGTACGCCTCAACGCGGAGATGTTCCCGGTGGCCGAAACCGAGCGCCGCCTCTTCGACCGCTACGGCCTGAAGCCTGTGGAGATCGAGGTGGCGCAGGTGCAACAGATCATTCCCCATGTGCGCGACGCCCACGCGGTGTGCGTCATCTCGGCGTCGCTGCCCACGGCCGTCATCGACAGTCTGGCCGAGTGCCGGCTGATCTCCCGTCTCGGCAATGGCACCGACAAGATCGACGTGGCCCGCGCCACGGAGCGCGGCATCGTGGTGTCGAACGTGCCCGACTTCTGCACCGACGAGATGGCCGACTACGTGATGGCGATGGTCCTCTACTTCTCGCGTGAGATCTCGCGTATGGCGCGGCATATGCGCGCCGGCGCCTTCGGCCGGGCCCGGGCCGAGTCTCTCGCTCTGCGCCGGCTATCGAGCCGGACCCTCGGTCTCATCGGCTGGGGAGCCTCGGCGATGGCCGTCACCCGCCGGGCCCTGCCCTTCGGTATGAAGGTGATCGCCACCCGCCGCGACCTCGGCAAACCGTCGCCCGAAGCCGAGAAGCTCGGCGTCGAGATCGTCGGCCTCGACGAATTGCTCGAGCGTGCCGACTTCGTCTCCCTGCACCTGCCCCTGACAGATCAGAGCCGGGGGTTGCTAAGCAGCGACCGCCTGGGTCGGATGAAGCGGGGTGCCTACCTCATCAATGCGGCGCGTGGCGAGATCGTCGACGAGGACGCCCTGGCCGAACTCCTGCATGGCGGCCACCTGGCCGGCGCCGGCGTCGACACCTTCGGCGTCATCGAGATCTTCGGCGAGAGGTCGGCCGTTCCTACCCATCCGCTGGTGACAGCCGACAACGTCATTGCCACACCGCATGTGTCGGCACTGTCGGTGGACTCGACCCGGGCGGTCGCCGTGGGCAGTGTCGGCAACCTGGTTTCCGTGCTGCACGGTCACCTGCCCCACCCGGATCACATCGTCAATCCGGAGGTCGTGCCCCGGTTCCCCCTCAAGCCCCACGATCCCACGTTGTTCGACGAGGAATGATGCCGATGACCCATCCGCTGTTCGACCTGAGCGGGCGTGTCGCGCTGGTGTCGGGCGCCGCCCAGGGTGTCGGCCGGGCGATCAGCCTGGCTTTCGCCGAAGCCGGCGCCGATCTGATGCTGGCCGACCTGAACGAGCCGGGAGCGCAACAGACCGCCGCCGACATCGAGGCCCTCGGCCGGCGCGCCATCCCGGTGCGCTGCGACGTCTCAGACCCGGAGCAGATCCGCCCGATGTTCGAGCGCTTGGACGCCGAGCTCGGCCGGATCGACGTGCTCGCCAACATCGCCGGCGGCTCCGTCACCCTCAAACCGCCGGAACAGCTCGACGTCGACGACGTGAGCCGATCGATCCAGAGCCTGGTGCTGGGCCGCTTCTTCTGCTGCCAGCAGGCCGGACACCGCATGCTGGCCGCCGGCAAGGGCAGTATCATCAACATCGTCTCCGTGGCAGGTCTCACGGCCATGGGGCGCGGGCACATGGCCTACAGCACGGCCATGGGCGGCGTCGCGCAGATGACCCGCGAGCTGAGCACCGAGTGGGCAAGCCGCGGTGTCCGGGTCAACGCCATCGTCCTTGCCCAGGTGATGAACCCGGATCTGCGCCAACGAATCGACAAGGATCCGCGCATGGAGGAGCAGTGGCTGCGGGGGCTCGCCATGGGCCGCCTCGGTGAACCGGACGACGTGAAAGGAGTGGCCATCTTCCTGGCCGCCGACGCGGCCCGTTGGGTGACCGGCATAATGCTACCGATGGACGGCGGCAACCTGTCGATGAACGCCGGGGCATCGTATCCCGGCGGCCCAGGGATCACGGGCTGAAGAGGCGACGATGACGATTCCACAGGACAAGCTGCTGTCCCTGTACCGCACGATGGTCCGCATCCGGCGCTGCGAGAACCAGCTGGCCCGATCCTACGCGGCGGGCACGATCACCGGCGCCTGTCACACGTACGTCGGAGAGGAAGCGGTAGCCACCGGCGTGTGCGCCCACCTGCGCGACGACGACGCCGTGTTCAGCACCCACCGCGGCCACGGCCACGCCCTGGCCAAGGGGGTGCCGCCGCGCGAGCTGGTGGCCGAACTCTTCGGCCGGGTAACGGGCTGCTCCGGTGGCCGCGGCGGCAGCATGCACCTGTTCTCTCCGGAGGTGGGCATGATGGGTACGAGCGGCATCGTCGGGCCCTGCATCCTGCAGGCCGCCGGTGCCGGCTACTCCTTCCAGCTGCGAGAAACCGATCAGGTGGGCGTCGCCTTCTTCGGCGACGGCGCCGTCGGCAACGGTGCCTTCCACGAGGGGATCAACCTGGCCACGATCTGGGACCTGCCGGTGTTGTTCGTGTGCGAGAACAACATGTATGCCACCGAAGTGGCGTTCGCGAACTCGGCGCGCAACACCGACGTGGCCGGGCGCGCCGCCGGGTACGGCCTGCACGCTGACGCGGTCGACGGCAACGACGTCGTCGCCGTCTACGAGGCAGCCGGCGCCGCCGTGGCACGGGCCCGCGAGGGCGGCGGACCCTCCCTCATCGAGTGCCGGACGTACCGCACCCGGCCCCACGCCGAAGGCATGCGCGACGGCGGCTACCGCACCCAGGAGGAGATCGACAGCTGGAAGGCGCGAGACCCGATCACCAGCTTCGCGCGCGCCCTCCTCGACGACGGCATCGCCATTCCAGATGAGCTGCAGGTCATCGACGATGAAATCGCCGTCGAGGTCCAGCAGGCCGTGGACTTCGCCACGCAAAGCCCATGGCCCGATGCGGAGACCGTGGCCGACCATGTCTACGGGACAGACGCGTGATGGCGGGCCGGGAGATCACCTATACGGAGGCGGCCCGCGAGGCTTTGACGGCGGCGATGGAGCGGGATCCGACGATCTTCGTCCTGGGCGAGGGGATCGGCGAACGGGGCGGCAACTTCAACACGACCCTGGGCCTCTACGAACGCTTTGGGCCGCGGCGGCTGCGCGACACGCCGATCTGTGAGCGCGGCTTCGTCGGTTTGTGTGCGGGCGCCGCCATGACGGGCACGCGGCCCGTGGTCGACTTCATGTTCATCGACTTCATCCTCGACGCAGTGGGTGAGCTCACCAACCAGATCGCCAAGATCCAGTACATGTCGTCGGGGCGGCTGAAGATGCCGGTGCTGCTGCGCGGCTGCGTCGGCATCGGCGGCGGGCACGCGACGCACCACTCGGGCAGCTACTACCCGCTGTTCGTCAATGTGCCCGGCTTCCGCGTCGTCGTGCCGACGACGCCGCACGATGCCAAGGGTCTGATGGCGACGGCCCTGCGCGGCGACGACCCGGTGCTGTACTTGGAGCACAAGTCGCTGCTCAACATTCGTGGGGAAGTGCCGGAAGAAGACTTCCAGATCCCCTTCGGCGAGGCGCGCGTGTGCCGCGAGGGGACCGATCTCACCATCGTTGCCGTCGGCCCCCTCGTGCCCAGGAGCCTGGCTGCCGCCGACGCCCTGGACGCCGAGGGGATCTCGGTGGAGGTCATCGACCCGCGCACCCTGGCACCCCTCGACCTGGACACGATCCTGTCGTCGCTGCGCAAGACGGGAAAACTGCTCGTCGCCGACGAGTCCTTCGGCCCCTGCGGCATCGGTGCAGAGATCGGGGCGCAGGTGATGGAGCGAGGCTTCGACGACCTGGCGGCGCCGGTGCGCCGGCTCAACGGTGTGCACACGCCGACGCCCTACAGTCTGCCGCTGGAGGCCGCCGTCGCACCCTCCGCCGACCAGGTCGCGGCGGCCGTGCGCGAGCTGGCCGACGAGTAGGAGTGATATGGCCATCGACGTGGTGATGCCGCGGCTGGGCTGGACGATGGAGGAGGGCACTCTCGTGGAGTGGCTGAAGGCGTCCGGTGAGTCGGTGCAGGTCGGAGACATCCTGTTCACGGTAGAGAGCGACAAGGCCCTCAACGAGGTCGAGGCCTTCGACGCCGGTGCCCTGCACATTCCCGCCAATGCCCCGACTCCCGGCGACAGTGTACCGGTGGGCACCGTCCTCGGCTACCTGCTGGCCGAGGGCGAGACGCCTCCCGAAAGGGTTCCGCCACCACCACGGATCGCGGTGAAGGACGTGGCGGTGACGGCGATACCGGCGTCATCCGGGGCACCCCCGGCGACCGACCGAGGGACGCCCGCGATCAGCCCGCGTGCGCGACGACTGGCGCGGGAGCTGGGCGTCGACTGGGAGCATCTGATCGGCACGGGCCGCACCGGCCGCATCTCGGAAGAGGACGTGCGCGCCGCGGCGTCGGCCCACAGCACTGCCGCAGAGACCAGCGAGGCGGAACGCATCCCCATGAGCCCGACCCGCCAGGCCATCGCCGGGCGCCTCGTCACCAGCCACCGCGACGGGGCGCCGGTAACCCTCACCGCCGACCTCGACGCCACCGCCCTCGTCGAGCTGCGGCAACGAGCCAGACCGCGTCTCGGGTACAACGACTATCTGATTCGCTTCACCGCCACCGCCCTCGAGCGTCACCCGGCGCTCAACAGCTCTCTGCACGGCGACGACATCCTGCTGCATCCGGGGATCCACATCGGCTTCGCCGTGGACACTGAGGCCGGTCTTCTCGTCCCGGTCGTGCGCGATGCCAACCGCAAGAGCGTGGAGGAAATCGCCCGCGAGAGCGCAAGCCTCAGCGGCCGGGCACTGCGCGGCGAGCTGGCACGCCAGGAGATGACGGGTGGCACTTTCACGATCACGAACCTGGGCGCCGACGGTATCGATGCCTTTACGCCGATCATCAACCCGCCGCAGAGCGCGATCCTCGGCGTCGGTCGCATCGCCCAGCGGCCCGCGGTGCACGAGGGGGAGGTGGTGCCCCGCTGGCTCGCCGTCGTCAGCCTGACATTCGACCACCGCCTCGTCGACGGCGGCCCGGCAGCCCGCTTCCTGGCGACGTTGCGGGAACTCGTCGAGTCGCCGGTCGATCTCGTGGCATAACGACGACCGCAAACGGACACTGCAGGGGGACAGAGCCATGAACATTCTGGTGACAGGAATGAGCGGACTGATCGGCAATGCGGTTAGGCGACAGCTGGAGGGCACGTGTGCCATGACCGCCCTGAACCGACGACCCGTGGACGGGGTGCCCTGCGTTCAGGCAGACATCGCCGACTTCGAGGCCATGCGACCCGCCTTCGACAATGTCGATGTGGTCGTGCACCTGGCAGCTGCGATCCAGGGCGACTGGGATGCCATGCTGCCGAACAATGTGATCGGGACCTATAACGTCTTCGAGGCGTCCCGGCAGGCCGGCGTCCAGCGTGTGATCTACGCCAGCAGTGGTTCGGTCGTGTCAGGATGGGAGCGAGAGGAGCCGTACCGGACTCTGGTCGCAGGCGACCCGGAAGCAGCTGCCGAATCGTGGGAGATGCTCACCCACGAGACCCCGCTGCGTCCGTCTGGTCTGTACGGGTGTACGAAGGCCTGGGGCGAGGCGCTGGCTCGGCACTACGCCGACAGTACCGACCTGTCCGTCATCTGCCTGCGCATCGGCGCCGTCAATGCCGAGGACCGCCCGCAGCAGCCGCGCCACCAGTCGGTCTATTGCAGCCAGGAGAACGTCGCACGCCTCGTGCAGGCATGCGCCAGGGCCCCGGCGTCGCTGGCGTTCGACATCTTCTACGCAGTGTCAGACAACCCGCTGAACTATCGTGATACCGAACATGCTCGCCAGGTCCTGGGCTTCGAGCCGGTCGGCTCGGCGTCCCGTCACCGGTGAAATCGGCGACCCCAGCCCTTCTTTCGGGTCATCGGATCACCAGTTCAAACGACCCTCCGACTTGGGTCCTGCGTGGGACCGTTCCGGGCGACGACCTTGTTGATGGCGTGTTGATGCTGGATGCCACCGGGATGCTCATCCTCGAGGTGTAGGCTCGTTGGATCACGAAGTCCCACCCCTGGTACCGCTCGAACAACTGCCCTTCGCGAAACAGCCCGATGCAGACAGACTCCAGATCTGGAGGCCACAAAGCCAACCACACCACCCGCCTGGGCAGTGCTGGAACGTCGACTCATCGACGCCATCGAGATACCTGGATTCAGGCAAAGGAGTTTTGATAGAATACCGAAAGCTCGGGAAGACGGATATCGATGTGTCGGTGTTCGCGCTGGGATGCTGGCCGTTCGCCGGCGGCGCCTTCTGGGGTGAGCAGGATGATGACGTGTCGATCGCGACGGTGCACGCGGCACTGGATACGGGGATCTGTTTTTTCGATACGGCGGAAGGTTACGAGAGGGGGCATTCCGAGCGCGTCCTGGGACGCGGGCTGGAAGGCCGCCATGCCGATCGTCGAGCAGCTACTGGGATGGGCGGGTGATCACGGCAAAGAGGGTGCGCAGCTGGCGATTGCATGGATGCTGGCTCAGCCCGCAGTCACCAGCTGTATCGTGGGTGCGAAAACGCCTGAGCAGGCCACATACAACGCTGCGGCGCAGAATGGGCTCTCTCGGAGAGTGATCTGGCTGAGATCTCAGGGATTCTCGGTGATTTTCTGCTGACCGTGTAGATGGCAAGAAAGGCAAACGGGTTCGATGACTGACATTCGAATACGAGACGGTCTTGAGAGCACCTACGACGATGTATATACGCCGGCGGCACTGGCCGCGCTGAGCGCTCTGGCGCCGTTCAACGCGCGGCAGAAAGAGTTGATGGCGGCGCGCACGGCGCGACGCGCCCAGCGGGTGAGAGACCGTCAGCCCATCGCTTTCCTGGACGAGACCGCGCGGCTCGCTGGCACGGAGTTGACCGTCGGTCAGGCCCGCGACGGAGATTTCGAGGGGGCCGAGATCCCAGCGGACCTGCAGCGCCAGTGGATTCAGGGCACGGGGCCGGCAGCCAAGCCAAAAGCGCCGATCGAGAGCAGCATCCGCAACGTCGCTCACGCCCTACTCTCCGGCGCGGATGGCTGGATGTTCGATGGCGAGGATGCTCTGGGGCAGATTACGACAATGTCGCTGGACAACCAGCGAAATCTGAAGCTCGCGATCCGCCGGGATCCGGTGTTCCTGGCCGCCGCCGATCAAGTCAGGCGCGAGATGAACGCTTGGGCTCAGGGGTTCTTTGGTCGCTCTATCGTCGACGACTGGGAGGCCCAGCTCGGGTTCACCACGAAGATCTTCCGCGCCCGCGGCCTGCACCTCGACGACCGCCACATCCGCCTGCAGGATGGAACCGCCCTATCCGCGTCTGTCGTCGACCTCGTCCTCTACGTCGTCAACAATCATGAGCCGCTGCGCCAGGCAGGATCATCCATCGTCCTCTACCTACCGAAGATCCAGACCGCTGAGGAGGCCGCCCTATGGGCGGAGCTGCTCGATGCTCTGGAGTCCCACCTTGGTCTGCCGGCGGGCACGATCGTGGTCTACGTCCTCGTCGAGCAGCTCGAAGCGACTTTTCAACTCATGGAGATCCGCGCTGCCCTCGGTCGCCATTTCGTTGGTTTCAACACGGGACGCTGGGACTACATCAACAGCGTCTCCGATGCCGTGGCCTGGGACTCGGGGTTCATCAACCCCAACATCGAAGAGATCACGATGACCTATGGCTACATGCGCAACTACGAGGACCGCGTGCGCCGCGCGGTCAATACGCCCGACCGCAGTGGCAACTACGCACTCTGGCAGGGCGGCATGGAGCCGAACATTCCCGTTGGCTCCGCCGCTGGCGTCGCCCTGAGCATGGAGAAGGCCGGCGCCGGCGCCGAGTGCGAGCAGCACGAGGGAGCCAGCGGCAAGTGGGTGGCGCATTGGAAGATGGTCCACATCGTGCGCCCCGTGTGGGAGCGAGTTGGAGACGACAACCAGCTCGGCCGGGAGTTCCCACGCCTCACGTACACGCAGGCCGATGCCGACGGCCTGGTGCAGCTCGAGCCGGCGGCCCGCACGATCCGCGGGGCCCGCAACCTGCTGAGCGTGGCGATGCAGTACGGCAACGCCTTCGGTCAGGGCTTTCAGGCGGCGGCCTTGAAGCCGGCTGACTTCTTCGATGACGACGACATCCTTTACCTGATGGAAGACATGGCCACCGGCGAGATCCGCCTCAGCATTCTGTGGGAATGGCTGCACAAGGGCGCAACGCTGACGGAGGGCGACGAGGAGACCGGTTTGCGCGCCGGCGATATCTTCGACGAGCCCCTGTTCCGCCGACTGCTCGCGGAAGAGCACGACAAGCTGCTGGCGGCTCGGGACCGCGACGTCCACGACGACTCGAAACGCACGACCTTGCCGATCGCCAGGCAGATCGTCGAGACCTATGTGCTCGCGGTCCTCAAGACGCCGTGGTACATCGACCTGCTGAACATAAATCTGAACAACTATGACCTGGACACGGCCCGGGAGCGCATCCGGCTCTACACCGACGCCTTCGCACGCGACGGTACACGCATCACGGAGAACCTCGACTTCGAGCCTGACTCCAGCTGACGGCCACTCGCGTCAGGCAGGACAGTGGTTCTGCATGCCGCACGTTCGGAAGAGGAGAAGCTGATGAGTAGCGCAGAAACCACACCACGCTCTATCAAGCAACACATCAAGGATGGCGACAAGGTCAATCACATCAAGTTGCCGACGAATGCATCTCGCGAGCAGGTGCATGAACTCATCGCTGAACATGCTCCCGATATGCTCTATCTGGATGCCCACCACTCGCCAGTCACCGAGTGGGACATTTCTCGCATCTGCCAGGCTGGCCAGGAAAAAGACACGCCCGTAATGATGCGCATCAAACATGCCCACCCGGCTTCGCTGATCTCCGGCTTACTCGATATCGGAGTGTTTTCGATCAAGGTGCCAACCGTTGAGGACGAAGCCACCGTCGACGCGGTCATCGACGCCTTCTACTACCCACCGATCGGCAAGCGCAGCCTTGGCGGCTCCAACAACTACGGCGAAGTAGACAGAAAACTGGGTCCCGACGGCAGTCCTTACTTCGAATGGTGGAACAACAACGCCGTGCTTGGTTTCAAGCTCGAAACACTCAAAGGGGTGCTCCACGCTCGCTACCTGGCCAAGCCAGGCGTCGACTATTTTGATTTTGGCGGCCAGGACCTGGGTCACGATCTCGCCATCCAGCAGCATCCTGGTTTCGAGACAGTCGCTGCGTGCAAGGACTTCGTGACCCATGCGCCGCAAGGCACCGGCGTCAGTTTCGGGCTTGCCGGAAGGGCGGGGCAGCGTCTATAGCCAAGTAGGCCAGGGCCGGCGAGCGATCTGCAGTGCGGCCAGCTTGCCCCAGGCAGGCGAGATGCCGATAATTCGGCCCCAGGTTCGCCGCGCCGCGCCGCGGTGGCCCGCGAGAATCCATTACGGCAGAACGCTCTCTTGATGTTCACCAGTCAACTAGTGAGGAAGGCCATGCAGAAATCAAATGTCCTCGCGCTGTGTCTGATACTCCTGCCAGCTTCGGTTTTTGCGTCGCAGGTACGCGGACAGGTCTCTGATGAAGCTACTGGCGACGCACTTGTGGGTGCGATCGTTGCCGTAGAGGGGACGAAGCTGGGTGCAGTCGCCGGTCTGGATGGGTCCTACTCGATCGACGGTATTCAGGCCGGTCAGCACACGGTTGTTGCTTCCTATGTCGGCTACGACTCAAAGAGCCAGGTTGTCACCGTCGCTGAAAGCGGGGCAACGGCTGATTTCTCTCTGAGGAGCTCGCCCGTAGAGGTCGACGAAGTCACGATCGTCGGATCGCGGTTTCGACCGCGAACACAGATCACCTCGCCGGTGCCGGTCGACAATCTGCAAGTCAGAGAACTGAAGGCCACCGGACAGGTGAGTCTCGATCACATGCTGGCCTACAAAGTGCCCTCCTACAACGTGTCCCAGCAGACGATATCGGATGCCACCGCCCACTTCGACCCGGCAGAACTCAGGGGGCTGGGTCCGAGTCGGACCTTGGTGCTCATCAACGGCAAGCGCAGGCACGCAAGTTCGCTGGTCTATATCAACGACACGCCGGGCAAAGGCGAGGTAGGCGTAGACATGCGGAGCATTCCCACCGCTGCGATCGGGCGGGTCGAGGTGCTTCGAGACGGTGCATCTGCGCAGTATGGCTCAGATGCCATCGCGGGTGTTGTGAACATCATTTTGAAGGAAGAAACAGACTATACCGAGGTAAACTTGTCAGCCGGTCAGACCGCGGGCGGTCACAGGAATGCGGGCGATGGCGACAACATGGGTGTCGACATCAACCATGGCATGAACATCGGCGGCAAGGGCCACTTGAACGTCACGGCATCCTATCACGACCAGGATGAAACCAGGCGTGCAGGGGTGCCAGGTGGCGATGGTCTCTTTGGCTTTCTCTACGACATCGGCGCCATCCCGATCGAAGCGGCTGGCGGTTTCGAGGCGACGCCTGGCGTTGTGGCCACGGGTGCGCAGATCCGCTCGGGTGATACCGATTGGCAGCGTGAGAATCCCGATTTGGGAACCCGCATCGGGATCCCCGATATGACAACCAGGGGCGTGTTCCTGAACGGCACCTACGATCTGAATAAGCAGACCGAACTCTATGCTTTTGGTGGGTACACGGATCGGAGTGGATTGAGCTACGCACTCTACCGGGCCCCCTACTGGCCCGGGGTCTCTGACTGCTGCAATCTCATCGCCGGTGCCAGAGCGAACGGATTCCAGCCAACATTCGAAACCGATATCATCGACAATTCACTGACGGCCGGTGTTCGCGGACGAAAGATGGACTGGGATTATGATGTCAGCCTCAGTTCGGGAGGAAACTCGGTCGATTACACGGTAGACAATTCTCTGAACATGGACCTGGGTGAGGACAGTCCTACCACGTTCGAGCCGGGGGGCTACGAGTTTGGCCATGCCGTCGTGAACCTTGATGTAGCCAATACGTTCGGGCAGGTATCTCTGGGTCTGGGAACGGAATTTCGCATCGAGAACTTTGTTGCCACCAGCGGAGATGAAGCTTCCTACGACGGTGGCGGCGTGCAGTCTTTCCCGGGGATTCAGCCGCAGAATGCCGTCGATGAGGATCGGTCAAACGTCGGATTCTACGCCAACGCAGATTATGACCTGAATGACGATGCGCTCATCGGGTTGGCCGCGAGATTTGAGAATTACAGCGACTTCGGAACAAGTGTTACATGGCGAGCGAATGGCCGGTACAAGCTGGCAGATGACAATCTGTCTATCCGCTCGTCACTTTCAACAGGCTTTCGCGCTCCCTCACTGCACCAGATCTACCTGAGCAATATCCAGACGCTGCTGTCGGCTGGTACGATCTCGAATCAGGGCACCTACAACAACGAGAGTGACGTCGTCAGATCGCTTGGCGTGGGCGAACTCAAGGAAGAGACATCAACCAACTTCACGTTGGGGATGGCATTCAAGCCACGGCCCGGATGGTACGTCTCCGTGGACTACTACAACATCGCCGTGGATGACCGGATCGTGTACTCGAGTAGCATCGCATCCAGCGATGAGACGACACAGGTATTCCAGATACTCGCGGACGCGAACATTACCAGCCTGAAATTCTTCGCCAACGCAGTCGACACCGAGACAAGCGGTATCGATGTTGTCGTCGATGTACCAGGTGTGGAGTTGGGCCTCGGGGACCTGGATATCAATGTGGCGGCGAATTTCAGTGACACCGAAATCGTCGGCGCCATTGCCACGCCGGCACCGATCGCTGCCGCCGGCGTGAACCTGTTCGACCGCAAGGAGCAGTCTCGCATCGAGACGGCCCGGCCATCGCAGAAGATGACACTTGGCCTCACGTATCGCGTCGACAAGCTGTCGGTAGCGCTCAACAACACGAGGTTCGGCGAAGTCACTTGGCGACATGCCGGCGGTGACGCCACGAAGGACTATGACGACACCACGGACCAGACGTTTTCCGCCAAGGTGCTGACAGATCTGCTGCTCAACTACCAGGTCAACGATATGTTCGGTATCAACCTGGCCGTGAATAACCTGCTCGACGTGTTTCCGGATAAACTGGATGCGAAGGGTGATTTCGAGGCCGATCTGGGTGGCCGGTTCGAGTACCCGTGGGAAGTGAATCAGTTTGGCTTCACGGGAACTACGATCCGGAGCGGTCTGTCAGTTCGGTTCTAGTGGCCTCGGTGTAGCGAGCGATGGGGTACAGCGCCCGGGCCGCAGAAGCGGTCCGGGCGCTCTGCTATGCATCGTTGCCTGCCGCCGACGACCGGAACCATGCACACCAACGGGTCAGATGAGTCAGGATGAGCCTTGAGAGCTGGGCGGCTTTGGCCACCGTGTTCATCCTGGGGGCGATGAGCCCGGGGCCGAGCCTGGCTGTGGTGTTGCACAACACCATGGTCGGCGGTCGTCGTCAGGGAGTGATGACGGGGATCGGGCACGGCCTTGGGTTCGGTCTCTACGCATTTCTGGCGGCGGTCGGAATGGCGACGGCCCTGGCTCTGCATGAGGCCACGCAGGCGGTCCTCAAGTGGGGTGGAATCGCCCTGCTGGTGTACCTGGGAGCCCGGTTTCTCCAGGCTGCACGGGCCAACTTCCACCGAGCACCAGACGCGAGCCACCATGGCTCGCCAGGCCCAGGCCGTGCCGGCTTTGCCCAGGGCTTCGCCGTTGCTCTGCTGAACCCCAAGATTCTGGCCTGGATGCTGGCCCTTTACGCCCCCTTCGTCGGGGCCGACAGCACGACGGAGACTTTACTCGGTATGAGCCTGCTGGGGATGTGTATCGACGGCACCTGGTACGTCACCGTGGCGATCCTGCTGACTCGCGGCCAGGCGGTCGCCAGGCTGCGGGCTCGATCGGGCCGGATCGACGCCGCCATGGGAGTGCTGATGTTCGTGTTCGCGGGCCTGTTGTTCAGCAAGTAACTACTCACTGTTTTTCGAGCCAGTCGTCGCGATCCAGACTTGGAATCAACGAACGGAGGAACGGATGTGGTCCAAGGCACTTACCTACCAGCTGAAACCGGGATGCTACGCGGAGTACAAGAAGGCGCACGATGAGGTATGGCCAGAATTGGCACAGGCCATGTCCGACAATCAGGTCAACATGGTCATTCATCATCACGAAGAGCGTCTGTATCTCTACATGACAGCACCAACGGAGGAGCATTTTGACCGGAGTCATACCGGAGAGGTCGCCGACCGCTGGTTGGCCTATATGGCCACGCTGATGATCACGGATGACGAAGGCACGACGATTATGGAGGAGATGGACATGGCTTTCGCCTTCGGTCGCTACAAGGAAGAGCTTGACGAGTAGTTGGACACAGACACTTGCAGCCAGAACGAAAAGAGGAGACTGCCGATTCCAGCAGTCTCCTCAATATGGTAGCCCCTACGGGATTCGAACCCGTGTTACCGGCGTGAGAGGCCAGCGTCCTAGGCCTCTAGACGAAGGGGCCACAAAGCTTCAGTCTACCATTTGCCCCCAAAAAATACGACCTGCCATTCGG
>DASCMS010000098.1:0-5442 GCA_036011085.1 Candidatus Latescibacterota bacterium
ATTGTTCGGACGACGCGGACTGACCGAATCAGTCGAGGACGAAGTGGCGGATCTGACGGCGCTTGGAATTCAAACCCTCGTACTCAGCGCAGATATCACAGACCATGGCACCATGCAGGCGGTCCGCCAGCAGATCGCAACCCAGCTTCCCCCGGTGGCGGGCATCATCCACGCTGCCGGTCTGCCGGGGGTGTCGTCGATCAGCGAACAAAGTGCCGATGCCCTGCGGTCAGTGCTGGCGCCGAAGATCGCAGGGGCGCTGCACCTGGAGGAGTTTTTCGGCGGGCCTCAACTCGACTTCCTCCTTCTCTACTCCTCCATCGCCGCCCTCTGGGGCTCGAAGAGACAGACCCACTACGCGGCAGCCAACAGCTTCCTCGACGCCTTCGCCGCAGACCGTCAGGCCCGGAAAATGCCGGGCAACAGTGTCTGGTGGGGACCGGTAGAGGCTGGCGGAATGGTCACAGACGACGACAAGAATGCGCTGGAGGGACTGGGGATCCGGCTCTTGTCCGATGCCCAGATGTCGACTACTCTCGACCGCATCGTCGGCACGGGTCGGCAGCTTGCTGCCGCCCAGATCGACTGGACCCGCTTGCGGCCATTGTTCGAATCTGCCGGTATATCCGACTTGGTCTGTCGCATCGAGGTCCCCGACCGGGGTACCCGGCTGCAAACCCCGGATAGCGAGAGCTTCCTGCGTGCGTGGGAACTGACTCCGAACTCAGAAAAATCTGCGCTGCTACGATCTGTCGTAAGCCGCGAGGTCGCCCAACTGCTCGGTTATCGAGATGGGGCCGATCTCGACGCTGACCAGGGATTCTTCGAACTAGGCATGGACTCGATGATGGCAGTCAGCCTACGAAGACAACTTGAGGGCCACCTGCAGGTCGACCTGCCGGCGACGGTTGCCTTCGATCACCCGACAGTTGGCAAACTCTCAGACCTGCTTGGCCATGAACTTGCCGATGTCGTGGCGCCAGCCAGTGACGGCACGGCCCCGTCTTCCGGTACAGAAACGACCTCGGATCTCTGCGCCGGTGTGCCCGAGGACGCTGATGCAGAGACGAAAGACAGCGCCGTCCGGAAACAGCTGGAACGCCTCGAGACATTGGTCAGAGACCTCGACGATAGCTCCCCGGAAGCCGGCGCGAGCGAAGCACGATGACGGATGCAGCCAGAATCGCCCAGGCCCTGGATGCGGCAGCAAGCCGCCTCGAGCAGCTCGAGCGCGAGAAGCGCGAGCCGATCGCTGTGGTGGGGATGGCTTGCCGGTTTCCAGGTGCCGCGAATCCGGAACAGTTCTGGCATCTGCTCGACAGTGGCACAGATGCAGTGACCGAGATTCCGGCGCAGCGCTGGGACATCGACGAGTACTACCATCCAGACCCGGATCAGGCGGGCATGATGTATACCCGTCACGGCGCCTTCCTGGATGACGTGCGAGGCTTCGATGCCCCCCTGTTCCGCATCTCTCCCCGAGAAGCGGCGAGCATGGATCCTCAACAGAGGATTCTGCTGGAAGTGACGTGGGAGGCCCTGGAGCGCGCCGGGATGAATCCTCGGTCTCTCGAAGACTCGTCAACGTCCGTCCACATTGGCGCCACGACCCACGACTATACGCAGTTGCTGCTCGCCAACGCAGATCAGACGCCCCTCGACACGTACTACGCGACAGGTAATGCGCCGAATGCTCTGGCCGGTCGGCTCTCCTATTTCCTCGGACTCCGGGGGCCCGCGCTGGCCATCGACACGGCCTGCTCCTCGTCGCTGGTGGCCCTGCATCTGGCCTGCCAGAGCCTGCGAACCGGGGAAAGTAATCTGGCCATCACAGGGGGGGTGAACCTTTTGCTGTCACCCCAACTTCAAGCCGCCATCTGCCGCGCGAAAATGCTCTCCATATCGGGCCGTTGCAGGACGTTCTCTGCCGCAGCGGACGGTTACGTGCGCGGCGAAGGGTGTGGTGTGGTGGTGCTCAAGAGATTCACCGACGCCACGCGCGACGGCGATCGCATCCTCGCCGTGATCCGAGGCAGCGCAGTCAACCAGGATGGCGCCAGTGCGGGGTTCACGGTCCCTCACGGGCCGTCCCAACAGGAACTGATCCGCTCGGCCCTGGATGCATCGGGGGTTGAGGCTGGCGACGTCAGCTACCTGGAGGCACACGGTACGGGAACACCGTTAGGTGACCCGATCGAGGTGAATGCTGCCACTGGCGTGTATGCGCAGGATCGTGACCGCGCCCGCCCCCTGATCATGGGATCGGTGAAAACCAACATCGGGCACCTTGAGGCGGCGGCGGGGATCGCCGGCCTCATCAAGGTCGTGCTCGCCTTGCAGGCTCGCACGATTCCCGCCCACCTGCATTGCGCCGAGCCCACCCCCGACATCCCCTGGGCAAAGCTGCCGATCGAGATCCCCGATCGCAGCATCACGTGGGACGCCAGCCCTGATCGGTTGGTTGCGGCGATCAGTTCCTTCGGCGCCAGTGGGACCAATGCCCACGTCATCGTGGAAGAAACACCGGACGTGCCTGAAGTGCCTTCAGACGAAGTGTCGGAGGGGGCCGATCACGTCCTGCTGTTATCTGCCGATTCGCCCCAGGCGTTGCAGGATCTTTTGCGAGCCTATCGCCGCCACCTGGGACACGACCCGAACCTGCCCTTGGCTGACCTGTGCTACACAGCAGCCATCGGTCGGGCCCACCTGAGCCACCGCTGTGCCATCACGGGCTCATCTGTGGCGGCGTTGCAGGAGAGACTCTCCACCTACTTGGGAGGCGGAACCGGGCCGGGAATCTTCGCCGGACAGGTGAAAGGCACGGGTCGCTTCGATCGCTCCGTTGACCAGCCGATGGATGGAGCCGCCATCGGTCGAGCCTTTGTCAAGGGCATGCCCCTTGACTGGCAGCGTCTGTTTCCTCGTCGCCAGCCGGTCGTGCTGCCGACTTATCCCTTCCAGCACCTGCCCTACTGGGTCGGTTCACCTGGCCCAACCCGGCCCCGGAGTGATATTACAGACCTGCTCTATCACTGCACGTGGGACCGCGTGGGGGCCCCGCAACCAGCCTCGACCTTCGTCGATGAACCGTGTCACTGGCTCGTCGTCGGGGATGTGCCGGGTCAGATCACACAAGAGCTGGAAGGGCCCGGACAGACTCATTCGGTGATCGACTGCCGGACGGCCGAGATGGATGGATCCATCAGAGATACCGTGCGCCACGCCCTGGCAGATGTGCCACCATCACTGCCGGTACGAATCTTGTTCTTTTCGGGCATCGATGAGATACCCTCGGGGCCCGAACACGCCGACGCCCTGCCACGCGACGTGCTTGGCGCCTGCCAACTGCTGGTCGATCTCATCCAGAGCGCCAACACGATCCCGCGGTCACCGACAACGCGCATCTGGACGATTACGCGGGGCGCCTGCCATACCGACGCGCGTCAGCCACCCTCGACGCCTCATCAACTGGCCCGTGCGGGCCTCTGGGGGCTGGGACGCACATTCGCCACAGAGCATCCTGAATTCTTCGGCGGCCTGATCGATCTGGCCCCCGGAGGATCTGCGGAAGAGGTACGGGATCTGGTCTGTTGTATCTCGTGGGATCGAGATCAGCTGGCCCTGCGCGGCGATCAGGCCTTCGTGCCGACAGTGCAGCCTGCGAAGGGTGACGTGTTGGCGGGAGATGCGTTCCCTCAGATCGAGGCGGATGCAACCTACCTTGTGAGCGGCGGGATGGGGGCATTGGGGTTGCGCCTGGCCGCCTGGCTCATAGACCGTGGCGCTCGGCACCTCGTGCTGGTATCGCGTCGGGGCGAAACTCCGGCAGTCAAACACGAAATGCGGCGCCTGAGGGCAGCGGGCGCACGCGTCAGGACCCCACGCGCGGATGTCGCCGACTACGAACAGATGGCGACGGTGATCCGGACAATACAGCAAGATGGCCCTGCTCTGCGTGGCGTCTTCCATCTGGCCGGCGTGCTCGATGACCGGACCGTGACCGGACTGGATCGGGAAGCCCTTACGCGAGTGATACATCCTAAAGCGGCCGGTGCCTGGAATCTGCACCTGCTCACCAGAGATCTGGACCTCGACCACTTCGTCCTGTTCTCTTCTCTGGCCGCGATGGTCGGTCCTGCGGGACAGGCGAACTATGCAGCGGCCAACGCCTTCCTGGACGCATTGGCGCACGCTCGACAAGCCATGCGACTGCCGGCACTGGCTGTGAACTGGGGGCCCTGGGCGGGGGCAGGTATGGCAGGCACCCTCGAACCAGACCATTTGGCGACTGTGAAACGGTCTGGCGTCGAACCCATGGTGGCGCGACATGCTCTGGCAGCGATGGAACAGATTCTGACAGAGAACGTCGCGCAGGTGGTGGTCGCCCAGGTGGACTGGCGGCAGGTGCTTGCCGGGGATCGACCAACCTTCCTGCGACAGTGGTCTCAGCATCTGGTCGATGATACTGCCAGTGAATTGGAAGACCAAGACGCCAGCCATGGTCTGGAAGCTTCGACCGATCTCCAGGAATTGCTCGGCGAACCAGCTGACGCTCTTGAGGTAGGACTCACCCGATTCGTGCAGCGCCTGCTGGCCGGCATCCTCCAGATCGATTCGGCACAGACCATCGACCCGGATCGTCCCCTGGACGAGTACGGAATGGACTCTCTCACCGGTACGGAGTTGAAGAACCGGATTGCTACAAGGCTGGGCATCGAACTGCCCCTCAGCGGTCTGATCGGCGGTGTAACCGTCGCCAGCGTGGTCCTGATGGTTCAGGCGAGACTTCCCATCCAGGCCCCCCCAGGGGGCGCCGAACCGTCCGAGGGGTCCGAAACGGTGGAGATGGTGCTGTGAACCTGCAGGAGCAGCTCAAAGAACTGGCCGGTCGCGGGCTGATGCTACAGCCTGACGGCGACCAACTTCGTGTAAAGGGACCGAAGCAGGTTCTCACACCGGCAGTCCAATCTTTCCTGAAGCAGCACAAGATCGAGCTTCTGAAGCTCTTGGAGCTTGAGTCTGCTCTGCCAGCACCGGCACTGACCCCGATCACCCCTAGCCAGAACGCTGGTGACCAATACCCGCTCTCCTTCGCCCAGCGAAGGTTCTGGTTCCTCCACCAACTCGAACCTGACACCTCAGTCTATCACGTCTCCGGCGGACTTGAGTTTCGCGGGATCTTGCAGATACAGGCCCTCGAACGAGCCCTCAACGAGATCGTCCAACGCCACCAGATCCTGCGAACGGTGTTTCCCGAAACAGACGGGTCACCATGCCAGCGCGTTCAGGATACCGCATCGCTGAGCCTGCGCACTGAAGACCTGCGTGATCTGCGGTCATCGGAGTTGGAGCCGCAGGTCGAACGACTGGTCAACGAAGTACTGCACCACCCTTTCGACCTGAGGAGGGGGCCTCTGTTCAGAGTACGGCTACTGCTTCTCG
>DASCMS010000099.1:0-13522 GCA_036011085.1 Candidatus Latescibacterota bacterium
GCACAGATCGGCAAGGTCGAACAGGCCGGTCAGATTCATCACCGAATAGCCGAGAGACCTGGTTCTGGCCAGTTCGAGAGGCTGAGTGCCATCGGGCTCGATCTGGCTCTCCAGCCGCCGGGTTGCCCTGTCGGCCACATCTTGCGCCACGTCCCGCCGGCCGGTGGACAGTGCCAGGGAGAGCACCTGGACGTCGTACCAGGTCCCGTGATTGTTGGGCTGCCCCTTCTCCTCGAGCCCATATGCGCTGCCGGTCAGCCACTCGAGAAACTGCGACATCCAGTCTGTCAGCAGACGCTGGTCGCTGTCGGTCCAGGCCGTCGACTCCCCCAGCAGGCTCACGGAGTCAACGAGGAAGCCGATCTGCGCCGTGTCGATGATGCCGATGCCACGCCCGTCGCAACGCCCTGGAATGCCCTGGGCATATTGCAGGTGCGGGTTCATGCGTGTCTGGGGATCGAGGAACCAGGTGCGCAACAACAGCCCGGCGCACTCGGCGAAATCCTCGTGATCGGTGAAGTAGTAGGCCGCTGAGAGTGTGTTGACGGCACTCATCATCGCTGCCAGGGCATGCCGATCGTGGACTTCGCGATCGGGATTGGCCTCGCCGTCGCGGCGCACCCAGGGCAAGCCGTCTTCGGTGTCGGGGTCCGGCCACCAGTAGGGCCCCTGACTCAGGTAGTCATGCGCGTCGCCGCTGGGCGGCAGGCAGGTCTTGCTGACAACGCTGAAAGGTCCCACGGCACGGGCGGCCCCGGCATCCTGCAACAGCCGCTGGTCAGCCGCCGCCAGGTCGGGATCACCATCGTATACGAGCCCGCGCGCCGCCTGCAGCGACGCCCGGTCGAGTTGGAAGACCCGGGGGAGCCCTGAAGCACCGTCGGTCATCGGCCCCCGGCGTACCCGTCTGCGGGTGGTGTCCAGTTTTTCAGATGCTTCTTGAAGGATCGGCCCAGGTGCTTCTTGATCGTCTTCACATCCTTGAAACGATCGCCGAAGACGGACAGCATGTAGCCGCCGGCGATCTGCTCCGGGCAGGCGAATATCTCCCGCCCCGGCCCCGCCTTCTGCAGCCAGTTGGCCAGCGCTTGATCGGCAAACTCCATGAAGTCGAGAAACTCAGGCGTCACCTTGCCGCCTCGTCCGAGGGCCGGCACCTGGGCATGATGGCCGTTGAACGGGCGGAAGTGGAACTGGTTGGACAGCTGCATGAGGTCGGTTCGTACAGCAAGACGGTCCCAGTACGGTGGCGACAGGTGCTTGACCACAGCAGGATGGGAGAAATCCCAGGTCATCTTGAGGGGCCGGCCTTCCGCCTGCTCGAAGCCCTCGGCCAGGGCGTAGGTCTTTTCCGGTGTTTCGGTGCACGTGTCGCGGTGCACCTCGATGGACACGTCCAGCTCGATCTTGTCAGCAAATGCCATGACCTCCCGGGCCCTGGTCACGGCCGTCTCTGTGTCCGTATCGTGATCCAGCATCTGCACGTTCACGCAGCGCGCGCCGTGTTCCTTGCAGGCCGTCAGCTTCGGCTCGACATCCTCCGGACCGCCCATGTCGGTGGTGCAGGCGAAGATCAGCCCGGAGTCCTGCACCTGTTGGGGCGTCAGCATGTGCACCCGTCCGAGAAACCCGTCGAAACCCGCCTTGCGGATCCGCTTCAGCTTCTGCGGCACCGACCACTCCCCCTTCTTGCCGCCGTATCCACCCAGAGTGCCGAGGCTGCACAGGTGCCTGATGCGGGGTTTCTTCACCTTCTCCTTCTTGCTCTTGGCCATCTGAACCCACCTCCAGGGGTCATATTGGTCACGCGAGCAATTATGCTGGACGCGGTCAAGGTAGCAGTGGTGGCCGAGCGCGACAAGGTGGCTTGACGCAGCCCCCTGCGCCCCTAGCTTTCGCCCTCTACATAGCACCGATCACCCGGAGAATTGCCGTTGGTTCGTACAGTGATCCTGGGAGTTGTGACCTTTGCTGTCTGGCTCCTCTGGTCCGGTATCTACGAGCCGCTGATCCTCGGTCTCGGGGTCGTCTCCTGCCTTCTCGTCGTGCTCATCTGTCGTCCGATGAACCTGTTCGATGAAGAGGGAGTCCCGTTCCATATAGCCATCGGGCTGATCACCTACATCCCCTGGCTGACCCTCGCCATCGTCAAGTCCAACATCGACGTGGCCCTGCGTATCCTGAATCCCAGGTTGCCGATCTCGCCGCGTCTGATCCGGGCCAGGGCCGGCCAGCAGTCAGAGCTCGGACGAGTCGTCTACGCCAATTCCATCACCCTCACCCCCGGTACGGTGACCTGCCAGGTCGACGGTGATGAATTCGTCGTTCATGCCCTCACGCGGGAGGCGGCGGACGAAGTCACGGAGGGGGCGATGGACAGACGCGTATCGGATCTCGAGGGCGCCCCCAAGACGAGTGGTCAGTCCTGACGATGTTCGCCGCCACCATGGCCGCCGTGCTGTTCACGATGGTGTTGGCCCTGGCCCGCGCCGTTCTCGGCCCCACCGTGTACGACCGCATTCTCGGGGTGAACATGGCAGGCACCAAGACGGTGCTGCTCATCGCCGTCCTCGGCTTTCTCAGCGGCCGGCCGGAGTTCCTCGATCTGGCCCTGATCTATGTCTTCCTCAACTTCATTACCACCATCGCCATCCTGAAATTCGTCCAGTACAGGAACTTCGGCAGCAGCGGCCTGAGTGACAGCTGATGGCGCCTGTCGACATCGCCTCGTGGATCCTGTTGATGGGGGGCGCCGTCTTCTGCGTCATCGGCGGCATCGGGCTGCACCGGCTGCCCGACTTCTTCAGCCGCATGCACGGCGCCGGCATCACGGATACACTTGGTGCCGGACTGATCATCTTCGGCCTGGTGCTGCAGGCGGGGCTGACCTTGATCGCGGTCAAACTGCTGTTCATCCTCGGGTTGTTGTGGCTCACGAGCCCCACCTCGACCCACGCCATCGCCAGGGCGGCGCTGGCCTCGGGGCTGGAGCCGTTCACAGGTTTACAAGCTGACAGCTCCGGCAGTGCCGACGACGAGAGTTCGGCGGCATGATCGAACTCATCGACTTGTCGCTGTTGCTGTTCCTCGCCGTGATCGCCGTCACCGTCGCCCGGCTGCACAACCTGTTCGCCGTGGTCCTGGTCATGGGTTTCTACAGCTTGGTGTGTGCCGCTCTGTTCACCGTACTCGACGCGGTGGACGTAGCCTTCACCGAGGCGGCCGTGGGTGCCGGCATCTCCACCGTCGTCATGCTGGGCACCCTGCTGTTGACCACGTCGGAGGAGAAACCTCAGCCCTTCCGGGTCGTCCCCCTCGTGGTGGTCCTGGTCACCGGCGCCATGCTCATCTTTGCCACCCTCGACATGCCGCACTACGGCGACCCCGAGGCGCCCATCCACCAGCATGTAGCCCCCCGCTATATCCAGGACTCCGGACGTGAGGTCGGCGTGCCCAACATCGTCACCTCCGTGCTGGCCAGTTACCGGGGCTTCGACACTCTGGGTGAGACCACCGTCATCTTTGCCGCCGGCATCGGTGTGCTGTTGATGATCGGTCAGGCCCTGCGCTTCAGGGACAGCGGCAAGGACGGTGACGCATGAGTCACCATATCATCCTGCGCGTCATCACCAAGCTGTTCATTCCCTTCATCCTGCTCTTCGCCCTCTACGTTCAGTTCCATGGCGATTTCGGCCCCGGGGGGGGCTTCCAGGCGGGTGTCATCTTTGCCGCCGCCTTCGTGCTCTACGGTCTTGTCTTCGGTGTTGAGGCCGCCAAGCGGATCGCTCATCCCTCTCTGCTGCAGTGGGCCGTTGCTGTGGGCCTGCTCCTCTACGCCGGCACGGGTGCGGCTGGCATTCTGCTGGGTGGCAACTTCCTCGACTATGGTGTTCTCGACAGCCACGACCCGGTTCACGGGCAGCATCTCGGCATTCTCCTCGTCGAGCTGGGCGTCGGTATGACCGTCGCCTCGGTGATGATCACGACGTTTCTCTACTTCGCCGGACGCCAACCCTCACCATGATAACCGTCGGACTCCTCAACTACTGGGTCGTCGTGGTGCTGATGATGGTCGGTTTCTACATCGTCATGGCCAGCCGCAACCTCATCAAGAAGATGGTGGGCCTGAGCCTGTTCCAGACGTCGGTCTTCATCCTCTACATCACCATGGGCAAGATCTCCGGCGGCACGGCACCTATCCTGGCCGGCCCCGGCACGACGTATTCCAACCCGCTCCCCCACGTCCTCATCCTGACCGCCATCGTTGTCGGTGTGGCGACGACGGCACTGGGCATGGCCATCATCGTCCGCATCAAAGAGGCGTACGGCACCATCGAAGAGGACGAGATCCGGTCCATGGACGCGAACAGCTAGGGCGCCATGTTTCTCCAGCACCTTCCCATTCTGCAGATCATCGTGCCTCTCATGGCGGCACCTGTCTGCGTTCTGCTGCGTCGTCGTGAGCGGAGTTGGGCCTTCGCCCTGCTCGTCAGCTGGGTCGTCTTCGCCATGTCGGTACTGCTTCTACAGCGGGTGCTTCTGGAAGGCACGATCATCTACTCCCTCGGCAGCTGGCCGGCGCCGTGGGGAATCGAGTATCGCATCGATGCGGTGAATGCCTTCGTCGTTTTCCTTGTGGCCCTTATCGGCGCCGTCGTCCTGCTCTACGCCCCTCGAAGCGTCTTCAGCGAACTGCCGGAAGTTCGCTGCAACCTGTTCTTCACCGCCTACCTGCTCTGCCTCACGGGGTTGATGGGTATGGCCACCACGGGTGATGTCTTCAACCTCTTCGTCTTTCTCGAGATCTCGTCTCTCACGTCCTACGCCCTGATCGCCTCGGGGCCGGACCGGCGCGCCTTGAGAGCGTCGTATCAGTACCTCGTGATGGGCACGGTGGGCGCCACGTTTTACGTGATCGGTGTCGGCCTGCTCTACATGATGACGGGCACGCTCAACATGGTCGATCTGGCCGAGCGCCTGCAGCCGGTGCTCATGACGCGCACCGTGCTGGCCGCCTTCGCCTTTCTCGTCGTCGGCATCAGCCTCAAGCTGGCCCTCTTCCCTCTGCACCTGTGGTTGCCCAACGCCTATGCCTACGCACCGTCGGTGGTCACCGCGTTCCTGGCGGCGACGGCGACCAAGGTCAGCATTTACGTCTTTGTCCGTTTCTTCTACGGCATCTTCGGCACCGCCTACGCCTTCGACACCCTCAGCCTGGGTGGATTCCTGGTGCCCCTGGGGCTGGCAGGCATCTTCGTCGCCTCCCTGGTGGCGGTTTTCCAGACCAACATCAAACGGATGCTGGCCTATTCCAGCATCGCCCAGGTGGGGTACATGATGGTCGGCGTGGGTCTGGTGTCGGTCTCCGGTCTCACGGCAACACTCGTTCACCTGTTCAATCACGCCGTCATGAAGTGTGCCCTCTTTCTCGCTATGGGCTGCTTCATCCTGCGCCTGGGTTCCTGCGAGCTCGAAGACCTGCGCGGCATCGGCAAACGTATGCCGGTGACCATGGCTGCCTTCGTCGCCGGGGGCCTCAGCCTGATCGGCGTGCCCCTCACGGTGGGTTTCATAAGTAAATGGTACCTGGTGCTCGGGGCGCTGGAGCGGGGCTGGTGGCCGGTGGCGGTCCTCATTCTGCTGGGCTCACTGATCGCTGTCGTCTACGTCTGGCGCGTCGTCGAAGTCGCCTACTTCCACGAACCCACCGGCAAGACAGCTGCCGCCACCGAAGCACCGCTGTCGATGCTGATTCCCATGTGGCTTCTCGCCGGGGCCACGTTCTACTTCGGCATCAGCGCCACCTTCACTTCAGGTGTTGCCCGTCGCGGAGCTGAAGTGCTGATGGCAGGTCTGGCGCCATGAGCCCGGAAACGTCAATCCTCGTCTCTCTCCTGCTGCCGCTGGCCACATGTCCGGTGATCGGCCTGGTCGGCTCACGCCCCAACGTGCGCGATGCCATCAGTTTCATCGCCGGCCTGCTCACCTTCGGCACGGTGTTGACCCTGCTGCCCCATGTGCAGCTCGGCGTCTACCCGGCGCTGAGCCTGTTCGAGATCCTTCCCGGTGTCAGTCTCGCCTTCCGCGTCGAGCCCCTGGGCATGATCTTCGGTCTCGTCGCCTCCGGGCTGTGGATCGTCACCGGTGTCTATGGCGTGGGCTACATGCGCGGCCATCACGAGGTCGACCAGACCCGCTTCTTCTTCTTCTTCGCCTTCGCCATCACCGCCGCTCTCGGCGTGGCCTATGCGGCAAACCTGCTGACGCTGTTCGTGTTCTATGAGCTGCTGACGCTGAGCACCTACCCGCTGGTGACCCACGCGCGCACGCCCGAGGCCCTGCGCGGCGGCCGCATCTACCTGGGTATTCTGCTGAGCACGTCCGTGGCCTTCCTGCTGCTGGCCGTGCTGTGGACCTACTTTGCCGCCGGCACCCTCGACTTTACCCCTGGCGGCATCCTCGCCGGCAAGGTCGACACACCGGCCCTCTACGTGCTGCTCGGCCTGTTCGCCTTCGGCACCGGCAAAGCCGCGCTCATGCCCTTCCATCGCTGGCTGCCGGCGGCCATGGTGGCGCCCACACCGGTCAGTGCCCTGCTGCACGCCGTGGCCGTCGTCAAAGCCGGCGTCTTCACCGTGCTCAAAGTGCTGGTCTACGTCTTCGGCATCGATCTGCTGCGCGACACCGGCGCCAGTGTCTGGCTGATGTACGTCGCCGGGGGAACGGTCCTGATGGCGTCTCTGGTGGCCATGACGAAGGACAACCTCAAGGCGCGGCTCGCTTACTCCACCATCAGCCAGCTGTCCTACATCGTCCTCGGCGCGGCGCTGGCGACGCCGGCAGCGATCCTCGGCGGGGGTATGCATATCGTCATGCACGCCTTCGGCAAGATCACCCTCTTTTTCTGCGCCGGCGCCATCAACGTGGCCCTGCACAAAACCGAGATCAGCGACATGCGTGGCATCGGCAGACAGATGCCCTTCACCATGTTCGCCTTCATCATCGGGAGCTTGAGCGTCATCGGCGTGCCCCCCATGGGCGGCTCGTGGAGCAAGTGGTATCTCGCCCTTGGTGCCGTCGACTCGGGCCAGCTCGTCTTCGTGGGGGTGTTGATGGTCAGCTCGCTGCTGAACATCGCCTATCTCATGCCGGTGCCGATCCGTGCGTTCTTCTCAACGCCAGCACCTGCGTCGACGGGCCATGGCGACGGCAGCCATCAAGATCATGAGGGGCTGCACGAGGCGCCTCTCCTGATGGTGGTCCCGCTGCTGTTCACCGCCCTGGGCTGCATCGTCCTGTTCTTCTTCGCCGGCCCTGTCTACCGCCTCCTCGAGCCGATCGTACACTGAGCATGGCCGACCCGGACAACACCTCCCAGCCCCCCTGGATCGAGCGGGCTTCCTCGGTGAAGCTGCTCTGCCAGCTGCTGGTCGTCGTCTGTGTGGGCCTCTTCCTGCCCGACATCCTCGACCTGCTGCACATCGGCTACCACAAGCACGGCCACTACAGCGCCGAGGGCTGGCTGGGCTTCTACGCCATCTTCGGCTTCATCGCCTACAGCTTCATCGTCGGCGCTGGCTGGGTCTGGCGCAGCGTCGTGATGCGCGGCGAAGACTTCTATGACGACGGTGGGGAGAGTGACGATGCTTGAGCATCTCCCTCCCGGCTCCCTGCTTGTTCTGGGAGCGCTGGTGGTGCCCTTCCTGCGGGGCGTACCACGGCAGGGGTGGCTGTTGGCGCTGCCTGTCCTCAGCTTTGCCCATCTGTTGAGTCTGGACCACGGCAGCTACGGTCACGTCCCGCTGTTCGACATGACCCTGACGGTCACCCGTGTCGACAAGCTGAGCCTGGTGTGGGGGTACATCTTCCATATCGCCGCCTTCCTCAGCGCCCTCTATGCGAACCATGTGAAGGACGAGCTGCAGCAGGTGGCAGCTCTGATCTATGCCGGCTCCGCCATTGCGGGCGCTTTCGCCGGCGACCTGATCACCTTGTTCGTCTGCTGGGAGCTGACGGCCGTGTCGTCGGTGTTCCTCATCTGGGCCAGCCGCACCGAGCGCTCGTACCGGGCCGGCATGCGGTACCTGATCATTCAGGTCGGCTCCGGCGTGCTGTTGCTGTCGGGTGTCCTCATCCACTACGGCGACACGGGCTCGCTGGCCTTCGACAACCTGGGCCCGCCGAGTTTTTCGGAGAACCTCGGGCCAACGCTGATCTTCATCGCCTTCGGCATGAAGTGCGCCTTCCCCTTCCTGCACAACTGGCTGCAGGATGCCTACCCGGAAGCCACAGCCACGGGCACCGTCTTCCTCTCGGCCTTCACCACCAAGCTCGCCGTCTATGCCCTGGCCCGGGGCTTTGCCGGCACCGAGATCCTCGTACCTATCGGTGCTGCGATGACGGCCTTCCCCGTGTTCTACGCCGTTCTCGAGAACGACCTGCGTCGCGTGCTGGCCTACAGCCTCAACAACCAGTTGGGGTTCATGGTCGTCGGCGTCGGCATCGGCTCGGAGATGGCCCTCAACGGCGCCGCCTCACATGCCTTCGCCCACATCCTCTACAAAGCTCTGCTGTTCATGAGTATGGGCGCCATCCTGCACCGCGTGGGGACGGTGAAGGCCACCGAGCTGGGTATGCTCTACCGGTCGATGCCGCTGACCACCTTCTTCTGCATCATCGGTGCCCTGTCGATCTCTGCCTTCCCGCTGTTCTCGGGCTTCGTGACGAAATCGATGACCCTGACAGCTGCCGCTGAGGGCCACTACGACGTGGCCTTCTTCGTCCTGCTCTTCGCCTCGGCGGGGGTGCTCCATCACTCAGGGATCAAGATCCCCTTCTACGGCTTCTTCGGCCATCACGATGCCGGGATACGGGTGCAGGAAGCCCCGTGGAACATGCTGCTGGCCATGGGCATCACCGCCTTCCTCTGTGTCGCCATCGGCGTCTATCCGCAGCCGCTGTACAGCATCCTGCCGTACCCGGTCGACTTCGATCCGTACACGGCGAGCCACGTCATCACCCAGCTGCAGCTTCTCGTCTTCGCCCTGCTGGCCTTCGTCGTGCTGGCGCTGAAGCATCTGGAGACACCAGAGCTACGCTGTACCAACGTCGACTTCGATGTTATCTATCGGAAGCTGCTGCCCTGGGTCGTGGGCGGTGTCGGCAGCCTCTGCGCCGCGGTACGCGACGGCGTCATCGGTGCCGGAAAGTCCCTTGTGGAATTGATCGTCGCCGTGATCTACATGGGTCACGGACCGTCGGGCGTGGCGGCCCGTACACTGCTGACGAGCACCTCCGTCGCCATCGTCATCGTGTTGCTCGCCGTCTATCTGTTGTTCAACTACCAGACGTCCTAGTCGAGATAGCGCGCCAGCACATCACCGTGCTCCCGCCGCCACCGCTCGAACCACCAGAAGCCGGCGATGACCAGGGCGTGACTCATGCGCCCCGAGGCGATCAACTCGCCCACCTCGTCCATGGCCGTCTGGCTCACGGCGATATCCTCTCCCGCCTCCAACTGCGCTTCGCCGACCGGGTGCGCTCCGAGGGCGACGAAGGTGTGACAGCGATTGTCCTGAATCGCCGGGTTTGCCGTCACCGTGCCAATGTGGACGAAGGCCTCCGCCCCGTATCCGGTCTCTTCGAGCAGCTCTCGCCGCGCTGCCTCTTCCAACTCGTTGCCGGGATCGACGACACCCCCGGGAATCTCGACGGCCACTTCTTCGGTGCCGTGTCGGTATTGTTCGATGATGACGATCGTGCTCTTTCGTGTCACGGCGATCACGTTCACCCACTCCGGCATCTGCAGCACGTAGAAATCGTGCTCAGCTCCGGTACGTGGTGACCGACGGTGGTCCCGCCGCACGCGCATGATACGGTAGTCCGCGAGCTGCTCGCTCTTGACCAGCTCCCAGGGGTCGACGCTGTCAGCCATTCAAGCCGAGGGCGCGCAGCACCCGGTCGGCGATCTCATCCGGCGTAGCATCGATGTCTATGACCGTGGCGTCCGCCGGTGCCTCCAGAGCCTCGAACTGAGATCGCAGCAGACTGGCCGGCATATAACGATGCACACGGCTCGACAGGCGCCCGGCGATCAGTGATTCGGATCCTGCCAGGTGAACGAAGCGGACCTGGCTCTCATCGCGCTCCAATCTCAGGACCCGGCGGTATTCCTCCTTGAGGGCCGAACAGCCGAGCAGGCAACTGGCGCCCCGGTCGATACGACCGCCAATCTCATCCGCGAGGATACGCAGCCAGGGCCAGCGATCCTCGTCGGTAAGCGGCGTGCCCACCGCCATCTTGGTGACGTTCTGCTCAGGATGAAAGTCGTCACCATCCAGGTAAGGCCAGTCGAGACGCTTGGCGAGCATTTCCCCCACCGTCGTCTTGCCGCTGCCGGTGACACCCATCAGGATGACGGCCATGGCGTCGCCCATCACACACCTCCGCCGTGGAGCAACTGCTCGAATGTGGCACGACTGCGATACATGACGCCGAATGGCTTGCGGTCGTCAATGGTGAAGAGTCGTTCCGTCAGCTCTTTGCCGAACGCACCAGCACACCGGCGCTGCATGTAGACCTTGGCTGCCTCCGCGATGAAACCGGCCAGTTTGCTGTGAAACGCATGGGGACGCCCTGCCGCTGCCGGGTCACCCGCTTCGCGGAAGGCGGTGGCGGCCAACGACGGCACCAGCTTCCTCAGCGCACTCTCAGTGTTGTTCACGAGATCGACGAGGAAGAGACGGTTGCTCTCGATGGTGACCGGGAGCGCAATGAACTTTGTGAGCAATCCACCAACACGCCCAGCCAGAGCCTGCAGCGAATCTGCAGATCCTGGGGTCCAAGTGGCCAGAGCTGTTGTAGTCATCATCTCCACGGTCTCGCGGAATGATGCGGAAGAAGCATAGCTCAGCACAGCCGTGCGCTTCAACTCGAAGACCCTGGTGAAGTCCTCCGGGATCGGTGCCGGATTCTGCCCGCGCCAGGTCAGCAGGTAGGTGTCGTCCCTGCGGGCATACATGCTCAGGTAGAGATCGAGGGTGGCGGGTTCGAAGAGGCGGCTGAAGGCGACGCTGCTGAACAGAGGGCTGCGGCGGTTGAGGACGAAGAAGTCTACACCCCGGGACTGCAGTATGCTGCGGGCCTCTTCCGGTGAGCCGAACACGATATCGGCATGGTCGGGACCATAGGTGTGGTCGACGGCGGACACGAGCCCGACCCCCGGGCAGGTGTAGGCCGGCCCCTGATCGTAGCCCAGATTCAACAGCGGCGTGTCCGGACCGATGAACCCTCTGATCTTCAGGACATCTGCAATCTTGAGGGCATTGTCGAAGTGCCGGTCCGCCTCGAACAGGATATCCTCGAAAGACCTGCCACCGACGTAGTACGAGGTCAGGTTTTCCAGGTCGATGTCGCGCACGGAGCGCAGGTACCACAGCTCCTGGCCAATACAGTGCACGCCGAGCCCACACAGAAGCAGCATCGTCATCCAGCGCCTGATTACGGGCGCGCAGAACGCGAAGACGGCCGCCCTGGTGAGCAGGACCACAACGATCGAAGAGGCGAAGGTGGTGAAGATGAGGATGCGCAGCAGGCTGGAGGAGAACGAGATCCACGACAGAAGGAGGATGGAAGAGGCGAAGCAGAACAGGACGATGGCAGGGTACAGGCGAGTGGTCTCGCGCCATGTCTGTCGGCGCACTGCCCGGGCGAGAACTGCAACGAATCCTGCAGCCAGAAACGAACCAGGGAGGATCGGCCACAATTGCCGATAGCGGAAAGCGCCGCTCAACCAGGACCAGTCGAAGGCCGGCAACGCCGGGGTCTTTGCTACTTGCAGTAGATACGCCAGCCCTGACGTCCCGACCACCCGTGAGAACTTCTCGGTGTCGGCCAGGGGCCAGAAGCGAAGTACCGGCACCACCTCAGCCAGTCCGGTCACGGCATAGTTCAGTATGAGTACGCACGCCACACCGCACAGCAGTGGCAAGAGGGTCGTCGCGAAGGGGCGCAGCCGGCAGCGCAGGCCGGGATGGCACGCCACCACGCCGATGGCGACTGACAGGAAAGCTGCAGGGAAAGCCGAACCCACGGGCTGGTACACACCCAGACAGAATGCCACCACACCGAGGCTGACGAGAAAGGCGCGATGCGCCGCCCCGTGTCGATCGTCGATCTGGATGAGGGCCCACACCAGAAAGGCGATGAAGGCGGCGAGGCAGTCATGACTCTTGAAGAAGGTCCCGCGATACACCGTGTAGAATACCGTCGTCGCCAGCAGGGCCCACGATGCATCACCGGCGAAGCGGCGCGTCAACTGAAAGACGATGATGCCGCTGACTGCAACAAAGCTCCACGACACGAGCTGAGCGGCGAAGAGATCGCTGAGGACGCCGAGCATGTGGATCAGGCCGGCGCCTTTTGAGATGTAGAACTGATACCAGACGTCGTTGGGCAGCAGACTGCCGTGTTTGAGCACTTCCCGGTAATAGGGAAGGTAGTGGGCCCAGACGTCGTTCGAGGTCGACCCGGGGTAGAGCCCCCGGCTGAGCAGCAGCATGACGCCGATACACAGCAGACACCAGGCCAGATGGAACCGTACCCACCAATGGCAGCCCTGCAGACCCGTGAAGTCGGCGCGGACCTTGCGCCAGAACGCCCGGAGGGGAGTGGCGAGTTCTGCCGGGGCCAGAAGCAGCACGGGAACCGTCAGTATGGCGACGGGCAGCAGGTGCAGCAGACCCACCATGCCGATGCCGGTCATCAGCAGGCCATAGAGGGCGGCCCCCACAAAGAAGCTCAGGACGAACCAGCTCCCCGGTTCGATGCCGTCCAGGCGCAGACCCGGAACGCAGCGCCGCAGAACCTGGGCGCCCGCCGTGACACACAGAGCGATGAGGGAAACGGCGAGGACGAAGCGACTTGCGGAATAGGCGATCAGCAGCGGCCCGGTGGTGTGCAGATCTCCCCACACCACATCGATCTGCTGCAGGCAGACGACGGCGACACCAGGGACTACCACACACAGTACGCGTACCGGCCAACCAGGTGGCGACACAGCGGACTGTGCCACGGGCTCGCCCACAAGCCGTCGCAGGCGATACAGGACAAAGAGTGGCAGGAGGCCGAACAGGCCTGCCCCCCAACCGTAGAGGATGACGTAGTTGTGATCAATCTGGAAGCGAAGTGGCTGGTAGTAGACCACTATCAACAGGGCTGGGGCCATCAGCACCACCGGCCAGCGTACCAGGGGATGTGACGCGAGCAGGCGGCGGCCCAACTCAGCCACGTCGTTCATCGTGCTCTTTGGTCTGTTCGGGGTACGGCGCAGGCGAAACAGAAAGGTAAACAACTTCCCCACCCGGGGATGGTGCCAGGGGATGGAACTAGTGCTCTGTTAAGAATTGAAGGTTGTACTTTTTCGTAAGTCGTGGTACCATGGTGACATATGGTGATTTCTTCAGGAGGTTGCCACCATGTGTCTTCAAGCTCGAGCACCAGATGGCAGCGAGTCGAAAGAGTT
>DASCMS010000100.1:0-9520 GCA_036011085.1 Candidatus Latescibacterota bacterium
AGGCCGCGCTGACCGTCGCGCAAGCGGCAGAAGCGCGGGCACAGGTCGCACTGCAGTCGTGTGTCTTCCACCGCGTGCCAGTAACGGCCAACCACACCCGACATTCCTTGCTCCTCTCGTCCCATTCCGGTACCCTAGTCAGTTAAAGGGCCCCGCGCCAAGGTCCATGACATGGGAGACGAGGGAAGGCCAGTGAGCATTCCGCGCCCGGCAACAGCGGCCGGCAGATTCTATCCGGACGATCCTGTCAGTCTTGTCGCCTTCGTCGACGAGTATCTGGCTTCTGCCCAGGCCGTCGACTGCCCTCCACCGAAAGCTCTCATCGTCCCCCACGCCGGGTTTCTCTACTCCGGAGCCGTCGCCGGCTCGGGTTATTCCTGTCTTCACGGTCGGACCATCACTCGTGTCGTCATGTTCGGGCCGGCACACCGCTGGCCTGTGTCCGGTCTGGCGCTGCCGGCGTGTGACTCCTTCGTCACGCCCCTGGGGACGGTCCCCATCGATACCGAGGCCGTCGAGCAGGCTCTGCTCCTCGAAGCGGTCGAGGTCGTTGGATCGGCACACACACAGGAGCATGCCATCGAAGTGCAGCTTCCCTTCTTGCAGCAGCGGTTGCCCGAGGGGTTCCACCTGGTGCCGTTCGTCGTCGGGCGGGCGACTCCGCAGCAGGTCGAAGAGGTGATGGATGAGCTGTGGGGTGGGGAGGAGACGCTGCTCGTCATCAGCTCCGATCTGAGTCACTTCCACGAGTACGACATGGCCCGGCAACTCGATGCGGCCACGTCCGCGGCCATCGAGGCCCTGGCGCCCGAGGACGTGCACGAATCGGCAGCCTGTGGCCGCGTGTCCATCCAGGCGATACTGGCTATCGCCGCCCGGCGCGGGCTCACGGCACGAACCGTGGACCAGCGCAACTCCGGTGACACCGCCGGCGGGCGCACCGAGGTCGTGGGGTACGGTGCCTATGTCATCGGCTGAGCCCGAACGGCGCCTGTCCGACGATCAGCGCCGCGTCCTGCTGCGGACCGCACGTGAATCGATCGAGGCAGGACTCCACAACGGCGAGCCGCTGGCGGTGGAAGCGGCCGACCATACCGGAGAGCTGGTGGAAACCCGGTCCTGCTTCGTCACCCTGCGCAAGGCCGACGGCGGCCTGCGGGGCTGCATCGGCAGTCCGCAGCCGGTCCGGCCGCTGGTGGTCGATGTGGCGCACAACGCCTGGGCGGCGGCTTTCCATGATCCGCGCTTCGAGCCGTTGTGCCAGGACGAGTTCCCGGGTCTGCACATGCACATCTCCGTCCTCGGTCCGCTGGAGCCGCTGCCCGCCCGGTCGGAGGAGGATCTGCTCGAGCGCGTCCGCCCCGGGATCGATGGACTCCACGTGCAGGAGGGAGTCCGCCGGGGTACGCTGTTGCCTGCCGTCTGGGAGACGCTGCCCGACGCGCGGCGATTCGTCTTCGAGCTGCGCCGCAAGGCCGGGCTCCCTGGCGATTACTGGTCGGACACGCTGTCGTTCCATCGCTACACGGCGGAATCCTTCGACTGAAGACCCGCAGGTGAGATATGTGGGTCGGGTTATATTTGGACTGGACCTTTCACCTTGCCGCAGGAGTTCATCAGAAGATGCACCGAGCAATTCGCCGGATGGCTTTTTTCGTGCTGGCAGCGCAGGCTGTTGCCATGGCCGACGTGTCGTACGTGGAGGAGGTGGTTAATTCCGGCGTGGGATCGAAGAAGCGGGGGGCTCGGCGCACGGTGCACGAGATCCACATCAAGGGGGCCCGTCAGCGGGTCTCGACGGATATCGAAACCTCCAAAGAGATGACGCGGGTGCTGCAGAAGCAGGGGACCACGCTGCAGGGAACCAGGATCCTGCTGCTCGACCAGGGCCGCCTGTATGATATCGACCGCTCCACCGGGACCTATCAGAAGCAGCCCTTGCCGGCGACGAAGCCGGCCACCAGCGCCGCCGCCAGAAAGAAAGCCGGGGAGGACGCCAACCGGGAAATCACCGTGCGCACGAGGGTCCTGCCGGACACGATGCGGATCGTCGGCGTGCTCTGCCATCGCGTGGCGGCGGAGATGACGGCCCGGCACTTCAAGCCCGGGACGAAGAGGGTGCAGCGGGTCAACCGCTATCTCTACCAAGCGTGGATGGCGGATGGTTTTCCCGGGTATCGCGAGATCGTCTCTTTCCGGGGACTGCGTGAACGGCGGACATCGCTGGCGCCGCTCATCCGGGGCGGTCTCGAGCAGCTGGCTGACGCGGTGGAAGATCCCGAGCGGCTGGAGACCGAACTGGCAGCGCTGAAGGGATTCCCGCTGCAGTCGGAGCTGAAGGTCTTCGCGAAGGTCGGCAAGAAGAAAGAACGCCAGCTGTTGCGGCTCTCCCGGCGCGTGCTGAGTCTGTCCCACCAGTCTCTGCCCGATACACTCTTCCGCCCGTCGCGGGAGCTCAAGCCCGTCCCGTGACACCTCGGACCATCGCTTGGCGATCCGCCCTCACCGCGATACTGATCGGGCTGCTGGTGCTGGCCCTGACGCCGGCGGGAGTCTGGCTCGCCGGTGTCGTGGCCACCTCGGTGGCAGCCGATCACGGGTGGGAGCTCGACATCGGCGACCACGGCGGCACCCTCGTCTTTGCCGCAGATCTGCAGTCGGTGCACCTGCGCCTGCCAGAGAAGGGAATCGAAGTCGACATCGCACGGGTGTCGCTGGCGCCCTGGTCGTGGCAGGTCGACCTGCAGCAACCGAACATCCGCTGGAGCCGTACGGACTCAGAGGCAGCCGCAGCAGGGGGCGCGCGTGACACGCTGAGACTGCCCCTGGAAAACCTGCCTGCCGTCGAGGTGATGGACGGGGCCTTCGTGCTGGGCGCCCGTGGTGACTCTCTACAGTTGGACCTCAAGGCCATCGACGCCAGTCTCACACCGGACCATGGCGAGGCCACCCTCGATCTATCTCTGGGCGAGTGGACGGTCAGCGCCGGTGACGACACGATCACGGGAGAGGCGCGCTCGAGCTGGCGCCTGCAGGCCACCGCCATCGATCTGCAGGAGGCTTTCGTCCGTGTCGCCACCGCGGCGATGCATGGTACGGTGCGGGGACAGGCGAGTCTCGACCTGACGCCGGGCCTCGATCTATCCGCGGCGTTCACCGGGGAAGGTGCGGCATCCGATCTCGAGGACCTGTGGCTCGATCTCAGCGTTGATGGAGCGCTGGCGCCATTAACCCTGCGGGGCAGCGTGGCTGGCGCCGCAACACATACAACGGCAGGCCCGCTGGCTCTGCAGGCTGCAGGCGGCGTAGTCTCGGCGGCGGTGAGTGTCGATTCCTTCGATGTCGAGATTGCCGGGGGAAGGGTCAGCGGACAGGCGCTGTGGCGAGCGGACAGCGGCATCAACGCCCGCGGCAGAATCACCGGCGTGGGGCTGCAGTCCTTCACGTCGAAAGCGTTGCGCGGTACGGTGGACGGGCATGTGCAGCTGCGTGGTTCGCCCGACAACCCTGACATCGAAGCTGACCTGCAGTCGCAGGCCATCGCCGGCATTGCCGCTGATCCTGTCGACCTTGCCCTTCATCTCGACCTGCAGGACGAAAGGCTGGCGTTTCAGGCGGTCAGTGAGCACATCGGCCGCCTCGACGGCTCGGGACATTTTGCCCTGGCTCCCGTCGGCTATGCTCTCGACCTGACGGGAAACCTGGACGCCGAGGCCTGGCTCGGTCTTAGCTGGCCTCTGGTGGTACAAGGCAGCTTGCGGGCTGACACGCTGGAAGCGACGCTGACGGCACCGGACCTGCCCTTTGGTGAACGCCCCCCGGGACCGGTGCGGATCGACGGATCGCTGACGGCGTGGCGGTTTCTGGATCTGCAGCTGGGTGTCGATGAAGATCAGGTGCTGGCGCACACCCGTCTGGATCTGGCCACCGCCCACCTGGACACGCTCAACGGTACGACTCGGGGTCTCCCCCTGGCCGACCTGTCACCATGGGTGAGTGGGCAGCTGCAAGGTCGGATTGCCGCACGGGGTGCACTGAAAGGCGGAACGAAGGCAGGGCTGTCGGTGCGCGTCGATGACTTCGGTGTGGCGGGCTGGAACATTGGGCCCACGACCCTGGTGGCGCGGCTCGACGCCGGCAAGGCATCGATCGTAGCAGGGGCGGAGGGGCTGGAGATTCACGCCGAGGTGGACACAGGCGGCACGGCGCGCTTCGTAGCCGATCTGCGCAACGTCACCGCACACCGCGCGACTTTCGGTGATTCGATCGTCGCCACCGGGCAGATTCACGGTGCGGCGACCTGGCGACGTTGGACCGAAGGAGAGCTGTCCGTCGAAGTGGACAGCGCTCACGCCGTGCTGTCCGGCTGGTCACTCGGCCTGCCCGATGGCGTGGACGGAGAGTACGCGGACGGTCACATACGCTGGCGGCCCACCGAAGTGCACACGCCCCTGGGGCGGCTGCAGCTGCGCGGCGATCTGACGGCGGACTCACTGCTGCTGGCGGCAACCATCGATTCAGTGGACCTGTCCGGTCTCGAGCAGGTCCGTGCCCGGGGAGAGGTGAGTCTCCATGTCGGGGGCAGCCTCGACGATCCACAGGCCCGACTCGACGTCGGCCTGCGATCCGTTGAGTTGAGTGGCCGGCCTCTAGGGGACCTGACCGCTTCCCTCGACCTGCGTGACAGCCTGCGTGGATCCCTGCAGATAAGCACCGCTGGCAGCGATCAGGCGGGGATGGCCCTGACGCTCTCGTCCCCGAGAGACGACTTCATTCCCCGCGGTCGTCCCATCGGAAACGAGGAGGCCCACATCCGGCTCACGACGCAGGATCTGGATGCATCGACGCTGGCCACGTACGCCTTCGGCGATTCCACGGCCCTGACGGCGAGTCTGTCCGCCGATCTGCGGTTGCCGGCGTGTCAGCTGCTTCAGGGGATCCGGTGGCGGGACCTGACAGGATACGTGGAGCTGCAGGAGCTGACATTACACCGTGACCGGGTGCGCCTGCGCCTGGCCGAACCGTCGCGGGCGCAGCTGTCCCGGGATCAGGCGGAACTCAAGGGCTTCGACCTGCCGGTGGAGGTGTTCCAGCGTGACACCGACGCCTTCGAGGCAGCAGGGTCGGTCCACATCAACGGTCGACTCGTCGGTGACGGGGGCGGCCTGCGGGTCCGCGTCGAGGATCTCGACCTGCTCGTCCTGGAAAAAGCCATCCCGGGCCGTGTGTCGCTGCCGACGGGGGAGCTGTCGCTGCAGGCAAACCTGACGGGGACCTTCGAGGCACTGGCTCTCGATGCCAGCGCGCGGGTGGCACTCGATCTGCTCGGTGAGGTGTCGGCCCGTGCCTTCGGCCGCCCCCGGGCGTGGAACGGCAGCGTCACGTGGGTGACCCCCGTGGAGGACAGCCTGCTGGTGACGGCCACGGCCCCGGCGATCAACATCTGGCCGAAGTGGGACGAGCTGACCATGCGCGCGCGCTCCGAGGGCATCGAGCTGCTGCCCCTGCTGGACCAGGTGCCACAGCTCGAGACGCTGATCGGTACGGTGCGACTGGATGTGACGGCGGATTCGCTGTCGACGAACCCCCGGTTCGCCGGCCAGGTGGAGGTGGAAGACCTGCAGCTGGCCCTGCTCGATGTGAAACCGGGGTATAGCTTCCCTGCCGGACGTATCGAGTTTGGTGCCGAGGAGGGTGCCAGGGCCCATGCGGAGCTGTCCGGTTTCACCGGTCGGACGATGAACGGCGACGGAACGCTGCAACTGTCGGGTTTCTTCGACCTGCTGCCCGAAGGGGGCACCGACTACCGGCTCGCGCTCAGTGGTCAGGATATCCCCTATGCGTACGAGGACGTGTTCGAGGCCCCCGATATCGATATGGAGCTGGTCCTGCGCCCGGAGGAGCGAGGGCCGCTGCTGGAAGGTGATGTGACACTCAGCCTGCCCAAGGCCGACGTGCAACTCGTGGATCTGACGGCGCCTCCCGTGCCGCCGCCGCCGACCGTGCCGAACGTGTGGCTGGAGAACACACACCTGAATGTGTATGTCGATATCGACGGATTGGAGAGCCGCAGCGAGCTGTCCAACATCACTCTCGAGGGTCAGGCCCGGGTGTACGGCACCTTCTACCAGCCGCGGTTCCAGGGAGAGCTGGAGATCGTCGACGGCCAGGTCATCATCCTCAACCGTGCTTTCGATTTCACCCGGGGTCGGATCATCCTCGACCGGCTCGTGCCCACCTACTCCATTCTCGATCTGATGTACGACCCGATCCTGCTCGACCCGGAGCTGGACCTGGAGGCGACGGTGACGGTGCAGCCCCATGACCCCAACGAGCCGGAGGCGGAGGTGACGATGGTCCTGGACGGTCCGGCGAGCACGGCGGCGCCACGCCTGACGTCACCGGGACTCGGTGATGGCGAAGTGCTGAACCTGCTCGCCTTCGGGCAGACGACACGGGACAGCGGGACGGGGTACGGAGATGCCCTGGCCACCGCGGCCGGTCAGCTGCTGCTGGCCCGGCGTGTGCAGCGAGTCGGTCTCGACGAATTCCTCCTGATGCCCTCGGGGACGACCCTGGGTACGGCCGGCGAGAGCTCCGTGCGGGTGGGCAAGTTTCTCAGCTGGCCGGTGCCCATGTGGGTGCGCTATGAAGCGCGGACACGGGAAGCGGGGAACGGCCAGTTCGAGGTCGAATACCACATCCTGCCGTGGATGACGATCGATGCGAGCGCCTACTCCGAGTATCAGCTGTATGGCCTCGGCGTCGGCCTGAAGCGGGAGTTCTGATGGGGCAGATACTGGTGGTGCTCGTACTCCTGGCAGCTCCCGCTCTGGCGGCGAACCGCACGGTGGACCTGCGCGATCTCGACCGGCAGAAGGTTGCCGAGATCAGCTTTCAACATCTGGCGGAGAAGCCGATCACGAATCGGCAGCTGCGGGCCGCCATGCGCATCCGAGTGGAGGAACGCTTCGCCCGGCGCTTCTTCCGGGCGGACATGTCGACCATCGAGAATCTCTATCGCAGCCACGGCTACATGGATGTGGATATCGTGCGCCGTGTCCTCGAGCTCGACAGCAGAGACCGAGTGCACATTACGCTGAAGATCGACAGCGGCCGTCAGTGGCTGGTGGCGCGAGCGGAACTTGATTTCACCGGCCAGGACAGCCTTCTGGTGACGATCCTGCGCCGCCGACTGCGTGTGCGTGCGGGGGAGGTGTTCGGTTACGGTGATGTGGTGGCCGACGAACGCGAGCTGCTCGCATGGCTCAACAGCGAGGGGTTTGCCCACGCCGAAGTGCGCAACCAGGTGCAACTGGACTCGCGGCGGCAACAGGCGACGGTGACGTACTCGGTGACGACAGGTCGACGCATGTTCTTCGGACCGGTGACGATCGAACAGACCGATCTGCACACGAAGCGGTCGCTCATCGAACGCCAGTTCACCTTCAGAGAAGGGCAGCTCTACGATCCGGAGCAGATTCGGGGGACGCGGAACGGGCTGTCGCGCACGGGGTTGTTCCGCTCGGTGACGCTGACCACGCCCGTGGTGGCGGCGGGGGACAGCGTACAGCCCGTGATCCTGCGCCTGCAGGAGCGCAAGTTCATCCAGCTGCGCAGCCGTCTGTTCGTCAACAACAACGAGCCAGGAGTGTCGGGTCGCGTGCTGCACGCCAACTTCCTCGGGCGCGGCAATCGCATCGGCACCGATGCCAGCCTCGGGCAGCCGTTGCAGGGCCTGACGTTGTTCATGACCGAGCGCAACCTGCTGGGTTCGACGATGGACCTGACCGTGTCGGCGGGGGTGACGGACGAGTGGGGGGACACGCGGGTGTTTGCCGACCCGGGGGATCCGACGCAGTTCGACCTGCTGACGGGCAATCTGTCGGTGGCCAACGAGCTGAACCTGCTGTTCGGTCCTGAAGAGGCGGCGGCTCTGCTGTCGTCGGCGGTCTACGACTATCCGTCCGTCGAGCGGCTGTGGAAACTGAACGCCGTGGCCAGTCGCCGCTGGGAGCTGACGGGAGACCTGGTGTACGCGGCGAACCTGACGATGAACTGGACCCAGTCCCGTAATCGCCCCATCGGTGGACGAGTGATCAAACTGGAGGTGGAGGGAGAGGGGGATGCAGCGTCCGGGGAGGAACCGGCTGGTGATGGCGACGACGGCGGCTTCGGTGATGATCCTTTCGATGACGAAGGGGCGTTTCCGGACAGCCCCTTCGATGACGATGGCTCGCGGGGGGCCGGTCGAGCAGCCCAGTCGGATGGGACCTTCCCCTATGACCCGGCTGAGGACAGCGATGTGGGACAGATCCCCATCGACGACGTCTGGGTCGGGTTGCTGACGAACGAGGCCCGGGCGTTGAACTTCCAGCTCGACTTCCAGCGTGATACCCGGGACAACCAGATCGCGCCGAGGCGGGGAACCTTCGTGCGCGCTGCCGGACTCTACGCCATCGAGTTCGGTCGCGGCCGCAACCGGGTGTTCGACGGTGACGTGGAAGCCCGCAACTATCTGCGCATCGGCAGCAACATCGTCTGGGCCAACGCGCTACGGGGGGTGATGACGGGCACGCTGCGGCGCGAGTCCGATCTGCCCCAGGCCTACTGGAAGGAGTTCGGCGGCGAGGGCTCGGTGCGCGGCGTGGAGCGCAACGCCATCAAGGCCGTGGGTGGCGGCCGAGGCGGCGTCGTGCTGCGCAGCGAACTGCGCTTCAGCGCGGGGTCGGCGGGCCTGGTCCTGTTCTGGGACCGAGCGGGAGTGTGGCGGCGTGTGCGCAGGGCCCGCTGGGCAGACATGACGAACGGCTTCGGCGGGGGACTGCGCTGGGACCTGGGGATCCCGGTGCGACTCGACCTGGGCTGGAGCCGGCAGCGGGATCCGGGGGAGCGGAGCCGACCGGAGCTGTACGTGTCGATTGGCCAGGCGTTCTAGAGCTTTGACTTTGTTTCTGGCGCCGGGTACATTGGCAACAGCTGCGAAATCAATCGATCTGTGGGGGCGACCTGGCTTCGACGGGGAGAGAGAATTCGAGAGCGCGTGCCGAGGTCCCCGACAACCTCGTTAAGCCTCGGGAAAACCATCAAACGCCGACGATAACTCGTACGCGTTGGCCGCCTAAAGCAATTTAGGTAGCCCGTTGGCGTCCGTGGGGCCTGTAACGCGGACGCCGACGCCATCTACAGCAGGCTAGCCGATTGTCCTTGTTCGGGGTCAGCCGGCGAAATCCTTAGGACTGGTCCGATCCGGATCCTGTCAGTCGGAGCTGGTGAGGACGAGAAAGCCGTAGCATAGACTGACTACGCACGTAGTGGTCTCGTAGGACCTGTTCTCGGACGCGGGTTCGATTCCCGCCGCCTCCACCATTTAAAGCACCAACGATGTCCGATAAAGCCCTGTAAGTCAATGACTTGCAGGGCTTTTTTGTGTCAGATATGTCCGGGGTAATCCATCCAGATTCGCTGGCATCCTACCCCTATAAGGGGTATTCTTAGGGGTGTTGAACAGATCGTAGGG
>DASCMS010000101.1:0-38524 GCA_036011085.1 Candidatus Latescibacterota bacterium
ATCTATGAGGCCTGCGTGCAACGTGAGTGCCGCCGTGTCATCTTCGCCAGCACCAACCACGTGACCGGTATGTATGAGCAGGAGGGTGTATACACACGACCTGACATGCCGGTGCGGCCCGACAGCTTCTACGGCGCCAGCAAAGCCCACGGCGAAGCCCTGGGGCGCTACTACGCCGACAACTTCGATCTGGCCGTCATCTGCCTGCGCATCGGCACCTTCCAGCCCGACGAGTCGGTCATCAACCGCAAGAGCGATCGCATCCTGTCCACATGGCTCAGCCATCGGGACACGGTGCAGCTGTGCTGGCGCGGCATCGAGGCCGCGGATGTAAAATTCGGGATTTACTACGGGATCTCAGGCAACAAGCGCGGCTACTGGGACATCCAGAACGCTGTCTCCGAACTGGGGTACGCGCCGGAAGACGACGCCGAGAAGCACGCCTGATCCAGGGGTACCGATCACGAACCGTCGACGCCCTCAGTCCTCGGCAAGGGCGTATCCCGTGACGTCGGCGCGGTTGATCGCCACAGGGCGAACAGCATGGCCCCCAGCGCTTCGAACACGAGAATCGTCAGCGGCATCACGCCGGCGGCGAAGCTCTCGGCGAAGCTCAGCGGCTTCTCCTGAAACCGGGGGATCTCGTCGCCGTCCAGTGGCTTCATGGACATGTACCCCGGCAGGTATCTCACATGCGGCGAATCGGGGTCAGCCGCGTCCCGGTGGCCGACGAACTCGCGCACCACGAGCCTGTGCTCCAGTGCCTGCCGGAAGAAGCTCTCGCGCTTGGCCACACCGGTCTTCAGCATGGCCTCGATGGTGTACTGAAAGGCGAATCCCGGCGACAGCAGATTGACGGCACGCGCCACCTCGTAGCGCTGCAGCTGCTGGGCGAAGCCGTGCCTGCGCACCTGCATCTGCTCCTTCTCCACCTCCTCGATACGCTGCGCGACCTGCCTCTCTACGGCAAAGCCATCCTGACCGGCCAGCGACGAATCACGCAACGCCAGCCCGCCCTTGGTCAGAGTCTCCCGGGCTTCATTCATGACATCGTAGGACTTGAACATCCAGCCCTCTTCGTGTTCTACCGCCTGCATGGCGATGAGGAACGAGCACTGGGGGATGACGACGATGAACACCGCCCACGTCATCGTCAGCAGGACGAGGGAGGACGCCGAGGTTCGTGTGAGGGCCGAAATCCCCAGGGTGATGAAGAGGAACAGCGACAGGTACACGACGGTGGCCACCAGGAACAACAGGTGCGCCCACAGGAGCGCTCCATTGAGTTCGACAGCACCGTGCATCGTCTGAATAAGCAGGCTGACGACGGTACCGAGCAGCGTCGCCACGAGCAGCACGGCGAGATGGGCCGCAAACTTGCCGACCAGCACACGGCCCCGGGAGATGGGGTTGGCGAAGACCTGTCGCAGCGTACCGCGCTGTGCCTCTCCCGAGATCCCGTCGTACGCCAGCATGATGCACAGAAAGGAGAGCACCAGACGGACGATGAGCGTCCAGTCCGTGTTCTCGAAGCGGCTCATCCAGAAGTTGACGTCGCGCGCAAACCAGCGGAAGGGGATCCTGCCCGTCTCCGCACCGAACCAGAGGCTGCCCCACATCCGGTCGAATCCACTCTCGACGATGAATCCAGTTCCCGTGGGCTGGTTGGCCACGCGCAACCCCGCCCCGACGGCGTCCCGTATCGTCTCGATACCGTCGAGCCGACGGCTCAGGTCCGCCGTCAACTGGGAGTCGACCTGCGCCTGGGTCTCCATACGCCAGGAGTACATCGTACCATTGACGACAAAGAACAGCAGCACCACGATCATACTGAGCTGCACGCGGAGTGAGATCAGGTGGTCGTGAAGCTGGTGCAGGAAGACGATGGTCACGGCCGCCTCACGCAAACCGGTAGCGGACGAAACGCAGCACGGTGATGGTGACACAGAGGCTGAAGCTCAGCAGCAGCACGATGAGTCCCGGCATCATCAGCGTCAGCGATTGACCCAGGGTGCGCTTCCACCCGTCGCCGTACTTTGGCAGATCCGTCAGATCCAGCGTGCGGGCGGGGTCCCTGGCGGCCAGTTCCTGCTGCCGTTCCAGCCACTCGGCGCGGCTGCTCATGAAGTCGGAGCCATCGGCCAGCATGTCCGCGGTCACGCTCTCCGGATCCGGCACCAGGGGTTCCTGGTCGACGGGATCGTCGGTGAACCAGCGGCGCCACGAGGCGGAACTCATCTTCGTTCGCAGGTAGTCGACATATGTCACGCGGTAGCGTTGACCGAAGTGGGAGAAGAAGAACAGATCGTCCAGTGACGACCGCGCCAGGTACTTCATCAGGCTTCGGTAGTTGGTCAGCGGCGACAGGACCGCCCACTTGTCGACGAGAAATTCCTGCTGTGCCAGCGGCATCTGGTTGGCCGTGCGGTACTTGAAGTCCTCATCTGCGTATTCGAGCATCTGGTCGAAACGGAACCGGGCTCGCTGCTCCCGCCAGGCATTGCCCCGCGGATGGGAGTAGCGGGTCAGCGGGCCGGCGCTGTACGATTTCATGTAGGCCGCACCGGGAGGGGGATTGCGTGCCTCCCACTCTTCCATCTCACCCGCCTGCGTCTGGCGCACTTCCCGCATCTTTGTGAGATACTCCCAGAATGGCGGGTACGGAACACCGTACCGCGTCAGCCCTGGCAGGCAGTTCATGTACCCCACCCCGGCGATGAGCCAGACGAAAAGGCACACCGTCAGTGACGTCGCCGAGTTGTGCGTGATCGACGAGACCATGGCGCTGAAGGCGAACACGAGTCCGAGCACGAGGCAGGACAGAGCCAGCATCAGGCCGAGGCGCAGCCAGTCGTCGCCGCTGAACTGGACATCGCCATTGCCCAGCAGGATCGACAGGGCCACCACGTAGGCCAGCAGCAGCGGTACCCACAACGACAACATGCCGCCCACCAGCTTGGCGGCGATGATGTGGGCCCTCGGCACCGGGTTGGACAGCAGCAGCCGCAGCGTGCCCTGCTCACGTTCACCGCTGATACAGTCGAAGCCGATGACGACGGCGAGAAAGCTCAGCAGGATGGCGACGACGGTGGAGAAATCGATGCGCACCAGGGTCTGCATGAGATCGTCGTACTCGCCAGAGCCGACGCTTTCGCCGCTGCCCTCCTGGTATTCGTCGACGAAGACCTCGAAGCGGCGCCCATTGCCTCCGGCCAGCCCGCGGGCAAGGATCTGCACCGGCTGCGGCGGTACGAGCACGTGGGGCTCCACCCGCGGGTAGATGGTTGCCTCGTTCAGGGCCTCCAGACGCTCGTCGAGGGCCTGCTGGTAGGCGTCGACACTCACCGAGAACTCGAGACTGCCCATCAGCGTCGTCAGCAGGCACAGGACCACGGTAAAGGCCAGGGCCACGATGAGCCGCAGGGTCAGCAGATTGGTCAGCAGATTGGTCAGCAGCTCTTTGCGGACGAGGGTCCAGATCATGCCTGCTATTGAACGGGGCCGTGGTGGACAATGTCAATCGCAGTGAAAAGTGGCAGCAACCTATACTATGTGCTCGTCACCGAGGAGTCTTCGCGTATGCTCGAGTTCAATGACGCCAGCGCAGACCAGCGCGCGGCCCTGCATCCGGCACTGGTCGATCGTCGCACGCTACTGAATTCCGCGGACCCGAGCCTTGGTCGAACTGACGCGCGCAGGTCCGCCGAGGACGAGGTGGGCGGGATTCTCGAAAAGTTCGACGAGGCCCGTGACACTCTCCTGGTCTTCTCTCGGCGCGATCGCACGCAGCCGTTGGGACATGCGTGGTGGCGCACAGGGGTTGGGAATTACCCTGAGGAGGGCCTCGCCGTCCTCCGAGATCTCGAGGTCGAGTCAGAGCACTTCACGGAGGCGACGTCGAAGGTCCTGGGCCGCCTCGAAGCGGCTGGCACCCGGCTGGTGGTAACCCGCGCGCGGGCCGACGACAGCGCCTCGCTGTGCGGATTCGAGATCGCTGGTTTCCGTCGCATCTCCATGGTCATGTATCGCGACCTGGCGAGACCCCTGTCCCTGGATATGAGCTGCCCGGCGGTCTCGCTGCGGACGATGACCGCCGCCGAGGCGACCAGCTACTGGACTCAGTTCACCAGGGAATACACCGATGTCCTTATCGACGAGATGCGGACACCGGAGTTCGCTCACCGGGAGGCACACTGGCTGGCAGATCTGAGTCAGCAGGAAGAAGGTCTCCCGCTGGCCATCGTCGACGAGGAATCGGGTGAGTCCGTCGGCGCGCTCTGGTACTTCGTCAGCGACAGCGGGGTCGGCTCGATCTCCGACATCCGGCTGCAGGAGACCTGCAGGGGACGTGGGTTCGGTACCGCCACCTTCCAGTGCCTCGAGGCCCGGGCGCTGGAGGCCGGGACCCGCTTCCTTGTTCTGGGTGTGGCCTGCAGCAATCAACCCGCCCTGCGACTCTACCGGAAGGTCGGTTTCGAGGCCACTTCGATCGAACTTCGACGACGGATCGGTCCCTCGTGATTCTGCTTCAGTGGTCGCTGTCCGCCTTGCCCGCCGCCTGAGCAAACCGGGCGAGCCAGGTGTCGACCCGGTTCGGCACGCGACCGGAATCTTCCGCGGCCTCCTTGCGGCGAATCCCGTTGCGCACCAGCATGGCGCCCAGCCAGCGAATCGGCTCCGGCGGGAATCGGCCCCTGGGTCCACCGACAAATCCAGCGCGGCTCCACTCGTCGTCCATGTCCAGCACCAGAGAGCGGAGGATCTTGCCTCCCAGCAGAGACTGCGTCACGCCGTTGCCCGAGTAGCCGTATCCATAGAAGACATTCGGCTGGGCGGGCAGGGGCCCGAAGAAGGGGAAGCCCGTCGTCGAACGATCGGAGGCGCCGTTCCAACAGGCTTCGAGACCCACGTCGCACAGCTCTGGAAAAAACCGGTTCAGGGCGCCTCGAATCTGCCACTCATATGTGCTGGGCTCGAAGAAGGACGGAATCATCCGGGAGCCGTAGGCGAAGGTGTTGCCGCCTTTGCCCAGCAGCAGTCGCCCATCTCCGGTGGCATGGTAGTAGTGGACGAAGATCCGTGAGTCACAGACCGAGGCGCCGTGGTCCAGGCCAATCCTGTCGAGCAACTCCGGGCAGGGTTGTGTGATCCCCATGTCGGAACTGACGACGGTGATGGTGCGACCAAATTCCGGGACCAGGCCGGTGATCCAGGCGTTGGTGGCGAGAACGACCTTCTTCGCGCGCACGCTGCCCTGATCGGTGACGACACGTGCCACGACCCCGCGCTCCAGACGCCGCATGGGGGTGCCTTCATGGATCACCACCCCCATCTCCCGTGCCACGCGGGCCAGCCCGCGGACCAGCAAGGCAGGCTGCACACTGCCGGCGGCCCTCGAGAAATGTGCTTCCAGCAGATCCTGTGTCCCGGCGATGGCTGCCGCCTGCGGTGGCGTCATCTCCTCCCAGCTGTTGATCCCTGACTTGTCGAGTGCTCTGAGAACCGAATCCATGACTCCCACCTGCGCCTGGTTGGTCGCCATATACAGGGCGCCGTCCAGGCGCAGGTCGCACTCGATCCCATGTGTCTGTGCGAAGTCGTGGATTTCGGCAACCGCCTGCTCCGAAGCCTGGACCAGACGCGCCGCTTCCCCCTCACCATAGAACCGGATCAGTGACAGGTACTTGGTCGCCAGGGTCAGCATGCAGCCGCCGTTGGCTCCCGAGGCGCCATGGCCGCACAACTCCTGCTCGACGACGACAACCTTGCGGTCGGGATCTGTCTGCTTGATGAGGATGGCCGTCCACAGGCCGGTGTACCCACCACCGACGATACAGACGTCGACCTCGAGCTCACCGCGCAGCGGCGCCGGATCGGGTGCCCGCTCGTGGCGCAGGGCCTGGTCGAACCACCAGGCGCGGTACGGTGCGTCGCCGGTCATCGGTACTCCTCAGACGTGTCCTGGGAAGCTGCTGCCTCCCTGCGGCAGGAGGCCGAATTGTGTTGCTTACAAAGTACACACAGACACATCAACGGAGTGGGTGGCGATGAGTGAACTGCGGTTCGAGACATATCGCATGCGTGGTGCCGACGTGGGTCCCGACAACCCCCTGCCTCCCCTGTCGCGGGGCAGTGATCGTCGCGTCGATCCCGAGAAGTACACCGGTTTCGAGGATGAAATGCTCGATCAGATGGCCTACGGTCATCCTGACAACTACCTGCCCTATACCATGCAGGATCGCTACACACGCGAGCAACACGAGCGCGACTTCCAGGTAGCGGTGCTGGAAAACGAAACGCTCAAGGCGACCTTCCTGCTCGAACTCGGTGGACGCCTGCGGTCACTGGTGCACAAACCGACGGAACGCGAGCTGCTGGAGGCCAATCCTGTGTTTCAGCCGGCGAACCTGGCCGTGCGCAACGCCTGGTTCAGCGGCGGTGTCGAGTGGAACATCGGCATGCTCGGGCACTTCCCCCTTACCTGCTCGCCGTTGTTCGCCGGGCGTGTGACGACCCCGGACGGCACGCCGGTGCTGCGCCTGTGGGAGTGGGAGCGTCTGCGTCAGACCCCCTACCAGATCGATGCCTGGCTGCCACCGGATTCGGGTGTGCTCTACGTGCGCGTGCGCATCACGAATCCCCACGACGAGGAAGTGCCGATGTACTGGTGGTCGAACGCCGCCGTGCCGGAGACTGCGGACACCCGGGTCCTGGTGCCGGCGAGTTCGGCCTACAACTTCGGCTACGGCGAAGATGGACCGGCCAGGGTCGACATTCCCGTCGTGCAGGGTACCGACATCAGCTACACGACGAACATCGACCAGGCCTGTGACTTCTTCTACCACGTCGCCACCGAGCACGGACAGCGTCCCTGGGTCAGTGCTCTCGATGAGAGCGGCCGCGGTTATGTCCAGGTGTCGACACAGAGGCTCAAGGGCCGCAAGCTGTTCCTCTGGGGCATGGGCGCGGGCGGTCGACGCTGGCAGGAGTGGTTGTCGGCGCCCGGTCACACCTATCTCGAGATCCAGGCAGGCCTCGCCCGCACCCAGATGCAACACGTCCCGATGCCGGCACACACGGACTGGCAATGGCTGGAGGGATACGGCTACCTGGAGGCGGACGCGGCCCACGTACACGGCGACAACTGGCAGGCCGCCGGCGAAGCCGTCGAGGAGCGCCTGGAAGCTCTGGTGTCCCGGTCACGGATGGAGTCGGACCTGGAGAATGCGCAGAGCTGGGTCGATGCCGACCCGGAGATCGTGCAGCGCGGCAGTGGCTGGGGAGCGCTCGAGGAACAGCGCCGACAGGCCGGGGGCGAAACCGTACCTGGTAACGGCGGACGTCCGTTCGACACAGAAGCGCTGGGGCCGCTACAGGCTCCCTGGCAGGAATTGCTGGACACCGGCGCCCTGCCCGAGGTGGATCCACAGGACGAACCCACGAGCTACATGGCCCAGTCCGAATGGCGACAGTTGCTCGAAAACGCCGTCAGCGCCGGGCGGGGAGATCATTGGTACAGCTGGTATCAGCTCGGAGTGTTGCGCTATGCCGCCGGCGACTACGCCGACGCCGGTGACTGCTGGACCACGTCACTGAAACGCTGCGACACGGCCTGGGCCCATCGCAACCTCGCCGTACTGACCCGGGACGAGGGGCATCTTGCAGACGCCGCGGCGGAGTATGAGGAGGCGGCGAGGCTGCGTCCTGACCTGCTGCCCCTCGTCTGGGAGTGTGGACAGTGCCTGCTCGATGCTGATGCCGCTGGCGCCTGGCTGAAGTTGCTGGAGATCCTGCCGCCGGCAACCCGTCAGGCGGGGCGCATCCGCCTGCTGGAGGGCCGTGCCGCCCTGGCGATGCAGGACTTCGACCGCGTGGGTGACCTGCTCCAGGAGCGTCTCGTCATCGACGACTTGCGCGAAGGCGAGCGCTCGTTGAGCAGTCTCTGGGTCGAGTATCACGAACGGCGCCTCGCCCACGAGGCCGGAACAGAGGTCGACGACGCCATCCGTGAACGCGTCAGGCGCGATCACCCGGTGCCGGCGCACCTGGACTTCCGCATGCACGCCTAGAAGAGGTCGATGGCGGAAGGCCTGGCGAACTGAGAGTCGCCTTCGGACACCTGTATGAGGCACGCACTCCGCTTTCGCCTGGACGGACGGCCTGTCTTTGAAAAGCCGGCGCCTGTGTCTATTTTCCTCGCCTACTCAAGCCGCTGGTGCCGCTTCCGGCACCAGCCCACATCGGAAGGGCAGCCGCCATGTCCGAGATCCAGGCGTCGACCGCCGCTGCCGCCACGCAGCCTGTGGCGCCCACTGGCACAGACCAGCCATCGGCAGCAGCATCCTCTCAGTCCGCGACTGCGACGCCAGCCCCCGCCGCGCAACCCACCGCCGAGGTGGATGGCGAGACCGGCCGGAGTCGGGAAACCACAGGACGCGCCCGCGCCTCACAGGAACGGATCTCCGGGCTGCAGGACGAACGCGAGCAGATCCGCGAGCGCCGAGAACAGTTGCGCGCCGAGAGACAGGAAGCACGACGGGCCGGGCGCCAGGAAGCACGGGAGCAGCGGCTGGCCGAACGACGCGCAGGGCGCGAGGAACGTCGGGCGGAGCGCGAACAGCGACGGGCAGAGCGACGGGAGGCCCGCCGGGCCGAACGCGGAACCGGTGGACCGCAGCAAGCCCCACCGGCCGAGACGCAACGGCCGGATGCCGGTACCACAACGCCCCCGACCCCCGCACCCGCCCCGGAGACAGGTGGCACAACCGACGGGGCCGTCACGCCCCCGGCAACGACGGAGAGGGTGGAGCCCACCCAGGCCACAGGCATTCGGATCACCGGGAACGTCCGTCAGACGACGGGTGAGGTCTCAGAGAACGAGGTCGCCTTCGACGAGAGCACGGTGGCCCGGGAGCGCGGTATCGCGGGCGTCGCCATCGACGATCCCGATGAGGGGGTGACCTTCCGCTTCGAGGAGACCGGCGACGGCCTCGTCCGGGCGACCCGCTTCGAGACAGTCGACGGTGAGGAGGTGGCTGTCGGCAGCCAGACCCTGGACATCACCAGCGTCGGCAACGACGACGGCCGAGCCGTTGGCACGCTGAGCTTTGATGATATCGGTCTGGAGCTGGACATCGACGAGGAGTTCACTCCAGGAGACCTGCATTTCGTCGAGATCTCCTCCGGCCCGGCCGCCGCCACCGAGGCGGTGGCGGGCAGCTTCACGCCGCAGGCACCCGCGCCGGCGACAGACGCCCCAGATCCCGAGGAGGCTCTGCGCCAGTTGGACGAACGCGAGCGGCAGATCGAACTGACACTCAGTGCCGAGGAGTCGAGCCTGCTGGCTTTGGTGGGACGCCTCGAGGACGCGGGATCGTCGTCGACAGACGACGTCGATCCGCTGGCAGGGCTGAGGGAACTGGCCGACTCCCTCGTCGTGCCAGGTAGCCCATCACCAGGACTCGTAACCCAGTTGCTGACCTGAGTCTGATCGAGGGCGACGCCGTCGACGCGGCACCAGCCGGTCGCATCAGATCGTGATCTCGTCGGCCCGCTCGATCACATCTCCCGAGTGCAGATGGGCGACAGCCTTCCACCTATCCTCTGACCCGGTCAGCTCGATGCCGTCCTGGATCCATGTCTGTCGGTGCAACGGGTAATAGGGCTCCTCGAAGGCCGTGTCGAACAGGACACCGTCCCGGTAGTACTCGACGAAATCGATACGCTCCGGATACAGACTCGCCAACCGGATCCAGCGTTTCCCTTCGTAGACGCAGCCCGGCTCGAACCCTTGAAAATGGAACTGGTCCGCTACGGAAAGAGTCGGCACATCCAGGCCGATGAGTTCCGCCATACGCCAGGCGAAGAACTGGTCCTCACCCCGCGTGATCGACCAGTCGGCCGGCGGTTCCTGCTTGGTATGGGTGTTGTAGTAACCCCACGATGTTCCGGTCCTGCTGGCGACTTTCAGCTGCGTGAAGCGGGGCGAATCCTCATTGCACACGATCGGTCGGTTCAGCCCCAGCGCCTGGGTCTTGCGGATCATGTTGTAGTACGTCTGCTCCGTACCACCGTTGCCGTGCACCAGCAGGATGTCACTCGCGCGACAGACCTCCGGGTTGCACACGAGCCCTCCCCCCGATGAGCCGACAGGAAGACCACCGGATTCGGCGCGGGCAAGGTCGATCAGCGTGGCAATGCCTTCGGCATGGTAGATCAGCGGATGGTCCTTGAAGTCACCCACGTGGTACTCATTGGCGACTTCGATGATGACGTTGCCGTAGGCCGCTTCGCGCAGAAACCGGCTGCCAGCCGCCACGGCGGCACGGATGCATCGTCCGTCCCGCATTCTGCGGCTCTGCCCCTGATACAGCAGGCTGACGATGACGACCATGCCGATCTCGTCAGCGGCCGTGATCAGGCGGTCGAGGCGTGCCAGATAGGCTGGATCGATCTGCGTCCCATCCTCGCTGAAGGGATTGTTGTCGATCGTGTGGTTGTCGATGGTCAGCACCGGCATGCCGCCCTGCAGGCCGACGGTGAACCCGAGCAGTCCGTACCGCCGCCATTCCGGCAGAGCTGCGATCAGTCGATCCGTGTTGGTCTCGGCGTCCCAATCCACGCCAAAGCGTGAGAACCGTCCGGGATCGGCGCGGTCGTCGAAGATACCCTGAATGAAGCGGGCGTTCATCAGCAGTCCGTGCGCTTCCGTCCTCGTACCCGGGATGTCGCTGTAGGTCAGCTGTCCGTTGATCAGGATTCGATCGCCCTTTGTACCGAGTACAGACCGTCCCATTTCACCACACCCTTTCAGCCGTGCGCTGGCTCACGTAAAGACCCGCTCCATAGACCAGGCCTGGAGCCTCCGGCAGACTGCGGAACTGCCCCGTGCCTCGATCGAAAAACCCACACTCTCGGGGCTCTCCGGGTAAACCCGTGTCAGGCAGGCACTCCGCCCGTTGACGAAGACCTCCACGATGCTGCGATCGACGAAGATCCGCAGCTCGAGCAGTTCTCCCTCTGCGCAGTGCACGCTGCAGCTCTGCGGTTCGTTGATCTCCCCCTCGCCACTGGTGGTGGAAAAGGTCGGATCGATGGTGACGATACTGTCGCGGACACTCCAGCTGCGGTTGGCGAAGTCCTTGCCGGCCTCCCGGTGAAAGCCGATGGCGGTGAACTCTGACTTGTCGTCGGCCCGCAGCACGTTGAGGCGGATATAACGAGCTTCCCTCGTATCGATAGTGGCCAGGATCTCCTGGGCACTCCCCCGCGCCTCGTCCACCACGATCTCCCGGTTGGCCGGCAGCTCGATGTCGGACAACTCCACCGCGTCGCGGCGCAGTGACTCGACGTCGCCAGCCGGCGCGATGAGCAGGCGGTCGCCGGCTCCCAGGGTGTAGCGGCGCGGCAGAGACATGACCTGTGCCCAGCCCTCCTGAGGTCGCCCCTCGGTCACGTTGTAAATGCAGTAGACGCCGCCCTGGCCGTCAGGATAGGCCGAGGGCGCGTGGATGCTGCCGCCGCCCTGACGGCCCGTGTTGAGGTATCCACCGCGGCGGGCGATGAACCGCTGCCGATCCCGGTCGTAGTCGCCCACCATGTACATGGCGCTGTGGACGTGGCTGAAGGTGAGCAGGATGTGGCGATCGCCGATGGGCCAGAAGTAGGGACAGGACCCGTCATCGCCGGAGAAGCCGAAGAGATCCCTCTCCATGAACTGCCCCATGTAGACCCAACTCTCCAGGTCGGGTGACCGGAACAGGTGATCCACCATGCGACCGGGGCTCGGGTTCTCGCATCCCACCTTGTTGTGGGCATGGGGCTCGGCCAGGGGATTGATCCCGTCGGCCCATCCGCCGCAGAGCACATAGTAGAAGTCACCGTCCTTCCAGATGCACGGGTCGTAGACCTGATAGGGTCTCCCGAGTTCGTCGTAGTCGACGTTGAGGATGACCGCCTTGCCCGTGACGGTCTCCCAGTTGAGCAGAAGGGGATCGTCGGCCACGGCCACCATCAGCCCCGCCTCCCCCTGGTGCCCGTAGTAGGCGGCCACCACCCGGTCCTCCTCCACGAAGCAGGTACCGGAGAAGCTGTTCTCCTCTGTGTCGGGGTAGATCGCGTAAGGCAGGTCCTGCCAGTGGATGAGGTCCTGGCTGATGGCGTGGCCCCAATGGACCCGGCCCTCGTTGGGAAAGGCCTGGTAGAACAGATGCCAGTTCCCCTGCCAATAGCACAGACCATTGGGGTCGTTCAGACCATTCTCCGGCGGGCTGAAGTGATAGAAGGGGCGGTAACGGTCTCCCGACTTGGCGGCTCGGGACTCGGCGAACCGCTTCAGCAGAACGTCGCCCTGCAGTTCTCGTTGCTGGGCGGGCAGGTCACGGCTGAACTGCTGGCGGGGTGTCCGGGATCTCACGGCGTTCTCTCCGGGAATGTCGTGGTCGGGTTGCACTATGTTTGTGGTGTGCATGACACAATCTAACGGGAAACACCGATGGACGAGAAAGATGTAGATCTCTGCTTGCTGCAGTCCTTCCAGGGAAGGGGACCCAGGTGTGTCTCCCAATGGGAGTGCTGGTCTTGTCCCGATGCCGAAACCTACCTGACGGGTATCGACTACTACGAACACCCGAAGCTCTGCAGAGAGAAGCTCACGGAGCTCTATCCCCTGCTTCGTGTGTTGGTGCCCGAAGATGATTCTCCGGTAGAACGACCGGTTCAGCAGGAAGGGAAGGCTGTCCGATGGGGTGCTGCTTTGACCTGGGAGTGGGACTGGGGCCGCGAGTTCAGGACCGTTGAAGAGGCGCTCGCCTTCTCTCCTCTGGAGAATGCGGACATGCGGCAGCGGCACGTGAAGGAGCAACTCGACTATCGTTCGGAGGGAGAGCTATGTCGGCATTTCAGACAACAACTGCCAGACGACCTCGGAGACGAGGCGCCGGAAGACAGGGTCGTTTTCCTTGCGTTCTACAACACCATGTTCATGTGGCCCCTGCTCACCTTTGGCTGGGAGAGGTTCCTCGAAATCTGTCTGCTTCCTGAGTTCGAGAGGATCATGGACGAATTCGCCGAGCTGAGTCGAAGGGTCTTCCGGGCATTCTCCCGCTTGCCCGCCAACGTGATCATCAGTCACGACGATATCGTCACCGCCAGAGGTCCGGTCTGCTCACCCCAATGGATGCACAAGTATGTGTTCCCCCGCTATGAGGAATTCTGGGGTATGCTGAGAGACTCCGGAAAGACCGTCGTCCATCTGGTCGATGGATGTATTGACGCGTATGTCGACGATGTCATGGCTTGCGGGGCATCTGGCGTCATCACCGAGCCCTACAGCGACTTCAAAGCGATCGCGAAGCGACACCCGGACTGTGTACTCTGCGGAGAGGGCGACAGTCGCGTCCTGATGAGCGGTGATGCCGAGGCAATACGAACCATGGTCCGATCCATGGTGGAGACGGCGAACATGTGTGGCGGCTACATGATGGGAATAGGCAACCACATCCCATGGAACGTTCCGCCGGAGTCCGCGAAGGTCTACCTGGACGCTGTCCACGAGCTGGCTTTCAGAGACTAGCGGCCCAGGTATTTCCCCGGATTTCGTGCCGTCGCATATACGAGAGCCTTGTCCCTCTTCAGGATCTCTTCGGGGACGGCGTGCTGCCAGTAGCCAGGAACCGTATCCCGGGGCCGCTCGAACCACCCCAACAGCAGCGACCTTCTCGTGTCGGAATCGTTGGCTCTGGCCGCATGCAAGGTGCGCGCCTCGCCAATCACGAGGTCTCCGGCGCTGACCGGAACATCGACCTGATCCGGATGCTCGCGGAATTCCGCCGAGCCTTCGTCGTGCCCGAGGAAGTGGATGTTCGTCGCCTCATCCGAATCCTGCGCTCTTTCGATTTCATCGTGAAGATCGATCCGCTTGCGGTGGCTCCCCGGGATGATCTGAAGACAGCCGTTGTGCCGGTGGGTATCGTGCAGATAGTAGGCGAGGAGGATCTTCTGCGGCCACGGGGCCAGACTGATCGGGTCATTCCAGTCCATCCAGTCGTGGTGCCAGTAGAGTCTCGGTCCACCAGGCGGTTTGGAGAGCAGGATAAAAGCACCGTGGGACTCGAAATCGTCCAATCCCATGGCCAGCAGCGCGTCCGTGGCAGGCTTCCAGTTGATCAGTCGGTCGATGAGCTTGTTGTCGTCACGCCGCAGGTGCAGATCAGATCCCTGATACTGTAGCCCCGAGCTTTCTGCGCGTTCTCGAGGTGTCGACAAAGCCTGCGGATCCGTGGCGGCCTCGAGCCTTTTGTCGGTCTCCCGACGCAGCTCAACGAGGAACTCATGGGACAGGACCTGCTCGACGACGCAGAACCCGTCCTCGATGAGCTTCTCTCTTCTTTCGGAGGCGCTGTCGCTCACTCCGAGTACAGTTCCTCGAAGAGTCCCAGCAGACCGGCGTCCTGGCCGCGCACATACACGGGAATCCGTTCGATCGGTGCGTCGGCGTCGACCGTCTGGCCGCCCGGCAGTTTCTCACCTGTCCAGGCACAGGTCCAATCGGTGCCCACCGGGAGGTACACCTCCCGGCTGCGCGTCTCGAACCTGGTGATGGGCGCCACCAGAAGAGCAGATCCAAAGAGGAACTGGTCTTCCACTGCCGCCGCCTCTGGATCGTCCGCGAAGTCGAAGAAGACGGGACGCATGGGAGGCAGGCCCCTGTCGGAGGCCAGCTTCATCTGTGCCATGACATAGGGCCGCAGGTGCTCTCGCAGCAACATGGCCGCCCGGATATGCGGATAGGAATCTCCGCCGATGTTCCAGGCCTCGTTGTTGGGACGGTATCCGTGAGTACGGAAGACGGGGGTGAAGACGGCATACTGGTACCAGCGCACCATCAGTTCGTGGAAGCGTGGACTGCTGTTGTCGTGGGTTATGAATCCACCGATGTCGCAGCTCCACCACGGAATCCCGCTCATGGCGACATTGAGCCCCACCTTCATGTACTCCTCCAGATGCTCGAATGAAGACAGGATATCATGAGGCGCGGGACAGGCGCCGTAGCGCTGGCTTCCCGCCCAGGCATTGCGACAGATCGTTACCACCTCTTCCTCACCTGCGGCAATCAGTCCCTCATAGATGTTCTTCTGATGGGCCACGGCGAAGTAGGCATGTGTCTCTCTTGCAGGACCGATGTGAAACAGAACCTGGTCGTACTCCTCGATACTGTGGAACTCATCGCACGGATCGAGCCAGAAGGTGCGGATGCCAATGTCGAAGTAGTTCTCCTTCCACTTGCTCCAGAGATAACGGGCAGCTTCCGGGTTGGTCGGGTCATACTGATACTTCGGCCCGTCGAAACTGACCGTGTCCTTGTCTCCGTCGATGGAACTGGTGAACAGGCCGCGTTCCTTCATGTGGGCGAAATTCTCGCTCTTCTCATCCACCAGGGTCCATGGTGAGATCATGATTCGTACGCCCATCTCCTCCAGTTCTTTGACCATGGCTTCTGGATCGGGCCAGAACTCGGGATCCAGCTGCCAGTTTCCCGTGATGTCCCAGTGCCTGAAGTCGATGACCAGCACCGACAGGGGCAAGTCACGCCGTCTAAATTCCCGTGCCACATTGAGGAACTCTTCCTGGGTCTTGTAGCGAAGTTTGCACTGCCAGAATCCGGAGGCCCACCAGGGAAACTCCGGCGCATGCCCGGTGACATCGGCGTAGTTCTCCATTAGATCAGCGTAGGAATCTCCGGCAGTGATGTAGTAATCGATCTGCCTGCTGCCATGGGAGACCCAGCGGGTCATGTTGTTGCCGAAATCAACTCTGCCAAGAGAGGGATTGTTCCAGAGGAACCCATAGCCTCGGCTGGAGACAACAAAGGGCACGACCGCTTTGACATGGCGCTGGTAGAGATCGATCACACAGCCCTTCAGGTTGAGCCTTCCGGTGGCGTTCTCGCCCATGCCGTACAGGCGTTCGCCATCGCGTGCTCCGAGATGCAGCTCGCACTCGAAAAGGCCGTCGCCAACCGATTTGAACCGGCGTGTGCCGGGGTTGTGAGCATGAACGCCATAGTCGTGTTCGCTCAGAATGGGAACCGGTGTCTCATCGGCCCATCTGAAGAACTCGAGGTGACCTTTCTGCGTGTAGATATCACGAATCCGCGCGGAGATCTTTCCGTTTCTGATGGTTGCCTCAGAATCGGACGTCTCGATGTGTGCTTGAGCGTCAACAGGCTCTGTCAGCGCCCACGGCCTGTCGATGGTTTCACAGAGCGGGGTTACACGAACGCGCAACCCATCCCGTCCCCAGGGCTCGACTACGAGGGTTTCGTCGCTAGTCTTGTAAACGAGCTTGTTGTCGACAATGCTGGTGCGCTTATCCACGCCCTTCTCCTGCCCAGATCAGGGAATCAGCAGTGCGAAGTTCTGAAGCCTTCGTTGCCATGACGTCATACGAGGGCCGGCTCACCGGGTCGTGCCTTCGATCGCGTGGCGCAGCAGATCGACCACCTCTGTCGCATCCTGCCGCTGCGCCAGATCCAGGGGCGAGTCGCCATTGGCGTCGCCGAGCGTCGGATCCGCGCCTGCCGCCAGCAACCGCCTCGTACTGTCGACATTGCTCGCTGCGTGGTGCAGCGGCGTGGTGTCTCTGTTTCCGGTTGCCCGCATGTTCACATCGGCCCCGGCGTCAATCAGCAGCTGCACCGACTGGGGGTTCTCGGCCGCGACCCAGTGCAGGGTCCCCCGACCGCCGAGGGCGCTGGGGTTGCCACCGTTGTCGAGCATCAGTGCCAGGCAGGCCGGCTCCTGGTTGCGCCAGGTCGCCGCCAGCGTCACCTCGTCCGTGACCTCGGCGCCGTGCTCGATCAGCATCCGACAGGCGTCGGTGTAGTCCATGCGAGCCGCCCACCGCAGCGCCTCTGTGTGCGCCTCGGCGCCGGCCTCAAGCAGAACTCGCAGGGCATCATTGCTGCGAGCTTGAACCGCCATGTTCACGGACGTGTTGCCGTCCCCCAGTCGCTCGTGGACCTGCGCCGGGTCGGCCTGCAGCAGCGACTGCAGCCGCCCGACATCGTTCAGGGCGGCGGCGCTGAACACGTCGACCTCGGCGCCACGCTCGATCATCGCTTCAGCCATCCGGCGGCCAGCCTCCGGGAGCCGCTCAAACCCGTCGAATTTCAAGCGCTTGGCGGCGGCCTGCAACAACGTATAGCCGTCGTTGTCCTGTTCCGACAGGAGCGAAGGCTCCTCATCAACAACAGCCACGAGACGATCGCTCAGCCCTGCCTTCACCAGCATCCATGGCGACGCCTGCGCCCCGTACTCCTGCAGCAGGTCGAAGCGGTCGGTATTGTCGTGACTGGAAGCCGTCGACAACGCTGCGATGCCCTGATCCCCTGAGACGTCGGCCCCCGCCTCCAGCAGCAGCCGCATGGTCTCGACGCCGCCCTCCCAGGTGGCGATGACGATCGGTGCGCAGTAGTCGCAGTTCCCTTCGAAGCCAATAGCATCTGGATCGGCACCGTATTCGAGCAACAGGTGGACAACATCATCCCCTCTGTGGTGCCCAGCCTGACGGTCGCCATAGCTGAAAGACGCCTGATGAATGGCCGTCAAGGTGCGGTCTGTCAGCGGTTGACGCAGGGCATCTTCGAAGGCCTCGCCTCGCAGATTCAAGGCCCCGTCGTTGATACGCGCTTCGGTGAGTGCCCGGTTTGCGTCGAGGCAACTGCGCGCCGCGTCGAGGTCCCGATCGCGGACGGCGGCGAAGTAGGCCACCAGCTCGTCGTGGGAGAACCCGGCATTGGCGTCTGCCGTCGACGTCGATCCGCTCACCGCATCGACATGAGTCTTCAGGGCCCGCCAGCTCGGGAAGCCATACTCGCGGGCGATGACGAGCTGTGTGTCGGTTGTCCTGATCGTCTGGGAGGCGATGTCATCGACGTCGACATCCGCCAGCCGCGGCACGTGCGTGCGCAGGCGTGCCATCGACTCTGCGTCGCCTTGCCCCAGGGCTTTGCGCAGAACTCGGGCCTGCTGCTTCAGATGAGCGAGATTGGGGCGGGGCGGAAGCTGCTGTACATCTGGGGTCGGCATATACCAAACCCTCCTCTCATCGTGCTGCCTGGTGTCCGCGTGAACAGGCTTGAAAGAAGGGCTATGAGAGATGATTGCAGCGGCCGGTGGACTTGAAGTCCTTTACGCGGACTCGAACGCGCCCGAAGCACGTGCTGTCCACGATAGGTCCCGTCGGCGGGAGAGTCAACCGAAACCTTGTGTTGCTGAAGCCGTATACGTAGGCTGCGATCCCACGGCCCGGTTCTGACTCTACTCGTGGCGCAGGGAATCCACGGGGTTGGCCAGAACGGCCCGCAACGTCTGGTAGCCAACCGTCATCCATGCCCCGAGCACCGTGGCCATGCCTGTGGCGAGGAAGATCAGCTCAGACACCTCGACTCTGTAGGCGAAGTCGTCGAGCCACCAGTTCACGGCGTAGTAGGCGATCGGCCAGGCGATGAGATTGCCGACCACGACCAGCCAGGTGAACTCATGTGACATCAGACGGATCAGCGAAGGGACCGACCCGCCGAGCACCTTGCGAATCGCCATCGACCGCGTGCGTTGCTGGACCAGCAGGGACGACAGGCTGAAAAGCCCGATCCCGGTGAGGAGGATGGCCATTCCAGCGAAGATTGTGATGATGTCTCCCACGCGTCTCCGTGGACGGTACAGACCCTCGAACGATGCCTCCAGGAACTCGTGTTGCAGCGGCAGCTCGGTGATCACGTCGTCCCATGTGCTCTTTACATAATCGAGTGTTCCGGTCAGATCTGTCCCGCCGAGACGGACCGCGATTGTGTTGATCCGGGTCAGGTCCGGCTGAATGATCAGTGGTTTGATTTCCAGGTGCATCGGCTCCCAGTGCAGGTCCTGCACGACGCCGATCACTGTCACCGTTTTCTCCTGGACGTCCTCGTCGTAGGAGTCTAGATCCAGAGTCCAGTGGATCGTACGCCCGAGGGCGGCATCCGGGGAAGACAGTCCCATGTCAGCCACCGCCGACACGTTGATCAGACAGACATCAGCCGGATCATTTCTGCTATCGAAGGATCGGCCCGCCAGGAGTCTCATGCGGTACACGTCCACCAGGTTCGGATCACCACTCAACAGTGAAAAGTCCTTCGGTACCGTCTGCCCGTCCCACCAGTAGGTCCCGGGTGGCAGCCAGGCTGTCGGCCGGGTCATCGTCGCCGTCGCCTCGACACGAGGATCCTCCATCAGTCGATCGCGCAGGACTGGATAACGCTCCTTTACCGCCCGGTTCTGTACCTGGATGGTTAGCAGATTGCCGGGATCGTAGCCCACGTCACGCGAATCGAGGAAGAGCAGCTGGTCGTGGACCACGGTGCTGGCAACGATAAGAAACGCCGCGATCCCGAACTGGCCGATCACCAGCGCTTTGCGCACGGTTGCGCCTGTACCGAGATGCACACTGAATCGCAGACCCTGGACCGGTCGGAAGCCGGACAGCACGAGTGCCGTATACGTGCCGCCGACACGCCACGTGATCTCGCCGGAGCGTCGACTCACGACCATGACGGTATCCAGGCTACGCATGTTGATGAGGTAGTTGCCCGACTCGAATCTGGTGTCGCCAGCATCCCAGTGCCGATTCTCGGGCAGGCAGTTGATGGTGTTCGAGTGTGTCCAGTCCCCGTTCAAGCGGTTCTTGGGTTTATACCAGTCAATGTCGAGGAAAGAACCGTGTAGCCATTCCAGCATCGATCCGGCTGATAGACCGTGACGCGGCTGTCATCCTCGGCGACAGTCTCCGCCTCGCTCATGAAGGCCTTCTGATTCTCGGTAACCATGGTCCGGTCTCCGGCGTGCGGTTACGGATCACCCCGCGCACAGATACTGCAGGCTATCGTACATCCGCTGTGCGGCCTCTGCGGGCGGCATGGCGCACAGTTCTGCGTCGAACATTTCGATGGAGAAGTAGCCGTCGTAGCCGTGTTCCTCAAGGCGGCCGAAGATCTGCGGCAGATCGAGGCAGCCCTCCCCGGGCAGGGCACGATCGGAGTTGCAGTGGCACAGCTCCCCCGGCTTGTCCTGCATGTCGTCCACGTGCACATGGGCGATGAAGGGTACCGAATCTGCGTTGAGCATCTCCAGCTTGCTCGGCGTGCAGTGATAGTGGGCCGGATCGAAAAGTACGCCCACGCTGTCGCTGCCTGAGCGCCGGGCCACATCCACCGCGGTGCGCACGGACTTGACGATGGGTGACCAGTTGAACTCCAGGCACAGCTTGACCCCCGTGGGCCGCACCCGCTCCCCCAGCTCACCGAAGGCGGCGGCGATGTCACCCACCGGATCGTCACAGTCGCCTTCGGGACCGTCTGTCCCCAGCACCAGAGCCGTGCCGCCGAGTTCCCCCAGAAGCTGACAGTTTGCCAGGATCCGCGCGTGACTCCGCTCACGTTCCTCCGCGTCCGCGAAGCAGGCGATGGCGGTTTCGAAGCCGCCGATGCAGTGGAGCTGGTGCTGCTTCAACAGCGCTGCTACATCCTGCAGCGTATGACCCGCGTCGAGGTAGTCGTAAATGTGCTTGAGAGTGAACTCGATGTGGGTGAACCCCGCCGCCTCGCAGGCCGGCAGAATGCTCTCCAGGTCACTGGGGCGCATGGACACCGAGTTGATGGCCAGCTGATCTGCCTTCACGATGGTTGACCTTTCATGAGAAGAGCGTCCCGCGCCACTTCCAGATCTTCCAGTGCTTCCGGGGCGGCGCACAGACAGGTCGTCTGCCCGTTCAGCAACTGCACGAAATGTGTGGCCTGTTGCCGCATGGCCCCCACCCAGGGCAGCTGCGGCTCACTGGCCACGGGGGTCCGGCCGTCGCCGGCATCGGCGTACTCCCGCACGCGCCCGGGTCGGTTCGATGCCAGCGGCGCCGGCAGCTCGATCTCGAGGTAACCCCGCTCAAAGGCGACCAGCACCTGCTCCTGCCAGTCGATGCTCGTCCGGTACGGGCTCATCTCGAGAGCGCCGACGACGCCCGACTCACTCTCGGTGGCCAGCAGCACCCCCTGGCGGTCGGCGAAGGTGACGTGATACGACTCACCCATCAGGTGTCGCATGAGGTTGATCTGGTGGATGTAGTAATTCACCACCGCCTGATACGCGCCGGCCATTGCTTCGTCCATGTCTTCCGGTGGCGGATCGGACTCAAGGGACGGCACCGATTCGGTGGACTGCACCAGATGGGTAAACCCGTTGGCGATCCAGTCTCCCGCCGGCATGAGAACGCGCACGTAACGCAGCGCTCCCAACTCACCAGAGCCCCGCAGCTGGCCGATGCGCTCCACCGCGTGCAGCACGGCCGGATCCGAGCGCTTGTGGTACCCGAGCACGTGCTGGCCCCCGGCTTCCAGCAGCCGCCGGCCGACCTGTACCGATCGTGCCAGCGGTTTCTCCGTCAGCACGGGCACGCCGGCTTCGTACAGTTCCGGCAGCAGCACACCATGGCGGGTGAAGGGCTGCGCCGCCACGATGCCGTCCAGCGATTCGGCCGCCAGCATGTCGCGGTGGTCGGCATAGACCTTCGGCACTTCGTATCGACTGGCCACACGTGCCGCCAGCTCAGGCCGGATCTCGGCAATCGCAACGACCTCACAGCCCTCCAGATCTGTGTAGTTGAGCAGGTGGGCGCACTGGCCCATGTTGCCGACGCCGACGAAACCGATACGTTTTTCTGCTGCCATCAGACTCTCCGTGGTCCCATACATGTCAGGTCAAAGGGCTGGAAACCGATCTTGTGCGCCGGCGAGTTCTTCTTCAGATCGAAGCGTCGCCTGCCGGGATTCACGAAGCCGGGGTCGGCGACCACCGAGTGACCATCGAAGCCCAGCTGCCGCCACTGTGTCCACGACCTGTCCGCCAGGCGCAGGCGCTTGCCACGCAGATCGAAGTAGAGGTTGTGGTCCCACGCCAGGCTGTCCGGTCGGATCTGCCCCACGTGAACGGGACCGAACAGGACGCCGCTGTCGAACAGGACGATGTTGTGCTCAAAAGTGAACGAACGGTGCTGTTCGATGCAGCTGAGACTGACCTGGCCATCGCCGCCAAAGGCGAAGATGTTGTTGCGCACCACGTTGTTGCCGCCGTAGTGCTGATTGAACAGGGCCCGGTTGCAGTCGTGGACGAGGTTGCTCTCCACCAGCAGGTCGCTGCTGCCCTCGTCCGGGTAGATCCCCCAGCCGCCGTAGGTGCGTGACTGCACGTGGTGGATATGGTTGTAGCGCAGGCGTGTACCCTGCTGCGGACCGAGAGTGTAGATCCCGCCCATGTCGCTCAAGTACCCGGCGCCGATGTCGTGGATGTGATTGTACTCGACGATGTTCCCCTGGTTGTGGCACATCTCGTAGCCCCAGTGCCAGCCGACGGAGATTCCGGTGTAGCGGATATCGTGGATGTGATTGTGGATGATCTTGTTGGCCCCGGAGTTGCCGATCAGCACGCCGACGGCGCTGTAGAACACGCGCCCACAGGCGGAGATCTCGCAGTCGCCTACCGTAGTGCGCTGCGTGCCGTGCCAGGCTTTGACGGCGCCGGCCCCGAGATCGGTAAAGGTGCAGTCGGTGACGATGGTGTCCCGACTGCTGCCGAGGGCCTCCAGGCCCCAGGTCCCGAGATGGGCGAACTCACAGCGATGAAAGCCGACGCGGATGGCGTCGATCACCTGCACCGCCGCCGGCACCATTCGGGCTGCCTGCTCACAGCCTGACAGGGGTGCCTCGTAGGTCCACTCCGTATGGTGGAACCGGATTCCGTTGAACTGGATGTACTCCGGATAGCGCTCTTTCGCTGGATCTCCGGTAACCGTCAGCAATCTCGGCAGCAGGGGCACGATGAACCGGGTGTTGCTCAATGTCTCGCCCTTCTTCGGCACGTAGGTGAGACGGCCCGTGCCCCGATCGAGATACCAGTCTCCCGGCTCCCCGAGGGCCTCGTAGATATTCTCCACGAAGTAAGCGGATCCCGACTGCGCTTCAGCACTCAAGCCGCTGGTGCTGAAGCGGTCGAAGGTGACCAGTCGCTGCTTCAGATCGACGGACTGGATCCACAGCCTCGACTCGATCCACACCTGTAGCAGCACCAGCTCCACGTCATTGAGATTGTGCCAGTCGTCGATGTCCCCCGGGCAGAAGAAGAACCGGTCATTGGTGCCCGTCTTCCAGCTGTCAGCCTCGGGGCCGGGCGCCAGCTTGTCGATGGTCGAGAACGTGGCGCGGGGGAACCGCGGACGGTGTCGGCGCTCGCCGTTGACGAAGAGCTGCCGAAAGTAGAGCCCACCCCTGGCGACCTCGGGGAGTTCGGTGACCCAGACAGTCCTGCCGTTGAGCTTCTCTTCGGTAAATCCACCGATCTCCTTGCCGCCGCTGATGACGGGAGTCTCGTTCCTGTAGGCGGCCACCACCAACGGCTTGTCGGCGCCGACGCGACAGTTGCCCCTGACCTTCTCCGGTCCGATGCCTCCGTCGCGATGATCCAGCTCCAGGGGTTTGTCGAGGAAGTAGGTGCCGCCGCGCACATTGATCCTCACCGGTCTGTCGGGGTGCTGACGACGCCAGGTGCGCGCCGCGCGAATCGCCTTGGGAATCGTCGCAAAAGGACCGTCGCCACCTTCTTTCGGCACGGAGGCCCGGAGACCCGACCACCGGCCATTGCCGGCAGGCGACACGTACAGCTGGTGATAGTCAGACACGCGATCTCCCCTCCCCAAATCAGGTAGCGTGGACCTCGTCGACTGCCTGGCGTGCCAGCTCCACCCAGCGTGGCAGCCGCTCGGGCTGTTCGCACAGGGTGTGCACGTCCTTCATGATCAGCTCGAGTCGGCAGTCGCAGGCCGCGTGAAGCGTCTGCCGCAGATCGTCGAGGATGGCTGCCTCGTCAAAGACTTCCGTGCTGATCAGCGTCGGGTTCGGCTTGCGCGAGAACACGATGTCCTTGCCCAGCCTTTCTGCCATCACCTCTTCATCCGCCCAGGGCGACACCGACACGCGGGCCAGGTTCGGCAGCTGGGACAACACCTCGATGCGGCTGTGCACCGGCTCGCAGCAGCCGTAGTAGACCTTACCGAAGTGCTCGGCGATGTCCCGCTGATAGGGATGGATGAACTCGGCAAACTGCTCGGGGCCGACGCCGACCGTCTCCTGCGACTCGAGCAGGACCCACTGATCAATCGTCTGAACCTCCTGCCGCCCCGAGCGTGGCAGCTCGTGAGTGTAGCCCATGCTGCCGGAACCGATGTAGTCGTTCTCGTTGTTGCGGCACAGCAGACCCTCGCCCTGCAGCCAGTCGGCGTAGGCCAGGGCGTCGTCGCGCAGGAAGGCCATCAGGGCGTGCAGACCGGCGGGCTGATCGTACATGGCCAGCATGAGATTCTCCAGACCGATCAGCTCGATGGCCGTCCACGTCATACCCAGGGTCCACCAGAAACCACCGCGGATTTCGATGGGCAGCAAGTCGCCCAAGACGGTTCTCAGCCTCTCCACCTCCGCGTGTGTGGCCTCGCGGTCGATGGAAAAAGTGCGGGGCTGCAGGCGATGCAGGTCCGTTTCGAGATCTGCGATCGGCGAGTCCCAGCGCCGGGCTCCCAGAGAACCTTCGAACTCGGCGTGATGCTGCACCACCTCGACGCCGTAGTCGCTGGTCGTGACCTGCCAGCCTGTAGTCAGTCGCGGCTCGACCACATGATCGTCGCGCAGCACCTCAAACTGGTACATCTCGACACGCAGGCTGCGCTCCAGGCCGCGAGCCCAGTCTGAAGTGCAGAGCAGATCCGCATCGGTAACGGGACGCGCCTCATCGCGCAGGCCGCCACTCTCGGCCAGTATCAGCGGCCGTCCACCGCCGGCACCGTCGTGCTGATACCACGCCTGGCGACGCTCGTTGTTCGTCGGATCATCGGCGATGGCGAGCTTGGCCTCGGCCAGGCGCCGCAGGCAATCGATATCACTGACAGGTATGGCGGGTGCCGTCATCGCGTCATGCCTCTGGCCGTCTGCAGATAGGCGAGGAAATTCTCCGGTGGTGTCCCCGGCAAGACGGCGTCGGCTGTTGAATGGATGTGCGCCTGGCCACGGGTGGCCGTCACCATGCCTTGTGTCCTCTCCGTGATCTCTTCGACGCTGCCGTCGCGCAGCAGACCGAGGTCGAGGTTGCCCTTGGTGCAGGAGCCGGGGCGCAGTCGGGCCCGGGCCTCGGCCAGCTCGTTGTCACCCGCCGGCGGCGGCGCCACCGTCTCCAGCACATCGGCCTCGATACGGTCGAAGTCGCCGGCGTCGAAGAAGCGCTGCGTGCGCCCGCAGTTGTGGTACCAGAACAGACCACCCCGGTCGTGCGTCCAGGCGGCGTAGTCGCTCAGACACGGCACATCCATGGCGGCGAACAGCTCCGGAGACGTCATCTCGAGACCGAGGCCGGAGGCACTCATGAAGTCGAACCCCTCCTCCAGGGCCACCCCGAAGACGAACAGAGACGCCTCGTACACGGCGGCCATGCTGGCCCGGTAGGTGGCCTCGAAGTCGTGCCAGTGCAGGAACCACGTGGCCTGACCGATCTGGTGGGCGAGCCAGTAGGGATTCACGTGGCCGATGACGATGACACCGTCGTCGCCGACCTTGCGGCGCCACTGGCGGAAGAACTCGCGGATCTGCGGCTCCCGTTGTTCGACGCCGAGGCAGGCCGACTGGAAGTAGGCGTGATCGGCCTCGGTCTGCACCGGGAAGCTGGCCTCCGTACTGCCCATGGTCAGGCCGCGAGGCAGACGCTTCGACCAGGTGCCGGCGGCGGTGGGCAGCCTGTAGCGGACACTGTCGACGTCGCTGCCAGCCTCGTCCACCTCCCAGGGAAAGATGAACTGTGTGCACCCCACCATGAACATGGGCTCGTAATCCACAGCGCGACTCAGGGCGATCTCGTCCCCCACCGCGTCCCCCGTGGTCGGCAGGCTGAGATGGCGCAGGGCGTTTTCCAGCACATCGGGCTTGGGTAAAAAGGGCGAGACCACGGGTCGGTGCTCGGCGGGGGCGCGCACGTAGTCGAGAAAGCGCCGACGCGCCGTTCCCACAGCTGCGACGCAGCGATCGACATCACCGGCCGCCTCGACCTGGCGCCCGAGACGTGAGACGTGCGACTCGTTCATGTGGCCAGCTCCTGCGTCATGCCGCGCTCCGGGCGAGTACCGTGTCGACCATCGCTTCATACTGTGGATAGCAGTCCTCGCCGGCGCCACGAATGAACGGGGAGGCCGAGGCCGAGACGATGAGACCGGCCCCGGTGAAGGCGTCGTCGATCAACCGGCCCACCTGCTGTCGGATCTCTTCCGGCGTCGACTCGTAGAGCTCGTGGATCTGCAGATTTCCCTCCAGGCAGATACGATCACCGGCTCGCCGCCTTGCCTCGGCGGCCGTGATGTCGCCCATGGGAGGCGGCTCGATGGGGTGCAGGACATCGGCGCCCATGGCCAGGAAGCCGTCGAACACCCGCGCCACCGCGCCATGGCAGTGTACGTGGATGCGGCCGCCGGCCTCATGGATCCGGTCGATGAGGGGGGCGTCGTAGCGCACGTTGAAGTCGTCGAAGTCAGCCGGTCCGTGCAGAGGCGGTACGACGTACTCCTGGCCGAGAATGGAGAAGAAGGGACCGACGCCGCGGTCGAGTAACACTTCCAGGCGTTGCAGCAACAGGCGTTGTTGGCGCTCGCACAAAGCGTGCACCAGATCCCGGTGTGTGAGCGACAGGACGGCGAAGGTTTCGGAGCCGCACAGCTCGGCGACGAAACCGGCCGGATTGAAGCCCAGACCGGCTTCGGCGATTCCGGCGTCGCCGACCTCGACGTCGCCGGCGAAGAATCCGCTGACGTCGTCGCCGACATCGGGCAGGGGCAGCGACAGGTACGTCTCGGCGGCTTCGGCGCTGTCGACGAAGAAGGTCTCGTGCAGGCCCGGCAGGCGGTGGCGACTCACCAGATAGGTGGCTGTCAGATCACCGGCGGGCGTGTGCAGCGTGCTGACCCGTCGATCCCAGTCGGCAGAATGGCTCTCTAGGTCCACGTCGATGTCGTACGGAGCGTCGAGCCTGGCGCTCGGCCAGACCGCCTTCAGCTCCGTGCGCTCCCGCAACAGACGGCGCAGGCGGTCGTACGTCGGATCGTCGGCCGGCATGCCGGTGCGGCTGTAGACGGCCGGACGGTCCACGGGCTGCCCCCGGTAGCAGCGTTCGAGTCGTTCGCGACGGGTCATCCCGCGGGCGGCTCGAAGAGATACCGGTAGACAGCGCCCTTCCAGAAATGCTCGGTGTCCTCGCCGATCCGCGTCAGGTAGATCTCGAATCGCCCGGTCTCCTGATCCTCCAGGAACGTGAAATTCGACAGTTGCACACCCTCTCCGTCTCCCGGCTCGCGATGGTCGACGAGCACCAGCGAATCCCGCCGCACGGCGGCCCGCTCCTCATCGATCTCAGCCAGCCACAGGGGATGCCGGGGGCCGTTGCCATCGGGTGGTTCGTCGCAGATGTTGGCCAGCCAGTACAGCCTGCCGTTACGCGACGAGCGCAGCAGCCGGTGGATGCTCGATGGCGAGTAGAAAGACGTGCCGTCGTCGAAGGTCAACTCGCGCACCGGCTCCAGCGTCTGGCCGCTGTCCGTTGACAGGGTGACCCATTTGCGTCCCGCCGTCGTCTCGGTGTTGCTGCCGCGGGCGATGACGAGAATGCGGCCATCCCCGAGTACCGCGGCATCCGGTTCGAGCAGGCCACGAGAAGATTGGTCGGCCCTGACGTGCACCCGATTCGACGGCAGCCAGTCTCCCCCGGCGTCGCGCCGCATCAGCGTCAGACCGGACTTGTGCAGACCGGCTCCGGCGTTGGCTACCTGACAGACGAGAGGCAGGTAGACACCACCATGACCATCGAAGGCGAAACTGTTGCCGAAGTAGGCGCCGTTGGCCGCGGCGAAGGCCGGGGCGAAAGGATCCGCCGGATCCCAGGCGGGGCCCTCCTCGTAGCGCAGGTGACACTCCACCGGATCGTCACCGGGGTGCTGCTCGACGACGAAGCAGTGGTCGGTGAAGGGGTGGTCGTGGTTCTTCCACTCGAAGGTGAAGGGCTCGGCTCCCGGCCACAGGCGACGCATCCGACGGCTGTAACAGCCACCGCTGGCCGGATCGACGTCACTGCCCCCGGGATAGGTGACCAGGCCACCGCCGGGCAGGCGCTGGACGACGTCGGGGATCGGCTCCGGATCGCTCCACGTACGGCCGTTGTCGCCGGAGTGACGACGCTCCCAGTCGAGATATGTGTCGGAAGCGGAGCTGATGCGCAGGATCTGTTCGCGCCGGCCCTGGTTATCCAGATAGTGTGTCGCACACCATTGGGCCGCGTCGAGCCCGGCAGCGGGCAGATAGCACTCACGTGGCAACATCGTGGTTCGTCATCCTCCTGCCCGCCAATGTAGACCATCGTCCCCTGTGGACAAGCACCTGCTTGCCCGGCCCCTGGCTTCTGTCTATGGTGAACGGGAAGGAGAACGGCTCGCACCGAAAACCCCGGCCGAAATGAAGCAGACATGATTCGTGACCTGACCGATCCGGCTGCCAGCGACATGCTGGCCCGCCACGGCCGCTACTGGCGCAATGGCCAGCCCGAACCCGAGCCCTGGATCCCGGCGGCGATCTTTCCGCCTGCCGATGGTGACGCCCGTCCCCTGTTTCAGATGAATGCTGCGGCACCGATGGTCGATACTCCCGACCCGCACACCCTCGAGCCACCGCCCCCACTGGACGGCAGCGTCTTCCGGGATCAGATCGAGCGCGGCTTCGATGCCAATGGTCTGCTCGACGGCGATTACTTCCGCGTCATCGGCACCGGCACGGCCAGCGAGGTCTTTGTCGGCTGTACGATCCAGGTGCGCGGCGGCACGAACTGGGCCGAGAACTGTTTCACCGATTTTCACCAGCTGGATGACTATGACGTCCGCGACACGGTCTGGTACCAACGTGTGCTCGACAACACCCGACGCGCCGTGGACAGTGTCGAGGCCGACCGCTATCCCTTCTGTGCCGCCGCCTTCCGCGGTCCCGTCGATATGGCCGAGGCCATGATGGGGGGTCCCGCCATGTGCGAGGCGGCCGTCGACGATCCCGAGGGCCTCAAGCACCTGCTGGCGCGCATCACCGACATCATCATAGAGGTCGGCCTGGCCCATGGGGAACTGCTGCCGTCCTGCGCCGGGGGATGGTTCAACTCGTACCGGATCTGGACACCGGGACGCACCATGACCTTCACCCTCGACGGTGCCTGCCTGTTTTCGCCCGCCCACTACGAGGATCTGTTCCTGCCCTTCGACCAGCGGCTGTGTGAGGCCTTCGAGACGCCTTTCGTCCATCTGCACGCCTCTGCCCGTCAGCACTTTCAGGCCTGGACCGAGATTCCATCCCTCGGTCTGCAGTGCGTCATCGACCAGGCCTTTCTCCCCGAGGGACGCAACCAGCCCATCGGGCCGCAGATCCCGGATCTGATGGACGAGTTCGCCCTCATCCGCCAGGACAAGTCGCTCATGCTCTACGGCTACTGGACGGAACAGTGGCTACGGATCGTCGGCGAGCGGGTGTCGGCTTCAGGTTGTGCCATCACCGGCATGACCGAAAACCCGGACAGCCTGCGGCAGCTTTACGCCGGCAGCGGACGCGCGGCCTGACCGGTTGATGAACGCCTCCCTCGTCATGACAGTGATCGGCGATGACCGTCCGGGTCTCGTCGAATCCGTATCGCAGGCAGTGGCCGCCCACGGAGGCAGCTGGCAGGAAAGCCGCATGGCGCGACTGGCCGGCAAGTTTGCCGGTGTCCTGCGCATCGAGGTGGCCGAAGAGCAGGCACGCGACCTCGAGGTCGCACTCCGCGAGCTGGCTTCGGCCGGGCTCCACATCATCGTTGAGTCCGGAACTCAGGACGCCGAGGGTGTGACTCGCGATCTGAGCCTGGAACTGATCGGCGGTGACCGACCCGGTATCGTGCGCGACATCTCCCACACGCTGGCCGAGCGCGGCGTCAATATCGAGGAACTGGCGACCGAGAGTGTCGACGCGCCCATGTCGGGTGGCTTGCTGTTCAAGGCAACGGCGCGGGTGCGGCTGCCTCCGGACGTCTCGATCGACGATCTGCGCCAGTCTCTGGAGGCCCTCGGTCACGATCTGATGGTCGAAATCTCCCTGGCGGATGTCGAGGGTCCTGCCCCCAGGGCGTGAGCCATGGAGGACATGACCAGCCTGGAACGGGTCCGCGCCACCGTTGCCGGAACGCCGCGGGATCGGCCCCCGGTGCAGCCCATGCTGATGACCTTTGCCGGCAGGCATGCCGGGATCCCCTTCGGCGACTACTGCCGCAAGGGCGAGCTGATGGCCGCCGCCCAGCTGTCCGTCTGGCGCGACTTCGACCTCGACATCCTGTTGACCTGTTCCGACCCGGCCCGCGAAGTCATCGATCTATGCGGTGAAGACAGCGTGCGGTGGTACCCGGATCAACCCCCGGCCATCGACGAGACCAACGCCGCTCTGCAGGACAAAGCGCGGCTGCTGCAGCTGCGGCAGCCGGACCTGCATGCCGGTCGGATGGGCGATCGCATCGAGGCTATCCGCATCCTGCGCCGAGAAGCCGGCGACGGGGCCTGTATCGTCGGCTGGGTCGAGGGAGCCCTGGCGCTGGCCGCCGAACTGCGGGGCATCAACGCCCTGATGACCGACTTCTACGACGACCCTGACTTCGTGCACGAGTTGCTCGCTTTCTGTGCGGAACTCTCCGGTCGCTACGCTGCAGCACAGGTCGAGGCCGGCGCCGACAGCATCGGCATGAGTGACGCCGCCGCCAGCCTCATCGGTCCCGACTTCTATCACGACTTTCTGTGGTCGAAACAGGTTCACATCCTGGGCGCGATCTCAACCGCCGGCGCCATGGCCCGCGTACACATGTGCGGCTGCACCGACGACCTGCTTCACGACATGTCACGACTTCCGGCAGACGTCATTGAGGTCGACTTCCTCACCGATCTGGCTCTTGCCCGCAGGACGCTGGGTGACGAACTGGCACTGTGCGGCAACATCGATACCATCTCCACCATGTTGGAAGGCGACGCCGAGGATGTCACCAGGGCGGCGCTGGAGTGTCAGGGCGTTGGCGGCGAGCGCTTCATCGTCTCCCCCGGATGTGAGGTGGCGCCCTTCACGCCACCGGAGAACGTGCGGGCTCTGGTCGAGTTTGCCCACGGCCTGGGCAGATGACACTGACTCCTTTCGTATTGCTGGTGTTGGCTCTGCTGGGTATTACCGACACAATCTGGCTGAGTCAGGCGCATCTGTTCGGCGGCACCTGTGGTGCCGGGGCTGGCTGCGATGCCGTGCTGGCCAGCCAGTACACCCGTTTCCTGGGTGTCCCATTGGCGAGCCTGGGATTGGGTTTCTACCTGACTCTTGCTGGCCTTGCCTGGCGCGCTCTGGTCCCCGAATCGCGCGACGAGAGTGTGCGCTGGATATCACTGCTCAGTCTGCTGGGTTTCGTGCCGGCTCTGCTCCTCATCTTCCTGCAGGGCTTCGTCATCGGCCCCTGGTGTCCCTTCTGCCTGCTCTCTGCGGCGCTGATGTCATCCGCCCTGGCCGTGTCGATGTTCCACCGAATCCGTCGTGGCCAGTTGCGGCCACTGGTGGGGGCGCTGCCGGGCGCGCACGTGGCCGTGCCCGCCGTCGTCGGCCTCTGTGCCCCGAGTGTTCTCCTTGTCGGGCTGGAACACAGCCTGCCCGAAGCCATGCCGACGACAGCGACGCCGACCCACATTGCGGCCCGGGTCGGCGACCGGGAGATCACTCTCGAAGAAATGGATCGTGCCATCGGACTGCGCCTGAGTGAGACGCGCAGCAGCTTGCGCGAGGAGTGGCTGGACCTGCAGGTGCTGGAAGCCGAAGCGCTGAAGAAAGGACTGGATGTTCGGCAGCTGCTGCGACAAGAGATCTCCGTGGACCCTATCTCCCAGCAGGACATCGATCGATTCTATGAGATGAACAGGGAGCGCATGCCGGCAGACGTGCCACGCGCCCGTCTGGATCCACAGATCCGCGATCAGCTCCGTCGAGACGCCGGTCAGCAGGCCCAGGTCGAATACATCGGCCAGCTGCGCCTGCGGTACGGCGCCGCACTGGTCCGGCCTCCGGTTGAGCGCTTCGCCATCGACGCCAATCCACGGGGTGGCCCGGAGCGCGGTCCCGCCGACGCGCCCATCACCATCGTTGCCTTTTCTGACCTGGAGTGCAGCTACTGCGCCCATTCTCACCGTCAGCTCGAAGAACTGCAGCGGGAGCGGCCCGACGACCTGCGTCTCGTCTTCCGCCACTATCCGCTCAGGATGCATGCCAACGCCCGGCTCGCCGCCGAGGTCGCCGCCTGCGCCCATCAGCAAGACCGGTTCTGGCCCCTTGTAGAAGTGCTCTTCGAGAACCAGACACGGCTGGAAATTGACAGGGTGCGCGGGCATGCCATGGCCCTGGGCCTGGACATGCTACAGCTCGATGGATGTTTGCAGTCGGGCGTCGGCGCCGGGATCGTCAACGCCGATGTCGCTGAGGCGGACGAACTCGGGGTCTCTTCAACACCAGCCTTCTTCATCAACGGGCACTTCGTCAAACAGCTGCCGACGGCCGCCGGGTTGGAGGCGTGGATCCAGCGCTGATCAAGCTCCGGGCGAAATCCACGTCGCGCTTGATGTCGTCTTTCGTCGACTCCGTCAACGGCACCTCGACGATGAATGTCTCCACACCGGTGTCCAGAGCGGCCCTGATCGAATCTTCCGCTCCGCAGGTCCCTTTCCCCAGTGGCGCGGGGCCGTCGTCGGTGGCGTCATTGAGATGAAGCGAACAGACACGACCTTCGTACTTGCGGATCCAGTCGGGTAGACAGATGCCACGCTCGGGCTTGAACTGCCCGATGTGGAACTGCCCCTGGAGCTGCGGCATGTTGTCCATCAGGTGTTCCATGACATGCCTGTCGCCGAGTCTGACCAGTTCCATGTGATGGTTGTGGTATCCGAGGGTCAGACCGTCCTGTTCGAGGCGCTCTGACATCTCGCGAAACTTGGGCAGCAGGTTCAGCCACTCTTCGAGACTCTCGGCCCTGGCGAAGGGGATCACCCAGCTCTTCGAGTCGAAATCCACCAACAGCTGTTTCCACTCGTCGTACGCCGAATCGAAGTCGGCGATCGTCATGTGACCGCAGACCAGACTCATCCCCGCGCGCTCCAGCATCCCCCTCAGGTCTTCCACTGACGTGGTGGATCCGGGGTCCTTCGGCACCGCGCCCGACCAGGCCTCGATCGCATCGATGCCCAGGTCTTTCACCGCTTCGAAAGCAGCCTCGTACCCGCCCTCGTATTCACGCAACGAGTACAGTTGAAATGCCAGTGTATTCGCCATGATCTGTCTCCCCTTCAGATGATCTCACGTGTTGATGCTGGAGCCGCACGGCTCTATACCTCGGCCGCCGTCGACACCGAGGCGTCCATGATCTCGTCAGCGGTTACCTCGCGCCCGCGATCGTGTGAGAGATAGATGCCCTGCTGAATCAGCATCGTATTGAGGGCGAGCTCCGCGGTAGGCAGAAGCTCGACTCTGTTGTGGAGCGCCGCCGCCCAGTGACGCTGAGACGACGCCATGTCCCGAGCCAGATCAGGGTTCATGAGCCTGCGCCTGCCGGCCACGGCCCCCGGATTGGCCGTCATGTCAAAGTCGATATCTGCCATCGTCTTGTGCAGGCTGAAGGGTTCGACCCGGATGCCACCGGTTGAGCCGGCGATATAACTGGGAGCAAACTCGTCGAGGTTGATCGCCCAGGCGACGACGACGTCCATAGTCAATCCTGATTCGAAACAGACCATGGCGGTGGCGAACTCCTCCACGTCGAAGGCTTCCTGTCGCGTCGGATCCATGGGGACCTCTGTGTAGGTTCGCCCGGTGACGCGTGCGACCTCGGGATTGCCGAGCAGGTAGAGCATGCGGGAGATCTCATAGATCCCCATATCGTATAGAGCACCTCCGCCGGACTGTTCCCGCTGAACGAACCGGGCGGTGCCGTAGCCGTCCACGTACGGACGCCCGCGACGGCGGTACTCCGTCGCTCTGGCAGTGTACAGCTTCCCCAGCTCGCCGGCATCGATGACCTTTTTTGCCGCCAAGGTGGCATCCAGATAGAGTCGAGCCAGTTGGACGTGGAGCATCCGGCCCGCCTCGGCGGACGCGGCAAGCATGGCCTTGCCGTCCGCATAACTGCCGGCGATGGGCTTCTCGCAGTACACATGCTTCCCCGCTCTGAGAGCTTCGATCGCAGCCGGGGCGTGCAGGTTGTTGTGCAGACAGACGTCGACGGCGTCGAGGTCATCACACTTGAGCAACTCACGGAAATCTCCCGTCCGGTGCGGGATGCCGAACTGACTGCAGGTCGCGGCCAGAGCATCTTCGTCCAGGTCACATGCGATATGGACCTCTATCTCGTCGATCTCCTCCCACTGACGCAGATGAGCCTGTGCGATCTGCCCGGTGCCGATGATACCAATCCGCTTCATGAATCCCCACTGTTCAGGATAGGTGACTTCACTCCCGCCTTCTCACGGGTTATTGTTCAGTGAACAGAAAGAAGGCACCGACGTCCACTTTCCCATCGCCGAAGCCCTGGCGCATCCGTCCGGGGATCACCAGATCTGGCAGTAAACGCGCGTTCGGCATCCCTTGCAGGGAGATGGCCTGGCTGAGTAACACCACCTGATTGGCGCAGTTCAGTGGGAGATGTGCGCCGCACAGCGGTTTCAGCGTGAGCGCGACAGCATTCTGTGAGCCTACCAGCACGGCGAGAATCAAGACGCACATGAACATCACAGCGATCATCCACCATCCAGAGTGCGGTCTGCTGCGGCTGTGCACCGGCGGCGCCGAAGAGGGATGGACATGCGGAGTTTCGGACGACCTCGCCCGCGAGATTCTCGGTGCCTACGAGCCTCTGCTGCTCGGCGAGGCCGTCTGGGAACGTGAGCGGCTCTGGCGACAGTGCCGGGACGCGGGGCGCGACGCCGGTCTGCCGCCGGCATCCTGGGGCCACGTGGACGTGGCCCTCTGGGATCTGTTCGCCAGAGCGCAGAGACTGCCCCTCTTCCGAGCGATCGGTGGGTTCCGTAACCGGATCCCCGCGTATCGACGGGGCACGGTCGACCTCACCCTGGCGGCCGTCCTGCGCGAGGCGACCGTCGCTCGTGATGCCGGCTACCTGGGGTATAGTCTGCGTATGGGGGCGGCGGAGGATGTGATCGCAGCTCTGCTCGCGCTGCGCCCCACCGTGGGAGACGATTTCAGGCTGATGTACGATGGCGCCGGTGAGTTGGAGCCGGAGCAGGCATTGGCCGTGGGGAGGGCACTCGAGGACATCGACGGCCACTGGTTTGCCGAGCCTCTGCGCAACGGCGATGTGACGGGACTGCAGAAGCTGGCCGACGCACTGGACGTTCCTGTTGTTGCCGGCGCCTTCATCGAAGGGTCGATTGTGGCGGGTACGCAGGCGCTGACGACACGGGCTGTCGACCGGCTACGGGCGACGATTCCCACGACAGGTGGTATCACCGATGCTCTCAAGCTGGCCCGCGGGGCAGAGTCGCTGGGAATGAACTGCGAGATTGACTGGGACCGCTCTGCGGGACCGCATGCGGCGGCCCATCTGCTGGGGGCGATCCGCAACGCCGAGCTCTACGCCGCCGAGGGTACGTCCGAAGCGGCGATGGGGTTCGCTCCCCTGCACGTCTCCGAAGGCGAGCTGCTGCTGCCACCGGAGCCCGGGCTCGGCTTGTGTCTGAACGATCCCTCATTCCTCGATGAGTATCGGACATGAGAATCACCAAGGCGACCTTCTACCTGACCGAAACGACAGCGCAGTTGCGGCAGGTGAAGTATGCCGACCGTGGTGGAATCGACAAGGTGCCGCCGGGTCTCTCAGGCCTGTTCACCCATACCGAGGGGATGGGTCCGGAACAGGATCTGCAGATCGAATTTGTCGCGGATGCACCGGCACCGATGTATCGCCTTCAGCTGCGCCTGCATACCGACGGGCCCCTGGATGCCTATGCCGATTGGGGAAACGGCTACAGCGCCGGCGAGCTCGAGTGGGAGGCGAAGCAGACACTGGCCCGGCTGATGCCGCTCGTGGTCGGTGTCGACGCCTTCGATCGCGAGTATGTCTGGCAGCGCCTGTGGTACGCGCAGCGGTTCTTCTACACGGGACGTCAGCCTCTCGACACCATCGACCGCATGCTCTGGGACCTGGCATCACGACACGCACGCCAGCCTGTCTATAGGCTGCTGGGCGGCGCCCGCGAGAGTGTTCCAGCGTACGGCCTGATCGGCGGCCCTTCGATCGACGCCATCGTGCAAAGCTGCATCGCCAAGCGCGACCAGGGCTTCATCGGCGGCAAGGATCACTGGTACCGTGGTGTGGAAGGCAACAGCGAGATGGCCCGTGAGCTGCGTGCGGCCATGGGCGAGGACTTCATCCTCCTCCACGACCCGGTCGAGTCCTACACCTGCGAGGAGGCAATCCGTATCGGCCGCGTGCTGGAAAAATACAACTACGGCTGGATTGAGGAGCCCTTGCAGGACTACGACATTCTGGGTCTACAGACGTTGTGCGGGGCCCTCGATCTGCCCGTGCTCGCCCTGGAGTGGATCGGCGCGATCGGTGGTCAGCCCTTCAATGCGGCGCCCTATGTGGCTCTCGGAGCGACGGACATCGTTCGACAGAGAGGCATCGGCATCACCGGACAGATCAAGGTCGCCCATATGGCCGAGAGCATGGGCGTGCCGGTCCACGGTGGCGATCCCCACGTCATCCTGGCGATCGGCAACGATCCTCTGTTCGAGGCCTTCATGGGACTGCAGCCCGAGCCTCCGGCGGAAGAGCTCGACTGCCGGGGGAGGCTGGTGGTCGGTGAGGGGGTAGCACGCATCGCCTGGAGTGACCGTCCCGTCGTCGATCCCGACTGGGATGAGGTGGCTCGTTCAGCGATCATGACGATCGAGTGACCGACCCCTCCGTGGCAATTGATGAACCGAGATTGAGCGGCTTTCCCTTCCACGGACCCTGTGCGTCGACCCACGCGGATGCCTCGAGATGGCCGGCACAGGATCAGTTGCGTCCATGAGTCATCGATGGTCAGCACAGATTGTGCAGATTCTCGCGCCCGGGTGTGTCTTTCTGACATTTCTCCCGCTGAGGAATGTCGGCGACAACGACCTCCTCTCTTCAAGTGTCACGGCATGGGGCTGGTGTTTTGCTCTCACAGGCAGTGTGCTGCTTCTCTGCCTGTGCCTCGCTGGACGGTACCTGCGAAGGAGGACCGCTGACGAGGCGAGCGAGGCTGGATCGCCCCTGGTGGGAAACTGGCTGGCCGCAGTCCTGGCCGTCACCGTCCTGATCGCCGTCGTGGCACTCCTGCAAACGACGGACATGTCCTGGGGCGGGTTCTCCCGGGCCGGCCCTTTCACCGTTGCCTACTCCGTGTCCAGATTCGTCCTGTCCATCTTCCTGCTCGTGGCGTGCTTCACGTTGGGGGCTTTGACGGTCAGGGCGATCCTTGGCGGTGGCGTGGAGGATGGGATCGATGAGAGTGCCTACTTCATCCTCTGTTTCTTCGGTGGTGCCTCACTCTACGGCCTGTTATTCGTCGCCATTGGCCTCCTCGGACTCCTGTCGCTCCCCGCGACACTGCTTCTGACGGTTCCCATCCTTTGTCTCTCGCCCTGGGTCGGGCGGAGAGTCTGGCATTCCCGGTGCAGACAGGTTCGGAGTCTGCTGAATCCTGGAGACCTTGGGGGCTGGGTCCGGGTCCATCTGGCCTGGTGTGCCTTTGCAAGCGGTGTCTTCCTGCTGCTTACCCGCGGTCTGTACCCCGGACAGACCAGCAACGATGTGTGGGAGCACTACCTGCCCTACTACCGGGAGGTCCTGCAGAGCGGCAGCGTCGGACCGAATGACCTTTGGTATCACTTCCACGGGTCCAAGGGGGCCGGCCTGTTCTTCTTGTTGGGTTCTCTGAGTGATGAGCTCTCGGTGCAGCTGGTGTCCTGGTGCTTCATTCTGCTGACTGGGCTCATCGTCTACCGGGTGCTTGTGCGACTCTTCGAGGATTCCTCCTGGGGCCTCTTTGGGGTTGCCGTGTTCTTCTCCGTCTACAGAGGAGACTTCTTCAAGCACCACGACGTGCTGATGGGACTGCTGTGCTTCCTGGTATGGGCCTCGATCGAGATCAGGACCCACAGCGGACGTCAACGACAGGCCATAGCCCTCATGATGGCACTGACGGCGTTCTACCTCGGCTTTTACCAGTCGATGGGTGCGGCCATCGTGGCGGGATTCTGGTCAGTCCTCATCTGCTGTACCGTTGGCTTTCGCAGCAG
>DASCMS010000102.1:0-5198 GCA_036011085.1 Candidatus Latescibacterota bacterium
CCACTTCTCATACAAATCGGCGATGACGTCGTCGATGGGAGCCCGGTGGGTCTCGACGTCGAGCACCCGGGTCTGCGCCGCTGCCGCTTCGAGCAGCTGTGTGATCGGCGTAACAGTGGCATCGAAGAGGAACGTGTGCCGAAACCCTTCACTGCCGGTACACTCCGCGCCCGCCAGTTCGGGCGGGGTCTCGTGTTCGGTTTCCAGCACGAACTGCCGGCGATCTCCCGAATGCCGTCGCAGTTCGCCGAAATCGCCGTCGAAGGCGATGCGGCCGTTGTCGATCATGACAATGCGACCCGCCAGCTGTTCGAGATCGTCCATGTCGTGGCTGGTGAGCATCACGGTGACGCCCTTCTCGCGGTTCAACTGCTTGACGAAGTCGAGGATACGGCGCTTGGCCAGCACGTCGACCCCGATGGTTGGTTCGTTGAGGAAGAGAATCTCGGGTTCGTGGAGCAGCATGAGGGCCAGATCGGCACGCATGCGCTGCCCCAGGCTGAGCTGACGCACGAGGGAATCGAAGAACTCATCCAGACCCAGCAGTTCGCGGACGAAGTCGAGCATGGCGTCGTAGCGGGGCGTGCAATGTCCCAGACGATACGTTTCCACTCAAAGCTGGCCGACACGGGTTGATCCCACCACAATTCGGTGCGCTGTCCGAAGACGACACCGATGCGGCCCACGTAGCCGACACGGTCCTGCAGTGGATCCATACCGAGGGCGCGGACGGTTCCCGACGTAGGAGCCAGCACGCTGGAGAGCAGCTTGACCGTTGTCGACTTGCCGGCGCCGTTGGGCCCGGCGTAGGCGACGATCTCGCCGCGGCGAATGGCGAGATCGACGTTGTCGAGAGCCCGGATCTCGCGGATACGCGGTCGGAAGAGATTGGTCAGGACATCCCGGGCACGGGGGGACCGTTGGCGTTGTGTGAAGACCTTGCTGACGCCGCGCAACTCGACGGCGAGGGCGTCAGCGTCGGTGGCCGAAGGGCACGTAGCGCTGGGATCCGGTGCGTTCATGATGTCGCAATCCACGTGAGAAGACGAAGGCGGTAGACAGGAGAATCCCCGCAGCGAAGGCCGGCGCGGACCATGGGCTGGCACCCGGCAGGCCGAGCAGCACGCGACTGGGGTACCAGACGACGAAACCGAGAGGCAGCGTCAGCAGCGCCACCTGGGTCAGCCACGGACTGAGACTGTCGAGAGGGAACACGGTGAGCTGGCGGGCCATGCGGTTGACGCGACTGCTGATCTCCTCGGCGCCGACGGGAGACCAGAAGGCCAGCGTGCCCCACAGGAAGGAGAAGGAGACGACGATGAGGCAGGAGGAGACGAGCTGGGTGATGAAATAGACCCACCACAGCGGATCGGCGGGAAAGGCGACCCCCGCCATCGCCCAGCCGGTGATGGCCACTCCGGCGAGCACGGGGAACAGGCCGATGACGGGCGTGAACCCTTCTGTGAGAAGAGTCATCCACAAGGGCTGCGGCTGCACGAGACTGTGATCGAGCTGTCCACGCCCGAGGCGGCGGCTGATGCCGAGGATGTTGTAGCCGAAGAACATGTCGAGCAGGCCGTTGACCAGCGTGGCGTAACCGAGCATGAAGAGAATCTGCTCATGGCTCCAGATGCCGATGCCGTCGAAGCGCTCGGCCAGCAGGAACACGGCAGCAACCCGCGACAGTGTACCCACGACATCGCTGAGGGCGCAGATCAGGAAGAAGCGGATGTCCCGCGTCATGAACATCAGGTCGAGGTAGGCCTGCACGTAGAAGCGGCGCAGCAACTGCACGGGCCAGTGGGTGGCAGCACCCGACGACTCCCCATCCCAGGGCGTGATAGGCGCGTCAGCCGCCATGGGAGACGAGCCGTTCCCGGGTGTGACACCACAGAGCATGAGCCAGCGGCCACAACGCGACACACCAGGCGGCCTGCAACGCTACCAGAGACAGTGGATCGCCGGTGCCGGTGTAGATGCGCAGTGGTGCGGAAGCCAGGGAAGCGAAGGGCAGCCACTGCAGGTAGAAGCCAAGATCCCAGAGCAGCAGGGCCAGCGGGATGAGGGCGCCGGAGAGCAGTGTGACCAGGGCGTTGCGCATCTGCTGCACCGCGTAGACGCTGTTTTCGAAGTAGACCATCAGGGCGGCGAAGATGAAATCGAAGGCGACACCGACGGCGACACTGAGAATCAAGCTGAGGACAAACCAGGTCCCGGCAGCGAAGGTCGCCGGCAGCGGATCGACACCGAGCCAGGGAGCACCGATCATCAGCGGCAGTGAGAACAACAGGACACCGGGCCCCACCCAGCCGCCGACCATCTCGGCGATGAACTGGCCATAGATGCCGATGGGACGCAGGAGGCGGTTGGCGATGTCGCCTTCCCACAGGGCGTTGTCGATGGTGGTGCGGTTCGAGAGCTGTCCCTTGAAGACCTCCGAGATGAGGGTGTAGGTAAGGACATCGTCGAGACTCATGCCGCCGATGAGGCCGCGACCGGTGAGAATGCTGCGCCAGACCGAGATCAGCAGCAACACACGGACCAGGTCAATGAAGAGATTGCCCGCCATGCCGATGTATCTCACCTCGGCATAGGAACGGGCGGCGACCATGCCGGCGGTCTTGCGGTACTTCCGAATCGTCTGCAGCACCGCCGGCCTTCTCTCAGCCCCGTCGGCGCAGACGCCAGGCGTGTTCGGCAGGGAACCGCCTGGCCCACGATACCGTGGTGGCGAATTCGTCCTTCGTGGCCCAGTCGGGGGCCTTGACCTCCCGGTAGTCGATGACATCGAAACCGGTGTCGTCGAACAGCCGCACCCAGTCGCCTAGGCTCAGACAGAACTCGATGCCGCCGCCCTCTTCGGTATGCGACCAGTCGATGCGGTGCATGCCGAAGTACGGGTGGTAGAGCCGATCCTCGGTGGTGCCACCGTCGACCATGGGTGTGCAGACATGCGACCAGGGGGTATTGCCGAAGAAGACGAGTTCACCCCCGGGACGCAGCAGACGATGGGCCTCGGGGATCCAGACGTACGGATCGGCCCAGATGGCGGCGCCGTATTCGCTGATGGCAAAGTCAAAGCTGGCGTCCGGTTTGGGCACAGATTCGGCGACGCCGTGGATCCACTCGATGTCGACGGCGTGTTCAGCGGCCAGTGTGCGCGCCGTGTTCAGTTGCTCTTCGGAGGGGTCGATGGCGACGACACGGGCGCCACGGCGGTGCAGCCATGAGGATACGTAGCCGGTGCCACAGCCCAGTTCGATGGCGTCCTGGCCCTGCAGGCTGTCCGGCAGCAGGGGGAGTTCGGCGTTCGGGATGTGCCAGATACCCCATTCGGGGTCCCCATCCCAGCCTCGACGTCCGGCCTCGACCCAACCCGGGGCCTGGCGGTTCCAGTTGTCACGGTTGAGCCGGGCGTAGTCCGGGAAGTCGTCGACGGCCTCTGAAGGGCGATCGGCCGGCAGCGCCTGGTCCAGTGCGTCGAGCGGCATAACGAGGCCAAGCAAGCTATCATACTGCTTGCCGTTGGGCTCAAAGCCGAGGGCACGATAGAATCCCACGGGCCCTCCTTCCCCGTGCACACAACACGTGAGAAGTTCGGTGGCACCCGGACGGGTCTTCACGTAGTCGACCAACAGGTCTACAGCCCGCCGGCCATACCCTTTGCCTTGGTACTCACCACCGATCATCAGGCGCCAGAGGAAGTACTCGGCGATGTCCGGGTTCTCCTTCAGCATCAGGAAGCCCACGGCCGTATCACCGGCGTAGATACCCCGCGGCCAGGCATGATGATTCGTGTACGCCTCGGCAAGAGACGTCGCATTGGGCGCAACGATGCGACCCTGGATGCCCCGCAGGGTATCGGACAGATTGATAATGCTGTCCACGTTGTCGCCCGTGACAGGGCGGAGGCTGATGCGGCGAGAATCGTCCATCCGGTCACGCTACGGGTGATCGCTGAATCATGTCAAATCCGGGGGGCGGCCATCCTCCCTCGCGCGGGCGACGCCGGCAGCCTAAGCTTCGGGCCTCTCAAGGACCAAGAGGAGCCGGTGTGAGCGACGACCCCATCATCCGTCCCGAGGATCGGGAGGATGAGCAGCTGATCGACTGTCTGTTCGAACTCTACGGGTATCCGATCCTGAAGGAGGCGGTGGCGCCGGCCGACATCACCCACGGATCGACACAACGGACGATCATCCAGCCGCTGCCGCCACGGCGTCCACCGGAGGAGACATGAACGACACCGATCTCTGCTATCTCTCCGCTGTCGAGTTGCGGGATCGATTCAAGCGTCGGGAGCTGTCTCCTGTCGAGGTGACGGAAGCGGTGCTGCGACGGATCGAGACGCTGAATCCAGGCCTCAACGCCTACGTCACCGTGACGGCAGATCTGGCGCTGGCCCAGGCCCGCAGCGCGGAGGCGGCATACGCGGCGGAGGATCCGGCGCCGCCGCTGGCGGGCATACCGGGATCACTCAAGGACCTGACGGCGACAAAGGGGATCCGCACGACCAGGGGCTCATTGCTGAGTGCCGACTGGGTGCCGGACTTCGACGCGCCGCTTGCCCGGCGTCTGCAGGAGGCCGGTATGGTGCTGCTGGGCAAGACGAATACTCCGGAGCTGGGGTGGAAGGGGGATTCGGGTAATCGCGTGGTGGGTCCGACGCACAATCCATGGCAACACGGCAAGACTCCCGGAGGCTCGAGCGGTGGGGCGTCGGCCGCCGTCGTCGCCGGACTCGGTCCGCTGGCCCAAGGCACTGACGGCGCCGGATCGATCCGGATCCCGGCCGGGCTGTCGGGCGCCTTCGGCTTCAAGCCCACATGGGGCAGTGTGCCCCAGCATCCGGCCAGTGTGGTGCAGACGCTGTCCCACGCCGGACCGATCACCCGCACGGTGGGTGACGCCGTACTGATGCTGGCCGCCATGGCGGGCCCCCACGCGCAGGATCGTTCGTCCATGGCGCCGGAGCCGGTGACGCTGGCCGACATCGAAAGTGGCATCAGTGGGCTGCGTGTAGCCTGGTCGCGTGATCTGGGATACGCTGCCATCGATCCGGCTGTGGCCGACAAGGTGGCCGCCGCTGCCTGTCGCTTCGAAGAGTTGGGTTGCGTTGTGGAGGAAGCGCATCCGCCCGCAGCAGATCCCTGGAGCATTGTGCACATCATGTGGTCGACGGCCTTCGCCGCCTACTT
>DASCMS010000103.1:0-91527 GCA_036011085.1 Candidatus Latescibacterota bacterium
AGTTCAGTGCAATAGGTGTGGCGACACGAGTACAGCGTGATTGAACGGTCCCAACCCTCGGCGTCAGCCAGCTTCCTGAAGCCGTGGGACAGTGACGATGGATTCAGTGGACGGCCTTCCTCCCTGGCTCGAAGGATAAATAGACCGTCGTGTTTCTCCGCCTGGAGCCAATCGAGTAGCTCCGTTTTCACATCCAACACCCGTGACTCATAATCTTTGGGCGTCCAGGTCTGCCCGGCTGCATCACGAGTTTCCTGGATGCTCAGAGTGCGCTGTCGGATGTTGATCCAGGACCTCTGTGCCCAACAGACTTCCTCAGGTCGCAGACCGGCATACAAGCAGAGCCGGACAGCAGTAGGCAGTCCGCCGCAGATCCACTGAGGATACTTCAGGCTCGCCGCCATCAGCATTCGAGCCTCCTCACTGCTCAAGAGCCGGCGGACCGTGGCGGTTTTCGGGTTGGCCATTTTCAGAGATCGGGCAGGGTTTTCCGGGATCATGCCCATTTCCACTGCTTGATCCAGAAGGACACGGAGTTTCGTCAGGTAGTGGTGGACACTCCACGGAGAATACCGCTCCTGAAGGTCGGCAACATAGCGTTCACAGTCCTTGACTTTCAGGGGCCGCAGGTCAGGAAAGTTGGCCCGAAGCCACTCAACAACCTGCCGAGCCATTGACATGCTGCTCAGGTGGGTCTTGCGGTGGGGATCATGGGCTTTACTGTGAACGAGGGCGTAGTTCTCATATGAGGCGAGGATGGCCTCGAAATTGGTGCCAGATGTGCCAGGGTCACGGGCGGCCGTATCCCCCCAACCTGGGAACGCAGCGGAGGCTTCATCGGGCATCAGGAAGCCATCACTGATCCATCTCGTGATCTGGGGTTTACTGGCAATCTGATCTCGGGTTGCCCGCTCCAGGTCCTCAAGTCGGGTGCGCATCGCCGTGGCAGCCGCCTTCGTCCTGCAGTAGCGCGATCTGGACTTCCTCTCATGCCCCAAGGAAAGTGTGTAGCGGACGCGCCAACCGCCCCTCTGTGGATACTTCGCCGCTGATGCCATTCAGTCTGTATCCATCACTGTATCCATCGGAATGGGTCGAAATGGGATAATACGGTCCATATCGGGCATAAATGAATCGCCGGAAGATCAGCAGATCTCGGTGCCACTGTCAAGGCGAATGAAGGACGATTTACACAGAGAAAGGCCCTCTGGACAGAGAATCCAGAGGGCCTTCATGGTGGTGGGCGATGCCGGGCTCGAACCAGCGACCCCCTGCTTGTAAGGCAGGTGCTCTGACCAACTGAGCTAATCGCCCGAAGTCTCAGCGACAGAATGTACACCATGATCAGAACGTGTGCATTCCGTACATTCGCCTTCCCCGACAATCCTGCCGATTGAATCAGACATGTCCCCCAGACGCCGTCGATATCCAGTTCTCCGCCTCGTTCCATCCGTCTTTGGCGTGCTCCTCGCCGCTCTGTCCTGCGGCCCACCGCCACAGCCGACCCCCCTCGACTCGCCGAAGCACCGTGCAGTGTGGCTCTCACCGGCGAACTGGGCTCATGCCGACGCGGACAGCGCCGCTGCGCGGATCCGCGGCTTCGCCACTGCGGTGGCGCTGGGCGGCTCGCCCACACTCCTCGTTCCGGTCGATGCCGAGACGGGTGCGGCCTCACCAGATGGATTCGACCCGCTTGCCGTGGCCATCGACGGGGGCCACGCACACGGTCTTGGCGTCCACGCAGGACTGACGCTGTCCGTCGCCGACGGCGAACCCCCGGCAGCGGCAAGAGCCCGCTGGAAGGAGATCGCCCGGCATGTGGCAACGCACTACGAAGTCGACGGCCTCTATTTCAGCGAAAGCAGGGATCGGTCCGCTGTCGGCGCTGCCGCCGAGGCGCTCCTCGTCAAGCCGTACCTCGTGGTTTCGGCGTCGAGCCTGCGGCACGTCATCGGACTGGCGCCAGTCCACGGAGTTCTCGCGCCCGACGACACGATGTCCTGGCGCGCGAAGGGGTCACAGGTCGTCGGTCTCGACCTGACCGCCTGGCTGACATCAGGCGCCGCCGATCGCGTGGTCCATGTCGATTCGGCGGCGCACGAGCCCACCACCGACGCCAACGGCCACCTGGTCATCCTCCTGCCCGATCGTCCCGACACGCTGCGTGTTGTCGCCGACGGCGATACCCTCGCCCTGGAGACACGGTTCTGGAAACCACCCTACAACTATTCAGTCACTGCGGCAGGCACGGTGACACGCAGCGCCCCCTGGGTCGAACTGCGCGCCGCCCCACCTACAGCCACCACACGCGACACCTTCGAATTCCTCGGGCACACAGATTCACTTGCCCGGGCCACGATTAACGGTGTGGGCGTGAAGGTCTATGCCACCGGCGTATTCTTCGACAGCCTCGCTCTGGCGAAAGGACGAAACCGCATCCGCCTGGAGGCACGCTGGCCCGACGGCCGCCTCGCTGTGTACGAAGAAGAGTTCGAGCGGCGCATCGATCCACCCCGGCCGCCGTTGCCCCTGTGGATCGATGAGAAGTCTGTTGAACCAGGCGACTCCCTCACGCTTCTGCCAACCGATGTCGTACGGCTCTCCTTCCGCGGATCTCCGGGGCAGAAGGCGACGGCCCACATCAAGCCCGGCGGCCTCGAACTGCCGTTCGGCCGCATCGACGGCGAGCACAGCGCCACCTACTCAACCGATCTGCACCTGTCACGCCTGAAACCCGGGCGCAGCTATCGGGTGGAGATCCGCCTGCATCAGGCCGGTGGAGGCAGCCGCATCCGCCATCGCCTGGCAAACCCCATCGAGGTGCGCCGGCTCCACGAACTCCCCCTCGTCATTACCTCAGCACCCGAATCCTACGTCTCCTGGAGCCTGGGCGCCGTGCGCCTTGGCGGACCGTATGTGGCCGAGTATCCCGAGGGTGTCGTGCTGCAGACGACGGGTCGATTCGGGCGCCGGTATCGCGTTCGCTTCGGCCCGCACAGCGTGGGGTACATCCACGAGCGCTACGTTGACGTGGCACCGGGCGGCACGGTGATGCCTCGATACCACCTGCGGTCCATCAGCGCCTCGGCCACGGACAGCACCGACGTGGTCCGTATTCCGCGCCCGGAACCCGTACCCTACATCGTCCGCTCCGACCCGGACGGCCGCCGCATCGTCGTTACTCTCTACGGCGTGCAGACGAGCAGCACCTGGCTCGCCCACCGCTCCGGCATGCGCTACGTCGACCGGGTCACCTGGCGCCAGCTGGATGCAGAGACCTACGAGGCAACCCTCCACTTGAAGACCGATCGCATCTGGGGGTATGACGTGAGGCCCGACGGCCGCTCGCTTGTTGTCACTCTTCGTCACCCGCCATCTCTCAGCCCTGCCGCGGATCAGCCGCTGGCGGGTCTGAAGATCGCCATCGAAGCCGGCCACGGGGGCAGCAGCACCGGTGCCATCGGCCTGTCCGGTCTGCTCGAGCGCGACGTCAATCTCGCCACCGCCCTCCTGCTGGCAGACTCGTGTGAGGCCGCAGGGGCCGAAGTCATTCAGCTGCGGGACGGGTTCGACGGCATCCCCTACATGGCGCGGCGTGACTCGGTGCGCGCCTCCGGCGCCGACGTCTTCATCAGTGTACACGCCAACGCTGCCGGCGGCGGTTTCTTGCGCGCCGGCGGTACCTGCACGTTCTACCACGACCCCTTCTGGGCGCCCCTGGCGACGCACATCTACGGACACATGCTGGATCTCGGATTGGGCGAATTCGGTACGGTGGGATCCTTCAACTACCGGCCGACGCGGATGTCGTCAGTGCCCTCCGTCCTCGTGGAGCAGGCCTTCATGAGCCATGCCGAGGACGAGGAGTTCCTCTCCTCTGAAGCGGGACGTCAGGCCATCGCCGGCAAGATTCTCGCCGGTCTGCTGGACTGGCTCGCAGAACAGCCCGTCGACACACGGGCGAGCGTGGACGAGTAGCGACTGCAGATCCGGCTCAGGCAGCCAGTTCGAAGATTGGCGTGCTCTCGGAGGTCAACCGGTTCAACTCGGCGATCTCGTCTTCGGTGACGGCCGTGAAGCGCTCGCCGATGTCGAGAGCCATCGGGTAGAAGTGAGGTTCTCCGGGCGGCAGCGCCGCGGTGATCGGCTGCGACAGGGAGAACCGTAGCGCCAGGTCGGCCAGGGCCGGATCCTCGATCGGCTGATACCAGCACTTCGACCACTTTTTCGCGGCTCCCTCCTCCAGCTTGCCGTAGGCCATGGCCTTCAGGGCCAGACGGCCCATGCTCCTGGCCTGAGCGGCAGCAACAACCTGCGGGCCGAAGCCGGCGCCGAGCCAGGTCGACCAGTTGATCGGAAACAGAACGGAGTCGAGATCGACTGCCTCTATCAAACGCAGCGCCGTCTCTGCCGAGTGCGACGAAAAGCCGACGTATCGCGCCTGTCCTTTCTCCTTCGCCTCGAGAAACGCCTCGAGCGCTCCGCCTGTGCCCGTGATCGTATCGAAGTCCTCGTCGGTATTCACCGCGTGCATCTGATAGAGGTCGAAGTGATCCGTCTGCATCCACTTCAGTGACTCCTCCAGCTCCCGGCGGGCGCCGGCCGCGGTGCGCTCCGTCGTCTTGCAGGCGAGAAACGCGTCGTCCCGGTACGGAGCCAGCGCCGGCCCCAGAATTTGTTGGGCGTTGCCGTAGGTGGGCGCCACGTCGAAGTAGTTGACGCCGCGATCCACCGCCTCAGCAACAAGGCTGCTGGCCTCGCCCGCAGACACCTTGCTGACCATGATGCCGCCGAAACCGATGATGGACAGCTGTTCACCTGTGTTGCCGTACTCTCGTGTCTCCATGACTCTCTCCTCTTGCGCCTCAACCCGCCGCCCGGACCTCGGGCAGCCAGAACAGCGTCTTCTTGTCCCCCGCAGCCACCTTCATCGCCTCATCGAGCAGCAGCCTGTCCTCGTCCGCCGACAGCGGTGCGAACTGCTCTGCAATCGCCACGTTCTCTTCCACGTGAGCCACTGAGTCCATACCGATGATGACCACATCGATGTCGAGTCCCATGGAGTAGTGGACGAACAGCGGCCTGTGTTCGGCCGGCACCTGGCCATAGACCATGGCCTTCATGCCGATGATTCCCATGCCTCTGGCTCGTGCGGCCGGAATCGTCGAAGACGAGAAGTCGTTCCACACCCGGTTGGCGGCACCCATCGGGTTGAGTACGGTGTCGAAGTCGTATTCACCGATCATCTGCACGAAGTTCGCCGGATGGGTGTGGCCGGTGAGGCCGACGAAGCGGATCCTGCCAGCCTGCTGGTATTCCTCGATGACCCGCAGAGCGCCGTCGGGGCGCAGCGTATCGGTGAGGAGCCCTTCCTGCGTGTCGATCCCGTGCAGCTGCATGAGGTCGATCGTATCGACGCCCAGATCCTCGAAGCTCCGGGCGATCTCCCGCTTCACCTCGTCTCCGGAGCGTTTGATGCACTTGGCCGTCACGAACAGGCCCTCCCGGTCCCGCTCCTTGAGTGCCAGACCGAGCTTGCGCTCACAGTCCTTGTAGCCGGAGGCCGTGTCGAGATAGGTGATCCCCAGGTCGATGGCGCGATGCACGACCCCGATGGCCTCCGCGTCGTCCTCGAGCAGGTTCCAGCAGACACCGCCCAGTCCGAGGGCGGTGACGGTCTGTCCCGTCTTGCCGAGAGTTCGTGTGGGGATGGCCATGGACCAGAAGATAGTCAGTCGATCTGCTTGCCACGAAACAACCCTTGACATCGTGCGAGTGGCGTGCTTTCTGTCTCCTGTAACGACTGGCCTGTACAAAAAACCATAAGGTTCCACCAGAGCGGACCGTCGACCAGTCCGGGGGTTGAAGAACTCCCCAAGACGCCCGCCTCGCCCGTAGCCCCGGGGGATTTCCCTCTCCGGACCGGCTGTGGGCGAGGTGGGCGTTTTTCGTTCTGGGGCCATTTTCGCCAAAAGGGAGTGGGAAAGACCGCCGATGCGAAAGACACCTCTCGACCAGGTCGAGCGCGTAGCCCGCATGTACCGGAGCAACAAAGACGCGAGCTACGCCCTCGGAATCACCGTGCAGGCCTTCAGCCGCCTGTGCCGCCAGCACGGCATCGAGACTCCGTACAAGCGCCAGCTGCGCTCACGGCGCAGTTTTGCCGACGCCGCCGGCTAAGCCGAACTGCCCGTTGACGTTCTGACCGAGGAGCCGGTATATTGATGGACATGACCCGCGATCACCGCCGATACCCAGCCTGCCGCTACATCCAATCCGTCCTCGCCGGAGCGCGACAGAGGTAGGCTCAAGAGCGGTCGGCCGACCGTGCGCAGAAACAACCGGCCCCCGAGGATGGACGTCGAGACAACTCGATCACGTTCGTCCTCGGGGGCTTTTTCATGTTCGAATGGAAAGAAACGCGATGACCCTGCTCGAAGAACTCGAATTCCGCGGCCAGCTCTACCAGGTCACCGACGCCGACGGCCTGGCCGAACGGCTGGCCAGCGGGCCGATCACCCTGTATTGCGGCTTCGATCCCACCGCCGACAGCCTTACGGTGGGCAACCTTGCCTCCCTGCTGATCCTGACTCGCTTCCAGCGGGCCGGCCATAGACCCATCGCCCTGGTTGGCGGCGGTACGGGCATGATCGGGGATCCCGGCGGCAAGTCACAGGAAAGGGCACTGAACACAGCAGAGGTCGTGGAGGGATTCACCGCAAAAATCCGCGCCCAGATGGAGCCCTTCCTCGACTTCGACACGAAGACGAACCCGGCGCAGATGGTCAACAACTACGACTGGCTCGGGTCCATGGGCGCCATCGAGCTGATGCGGGACGTGGGGAAACACTTCCCTGTGCCCTACATGCTGGCCAAGGAATCGGTGAAGTCGCGCCTGGAAACCGGCATCAGCTACACCGAATTCAGCTACATGATCCTGCAGGCCGCCGACTTCCTCGAGCTGTACAGACGCCACGACTGCGAACTGCAGGTCGGCGGCTCCGACCAGTGGGGGAACATCACCGCCGGTTCAGACCTGATCCGCCGGGCCGTGGGTGGCTCCGCTTTCGGCCTGACGTGTCCCCTGGTGACCACCGCCGACGGCGCTAAGTTCGGCAAGACGGAAGCCGGCGCCGTGTGGCTGTCGCCGGAACGGACCACGCCCTACGAGTTTTACCAGTACTGGGTCAACACGGACGACCGCTCCGTCGTCAGCTACCTCAAGGTCTTCACCTTCCTCAGCGTCGACAAGCTGCAGCAGCTGGAGGAGGCCACCACCGCCAACCCGGGCGCCCGCGAGGCCCAGCGCACCCTCGCCCACGAAGTGACCGCCCTCGTCCACGGCAAGGAGACAGCCCTGAAGGCGGAACGGATCTCGCGAGCCCTGTTCTACGGAGAGCTGAAAGAGCTGCAGGAGGACGAACTACAGCAGGCCTTCCACGATGTGCCGACACACACGATGGAAGCCGACGAACAGGGACTGGTAGACCTCCTCGTCGCCGCCGGCACCTCCTCCTCCAAACGCCAGGCCCGCCAGGACATCGGCCAGGGAGCCATCTACCTGAACGGCGACCGCTGCACCGACGAAGCCCACACCGTCAAGAAATCAGACGGCCTCCACGGCAAGTACACCGTAATACGACGCGGCAAGAACAAGTACTTCCTGATTCAGTAGGTGCCATCTCGCCCGCAGAGAATCAGTGAGCTCTCGGTCGAGCGGCTACATACACAGCGGGTAGTTGAAGCCCCACTCGCAGAACGGGATGGAGCGCGGTGGAGGTCGGCACGGGTGCCGCAGGCGATCCGTAGCGGAGGCCAGGCCTGACGAATAGGCGCCGTCTCAGCGGCGCCGTTCAGGCCCCGAAGGGGTCGCCACCAGGATGGCGGCGACGGATCGAGCCGCAGGATGCGGCGTTCGATCCGCCCGTGAGTCAGGCCGCAGGCCGCAGCGAAGGTCGCCGGAGGCACCCGTGCCGGCCGACCTCCTCGACTATTCCCATTCCACTGTCCCGGGTGGCTTGTGCGTCACATCGTAATACACAGCCTCGACACCCTCGAGTCCCAGTATCGCCTCGGTCACCTCTTTCAGAAACGCCGTCGGCAACCGGTCGAACCGGGCTGTCATGAAGTCATCCGTCGTGATCGGCCGCAACACGATGCTCTCCGCCTGTCCATCTGATGACAGCGGCACCAGCACCGTCGGCATCTGCGTCACCTGGGCCATCAGCGCGTGTCCGTCCAGCGCATCCATGACGATGGCATCGGCCTCACGCAGCAGATCGAGCCGATTGCGCGTCAGAAACCCCTCGCATAGCCGCTGGTCCATGCGCTTCTGTGGCCCCAGCTGGAACAGGACCCGGTTGATCCCGGGGGTCGAGTTGGTCAGGTCCGTCGACACCCGCTCGAGGTCGTCCCAGGTGGCGGCGCCAGCCTCTCCCGGATAGAAGGCCGCCGGATCGCCCAGCGTCAGCACCGCCGGATGCGCGTACGTGCGCCCGTCGCCCTGGACACCCACACTGCGCAGAGGCAGGACGTCGAGGGCAAGACCGGTGCCTTTGAGAGCCTGATCCTTGATCGACGCCAGTTGCCCGGCATCGACAGCGCCGTTCGTTGATGCCGCCTGGATGATGTCGCCATCGGCGCACAGGCAGCGTACCGCCAGTCCTGGACCAGGAAACGGATGTCGCCAGACGAGGTGATGGGGTACACCCAGCGTCTCGCCGAGGGCTCGCACTTCATCTTTGTACAGCTGGGCGAGGGGTTCGACCACCTTGCCTTCGGACAGCAGCTGCTCGATCACGCCGACGCGGTTGTGGTGTGTCTTGATAACTTCGGCGTGGTCGGTCCCGCCTGACTCAATGGTATCGGTGTAGAGCGTGCCCTGCCCCAGCAGCCATTCCTCAGGGTCGAGATTCAATCGCGCCAACTCGCGGTCTCGCACCTCGATGAACTCCTCACCGATGTGGCGCCGTTTCAGTTCGGGCTCCGCCACGCCCTCCACCCGAGCGAGGAACTCGGTGCTGGCATCGACGACTTCAAGATTGGTGAAGCCCGATTCGTTCAGCAGGCGCTTCACCAGGGCTGTCTCCCCCTTGCGCATGAAGCCGTTGTCGATGTGCAGACCGAGGACGCGATCTTCACCCAGCGCCCGGTTGAGCAGCAGGAAGGCGACGGTGGAATCGACACCGCCGGAGACCAACAGGAAGACTTTGCGGCCCTCTGTCTGCCGTCGCAGGCGCTCGGTCTCCAGTTCGATGAAGTTCTCCATCGTCCAGTCGCGCGTGCAGCCGCACAGTTCGATGAAGTTCTCGAAGACCTTCATCCCCGATTCTGTATGAGTCACTTCCGGGTGGAACTGGAGTCCGTAGATGTGGCGACGGTCATCCCCCATGGCGGCCACCGGGCAGTCGCTGGTACTGGCGAGGATTTCGAAGCCTTCGGGAAGGCCCTGTACCAGATCGCGGTGGCTCATCCACACCGACTCGGAGGCCTGCAGCCCGGCGAGCACGCCGGTGGCCGAGTTGACCCTCAGGGCCGCCCCGCCAAACTCCATACGGTCGCCGCGCTCCACCCGTCCACCCAGATGCTGGCACAGCAGGTGATGGCCATAGCACAGACCGAGGATGGGCAGACCGCTGTCGAGAATCGAGACCTCGAACGGGGGCCGGTCGTCGGCGAAGACGCTGGCCGGTCCCCCGGACAGGATCAGACCGTCGGCATGGCGCAGTTCGTCTACGGGTGTGTCGGGTGGGCGAATCTCAGCCCAGACGTTGAGACGCCGGAGCCGGTTGGCGATGAGGTGGGCGTACTGACCGCCGAAGTCGAGGACGACGATGCCCAACGTGACGCTCCCCCGGGGAGAGGGTTGTGGTGAGATCGGAGTGTCTGGAAATATAGTCGGACGAGACGTTGGAAGCCACAGGCCGGGCGGTTGGCGCTGTCGGGCTGGAGCCGCGCGGCTCTAGAGAGATGTGTAGAAGCGCGTGCCGTCCGACTCTTTGAATGTCAGCGTTGCCCGGCGAATACTGATCTCCACCACCTTCTGCGCCGATGGCACCTGCACTGTATCGTCGGGGTCATTGGACTGCGCCTGGGTGAAGAAGATCGTCAGCAGGTTGCCCACCAATGTGTATGTGCCGGCCAGCACCCGCACGCGGGTCGTCGGGAAGGTGGCGTTGCGATCGATCGTACCGCCCGCGGGACTGGTGAAGTCCCGCAGCTCAATGCGGCCATCGGCTGTGAAGGTGTAGATCTCGTTCTTCTCGTCGTCGGCGCGACTCCACGATCCCAGCAGCTGGTCTCGCAAGGTCAGACCGCCGCTGACGACGGGGTCCACGAGGTTGTTGCGGTCCAGCTCACCGCAGGCGCCGGCTGTCAGTGCCAGCGTCATGGCCATCAGGGCAGCGATGATGTGTGTCTTGTTGTTCCTGTGTCCCATGTCCCCTCAGAACCTGTGCGTGAGGCGCAACATAGGCTGCGAACCGGAGGCGGCACCGAGACCGACCGTCAGCCCCGTCGACGACGGTGCCTGATAGGCGACACCAGCGGCATCGCCGAGCCAGAGAATGTCGACCCAGTTGTAGAGATAGAGGGCCCCGGCAAGCCAGAACATGCGGTTGCTCCTGGTGCGCAGGTCCTGGGCCTTGGTGAAGTAGCGGGTATAGTCGCTCTCCGGCAGTCCGGCAGGAAGGTTCTGATACTGGTCATACCAGTCGTTCGAATTCGACCGAGAGGCGAATCCGCCGATGAGACTGGCGCCAGAGGACACCAGCAGCGCCCATCCTTTGCGGCTCTCGCCGATGCGCTTCACAGACCGGGAATGATGGCCACGCGACGCGACACATCCATGCCGGCAGCGAGGCGCACACCTCGGATCATCAACTTCTCGATTTCGGCGATGCGGTCGGCATCACGGGCCAGGGCGATGGGCTTCAGCATGGGATCTTCGCCGCGGTCCAGCTGCACCAGACGCGCCAGGGACGTGCGTTCATAGACCTGCAGGACCTGCAGCGCGCCGACGGTCTTCGGCGTTACCGCCAGGATGCTGTCGCTCAGCGGATGGACGAGCATCTCGGAACTGACGATATCGAACAGATCGTCACGGCTGATGCCATGCTCGGAGCCGCGGTCGATGAACACCAGATCGGCAGACTGGATGCGGACGATGAGTCCGTCCCCTGCCATCGATTCATCGAGTGTCGCCTGTTATGCCATCGCCGGCGTCAGCCACAAGGCGGCCGCGGCCACCGCTGGCAGGAGGAAAGCTCCGGGTTTCATCAGCTTGTCTCCTCGACAACGATATCGTCCTCTTCCTCTTCATCTATTTCGACGTCGAGATCATCGTCGTCGTCGTCATCATCGACCAGCTCGTCATCCTCGTCATCGTCCTCCTCGTCGTCGTCATCGCCCCCATCCGCCATGCGGGTGTAGAGCCAGAAGGCGACACCGCCGAGACCGATGGCCCCGAGCAGCCCCCAGAACCAGAGCTGGGCGAAGATCGGTTTCTCTTCCTCCAGGCCTGGCAGGTCCTCCACCATGTCCACATCCGACGGCAGTTCGGTGCCCGGTGGCGGCTGGACTACAGGGAGCTGGCCTTGAAGCTTGTCGATCTCCTCCTGCACGAGGAGACGGAAGCGCTCGACGTCCTCCTCAGACATCTCACCCTCACCGCCCTCACCATCCATATCCTTTACCGGTACGGCATTCAACAGACTCACCGTCTCGCGCAGCTGGTCCAGCTCGTCGCGCATTTCGTTGACCTGACGATTGATGGCGTTGAACTGGGGCTTCACCACATCGTTGTCGAAGCGACGCAGATCGCGGATCGCCTTCTCCAGGCCGCGGATCGATCCCTGAATACTGCTGATGTTGCGTGCCAGTCGTGAGGATTCAGAGCGGATGTCGCCGCGTTCGCGCGCTGCCTGCTCCGCCGTCTCCGTCGCCACCTCCTGCTCCATCACCATCTTCTCTTCGAGGGTCAGGAAGCGGGCCATGTCTCCGGGACGAACCGAGATGATCGGATTGCCATCGAGCTGAATCGAGGCGGCGCGGGCTGAGACCTTGTTGATACGGCCACCGGCGATCTCAATCTCCGGGGCTCCCAGATTCTCGCCGGTCAGCGGGTGAATGATCGCTTCGTTGGGTGGCCGCACGATGTTCACTTCAAGGCCGACCTCGAGGCCGTCATCGGCCCCCTTGTCGACGGTCAGGGTGCGGCCGCGAACCTTCGTGATGAGACCCTCGCCGGCATCGGCCGGCAGGGCCCAGACCACGAACGCTGCCAGGATCAGAGCTGTAAATGTTCTCTTCATCGCTCGAACGCGCCGCCTTCCCCAGAGTCTGCCATCGGTGTCTGCCATTCGACTGGTCTCATGCGAAGCATCTGCGCTTCAGCGTCCGGCCCGTCTCAGTGTGTCGTGCTGCCAGTTCTCGTCGTCTCGATCCGGGTGGTCCTCATTGTAATGGACACCCCGACTCTCGCGCCGGGCGCGGGCCGAGTGTGCCACAAGTCGGGCCACCGTCAGCTTGTTGCGCAGTTCCACCGACCCGAAGCCGGCGTCTGCCATCTCTTTCTCGACTCTGTCCAGAGCGTCGCAGGCGCGCATCAGCGATGCGTCGGTGCGCACGATTCCGACATCCTCGAGCATGACCCGGCCGATCTCATCATTCGCGCTCAGCGCGTGATCAGTATCGACCGGTTCCACCGGAATCGGCGGGGCTTTCGGTACCCGGCCTTTCCGGCAAAGATCCATGTCACCGACTGCGTGCTCTGCCGCCCTGGCCCCGAAGACGAGACCTTCGAGCAGCGAATTGCTCGCCAGCCGATTGGCTCCATGCAGGCCCGTGTGGGCCACCTCGCCGGCGGCATACAGCCCCGGTACGTCGGTCTGCCCGTTCACGTCCGTGCGCACGCCTCCGCAGAGATAGTGCGCCGCTGGCGTCACCGGGATCGGGTCGAGGGTCATGTCGATGCCCAGGTCCCGGCACGTCCTGTAAATGTTCGGGAATCGGCGTCTCGTCTCGTCGGGATCCTTCCCGGTTACGTCGAGGTAGACGCACTCCTTCCCGCTGTTCTTCATCTCGGCGACGATCGCCCGAGCCACCACATCCCTGGTCGCCAGCGATCCACCGCGCAACTGCCGTTCCACGAAGGCCTCGCCCTCGTGGTTGACGACCACCGCTCCATACCCCCGCAGCCCCTCTGAGATGAGGTAGGTGCCGCCTTCGGGGTGGGCCAGCGCCGTGGGGTGAAACTGGACGAACTCCATGTTCGCCACCGTTGCCCCGGCGCGGTACGCCATGGCGATGCCGTCTCCGGTCGCCACCGACGGATTTGTCGTGTTGGCAAAGATCCCGCCTGCGCCTCCGGTGGCCAGCAAGGTCACCGATGCCTCAAAGGCCTGAATCCCGCCGTGCGTCCGTGCTTCACGCGTCCGTGCTTCGACCCATGCGCCGCGACAGTGTCCATCCGAGTCGACGATCAGGTCGATGGCCTGGTGATCTTCGAAGAAGGTCACCCGCTCCTCGGCCCTTGCTGCCTCCAGCAGCCTCCGGACCAGCTCCCTGCCGGTCCAGTCGTCGGCATGAACGACGCGGTGGTGCGAATGGCCGCCTTCGCGTCCCAGCGACAGTCGGCCGTCCTCCTCCCTGGAGAACCGGACGCCCAGTTTGAGCAGATCCTCTACTCGCCGGGGGCCGGCGCGGACCGTCGTCTCGACCACTGCTGCGTCGCACAACCCGGAACCGGCTTCCAGCGTGTCCCGGATATGCGCCTCGATCGAGTCGTCGTCACCAAACACGGTGGCGATCCCCCCCTGGGCGTAGTGCGTGTTCGATTCCTCCGCCCCCTTCTTGGTGACGATGGAAACGGACGCGCCGCTTCGTGCGGCCTGTATCGCAAAATACAGGCCAGCGACACCACTGCCGATGCTCAGATAATCGGACCGATATCCCATATCCTTTAGTAAAATCAAAAGGTTATCGAAGTTTCAGGGAACCCGGATCCAGTGTCGATATCACCCGGAAGGTTGGCGAGAAGGACGGAGAATACGCCACATGTGGCGCCGATGATAACCCTCACGACTGCATGTGGTGGATGCTCCCGCTCCCCGGTCAAACCGGCGCACGGGAAGGGGAGGAAATGGGAAGATAATGCCGTTGTCGGCTCTTGATTGGATCGCGTCAGGAGTCGGAGACGAGAGCCCGGTCTGCCGCCTTGATGTCGTCGAGCTTCAAGTACAGCTGCTGGCCGATGAACAGATCAAAAACGTCGCGATCGAGATGGCCGGCGTCCACTTCCTCCCGAAGGATCCGCAGCACCACGTCCCGCGGGATCGGCTGCGACCGGTAGGGGCGATCGTCGGCGCTGAGAGACTCGAAGATATCTACCAGCGCCAGGATTCGGGCTTGCAGCGAGATCTCCTCTCCCTGCAGGCCCCGGGGGTACCCACTGCCATCGAGTTTTTCGTGGTGCGCACCAGCGATGGCGGGAACCTTGGCCAGCGTACGGGTGAAGGGGATCGTCTCCAGCATGCGGATGCTCATCGCCGCGTGGTCGTTGATCTTCTGCCGCTCGGTCTCGGTGAGGCTCCCCTTGCGGATCGCCAGGTTCTCGACTTCCTCTGCCGAAAGTGGTGTCGGCAGGCCCTCGCCGTAGCTCTTGCCGGCCACGCTCCGCAGCCGCTCGAGGTCGGCCTCCTCCATGAACTCGCCGGGAAGATTCGCCTTCTGCAGGAAAGCCAGGTCATCATCGAGCTCGGCGCGGATCCGTTCATGGGCCTCGGCCCGTGTCGCGTCGATCTTCGAACCCGCCTCCAGCTGGTCGGCCCGTTCCCGCTGATACCGCGCCTCCAGCTCTGCCGAAATCCAGGCGTAGCGGGTGCACAACATATCGATGCGGTCGTAGATCGTCGTCAGCTTCGTCGGCTTGTCGACGACCCATTCAGGCGTCGTGATCTTGCCGATGTCGTGCATCCAGGCCGCCAGTCGCAGCTCATCCATCTGGTCCTCGTCCAACGTCGCCGCCGCCAGCGGCCCCTCCGTACAGGCATTGATCCGCTGTGCCACATGCATCGTCATCTCCGCCACACGTCGAATGTGGCCGCCCGTGTAGGGCGAGCGCTCGTCGATGGCGGTTGCCATTACCTGCACGAAGGACTGGAACAGACGTTCCGTGTCGTCGATGAGGCGCACGTTGTTGACCGACACCGCCGCCTGCGACGCCAGCGACAGCACCAGGGGCTCATCCCCGCTGGGGAAGGCGCGGACCTCTCCCGTGGCTGGATCCTTGGCGTTGAGCAGCTGCAGCACACCGGTGATCTGATCTTCATGATCGCGCATGGGGACCATGAGCATGGACCGCGTGTGGTATCCGGTCATCCCGTCGTACTGCCGCGGTCCCTCAAAGCGGCGTGGCGCATCTTCGGCGTACACATCCTCGATGTTCAGCGTCTCGCCGCGTACGGCACAGAAACCGGACGCACTCGACTCATCGAGCGGCACCGGTGGCATGACGATACCCTCGTCGGTCTCGTGAGCCAGCTTCAGCGTGTCGTTCTGGGCGACTTCGAAAGTGAGGCTGTTGCCGCTGACCAGGAAGAGCGCACCGGCGTCGGCGCCGGTGAAGCGGCGGGCTTCGAGGAGGATCCGGTCGAGAAGCGTGTGCAGATCACGCTCCAGAGACAGGGCCGCGCCGATCTCGTTGAGTCGGCGAAGTCGGTCCTCCAGGTCCTGATCGAGTCGTTCGGTGGCCATCGAGACCTCGTCTGGCAGCCCGTTGATAAAGTCGCTCTGTTGGCGAGGCCGAGGCATTTCGGCCGGTGACAAGGCGCGCGACTGAAGCGGGTCAGTGGGACCCGTTGAGGAAGCGCAACACAGGCACCGGTCGAAAGGGCCGGCCGCAGCCCAGATGGGCTCTATCAACGGGCTGCTGGAGTGGAATGGGGGGCAAGCTACTGAGGGCCCCGCAGCATGTCAACGAGATCCCGGGACGCTGTCGATCTGCAGCCCCACGGCATGCCGCAACCCGGTCCTGTTCTCCAGACGCCAGCGCAGGCTGACCCGGACGGGACCGAGTGTCGCACGCAGGACGCCGACCAGGCGCAGGCCCCGCCCATACAGCGGCCGGATGCTGATCGCCTGTGGTAGTTCTGGCTCGTACTCATAGATGCGGGCGGCATAGCCACCCGTATCGAACAGGGTGACCAACCCCTCGATCTGCAGGCGTCGATGCCGCCAGCGCAGCGCCGTGGATCCAGCAGCCCCCTGCAGAGCGGTCACCGCCGCAGTGCGCATCACCTTCCGGTAGTCGACACCGTCAACGCGAGCCGTGAGCCGCAACTCATCCCGTGACCACCGGCCCTGCAGGCGGACGCGGTGGGTGGACTCATGCCCGGGACTGCCACCCGTCCAGAGTGAGCGCTCACGACGCTGCAGATCCCCGGTCCATTCTCCATGGCGCGAACGCCTCGTCAGGTGGACTCCCCCACCGCGCTTCCATGCCGGCAGCGGTTGCCGCCAGCGAGGCGCCGGCCTCATGGTGGCGTCCATCCACAAGCGCCAGCCACGTGCGCGAGCCTGCACAGTCAGGCCGTGTTCATCCGCCATATCGGCGCCGCTGGCAGCGGCGCCGAGGGGTGCGAAATAGCCCGGATCGTACCAGCGACCGATCAGGTCGATCCGGGTGCCCGCAGCGACCAGACCGGAGAGGCCAGCCAGCGCCCCCAGCCGGCGGCCGGCTCGGGCGGCCGCTGCGTACCATCGAACCGCGCCGCGCCGCACGTGCACATCGACGGCCGCACACGACAGGCGGCGACCGAAAAAACCGCTGGGGATCTCGTCCCGCCGCAGGTCGACTGCTCTCTGGAAGAACAGCCGCTGCACGGTGAAGCCGAGATCAGCGTGGGGCGTGTGCACCGCCCAGCGGCCCGCGGCGATGCGGCCGTGCAGGCCGGCCCGGGTGCTGGCGCCGCTGCCGCTGTGGTCACCGTCCTCCGGCAGCGACCTTGCCGTGCCACCGTCGTCGACCCGGGCATCCCAGCGCAGGACCCCGACGATGCCGGTGGCCGTCCAGTCTGGCTGCCGTCGCGTGATCGCCGCCCCGTCGACCGTACGACCCTCTGCCGCAGAGCGGTATCCGAGCACGGCGCCGTCCCGCCGGGGTGATGTGGAGGGTATGCTCGTCGATCGTGAGCGTCCGTGCAGCAGACCCTGGCCGAAGGCGGGACGCAGATGGCCGATGGTCAGGTCGGTCCTCTCGCCCCGGCGCAGCACATATCCCACGGCGTGATCCCGCCACAGCCTCTCGCCCGGATCGCGTTCGCTCAACACGGCCAGTTCCCACCGACCCGACTGGGCCACAACTCGCTGCAGCAGGCGCAGGCCCTCGACGGATGCCTCTGTCGCCTGCAGTCGAAGTCGGCTCTGAGTTCGGGTGACCGGTTCACTCTCCCGGCTCGACAGGTCGGTGCGGGCGTCCCCTGCTGCCGGCAGGGCAGGACCGGCGACGGCGCGTGCAACCGACAGACAGGCTCCCAGCAGGATGCAGCTGTGGATTCGCATGTCTGCTTCCCTGCAACCCTGGTGCCGACGGTTCCTCTGTTCAGGCGACAGTCGGCGTGGGTGCTGCAGGCGACAACCATGGGTGCAGCAGGAGTCAGGATCTGGCGACCGGCCGACAGCGGGCTATCTTCTCCGTCCCTGAACCCCGAGCCCGACGTTGTAAAGGATGCTGCGACCATGATGAAGTTTGGAACCTGCAATGAGTACTTCGAAGACTGGGCCATCGAGGATGTCTTTGCCTACGCCGCCGACGTGGGGTACGACGGTGTCGAGATCGCTCCCTTCACCCTGGCCGATTCGGTGGATGACATCCCTCTGGCCAGGCGCCAGCAGATTCGTGCCGCCGCCGAGACGTCCGGCGTCGAGGTCATCGGCCTGCATTGGCTGCTGATCAAACCGGAGGGGCTCTACACCAATCACGTCGACGACGACATCCGCAACCGAACCCGCGATTACTTCCAGTCGCTGGTGCAGTTCTGTGGCGACGTGGGCGGCAAGGTGATGATCATCGGCTCGCCGAAGCAGCGGAACGTCCAGCAGGGCTGGGACTACGACGAGACCTGGGAGCGTACCAAGGGGGTGTTCCGGGATTGCCTGCCACTGGCGGCCGACAATGACGTGACCCTGTGCATCGAAGCACTGAGCCCGGATCAGACCAACTTCATCCAGACGGCAGAGGAGGCGCGTCGGATGGTGGCTGAAATCGACCATCCGAACTTCCAGACGATGATCGACGTCTGCTCAGGGTCATCGGAAAAGAATCCGCCGGCGCAGCTGATGCGGGAGACGAAGGATCATCTCTGGCACGTACACGTGAATGACGCCAACAAACGGGGGCCCGGTTTCGGCGACACCGATTTCGTCTCGGTCATGCGAGCCCTGCGGGAGATCGACTACAGCAAGTACGTGTCGGTGGAAGTCTTCGACATGGCGCCCGACCCGAGGACGATCGCCGCCGGCAGTCTGAAGTACCTGAAAGGGATCGTCGACGGACTGTCGTAGAGATCCGCGTCAGGACTCTTCGTTGTTCTTCTCGTCGTCCTTGTTGACGATGTCCCAGACCATCTTGTCGAAGTCCTCCTGAGCCTGGCGCCGTTTCTCCTGCTCGCCGCCCAGCAACTGGCTCAGCAACCCGGCGAGACGCTCCGGATCGGACTCGCCAACCTTCGCCATGTGTTTGATTTCCTGGATCGAGCGCTCCAGGGGCGTCAGTGGCTTGGCCTTGGCTTTGGCTTTGCCACCGTTGCCGGCCTTATCCTCTTTGCCGGTATTCTTGAGCAGCCTGGAGAAAAGGCCGCCGCCCGACTTCGCGGCACCTTTCTTCTTCTTTTTCTTCTTGCCGTTGCTCTTGCCGTTCACGTGGGATCCGTTCTCACGCCGCGGTGGGGTCGACACCGTCATCGTCAGGGTGGTCGAGGGCGGGCCAGCCCGTTTCGCGCAGTCGTTGATAGTCCTTGCTGAGTGTCGCTGTCATCTCCTCGCCGAGCCGCAGCAGGATCATGCAGCCCATGGCCGGATCGGTGGCCAGGATATCGGTGAGGTCCGGCTTGAAGAAACCGATCAGCTCGCTTCTCTCGGCGGCGACGACCGAAGTGCTTCGGGGCGTGTCATCGAGCAGGGCGAACTCGCCGAGCAGCTCCTCGCGACCGAGGGTGCCGACCACCTCCCGCCCGTCCTCACGATCACGCACGATGTGCACCGAACCAGTGCGCACGAGGTACAGTCCGGACTGCTGGACGCCACGCTGGATGACGACCTCACCACGGGCGAACTCACGCACATGGACGAGATGCGTGAGGGTTTGCAGCTCCTTCGCCCGCAGCAAGCTGAAGATCGGCACCCGGCCGAGGAGCTTCACCAGAGGCTCCTTCTCCCCTGACACGTCAGACGAGAAGAAATTCTCCCACTCCGGGTCGATGACCCGCTGGTGGGTTGTGCTCGTTTCGGTCATGCGGCAAAGATAGCGACGTCCTCTCCAGAGGGCGACCCCGTATTGCCGTATCTGGACAATTGGGCGTAGTTGTGCAGCTTCATGTGGTACCCATTACCTGCGGAGAAAACGAGCGTGGTACATCCAGTTCGAGTCGGCATCATCGGCCTTGGTCAGCGCGGCCTGCAGCACCTGAATTGCCTGTGGCGGATCGCCGACGCCAGAATCGTCGCTCTCTGCGACCCCTTCGAGGAGAATCTGGCGGAGGCGAAGATCAGCGGCTTCGTCGACGATTTCTCTCTGGAAGGTATCCGCACGTTTTCCCGGTTTTCCCACATGCTCGACAGCGCCACCTCGGATGACGCCTTCGGCCTGGATGCGCTCTACTTCTGCATCCCCCCGAATCGGCATGACGGCGAGGTCATCGCCGCTGTCGCGGCGGGCATCCACGTCTTCGTCGAGAAACCGGTCAGTCTGTTCTATGACGAGGCCATCGAGATGGAAGCCGCCATCCGGCAAGCCGGTGTCATCGGCACCGTCGGCTTCAACCAGCGCCACGACCACCGGCACGAAGCCATGCACGATTTCCTGCAGGACAAGCGCCTGGTGATGGCCACCGCTGTGGGCAACGGCGCCCTGGAGGCCCATTCCACCAAGCACACGCGCACCGAACAACTCGGCGGGCCGGGCAACCGGGTGTGGGCGGCGAGCGCTGCCTGGTCGGGTACGACCGTCGTTGAATCGGGTATTCACCAGTTGGATACCATGCGCTACTGGGCGGGAGACGTGGCCTGGACGAGAGCCGACTATGTGCATCGCGACGCCGCTGACATCGAGGATGGCGGCGACAACCCGTACGCCTACTCGGTCACCTTCGGCTTCGAATCGGGGCTGCTCTTCAACTTGCTGATGTCCCGTCTGCGCAAGACCTTCTGGGGCGACGGCTACGCCGGCCTCATGTGGGACCACGGCCACGTGAAGGTGGAGGGCGAAGAAGTGGCCGCCTACTACTATGAAGGGCCGTATCCGCCAGTGTCAGGCAGGCCGTCGGTGGACGATCTGCGCCACGTGCTGCCCGGGCCGGAGAAACGGGACGCCACTCTGCACATCAACCAGTGCTTCGTCGAGGCCGTCGCCAGGGGTGACGCCTCGGTACTGCGCAACACCTTCTCATCGAGTATGAACAGCCACGCCGCCGTTCTTGCCGCCAACCTCTCGGACCAGATGGGTGGACGCAAGATCCAACTTGCCGACTTCGCCGCAAGTGCGGAGTTCGCCGACTTTCGCCGCAAGCCCGTTCAGGAGACCTGAAGCATGCCGAATTACACCTTCGACCATATCCATCACGAAACGACGGACGTCACCGCCGCCGTCGATTTCTACCAGCGTGTTTTGGGCGCCACCGCAGGCGATCCTTTCGAGCGCGGCGGAGCTACCTGGGTCGAGGTTCACATCGGTCCCGTGCAGGTGACGGTCACCGACCGCGAATTCGCACCCATGGAACTGGGTCGCTATCAGGGCCTCGATCACTTCGCCCTGAACACCGATGACTTCGACGCCACCCTCGCTCATCTCGAGCAGGAAGGCGTACACATCTGGTTCGGCCCCGTACAGATACCTGATACGGGACGCCGCATCGTCTTCATCGACGGCCCCGACAGCGTCAAGATCGAGTTGATGGAGAAGGTGTGAGTCAGGCGACGGGCCGTCAGCGTCGGCCCTTCGGACTGTGGGACAGTGCCGTCGGCGTCGATGACGTGACCGACGGCATCGGACTCCGAACCCCGACCTACGACACCGATGGCCGCAGCCTCATCTGGCTGGAACGGCGTGGTGCGGATGCCGTCCTGCTGTGCCGGTCACGCGGCGAGGTGGCGCCACGTGAACTGGCCAGCGGTCACCGCATTCGGACGAAGGTGTTCTACGGCGGCGGCGAGTTCACCGTCGGCCGCGGCTGTGTGGTTTTCGTTGACGACGGTTCGCGGCTGTTTGTTCAGCCTCTGGATGGGGGCCGGGCACGGGCGCTGACCCCGGCCTTCGGGCATCCGTCGGCGCCGACGGTCTCACCTGACGGCCGCTGGATCATCTACGTCCACAGCGACGGCCGCACCGATCGCATCGCTTTCGTCGGGTCCCAGGGACACCAGTGGCCGCAGTGGCTGGCGGAGGGTGCCGACTTCTACATGCAGCCAGCCTGGCACCCACGGGGACGCATGCTAGCCTGGGTGGAGTGGGATTTCCCCAACATGGCCTGGGACGGTACCCGACTGATGCTGGCAGATCTGCGCCTGTCCGCGTCGGGACCCACCGTTTCTGCCTCCAGGGCGATCGCTGGTGGCGACGAAACCTCCGTGTTCCAGCCGGAGTTCTCACCCGACGGCCGCTGGCTGGCCTACGCCAGCGACGAGGACGGTGAGTGGAGCCGCCTCTATCTGCGCGACCTGCAAAGCGCTGAGATCATCTGTCTCACACCTGATGACGAGGGGGACGTCGCCATGCCGGGATGGGTCCAGGGCCTCAGGACACACGCCTTCTCCGGCGATGGCAAACGCCTCTACTTCACCCGCAGCCACAACGCCGAACGGCGGGCTTTTGTCTGCGATCTGGCGACGCGTCATGTCATGCCTGTCGAAACCCTGTCGGAGTATGCCTGGGTGACCCACCTGGCAACCGCTCCTCGCGGTGACGAACTCGCCGTCGTCGCCAGCACACCCCATCAATCGGATCGGATCCTGTCACTGCGCACCACACGGCAGAGCGCCGCCCCGGCGGTCCAGGCTCGATCCGGAAGTGAGGCGCTGGATTCAGCCGCCCTGTCGAGCCCCGAAGCGGTGGACTGGACGGCTGCGGATGGTTCTGCCGCCCACGGTCTCTACTACCCGCCATCGAACCCCGGCTTCGACAGCGACGGGCTGCCGCCGCTGCTGGTCCACGTTCACGGCGGCCCCACGGGTCAGTCCGATGTGAGTTACGACGCCGAGGTCCAGTACTTCGCCACTCGCGGCTGGGGCGTGCTGCTGGTCAATCACCGTGGCTCCACCGGCTATGGCCGGCGCTACATGACCGCCATGCGTGGCAACTGGGGGGTGTACGACGTGGAGGACAGCATCGGCGGCGCCCGGCACCTGGTGGATGAGAGCCGGGTCGACGCCAGCCGTCTCGTCATCTCCGGTGGCAGCGCCGGCGGCTATACCGTGTTGCGCACCCTCACCCTGCATCCCGGGTTCTTCCGTGCCGGCGTCTGCCGCTACGGTATCTCGAACCTCTTCGGCCTGTCCGATACGACCCACAAGTTCGAGTCACGCTACAACGATCACCTCCTCGGTCCCCTGCCCGAGGCTGCACCTCGATATCGTGAGCGATCACCCATCAACGCCGCCGACGCCCTTCAGGATCCCGTGATCCTGTTCCAGGGCACCGAGGATGACGTCGTGCCCCGGGACCAGTCCGACGCCATCGTCGAGTCTCTGCGCGAGCGCGGCATTCCCCACGAGTACCATGTCTACGAGGGCGAGGGACACGGCTTCCGGCGACCCGAGACGAAGCGGCATTACCTGCAGGCGGTGGACGCCTTCCTGCGGCGCCACGTGTTGTTCGCATGAACTACGAGACCGTCATCGGCATGGAGGTCCATGTCGAACTGCACACCCGGTCCAAGATGTTCTGCCGTTGCCCGGCCGAACACTTTCAGGTCGGTGCCAATCAGCATGTCTGTCCCGTGTGCACGGCACAGCCGGGCGCCCTGCCCGTCATCAACGGCCGGGCCATCGAATTGACGGTGATGACGGGGATGGCCCTGGGCTGTGAGATCCGCCCGCACTCCGTCTTCGCCCGCAAGAACTATGTCTATCCCGATCTGCCCAAGGGATACCAGGTGTCGCAGTACGAACTGCCTCTGTGTGAACACGGCCAGGTTCAGATACCCGTAGACGGCGACGCCAAAGGGGGCGGGGCGGAAAAGTGCATCAAAATCGAACGTGTCCACCTCGAGGAGGACACGGGCAAACTCGTACACCAGGGCAACGCCAGTCTCGTGGACTACAACCGGGCCGGTGTGCCGTTGATGGAAATCGTCACCGACGCCTCGATCCGCTCCGCTGACGAGGCTTTCGCCTACGTACAGAAGATCCGTCAGCTCGTCCGCTACCTGGGAGCCTCCACGGGGGACATGGAGAAAGGCGCCATGCGCTGCGAGGCCAACATCTCCGTGCGACCGGCAGGCTCCGAGGCCTTCGGCACCAAGGTGGAGGTGAAGAATCTGAACTCCTTCCGCGCCGTGCGAAACGCCATCGAGTATGAGGTGAAGCGACAGATCGAGGTACTTGAGGAGGGAGGCACTCTGCGCCAGGTGACCATGGGATGGGACGAGAGTGCCAACCTGACCAGGGAGCAGCGCTCAAAGGAATTCTCCGACGACTACCGGTACTTCCCCGAACCGGATCTGCTCGATGTCGACGTCACCGCCCAGTGGATCGATGACGTGCGGGCCCAACTGCCGGAGCTGCCTGACGATCGCGCCGCCCGACTCACCCTGCAGATCGGCGCCGAGGATGCCGCCCTCATCTCGGAGGATCGCGACGTGGCTGACTGGTTTGAGGCCGTCGTGGCTACAGGCGCCGATCCCCGGGCCGCGGCCAACTGGATCACCGGTGAAGTCTTCCGCCTGCTGAAGGACACCGATGGCAGCATGGAGGATGTGCCGGTGACGCCGGGCCAGCTTGGCGAATTGATCGGCCTGGTGACGGCCCAGACCATCAGTGGGTCTGCCGCCAAGGAGGTCTTCGCCGTCATGTGGGCCGACGGTGGCGCGCCGGCCGACATTGTGGCCGCAAAAGGACTGCAGCAGGTCTCCGACAGTGGCGAGCTGGAAGGTCAGGTCGACGCCGTCATCGCCGAGCACGCGGATGCCGCCGACAAGGTACGTGCCGGCGACGGCAAACCCATCCAGTTCCTCATGGGCATGGTCATGCGGGCCTCCAAAGGCAAGGCCAACCCGCAGATGGTACAGCAGCTGCTGCGCGACAAGCTCGAGGGATAGTACTCCTCCCCATCACACCACCAGATCGAGCTGCTGCACCGTGCCGGCGCCTCCTTCTTCCTTGAGATAGATACCCGAGCTGCGCACGATGCCCTGCAGCTGGTTCTCGTCATCCTTGACCTGGAAGGGTGTGGCCACCGAGTTCAGGTAGATGGCGCCGACTCCGGCCTGGCCCAGGGCGATGAGGTGATCGTTGCCCTCGGCATCCTTCTGCCAGATGCGCAGGCTGCCGTAGATCGAGTCCCCTTCGTCGATGAAATCGTTGCCGTCTTCATCGTGCACGGCCAGTTCGCCGAAGCCGCTGCCCGTCGTCGGGCCGAAGAGCTCCGAACCGTCGTCGACGATGCCGTTGTTGTTGGCGTCGTGGGCGAGGAACCCGGAGTTGGGGCTGACGAAGTGGATCTGGTCGGCCGTGCCGTCGGTATCGAGGTCGAAGGAATAGGTCCTCTCCGTCAACTCAGCGGCGGTACCTTCGAAATTCACGACGAGGGGATCCTGCACGTCCGCACCGAGGCGGACCTCGCCAGATGTCTCCGACAGGAACTGCCGGCCCATGGTCAGCTCCACATCGAAGTCGATCTGTTCACCATCCGCGGTATGCACCACACCGCTGGCGGCAAAGCTCGTCGTCTCCCGTTCGTAGTGACGATCCTGATAGGAGTAGATGAGTCCTGCCCGCCGCTCCGAGTCCTGTCCCGCCTCGGCGGCCGGGTCATCCTCCTTCGGCGCGTCTGTGGCCTTCGGTGGGACTTCTGCGGATACCGGCTCGGCAAATGCGGCCAGGTCCAGATCAGCCGGATCGAGAATGCTGAACTCCCCGCCGGAGAAAGCCTCCACCGCGGCCTGGATCAACTCCATCTTGAAACGATCCTTCGGCTGCAGCTGCGTGTCGAAGGGCTGAGCTCCCATCATGCCGAGGCCGCCCAGGTCGAGGCCAAAACCCTGCAAGGCGTCGCTCAGCGTGCTCTTCAGCTCCTCGGGAGAGGGCAGCTTCTGCCCGGCTTCGGTGGCACGTTGCACCAGCGCCGTGCTCAGTCCCTGGCCGGCGGCATCGAGGCCAGCCAGTTCGGCGTCGAGCAGACTGGGTTGTTCGAAGGCGGCAGAGGACTGCGTTCGCTCTCGCGAGCTCAAACTCTGTGTCGTCGTACCATCATTGTCCTGCACCACAATCGCCAGCTCTTCGCGGCGCGTGTGGTTCTGCGTCAGCGCGTGCTGCGCCGACAGATCGATCTGGGCGCTCGTGACTCGCACGATCCATGCTCCTGTGAGTGGTGACCGGAACCGTGAGAGCGCAAGCCCTCGGATCATATTGCATCCGTCGGCGTCCGGGCGGACCGGGCGGTCCGCAATGCCAGCCGGGGAGGCCGGCAACTACCCGCATTCCCCTTATCGGCGAATCGTCGATTTTCCTCCACCCACCCATTTCTTGCCCCTGCCTTGACGTGGCACTAGGTTGCCGTCTGACCGGATACCTGCGATCACGATCCTGCCGCCGACACTCCACCTGGCTTCCACCGACACATCCACCGCCGCTGAACTGCTGGCTGAACGCGAGCGTGTCTCGCTGATATGGGCGACACGAATCCGTATGGGGTTCTGCCTGTTTGCCAGCCTGTTGACGTTGTTCGTCGCCGGGCGTCGCAGTGAGGCCATCGTCCTCGGCCTCCTGTTCCTGCTGTTCTTCCTGCTGCAGCTGTTCCTGCTGCGGCGTCTGATGGCCGGCGCCCGGGCCGACCATGTCGGTCTGTTCGGGACCCTCGCGGATGTGGCCATACTGTGCACCCTGCCGGTCATCTGGCACGTGATCTACAGCAACGAGTTCACGCCGCTGCTGCATCTGTCAAAACACAACCTGACGGCAACCAGCCTGGCCCTCATCACCGTCAACGGCCTCGCCTTGCGGCCCCTCAACCCGATCGTGATGACTGTCGCTGCCGTTGCGCTGCACGTCTTTCTCGCCTTGGTGGGCATCTTCGACTCCCGCCTCGGCGGCTCTTCGCAGGCACTGCTGGAGGCCCTGGGTGACGGTATGAGTGCCCTCGATCTGGCCTTTGTCACTCCGGTCATCATCGCCATAGCCGGAGCCTTCGTCGCCCTGGCCGCACACGCAGCGCGCTCCACTGTACACGAGGCCGTCGGCCGTGAACACGCCGAGGGGCAGCTGCGGCAACAGCAGCTGGAGCTGGTCCTGGAGGCGAAGATGGCCGCGGTCAGTGACCTCGTAGCGGGTGTCGAGCACGAGGTCAACAACCCCCTGGGGGCCATGCGCAGCTCCACCGATACCGGCACCCGCGCCGTCTCCCGTATCCGTCAGGAACTGGAAACGGTGATCACCGAACCGCCGGCGTCGCTGCTCCGCTCCCTGGCGAACGATTGATGCAGGTCATGAGCTCCATCCGCGGCTTCGTACAACTGGACCATGCCGAGCTGCAGCGGGTGGACCTGGCCCAGGTGGTCACGGCCGTCGTCGATCGCGAGCGTGGCGCCCTGCGGCCGGACACCGACGTCGTCCATGACCTGGCGCCGGGTCTCGTCATCGAGATCGATCCCCGGCGCGTGAGCGAGGCCTTGGCGACGTTGATACGTAACGCCGGCGAGTCCTTCGATGGTCCAGGCAAGTTGACCATCCGTCTGGCGACAGCAGAGGCGACCGTCCACATCGATATCGAGGACACGGGACGGGGCATGACAGCTGACCTAGTTGACGGCCTGTTCGACATCGACTTCTCCCATGGCGAGCGCACGCGGGCACGCTTCGGCCTGCCGCTGTGCCGCAGTATCGTGCAACGTCACGGGGGCAGCGTCGGCATCACCAGTGAACCGGGTGTCGGCACGACGGCACGGATCCGACTCCCGTCAGGAGATCCAGACGCATGATACCGAAGGGTTGTGACACCATGGTCGCCCTGCCGGCGGCAACGGCACACGGACAGACACTCTTCGCCAAGAACAGCGATCGCCCCTGGGATGAATGCCAGCCCCTGGAACTACACGAGCGCCGTTACCACGAACCCGGGAGCGTGACACGGTGTCAGTTCGTCTCGCTGCCCGAAGTCGAGGTGACCTGGCGGCACGTCGGCTCACGGCCCTGGTGGTGTTGGGGGTACGAGCATGGCTTCAACGAACACCAGGTCGTCATCGGCAACGAGGGCCTGGGATCGAAGTTCGACAGTGCCCCGGAATCGCGGCTCATCGGCATGGAGATTCTGCGCCTCGGCCTGGAGCGCGGACGGACGGCACGTGAGGCGGTGGACTGGATGACCCGTGCCATCGACGAGTACGGCCAGGGCAAATTCGACAACGACGCCGGTGTGCGCACCTACGACAACGGCTACATCGTCGCTGACCCGCGCGAAGCCTTCGTCATCGAGACGGCGGGACACGAGTGGGCGGTGCAGCGTGTCGAGGGCGGCCTCGGCATCAGCAATGTCTACAGTGTCGAGACCGACGCCGAGTGCCTGTCGGCCAGGGCCGAGTCCACCGCCGTCGAGCGCGGCTGGTGGTCCTCCGCAGACGGAGCCTTCAGCTTTGCCGACGCCTACAGCGCCAACGACCGAAGCGAGGGCAGCGGCGCCATGCGCCGCAAACGCTCGTGTGCCGTGCTGGGAGACCGGACCGGCTCCATCGACACTTCGGTGATGATGTCTCTGCTCCGCGATCACTCGGACGCCGGGCAACCGGGTGAGCCCTTCCGCACGGACCTGACAGGCAAGGGCATCTGTATCCATTTTAACGACGGGCCGAAGGGCGGCAACACGGCCGCCAGTCTGGTGGCCGACCTCTGTGCCGACGCGTCCCGTCTGCCCGTCTACTGGTGCAGCTTCTACTCACCCTGCCAGGCGCCGTTCTTTCCCGTATTCCTGCAGGGGGCATTACCTGAGGTACTGGCCATCGGCGGGGAACGATCGACGGCGGACAGCCCCTGGTGGCGTTTCCTGGACCTGGCCCACCTTGCCCGGGAGGATGCCCCCCACCGCGTCGAAGCGGTCCGTGCCCGTTGGCATGAATTCGAAACCCAGCTGCGCCAAAGCGCCTACACCTTGGCAGCCGAGACGAAACAGATGATCGACGCGGGAGATGCTGCCGAGGCAGAGACGAAGCTGTCCGGCTACATGGCGGACACCGTCGATCGCATGCTGGCCACTGCCGAGGAATTGATCAGGGAGTTCCAGCCGGCAGGAATCCCTTCGTGAGCCAACCCGAACCTGCGGCCACCACCGGCGGCCTGCCTGCCCTGACGGAGAACCTGAACCTCCGCTATGTCGCCTTCACCTTGCTGTACGCGGCCCAGGGGCTGCCCTACGGACTGCTGTCCATCGCCGTCCCAGCCTACATGGCAGAGCAGGGGCTGACACCGACACAGATCAGCTCGTACATGGGCATCATCCTGTTGCCCTGGAGCCTGAAGCTGATCAACGGTCCCATCATGGACCGCTGGAGCTACCTCGTGATGGGGCGCCGGCGGCCATGGATCCTGCTGGCGCAGGCGGGTATGGTCACTACCTCTGTGATCATGGCCCTGACACCCGACCCGATGCAGCACCTGTTCGCCCTGACCGCTCTCGGATTTCTCACCAATTTCTTCACTGCCTTCCAGGATGTCGCCGTCGACGGCATGGCCGTGGAGATCATCCCGGTGGAGCAACAGCCCAAGGCCAATGGCTTCATGTGGGGCGGCAAGGGACTGGGTGTGGCCGGCGCCACCGCCGGGGGCGCCACGGCCTCGGCGCAGCGCTGCTGGCCCAGGCCCTCGTTGTCGCCATCGTCATGCTGCTGCCGCTGCTGGCCCGGGAACGCCAGGGAGAACGCCTGCTGCCGTGGACGGCCGGGCAGGCTTCCGATGTGTCCCGCTCCCTGCAGCTGGAGGGCTGGATCGATATCGGACGATCGCTGTTGCGGGTGGTCCTGCTGCCGGTCAGTCTGATCGCCACTCTCGTGTTCTTTGCCTACAACCTGATTCGCGGTTTTGTCGACGCCCTGCTGCCCGTGCTCACCGTGCAGGAGATGGGATGGACCCACACCGACTTTTCGGAGTTGTCCGCCACTGCCGGTCTCGTCTCCGGTGTTCTCGGCATGGTGGCCGGTGGCTGGCTGGTGGAGCGTCTTGGCCGCCGACGGACCATCGCCGCGGGGGTCCTGCTGCTGGGCGGAGGCGCCGCCGCCATGGCTCTGCTCGCCGCTGCCTGGTCGCAGCGCCTGCCGGCACAGGCCTTCATCAGCGCCTACTACATCCTCGACACCCTCATCAGCATCTCCTTCCTGGCGACGATGATGGCGATCTCGTGGAAGCGCGTGGCCGCCACGCAGTTCTCCCTCTACATGGCCGTGGCCAACATGGGCCTGTCAGGGGGGGCTGCTCTCTTCGGTCCGTTGCAGGGGTTGCTGTCCTATCCCCACCTGTTCTACATCGTCGTCGCCGTCGGCCTCTTCGTCCTCTCTCTGCTGCGCTTCATTGATGTGGGGGCCATGCTGGACCGCATGGAGCGTCTGTGACCAAGTCACCGAGGGCGCTGGTCCATGCCCTCGGCGAGCCCCCGCCGGATGCCCTGGATGTTCCGGATGTGTCCTACTCGGGGCGGTGCCCCGTGACCGACGTTGAGCTGTCCCTCTCGCCCACGCCCACCGTCATGGCCGAAGCGCAGCGCCTGCAGCGGTACCTGGACGAGTGTCGGGAAGCGACGGTCGGTTTCAGCACCGCTCATCTGTGCGAGCCGGCGGCGGGCAAGATGTTCGGCGTCATGCTGTGCCGTGACACGGAGGACCAGCTGGGAACGCTGCGTGCCTTTTCAGGAGAATGGCAGACCTGGGAAGCCCCCGACGGATGGGTGCCCTCCAGCGGGCATCTAGCCGAGTACGCCTCGGCACGGCAGCAGACCGAAACCCGCGTCGCCGAACTCACGCGGCAGATCGATCAGCTGAAGACCCAACCCACCAGCAAGCCGTTACGGCGCGAGATCGAGACCATCAAGATCGAGCGCGGCCACCTGTCGCGGGAACTGACGGATCGGATCCATGCCGCCTACCGCTTCGAGAACGCGCTGGGTGAGATCCTTCCCCTCACCGAAGTCGATACAGGCGCCCCGAGACCACCGACGGGTATGGGTGACTGCTGCGCACCGAAACTGCTGCAGGCTGCCATCCGCAGTGGGCTGACGCCCCTCGGCATGGTGGAGTTCTGGTGGGGATCACCGTCCGTCGTCCATCCTCGAGTGGAGGGTGTCTGTTACGGTTCGTGCCGGAGCAAGTGTTACCCCATCCTCGGATTCCTGCTGCGCGGAGTGGAAGCGGCTCGCCGCATCGTGTCGTGAGATTCCTCCCGCCCGACATCACACACCAGCCGCTCTGTGTCCTGCACCAGGAAGAGAGCTTCGTCGTCGTCGACAAGCAGCCCGACTTCCTCTCCGTTCCTGGACGGGGACCGGATCTGGCCGATTGTGTCGTGGCCCGCGTGCGGGAACTCTTCCCTGCTGCGTGTGGCTCGCTGGCTGCTCACCGGCTGGATATGGAAACGTCGGGGCTGATGGTCCTGGGACTCAACCCGGAGGCGCACCGCCACCTGTCCCTGCAGTTTGAACAGCGCCGGGTACGGAAGACCTATGTCGGACTCGTCGAGGGAATGGTGGAACCGGACTCGGGACACGTCGAACTCGCCTTCCGCGTCGATCTGGACGACCGCCCACGGCAGATCCTCGATCCCGAGCACGGCAAGCTGGGCGTCACAGACTGGGAGGTCATCGAACGCCACGCCGACTCAACCCGCCTGCGTTTCACCCCGCTCACAGGCCGCACTCACCAGTTGCGTGTCCACGCCGCCCATCCCGAGGGCATCGGCCACCCCATCATCGGTGACCGCCTCTATGGTAGACCGTGGCCGACCGTTGAGATCGCGCAGCGATCTATGGATCACCGATCCGACGCCCGCATGCTGCTGCACAGCACAAGCCTCAGCTTCCACCACCCGGTCAACGACAACTGGCTCGAGTTCGAGATCTCTGTACCCTTCTGATGAACCGTAGAGATCGCGCCCGATCTGCCTCTCCGTAGAGATCGCGCAGCGATCTCGTACCGAGGCGTCTGAAACCGCGCTCGTCAGTGGATCACCGATCCGACGCCGACGACGAGGCGTCTGAATCCGTGCTCGTCAGTGGATCGCCGATCCGACGCCGACGACGAGGCGTCTGAATCCGTGCTCGTCAGTGGATCGCCGAACCGACGCCGGCGGCGAGGCGTCTGAATCCGCGCTCGTCAGTAGATCACCGAACCGACGCCGCCGACGCCGCCGCGATGATCGCGCGCACCCGCTCCGCGTCCGTCACCCCACGCACTCGATCCGCTGACCCATCATTGCCCATCGTTACCGCGCGATCGCCCGTCGCCATGACTACCTCGCGCCTTGCCGAGAAGTGGACCTCCTGCACGCCCGTTTCATGTATGAGTTCGCCGACATGGGTCTCATCGATGCCCGCGCCCGGCATGATGACGATCCGCCCTCCCGCCGCGTCCACCAGGTGCCGGAGAAGCCCCCGTCCTTCCCAGGCACTGGACGCCTGTCCGGAGGTGAGAACACGATCGATGCCCAGGCCGATCAGCCCCTCCAGGGCCGCGTCCGCGTCGGGCACGACATCGAAGGCCCGGTGAAACGTCACGCTCATGGGCCGGGCGTCCTCGACGAGCCGCGCCGTCCGCTCCACATCGGGTCCGCCATCCGTTTCCAGCGACCCGATGACGACGCCCTCGGCCCCACTCTCTCCGGCCGCTTCGATATCCCGCCGCATCACGTCGAACTCCGCGGTATCGAAGTGGAAGTCGCCGGCGCGGGGTCGTATCAGTACATGAACCGGAAGATCGACCGACGCCTTCGTTGACCGCATCAACCCGACACTCGGCGTCGTGCCGCCAACAGACAGAGTCTGACACAACTCGAGCCGATGCGCACCGCCGCTCTGGGCGGCGATCGCTCCGGTTACCCCATCGACACAGACTTCACACGTGGGTCGATTGATCACCAGATCGAGTAACCGCCATCAACGACCAGATCGTGGCCGGTGACATAACTCGCCGCGTCGGAAGCCAGGAACACCAGCGCCCCCTGGAGATCGGTGGGATCTGCGAGTCGACCCATGGGGGTGTTCTCCCGCCACGTGTCACCCATGTCGTCGATGGCCGGGGCCGTCATCGGCGTTACCGTGTGTCCCGGGCTGATGCAGTTGACCCGCACACCGCGGCCTGCCCACTCGGCGGCACAACTGCGCGTCACCTGCACGACACCGGCCTTTGCGGCATTGTAGTTCACCTGGTTCTGCGGTCTGTTGACGATCCGGGCTGAGATCGACGCCACGTTGACGATTGCACCCGATCCGGCCTCCAGCATGGCCCGGCCCTCCGCCTGGCAACAGAGGAAGACACCCTTCAGGTTTACTGCCACCACCGAATCCCACACTTGTTCCGGCATCGATTCGGCATCTCCTCTGCGGGCGATCCCGGCGTTGTTCACGGCGATGTCGATACGGCCATAGCGCTGCACGACGGTCTCGACCATGCCCGCCACAGCCTGCGAGTCGGTCACGTCCACGCCCAGACCCAAGCCTTCTTCTCCACCCAGTTCGCGTGCGGCAGCCACCGCCGCCGCCGCATCGATGTCGGCTATGACGGTGATGGCTCCGGCCTCGTGCAGGGCCTGGGACAGCGATCGGCCGATGCCACGACCACCGCCGGTAACCAGTGCTACCTTGCCATCCAACCGGAACCGCTCGAGGATGCTCACAGCGACACCTTTCCTATGGTCGGCGCAGCAGTTCGCCCACGCGCTCCGCCACCAGCTCCTCCTCACCATCCTCCAGATGCTGGGGGTTGAGCCAGATTGCCCCGTTCGCCGCATCAGCGAACACGGCCACCGCCGGGTCGCCCCCCTCCAGAACATCATCCAACTCACGGATGGTCCGTCCCACCACACCTTCGTCGATGGCCAGCCGCGTGCGCGGAATGACGAGGGGCCGGCCACCGCGTGTCGGGAAGGCGACCTCTCCCTCAACACCATCGATACCTTGCAGTATGTCGCGCATGCGCTCCGCCATGCCCTGCCATCGTGCCAGGCGGGCCGGCTCGTCCATAGCGACGAAACGCCGCAGGGCGAACACGAGGCCGACGATCTGCTCCTTGCTGACCTTCAGCGGGCGACCGATGCCCGGGTTGGGAAAGGCCTGACCCCGCGCCGCTGCCACCCACTCCGCCTTGCCACACAGGATGCCCGTGTCATTGGGGCCCGCAATGTCCTTGCCGCCACTGAACAGCACCAGGTCTCCTCCGGCTTCATGAAAGGCGTTCAGGTTGCTCACCGGCGGCAGCTCCGCCGCCGCGTCGACGATGACGGGGATCCCGTGCTCGTGGGCGACCTCAGCCACGTCTGCCAGGGGCAGGGCTGGCTTCGGATCGAGCACGACATACCAGACCGCTGCCGTGTTGGGGTTGATGGCCGCTGCCAGCTCCTGTCGCGTCGCTCCCGCCGGACCGCCCACCTCCACGATCCTGCCGCCGGCGACCCCGATGGCATGGTCGAAGCCGATACGGTGCGGCATCTGTGACAGGATCTCACACTTCGGTCCGACGTTGGGAACCGCTCGCATCTTGTCGCGATCCCTGCCGGTCAGCACCGCCGCCGTCGCCAGCAGGATACCGCCGGCGGTCCCCGTCGTCACCAGTCCTGCTTCGGTGCCGGTCAGTCGGGCCACCTCGCTGCAAGCCCATTCCAACAACTCATCCATAACGACGAAGGACCGCGCCGCCTCATTCATCTTCTCTACGACTTCGGGCGCGATCAGGGAGCCCCCGAGGTAGGTCATGCTCCCCGAGGCATTGAGCACCTGCCGCATGCCGATCTCGCGGTACACACTCATCTGGATGCGCCTCCCTCGCCTGGTGGCATGATCAACCCTTCCGGATCGCGCACGCCGTAGAATTCGGGCAACTGGCGCCAGTCAGTGCCTGTGCGCCCGTTCCAGTCCCACTTCAGCTCACCCGCCAGCAGGGTCAGCTCGCAGCGCAGCCGCTGCCTGCCTTCGACGCGTCCCTGGCGCACATCCAGGTAAGCGAAGTCCCCTTCCAGCACGTTCAGCGCCGTCACGTCGGCGACGGCACCGACGCTGAGATGACCCAGCTCCGGGTGGCCGATCTCGCGGGCGGGATTCACCGTCGACTCGCGTATGATCTCTTCCAGGGGCAGGCCGATGGCGAGGAATTTCGACATGACGTTCGTCATGTCCTGCATCTCGTCATTCATGCACCACGTGTGCAGGTCGGTGGAGATCGAATCCGGATAGAAGCCCTGTTCGATGGCCGGCACCGCGTTGCGCCAGTAGAAGCTGCCGCCGCCGTGACCGACGTCGAAGATGATGCCGCGCCGGCGTGCTTCGTGGAGGTATTCGAGCACCTTGCCGTCGGGCCCGATCCACGGCACGTCGCCGAGGAACATGTGGGTCGTGATGTCTCCGGCACTCATTCGCTGGGTCACAAGCTCATGGTAGGGGCGCTCACGCGGGAACAGTCCGAAGTCGACCATGCTCGGCTTGCCGAGAGCCCGTCCGGCTTCCAGCATGCGGTCCACGGAGATCCACTCGGGACCGGTGAAGTGCGCCGTCTTCATGCCGACGACGACATCCTCGTGCTCGCGGCCCATGGCGACCACCCGATCAACCTGCATATCTCTCTGATTCTGCTCCATGTCATTGGACACCATGCCCATGCCGACGATGTTGAGGAAGGCGAACATGCGGGTCTCGAAGCGATCGAGGACGCGATAGCGGAAATCCTCGAACATGCGCCAGCCCGCCGAGCCGGTGTCGACCATCGTCGTCACGCCGCTGCGGAAGCTGAAACCGTCGGGCAGCACGGAGCGATCCCCCGCCCAGGCATCCTTGAAGCCCGATGTGGCGAACATGTGGGTGTGGATATCCACGAGGCCCGGCGTGACGACCAGACCGGTCGCGTCGATCACCTTGCCGGCGCTGTCGGCGGGTATGCTGGAGTCGACGGCAGCGACCTTGCCATCGGTGATCGCCAGGTCGTGCGGCGCATCGATGTTGTTGGCCGGGTCGATGAGGCGGCCGCCCTTGAGTAACAGATCGAACATCATGTGGCTAGCTGTCTCCTACCGGTCCTGTCGGCCGGCGATCGTGTCAGAAAAACCGACGGTTCCCCACATTTCGGGGATATGCATGTTGACCGCACCCTGCGGTGACCACACCCAGTTGTCGCACGGCGGCCCCTCGCGGCGCAGGTAACCACCCTTGTGGTAGTCGAACTCCCACTCGACACGTGAGAAGTTCACGCGCCAGTCATCTCCGGGTTTCGGCGGGCAGTCGGTGCCGGCGTGCTCTGCCATGGCCGTCCACGGGATGGCCACCTCCACCGTCCAGCCCCGGTCGACATCATCGGCGCAGTTCACCGTGCCGTCCACCTGCACGGCGTGACGGATCCCGTCGAAGTCCCAGCTGTGGTCCGCCTTGCCACCTTTGTTGTAGGCCTTCGGCAGATACAGATCCCACACCGCATTGAGCGGATTGATCTCGAACTCCATGTAGTGTTCGGCGTCACCGTCGGGATCGAGGAAGATCTCGAAGTCGTTGTCGCGACAGATAACCGAATCGCGCTCTGTCAGCGTCCCCCAGACATGGGGCTCCTCCATGTCGGCGCCAAAGTAGAAGTACTCATCATCCCACAGCATCATCACGCGCGTGGCGAAACGTGGCAGGGGTTTGGCGTCACCTTCGATGTCGACGAAGAGATCCGTCCACGGCGCGCTCTTCCACGGAGCATCCGTCAGATGGCCGTCGATCCGCAGGGCCTCGGCGGCACGGTAGCAGGTATATCTCTTGGGTGCTGCCATGGAGTTTCTCCAGATGGGTTTTCAGCGCGTCAGAACGACACGTCCACTGGCGTGAAATCCAGCGGTTGTCGCCAGATGGTAGAGATAGATGCCACTGGCCGCTGGCTGACCCCGGTCGTCATGTCCATCCCAGCGAACCGTGTAGCGCCCGGCAGCCAGATTGCGAGCCGGTGTCAGGTTGCGCACCCGCTGTCCCAGCACATCGTAGACCGTCAGATCGACCGGGGTCGGCGCCGACAGATCGAAGGTGATCATCGTCGTTCCATTGAACGGATTCGGCCAGGCCGGCCGCAGGGCAAAAGCCCCCGGCATCGACTCGTCAGAGGAGACGGTCACCGCCGTTGCCATCCCCATGGGCTCGGCTTCGAGGTAGGGGCTGAAGTCCACCTCTCCCGTCAGGAGGCCGGCGATGGCCGTGCTGTCGGACGTGCCCCAGTAGTTCTGCTGCGCCGACAGTCGCACACCGCTGCGATTGTCGATGGCCGTCGTGTTGGCGGTGAACGTGTTCTCCGTGATCGGCTCCGGTACCGGCGAACCGCTCACACGCAGGGCTGTGATGTTGCCGTTGAAGGTGTTGCCCACGATCTGCGGCGCCGATCGTGTCGACCACAGCCCCACCGAGGCGCTCTCGAACTCGGTACAGCGTACCGAGCCCCTGGCAACGTCCCTCATTTCCAGACCGTTGCCGGTGAAATGACTCATATCAACGGCAGGAAAACCGCCTTCCACCACCAGGCCGGCTCCCAGGTTGTTGTCGAACTGCGTCGTCCACACCTCCGACACGGTCGATACCAGTCGCGCCCCGGCATCGAGGTTGCGCGCCACTTCCACCTCCTCGAAAACGACACGTTCGGCGCCGTCAGCTCGCAGGCCGTCCTCCTGGTTGCCGGTCACGACCGATCCGTGCAGTTCGAACACACCCTCCCAGTCGTCCAGGTCGATGCCGTGCGCGTGGTTGCCCTCCACCGTAGTATTCCACAGCTCGATGCGCTGCCCTCTCCCTCCTTCGGCCACGAGCCCGGAGCGCGGATCGTCGGCGTCGAGAATCCCGTTGCCGGCGATCCGCGAGTCGATGACCTGCAGTCCGGCGTTGCGCACCAGCACTCCCTCCTGACCGTTGCCCTCCAGGGCACAGCTGCGCAGCAACAGCGTACCGAAGCCGCTGGCGTTGATGCCGCTGGTCGTGATCGTGTGCAGACCCACCCGGTCGAGGGTTGCATCCTCGAACAGCGTCAGTCGCAGACCGCTGGCCAGATGGTGCAGACGGCTGTCGGCAAGACGAAAGCCGTCGGTCACATCACCGCCGAAAGCCACACCTGCCTGGGTCAGCGTCAGACCCTCGGCGTCCACGGTTCCGCCTTCCACGAGCTGTACGCCAAACCACAGCTGCGTCGGGTCCGCCGAGTCGACGGTGAACTCCACGGGCGCCGAGCTGGTGCCCCGTACTGTCAGTGTGCCTTCGACGACCAGCTCCGTGAACCCCGGGCTCACACCGCGCAGCGACAGATCCTGCGGCGCAAAGCCGACGGTGGCACCCGCATCGACGACGAGCTCGGCGTCGGCGGGAATGATGACGTCCCAGGGGACCGTCCGCGCCCCGGTCCAGGTCGTGCGCCCCGCCGGCAGACTGCCGCGTGTCACGCCCAGGGCGGCCCCCTCGAGGATCAGTGCCCCCGAACTCACCGCCTCCTCGAGACCGACGCTGCCGGAGCCGGGCACCAGCACTCCCAGCCACTGCCGACCGGCGGCGGCCTGGCGGCCGATCCGAACCGGATCGCTGGCGGTCCCGACGATGACGAGTTCTCCGTAGACGATGATCTCGCCACGGGTTGTATCAAAGCCGGCGGTGCGGCTGTCCCCGGCGGCAAAGGTGACCTGCGTACCCGCGGCCAGAGTCAGTACGGCGCCCGCCTCGATCACGACGTCACCGTCCAGCAGCACCTCACCGGTCCAGGTCGTGTCGCCGGCCACGTTGCCCTCCACCGGCTGCCGCAGCAGTACGTCCAGGCTCATCCGCCCTCCGGTCAGGGAGGTGATATTCTCCAGGGAGAAGCCCAGCAGGACACCGCGGCGACCGCCTGCATGACCGCGGGCACCCGGGTTGGTGTCCCAGGACAGCCGTTGATAGTTGATCCCATCGAAGGGATCGGTGGCGTCCCCCTCGTTGCCGTTGTGGGAGGCAGCGTAGGCGGCGTCTCGAGCCCAGAAATCGAGGTTGTCGCCACCGGTGACCGGGTCGGCCACACTGCCGGGAAAACCACGATCGCCGAACAGGCCGTCGGCGCAGACCAGGTCGACCTGCTTGTGCCGCTCCTCGTCGTTGTCGGCGCGTTCGTCCACGTGCCATACCAGGAGCCCGCCTGCAGGGATGTTGCGGTTGTAGTAGCTGTCGGTGGACTGGCGGTTTTCCACGAGGAAGTACTCGTCCCCCGTCAACGGAATCTTCAACACTCGCCCGCCCCGATCGATCGGCTCCAGGATGATGCCTCTGCGACTGTCGGCGATCACCTCGAGACGCTCCTCTCCATCCCCTCCCAGCCAGCCGAGTTCGGCCAGCGACCAGGCACTGAAGGCGTTGGGACCATCCTCGACGCCCCATCCCAGCGTCCCCAGTCCCATCAACCCCCACTTGCCGATCCCGGCCGAATCCTCGGCGGGATCGATCTCGCCGTCCGCCGCCACCGAGGATTGGTCGAAGAGATCCGGCAGGCCCAGCACGTGGGCGAATTCGTGACACATGGTCGCCGCCGTGACGGTGAAGACGTGACCCCGCTGGGTCGTGCCACCAAATCCGGAGAACTGGCTGCGCACACGGATGACGCCACCGCTGGCGGCCTCGTCGTCGGACAGGAAGTCGGTATTCAGACCGAGACTGGCCAGGCCGGTGGCGCCGCCGATGAGAAAGTTGCGTGGTACGGTGAGCAGGTTGATGAAGAGGACATCGACGTACCCATCATCGTCCCCGGAGTTGGGCACGCCATCGGGCCCGTCGTTGTCGAACCGGCCCATGTCGACGTCGGCGTCTGCCTGCTCGAGAATCTCGAGATTGAAGCGGGCGAACTGCCCGAGTGTACCAGCCGTCCGGGCCAGGTAGGCTGAGGCCGGCAGCCGGGACGCGTATCGTTTCGGCAAGACCTCGCCGCCGACGCGCAGAGCGCCCCCGGACATCTCGTCATAGAAGTGGGTGAAGCTGCCTTCGACGTCGGGATCGAACAGGTCGTCAGCCCAGGGCGGCTTGCGCCCATCCGTCGTTGCCTCGTCGGAGAAACGGGCGAAGATCACCAGGGCATTGTAGGTACCGGTGGTGGCTCGTGGCTGGGCAACTGCCGACACGGCGAGACAACCGATGCAGGCCAGCGCGTACAGCACGACCCGACCCGGAGTGCCAGTGTCCTGTCGCAGAGATGCGTTGACAGATTCGGACGTCGGGACGCCGGGCCCACAAGGCGCGCGATCGATGTGGGTCAGTGGACCCACAGAGTGAGCGCAACGCGGTGAGCCCGGATGGCCAGGCGTTCGAATGTTGACGGATTTCTGCTACAGGACACGAGACCGGTTGCGGTGGGGCAAGTTATCCGAGCAGATCGAAGGCGGAGCGGTTGAGGGTGGACAGGCCGAAACCGCCGGCTGTCCGACTGGGGCTGGCGGCACTGAGCAACAGGCGGCTGCCCTCATCGTTGCTCTGGAAGGCGCTGCGCAGTCCGGCGCGCTGCGCGTTGGCACCGCTGAGCGAAGACAGAGACCGCAGTCCACTGGAAGAGGACGATGCACCCGAACTCCCGAGTGCGGTCAGCGGGCTGGAGGGACGAACCTGACCACGCAATCGAGTGACCAGTCCCTGGCCGGAACTGGGGAGGTCGAACAATGACGTGCTTCGACGTCCACCATCCGACTGCACGATGCCGGAACTGAACTGCTGGACGCCCGACGAGGTGTCGCGCAGGGCTGACAGGCTCTGTCCGTTCTGCACGGAGTTGGCGCGGCTGGCGGCCAGACGACGGCTGGCGGCGATGGCAGCCAGGCCGACCTGGGCTCTCTCGGAGCGTGCGGCCTCGCGGGTCAGCGCCGATGTCGGCGGGGCGGAGGATGGTCTTGGGGCTGCCGGAGCTTCCGCGGCCGGTGGCGTGGACGCGGCGTCGGCTGCTGTGCTGTTGTCGACTGGCTCAGACGGCGTCGTCGAACGCACGGGGCTGCTGGCGGAGCGCGGCGGATTGGCCGTGGCACTCGAGAGAGTGGGCGCCCCCCCTTCGGTTGCCTGACGACGAGCGGCCAGGGCGGCGCGGCCGAAGCGACGATTATGCTCCGTGCTGTCGGCAGCCGACACAGACGAGTCGCGTCGCTGCAGGCGACTGGTGGCCCTGGCCAGACCAGGAGCCGAATCTGTGGTGTTTGCGGTTTCGAGCATATCTCTGTGACACAGATAGTTACGTGCTCACTCAACACACCTCTGATAAACAATGTACAGCGGTCACCCACCCCGATCAAGGCACTTTTTTCCTACCAGCTTGCTTGTCAGTCAATCTGTGACGGCTGGCCGCACTCCTTGATGAAAGCCTCGGTCTCGGCCTCGTAGGTCATGAAGGGATCGTCCAGGTTGAGGTATTTCTCGTCTTCCACATAGATGGAGTCCCAGTCGATGACGTAGCGGGACTTCTGTCCGGTCAGAGCGCGCATGACCGTGGAGCGCGCACGGGCCCGCGTATCCCCTGGTGGTTTGACGATGCTCTCGTCGATCTGTTTCTCCGCTACGACACCGCGTACGATGCCCCGCCGACGCAGATCGTGATACAGTCCCCGTTCAGGGTTCAGATTGTGGTACTCCAGATCGAGCGACTGGATCCACGGATCGCTCCACTCGATGCCCTCCTCTTCGATGAAGGTGTCAAGGAGCCACTTCTTCGTCACCCAGTCGATGCGGTCCACCAGCACCATCGGATCATGGGCGAGGGCGTCGAGTACCAGGCGCCACTCGTCGAGTACCCAATCTCCTTCCGGATCCTTGCCTCGCAGGTAGGTCTCGGCCAGCCTCAGGTACTGTCGCTGAATGTCCAGTGCTGTCGTCGTGTTGCCGTCCTCGAGTTGCACCTCCCACTTGCAGGTGAGATCGCGGGAGATATCCCGGATCGCCTGCACCGGATCGAGCAGCTTGACGTCCGGCACGACGCGCTCCTCGAGCAATTCGAGCATCAGCGCCGTGGTTCCCACCTTGAGGGCGGTGGCGTACTCCGACATGTTGGAGTCGCCGACGAGAAGATGCAGACGTCGGTATAACCCCCAGTCGGCCAGTGGTTCGTCGCGGGTGTTGATGATGGCCCGACTGAACTGAATCCACTGGTAGATTTCAGTGACGATGTGATCCGCCCGCTGGGAGATCTGGTATGTCACCTCACCTTCATCGCCGCTGCCATACTCGAAGATGTCGGTGTGACAGCCGACGCGTCCGGAGCCGGCATAGATCTGACGGCTGACGAAGAAGGGCAGGATCGCCGGCAACAACACCTGGGAGAAAGGGACGTCGCGGCGTACCAGGTAGTTCTCGTGACAGCCGAAGGTGGCCCCGGTGTAGTGGTCGATGTTGTTCTTGAAGAAGGCCGCGTCCTCGGCCCGACCCCGTTGATCGAGGGCCCGTTGCACCATGACTTCACCGGCACGGTCGGAGGCGACCAGGTCGAACAGTCCGCGACACTCGGGCGTGGCGTATTCAACATGACCCATGTCGATGTAGACCCGGCCGCCGTTGAACAGAAAGCCACCGTTGCCTGGCGGCTCGTCGCGGCCGCGATAGTGGATATCGACCATCCCCAGACCGTCACGATAGAACACCGTGTCCTTCGTCTTGACCGAGATGAAGTCGGGGCTGAGAAAGGGATCCGAATCCGGGGGCATGCAGCCGAATTCGGTTTCCAGACCGTAGATGCGGTTGCGCATGGAAGTCCGCCGGGCAGCGTCCCTTCAGCGGAAACGCGCCAGCGCTCCTTCGAGGTCTGCCGCCGACAACAGGCGGAACTTCGTCTTCGTCGGCAGTGTGCGGTCGAGAACGGCCGCCTCGATGCGACCCACCTCGAGGGCGGTCCGCACCGCTGCTGTCACCTCTTCGTCCGTCACCGTTCTGTCGCCCTCCCCCTCCTCTTCGACATCCTCAGCCTCGGCGTGCACGCGGCCCACTCCCCAGGCGTCGATGGCTCGCTCCAGCGCCGCGGCGAGGGGGGCCTGGCGATCGTCTCCGGCGTGCAGACGTTCGAGAATGGCGGCGGCACTGTCGGCGGTGCCGGCGATGACAGCGGCATCAGCAGACGAGGAGAAAGTGCCGTCGGCGTCGATCGTGTAGAACGTCTCCAGCGGATCGGAGGGATCCAACTCGGTGACGAGTACACGGGCGATGAAGGGCGAGCGGAAGATCTCGTCGAAGGCGGCTTTCATCTGCGGTCCCAGTCCGAAGGCGACCAGGCGTTGCAGGGACACGTCGCTGGCGGACAGGTTGAAGGCTTCCACGTGGGCGATATCGATGATCGCCTTGCGCAGCTTCTCGATGTCGGCGGGGTGACCGACACCGGCGGAGGCCACCTGGTTGTAGACCTCGAACACCTTGCGTGGCCCCGGCGTCGATGTCAGCAGCAGCACACCGTCGGCGTAGGAAACGCCGACGACGGGGCTGGCCCCCTCGAGCTGGTCCTCGAGATACTCGCGCCGGTTGCGGATCGCCTCGACCCAGCGATAGGGTTCGTCGAGCACGGCCTTACCCCCCTACCTGGAGACTGCTGTAGTGCGTCGCCAGGTCGGCTTCGGATACGTCGGTGATGCCGGCGGCGGTGACGCGCATGACCTGCGGGAAGATGGCGGCCGTCGACTTGTAGCCCCCCGTGGCCGTGTCGAACTCCGCCGCCGTCTCCAGCATCTGCAGCACGAGACGGAGCGCCTCGGCCTCGTCGCGTTCGGCGAAAGGCCGTTCCCAGCGATTGAGGAAGTAGAGCGCCCCCCGGATGATGGGCGAGCCGGAGCCGGTCGTGCAGAAATCGACGGTCTCGAAGTTGGCCCCGAGCACATCGTAGAAATAGATCCGCCCGCCGGTCTCAGGGCCGCTGTCTTCGTGTGTGATATAGATGGGGACGACGGCGCCGATGCCCTGCATCGCCATGGGCAGATTCTCGCGCAACAGGCGTGACAGCGTGCGCAGGCGACCGTCCAGGCTCAGCTCCTGCAACTGCGTGCGGCGATAGTGCTGGAAGGAGATCTCCAGCAGGCGGGCGATCTCGTAGGCGTTGGCGGGAGACCCCGACAGAGCCAGCACGGAACGATCGTCGACGGAGAGAACCTTGGCGGCGCGATCGTAGACGACGACGTTGCCCGCCGTCGCCCGCCGGTCACCGGCGACGAGTACACCGTCCCGGTAGCGCAGGGCCAGGATCGTCGTACCCTCTGTATGCGCCCCGGCAGACCCGTCACGTTCCGCTGCCCCTTCCGGTGCCGAGGGGAGCTGGCCGCGCTCCTTGAGGATGTTGAGAAAGTCGGCGCTCTCCATACCGCTGGTCATCCTGTCGGTCTACTGACCCGTGCGCTGGCGGTAGCGCCGTGCCTGGTTGGGATCCACCTTGCGCATCCGTCGCAGCAGGTCATCGGTGTTCGGCCGCTCCACCTTCGGACGACGGGGTCCGGACTCTTCGTTGCTGTCGTCGCCGCTGTCAGCCGGACCTTTCGGCCGCGGAGCACGATCCCGCAACTCGGGATTTCGATCTCTCATTTCGAGACTCATGTTGCCTCCTTTGCAGTCGGCGGTGAAGCCAGCGCGGCGAGCAGTTGTTGCACCGTCGCCGCCTGGTCGAGTCGGTCGTTGAAGATAGCCGCCGTGTCAGCCTCTACACAACTCTTGAGATCCACGGTACGGACACCACCGTCGACATCGAATTCGATGCTGTCCCAGTTCAGCGAGCGCACCTGGGCCCCGAACTTCTCCAGGGCCCGCCCACGGAACCAGGCGCGTGTGCCGGCAGGCGGCGTGGCGAGCGCCGCATTGATCGCTGCCTCGTCACACAGCCGGTAGATGACGCTGTCACTGGCCCTCTCCAGCATCAGGTACAGACCTTCCTGTGGATCGACATTGTGGTATTCCAGGTCCTGGCTCTGCAACCAGGAGCGATCCTCCGCCTTGCCCCAGTCGAGGCCTTCCGCCTCGGCGAAGGCGTCGAGGAGCCACTTCTTCGTCACCCAGTCGCAGCGGCCCAACAGGTCGAGGGGGTCTCCCGCCAGCGCCTCCAGCGCCACCTGCCACTCGTGCAGGACCCAGTCGGTCTCTTCATCCCTGCCGGCGGCCAGCCTCCGGGCGTGGTCGAGATAGACGCCCTGCACCTCGACGGCCGTCGTCCGGCTGCCGTCTGCCAGCTCCAGTTCCCAGCCCCGACCGGTGTCCCGGCTGATGGCCTTCACATCGCCGATCGGATCGGCCAGCTCCAGGGCCGGCACACAGCCGGCCTCGAGCAACTCCAGGACCAGCCGCAGAGCACCGACCTTCAGTGCTGTCGCCCACTCGCACATGTTGGCGTCACCGATGATGATGTGCAGCCGCCGGTATCGAGCCGGATCGGCATGCGGTTCGTCTCGTGTATTCACCAGAGGCCGCCTGGTCATCGTGTCCACGCTGGCGATGACCTCGAAGAAATCGGACCGCTGCGCCAGCTGGAACACTCCCTGGTCGTGACGGCTGTCGACCTCGACGCCGACCTTGCCGGCCCCGGCGTAGATCTGTCGCGTCACCAGGAACGGCAGCAGGGCCGCCACGACCTCGTCAAAAGGGATCGACCGCGGCAGCAGCAGGTTCTCGTGGCAACCGTAGGAGTGCCCCTCGAAGTCGGTATTGTTCTTGTACAGACGCACCGTGCCGCGTCCACGCTCCTCGGTTCGCCGTCTGGCGCACTGCAGAACGATGCGTTCGCCGGCGCGATCCTGAGCGATCAGATCAACGAGGGACAGACACTCGGCGGTGCTGTATTCGGGATGGGTATGGTCGTTGTAGAGGCGCGCGCCGTTGGCGATGATGAGGTCCGACTTGAGATCCTTCAGCGGGATCTTGCGTACCCGGTCCTTCTGCAGGTGCTCGGTCTCGTCCACATCCTGTAGCAGCTCGTCGACCTCGAAGCCGCGCATGTCACGCCGCGGATTCTCCAGATCGTAATCCCAGAGCGCCACGAAGTCTTCCCGCGCATAGCAGCGGATCAGCTCCATCGACTCGGTGACGACGTCGAGATCGGCAACCCCGTCGACCTGGATACCGTATTCGGTCTCCAGGCCGCACACACGGCGCGGTGGCTCCTCTCGTGCGATCAGATGACCCGGCCTGCGGCGGCGCGGTCCCGTGGTTTGTCGGCGTGTGCCGTCTTCGGCTGCACACGCACGACATTCTCGGGATCGTAGTCGAGCAGCTTCAGCCAGTCCTCGACGCTGTCACTCGGCGGGAACACCTCATTCTCGCGGTATTCGGAGCGCACCGCCTCGAGCAGATCTTCTTCCCGAACACCTGCCTGCTGGATCGCGTTCTCGGCGATGGCGCGCTTGATGGCGGCCTCTTTCGCCCGCTGCACGATATTGTCGATCAGGGCGCCGGAAGCCAGATCGCCGAAGTGCAGACTTTCGGTCCGCCCCGAACGCAGCGCCACCTCGAGGAACTTGGTCTCTTCGGTACGGGCGAACAGGGCCTTTGCCGCCGCGTCGATGATGGCCCGACGGGCCTCTTCGGAGCTGCCGTGCGCCGCCAGGGCTGTGTGATCGAGGGGCAGATCTTCGGTCAGGTACAGCCCGAAGATGTCCTTCGCCGACTCGAGATCAGGACGATCCACCTTGATCTTGCGGTCGATGCGCCCCGGTCGCAGAATGGCGGGATCGATCAGATCGTGACGGTTCGAGGCCAGTATGATGACGACATCCTGCAACGAATCGATGCCGTCCATCTCGGTGCAGAACATGGGCACCACCGTATTGGCGATGTTGTGACTGCGCATGGAGCGACGCGTGCCCAGGATCGACTCGGCCTCGTCGATGAAGATGAAGGGGAGGAAGCCCTCCTTCCGCTTCTGACGCGCCTGGGCGAACACTTCCCGCACCATACGCTCCGTCTCGCCGAGCCACATATTGAGAATCTCGGGGCCCTTGATGTGCATGAAGTACTCCTGCACCTGCAGGCCCTCCTCCTCTCGCAGGTGCTGCACGAGGCTGTATGCGGTGGCTTTGCCGATCAGCGTCTTGCCGCATCCCGGTGGTCCGTACAGCAGGAAACCCTTGGGCGTGGAGTAGTGGAATTTCTCGAACAGTTCCGGATGCAGGGCGGGCAGTTCGATCGTATCGCGGATCGCACCGATCGCTTCCTGCTGGCCACCGATGCGTTCCCAGGGCATGGGCGGGATGTCCTCGAGAAAGTGTTCTCTGCTCTCCTTGGAGGGCAGACGCTCCAGGGCGACCTTCATCGACGGATCGGTGCGCACCTCATCCCCCACCTTCAGCCCGGTGTCGGCCAGCTCATCGGCCCGCTCGAGGACAAAATCAGACGTACCGTGCTCGTTGCCGATCCGCAGACGTCCATCCTCGAGCACGTCGCTGATGCGCGCCACCGGTCCCACGGGGGCATGATCGAGCAGACCCACCACGGCGTAGGCCTCGTTGATCAGCACCCGGGCGCCCACCTTCAGATCCGCTGGACTCACCCTGGGGTCGATGTTGGCGTAGTACTCCGAGCCGCCGACGAAGACGTTGGCGATACCCTCTTTCGGTGAGTGGAGAAAGATGCCGACACGATTGGCCGGCGCCGTGACCTTTTCCAGCGCCGCCTCCACCTCGACAAGCGCCCGACGGGCCTCGTGGAAGGTGATGTCCCGGTCCATCAACTGCCGGCGCAGCTGGTAGAGCATGGGCCGGGCCGGATCCCGTTCGGGAAGAGTCAGCAGCACCTGGTCGACGAGACGGACGGGTTCGTCTTCGAAGCTGCCCTCGTCTCCGGCATCGGCATCGGCATCGGCATCGCGGAAACGCCCGAAGCCTTCGTCGCGGTCCTGTGCCATGAGTCGGCTCTCTGCGTCTAGTGGATGATGGTGCCGAGGCGGGTGTAACGCGAGCGGAAGGGCAGGGTCGGCAGGTTCCAGAGGAAATTGCCGGCGTCGAGCAGCAGCTGCGGTAGTCCCGTGTAGGCGTTGAGGGGACCACTGACCAGGGTTGAGGACCAGTAGATGATCATGGCCTTGCCCTTGATCAGTCTGCGGGGGACCGGTCCGAACATGCGGCTGTCATTGGAGTTGTCCCGGTTGTCCCCCATCATGAAAAAGCTGTCCTCCGGGACCCGGTACGGGCCGAAATTGTCGCGCGAACTCGACGTGCCCGGCAGGATCCGAGGATCGGTGAGTTTACCCGCGGGGGGCAGCTCGAAGTGCGTACCATCCACGTACAGCAGTTTGTCGCGCACCTCCACCGTCTGTCCACCGACAGCCACACACCGCTTGATGAGGTCGCGGCCCACCTCCGTCTTGGAGCGGAAGATGACGATGTCGCCTTGTTCCGGGTCGCGCAACGCGGGCAACCGGAACAGCGGCTCGCTGAGGACGGGCAACTCCACCGGGGCCCCGTAGATGAATTTATTCGCCAGCAGATAATCACCGATGAACAGCGTGTCTTCCATGGATCCGGAGGGGATATAGAAGGCCTGCACGACAGTGCTGCGGATGAGCAGGGCCAACCCCACTGCGATGAGAATGGAGGACCCGTAGTCACGGAATCCGCCACGGGGTGAACTGGTGCTGGCGTCGGTCTCTGGAGACATGGTTCCCGTCCGGATGGAGTCGTCCGGGGGTGGCCCGGGACGATCTGATAGGGCGAACATACAAAAGCGCTAATTCATTGTAAAATCAAGACCTACTCCAGGCTCTGGGGAGACTGTCGGGGGCGGGGACAGTTCCCCGGCCGAGGGCATCTGACAGCGTCGGCAAGTTCTTGTGAATCAGTAAGATCGTCGGTATACTTCGCCGATGCAGATTCGTTTCTGGGGCGTGCGTGGCTCCTTCCCCGTGTCCTCGCCCGACGCCATCCGCTACGGCGGCAATACCCCCTGCCTTGAGGTCGAAACGGCCACCGGTGTCATCGTCATCGATGCCGGGACGGGAATCCGTGAACTCGGCAAGTCCCTGCTCGAGCGTTCGGCCACGCACGTGGACCTGCTGCTGAGTCACGCCCATTGGGACCACATCCAGGGGTTCCCGCACTTTGCGCCCCTCTATAGGGCTGACTTCACGCTCACGGTGCATGCCCTTCGCCACCCCGGTCACTCTCTGTCCAGCATCCTTGCCGGTCAGCAGCAGGAGCCCTTCTTCCCCGTCGGGCTGGATGACCTGAAGGCCCGGATCGAATTCGTCGAACACGAGGACGGTGATCGTTTCGAGATCGCCGGGGCCAGGATCCTCTGTCGCCGGCTCAACCACCCCGGGGTAACCGGTGGCTTCCGGATCGAGTCGGACGGCCGGACGGTCTCCTACATCTGTGACACGGACCTGAACAGCGAGCATCTGCTGGCCTCCGAGCTGCCTGCGCGGACGGATGCGGATCGTGCCGACTGGCTCCTCAGACTGCGGCAGGCCGCATGTGATCTGGGTCACAGTGCCGATTTGGTGGTTTGTGATACGTTTTTCCTCCCTGACGACGACTCGACCTGGGGTCACAGCCGACCCGACGACTTCCTCGAGTTTGCCGCACAGGGCGGCGTCAGCAGGATCTGCCTGTTCCACCATCGACCCGGACGCAGTGATGACGAACTCGACGCCATCGTCGACGGCTGTCGCCACAGGGTTGCCGGTGGTGTGCAGGTGCTGGGCGCCCGCGAAGGGATGGAAATCGACCTGGAATAGCAGGTCCTCGACTGCCAATCTGATCCGTCATGCGAGGGATATCGCTTGCGCGTCAAACTGTGGGGTACCCGGGGGTCCGTCCCCACACCGACATTCGAAACCACTCGATACGGCGGCAACACTCCCTGCGTGGCTGTCCGCACTGACGATGGTGAGTTGCTCATCCTCGACGCCGGCATCGGCCTTCACTGGCTGGGTGGTGACCTGCTCGGCAATGGCTTCGCTGATGGCGGCCAGGCGCACATCCTGATCACCCACATGCACTGGGGTCACATCCAGGGCCTGCCCTTCTTCCCACCCATGTTGGCCGGGAACTGCGGCGTCCACCTCTACGGGAATGGTGGCAACACCTCTCTCCGGGAGGTCCTGAGCCGGCAGATGGAACGTGCCTATTGTCCGGTGCCGGATTTCTTTGACAGCAGCATAGGGGCGACGCTGACGGCCACTGACATCGACGAGGAGTCGTTCCGCATAGGCAGCACGACCGTCACATCACGACAGGTCAACCACACTCCGGGTGGACCCACCCTCGGCTTCCGCCTCGACAACGGCAGCCATTCGATGGCCTACATACCGGATGTCGAATACCTGAGCCAGGAGCACCGACGGCCGGCACTGGAGCTGGCCGCCGGCACCGACCTGCTCATCCACGACGCCCACTACACATCGGCGGAGTATGAAGCCAGTCGGGGTCAGGGCCATTGCAGCGATGCTGCCGCCGTGGGACTGGCGCGGGAAGCCGGCGTGCGTAAGATTCTGTTGTTTCACCATCATCCCGATCACGACGACGACGTGATCGACGGTGTCGTCAACGCCCACGCCGGCGGTGACCTCACCGTCGAGGGCGCCGCGGAACATACCGAGTATATCCTTGGAAGAACCTGATCGTATCCCTTGGCGCCGCCGGCGCCTCGCCTTTCTGGTGGCCCTTGGCCTGGCCGCCGGGTGCGGCGGCGGCGACACCGAGTTGCAGAACACCCACGCCTACATGGACTCCCTGCGCGTCTACCTCGGCGACCTGCGTCTGATGGACCATCAACTCGGGAAGGTTGTCCAGAGTGACACGGTGTCGGCCGAAGTCATCGTTCCCCTCATCGCCGAAACCCTTCGCCCCACCGTGGGCGACCTGCGTCGGCGCGCCGACGATCTGCAGGTCACGCCCGTCGTGCGCGATGCGCACACCCTTCTTCTCGCCTATCTGGACATCCGGCTGCAGGCCTACGATGCGGCGCTGCAAGGCCAGGCCGAGGCTCGGCCTGAACTGTTTGAACTGTTCGCCCGCAAGCAGACAGAGGCCGAGGAAATGGGCCGCCACCTGGAAGATGAAACGCAGCGCCTGCGGGCACTGGTGCCGGCCTACAGGTAGCGAACGCTCAGCCCACGGCGACCACGGTCCCCGTCTTCACCGACTCGATCGCCGCTGCCAGCACCTTCTGGGCTTTGAGACCGTCCTCTCCGGACGCATCGATCTCATCTGGACCGGCCCCCTCGTTCAGCTGCTCGACGAAGCGGGTGAGCCGGTTGACGAAGGTGTCCTCGAAGTCGCGCATGCCGCCGAAAATCGGGTTGGTGAAAACCCGCTTCTCCATGTGCCCGGCCGGATACAGCGTCGCCTCACGATACATGTCGTCGATGACGAAGCGCCCCTTGAGTCCGGCCACCTCACAGCGCTCCATCGGATGTCCTCTCTCGATGTCGTAACTCCCGGTCAGGTGGCCGAGGCAACCGGAGGCGAAGCGCATGTTGAACTGCGCCGTGGAATAGATGCTGCGTCCCGGTGCCTTCAGCGCGAAGCATTGGACCTCGACGATGTCGCCACAGAAGTAGCGCATGATGTCGATGGTGTGCGGGTGCAGGGCCTTGATCTGGAACCACTCTGACGATTCGCGCGGGTTCTGGATCCACATGGCCATGTTCATGAACAGCTGATGGCCGATATGTCCCGCCTCCACCCAGCTCTTGGCCAGCCGGGCCGCCGGGGTGAAGCGATGATTGAGGTCGACGCCGAAACAGAGCCCCTTCTCCCGGGCGCGAGCCACCATCTGCTCCGCCGGTGCAATCTCGTTGGAGATCGGTTTTTCGCACAGTACATGCAGGCCGGCGTCGAGAGCCTGCAGCGTCGGCTCGTGGTGATCGGAGCCGTATTCCTCGCCCCCGGTGGCGACGCTGACCATCGTCAGCCGGGCACTCTCGACCATAGACGCCACGCTGTAGAATGCCGGCACACCCAGGGCGGCCGCTGCCGCGTCCGCCCGCTCGCGGTCAATGTCGCATACGGCGACCAGCTCCGCCCCTTCCATGTCGGCATAGATCCGTGCGTGCCGGTTGCCGATGGGCCCCAGTCCGATAACCCCTGTTCTCTGCAGCTCGGTCATCTTTTCGCCGCTGCCTCCTCTTGTAGTTCCTCGAGTGCCGCCCAGCGCTCGTAGGCGGCCACCAGTTCCGCCTCGACCACCTCCAGCCGGGACGCCAGAGCCCCAATGTCCGTGCCGTCGTTGTAACTGCCGGGGTCCGACATCTTCCCGTGCAGGTCGCCCACTTCGGTTTCCCAGGTGGTGATCTTTCCCGGCAGCTCGGCGAGTTCGCGTGTCTCGTTGAACCCGAGCTTCCGTAGCCGGACCGGGGCCGTCTCCCTTTTCGAAGCTGCAGCCGAGGCGAGCATCTTGCCGGCCGACGCCGGCCGCTGTCGTACCCAGTCACTGTACCCACCCACGTACTCGTGCGCCCCTCCGCTGCCATCGAAGACGATCGTGCTCGTGGCGACGTTGTCGAGAAACTCACGATCGTGGCTGACGAACAGCACGGTGCCCGAGAAGGCGACGAGCATCGCCTCCAGCACCTCCAGCGTTTCGCTGTCGAGATCGTTCGTCGGCTCGTCGAGGGCCAGCACACTCGCGGGGCGGGTGAAGAGCCGTGCCAGCAGCAGCCGGTTGCGCTCCCCGCCGGAGAGCACGCCCACCTTGCAGTGGGCCTGCTCCCTGGTGAACAGAAAGTCCTGCAGATAGGCGTACACGTGACGCGTGCCGCCGTTGACGTCGACGCGATCACTGCCGTTGGCGACGCTGTCGAACACGGTCTGGTCATCGTCGAGTTGCGACCGCAGTTGATCGAAATAGCCGACCTCGAGACGCAGACCGTGCTGCATGGTCCCGCCAGCGGGCTCCAGTTCGCCGAGAAGCAGTCGCAGCAACGTCGTCTTGCCGGCGCCGTTGGGGCCGATGAATCCCACCTTGTCACCCCGCATGATCGAGGTCGAAAAGGGGCGCAGTACGACATGCTCGCCGTAGGCAAAGGACACATCCTCTGCCTCGATGACACGGCGGCTCGACCGCTCGCTCTCCTGGATGGTCAGGCGTGCGCCGCCCACCGCGGTGCGTCGCACTCGACGGTCCTCGCGCATCTGCATCAGCGCCCGGACACGGCCTTCGTTGCGTGTGCGTCGCGCCTGAAGGCCCTGGCGGATCCAGATCTCCTCCTGCTTCAGTCTCTCGTCGAACTGCTTGTCCTGTTTCTCCTGGGACTCCAGCTGCGCCTCGCGGCGACGGATGTAGGTGGCGTAATCGCAGGACCAGTTCGACAGCTGGCCGCGGTCCAACTCAAGGATCCGCGTGGCCAGCCGATGCGTCAGAGTCCGGTCGTGGGTGATGAACAGCAGGCTGCCTCGCCGCTTCAACAGGAACGTCTCCAACCACTCGATGGCGTCGATGTCCAGGTGGTTTGTCGGTTCATCGAGGAGCAGGACGTCCGGTTCCGTCGCCAGTGCCCGGGCCAGCAGGGCCCGTCGTTTGAGCCCCACCGACAAGGCGCTGAAATCGGCGTCCGGGTCCAGCTGCATCTTCGTCAGCACGATATCGACCACCGGCGGCCCCGAGAGTCGCTCGGGCACGTTGGCGGCCACGACCTGACGGGTGGTTCCGACCACGTCAGCCGGCACGACCTGCGACAGCAGAGCCACCCGCGTGTCCGGTTGTCGCGCCACGCTGCCGCCATCCGCCGCCAGACTGCCCTCGATGATCTTCATCAACGTCGACTTGCCCGCGCCATTGCGGCCGAGCAGGCACAGTCGCTCTCCCGGCTCGATCTGCAGGCTGACGCCGTCGAGCAGCTGGCCTGTGCCGAAGGATAGTGTGATGTCGTGCAAGGAGAGGAGGGCCATCTCTCGGGTCCGTCTCGTCAGTTGTGGGTCATTTGTGTATGGTTCACGTCATGCCATCTGTGGAAGGGACAAGATCGTGAAAATCTTCCTTGTGTGCTCGTGGCCCGTACTCTGGCTCTCAACCGTTTGCGGCACCACACCGGCTGCTGCCGGGTCGACTGGCCCCGGTTGGTTGACCTTTGCGCCGGAACTGGAGCTGTCCGCCGAGGGCTTCCGCGGCGTGCCCTGGTGTACCCGTAGTGGGGACATTCCCTGGCAGATGAGAGGCTTTCCGGTGCATGGCCTGATGCGGCGGATCGAGGAAGACTTCGACGTCTTCGGTGTCAACGCGCGCCACATCACCTACACCTATCGCAACTCGATCTTTTACGGTGTTCGTCTCGATCTCCCCGGGCGGCAGGCAGTGATCGAGGCGATACCCCGCGTGCAGCGACAATACCGACCGATCGGCGGCGTCCACGACGCCGGCAACGGCAGTACTCGGTGGCAGACGGCATCGACCAGCATCTGGGTCAGCATGCCCGACACCGAAGACGGTCTGGGCCAGGTCTATCTCTGGGGCCGGGATCGCAAGTTCCCTGACGATTCGCCGACGCCGGCGTATCTGAACCCACCGGTGGAGCTCAACAGTACGGGTGAACGCTACAAGCCACGTCAGTACGTCATCTACCGTAGATCCGGACCGATCACGATCGACGGCCATCTTGACGAAAAGGCCTGGCAGGACGCCGACTGGACCGAACCCTTCGAAGACGCCCAGTCTCCATACTGTCCATTGCCCTGGAAGATGACCCGCGCCATGATCCTGCACGACGACGAGGCCCTGTACTTCGCTGCCCGCCTCCAGGAGGAGAATGTCTGGGGCCACATCACGAAGCGTGACACGATTTCGTATTGGGACAATGACTTCGAGATCTTCATCGATCCCACGGCCGACGCCGTCGACTACTTCGAGTTCGAGATGACGCCTCTGAACCAGATGTTCGACATGTGGCACGAGAACGACAACCATCGCAATGCCCTGGCAGATGGCAGCTACGACGCTGCCGGCATGCGGCATGCGGTGCAGGTCCAGGGGACCCTCAACTACCACCACGACACCGACGACGGCTGGACGGTGGAGGTGATGATCCCCTTCAGCGACATGGTGGAGTGGAATCCACGGATGGTGGTACCGCCACAACGGGGTGACATGTGGCGTTTCAACTTCAGCCGCGTGCAGTTCATGCATGTCTACACACAGCTGTTCCCCTATCTGCTGCCGAACAGCCCGGTTGAGGACTGGGTGTGGGCGGCGACCTTCGTCGGTGACCTGCACATCCCCGAGATGTGGGGCAAGGGTGTGTTCAGCGGTCTTCCCGCCGGTACCGTGCACGACGACGAGCTGCACGAGTTGTACTCCATCCTCGAGGCGCCGGCCCCACCGACGACGCGGGCAAGCGATATGGTCCACCTGTCGGCGGCGACGATCACCCTGGGACCGGACCCCACCGATCCGTTGCACAGCCCGGGACATGAGATCAGTGTGCCCGGTTTCTGGATGGATCGCTACGAGGTGACCCTTGCCGACTACGCGGTCTTCCTCAATGCAGGAGGAAGAGAGAAGCACTACCACGAACGTATGCAGAATCCCGAACTATGCGGCCTGCTGCGGGATGGCCCCGGGCGATACCGCGTGGTACCGGGACGCGAGGACCATCCTGTCGTCTTCGTACGTCAGGAAGATGCACTCGCCTATGCCCGCAGCCTGGGCAAAGATCTGCCGACGGAAGCCATGTGGGAACGTGCTGCCCGCGGTAGCGAAGGACGACGGTATCCGTGGGGTGACAGCCCGGTGTCAGCTGCCCGGGCCAACTACGATTTCCATTATGGCGGCACCCTGCCCGTGGGATCTCTGCCCGCTGGCGCCACACCCGACGGCATCTACGATCTGGCGGGCAATGTGAAGGAATGGACCACCTCTCGATTCACCAGCTACCCCGGTGGCGCCGAGTACGAGCACTGGTTCAATTTCCCCTTCTTCACCGAGCCGTACCCCGAAAAACGCTGGTCCTGAGTCAATCGGGGTGGCAGCTGGTCGTCGCAGCAGAAGACCATGCCATCCGCGTACCGCGACTCGCACCACATGCACAACGCCGGATTCCGCTGTATCCGCCTCGACGACTGAGACAGGAGCGAGCCCCGATGTACACCAACGCCATCACCTTCCAGCTGAGGCCGGGCTGTTATGATGCCTACAAGAAGGCCCACGACGAATTGTGGCCAGAGCTGGTTGAAGCCTTTCGCGAGAACGAAGTCTGCGACGCTGATGACCAGGCCATCGTGGAACCGTTGGAGCAGGCGTTTGTCTTCGGATGGTTCGCCACCGGCTGATCCCGGGGGCCTGGCCTGGTCAGGTCACTGTCGCCGCGATGTCGGCCGTCAGGTCTGTTGAGCGACCCTGACTGCGCTCGCGGCCGTTGGCCCGTTCCTGGTCGTAGATGCTCTCCCCCGCCGTAGACGGGTAGTCGGCGGTGACACAGGCGGTACACAGATGCTGGTGGGGCAGACCGATGGATGGCGCCACGTCGGCCACAGGCAGGTAACGCAACGAGTCGGCACCGAGGTGAGCCGCCATGTCACGACTGACCCGGTCCAGATCTGCCGCTGTATACCCCTTGGTCAGCCACGCGGGGGCGAAGAGCTCGCCCAGCGTCGACATGTCGATGCCGTAGAAGCATGGGGCGATCACGGGGGGAGCGCCGATGCGGACGTGGACTTCGGTGGCCTGGCCCTCGTCCCGGGTGCGCTTCACCAGGTCGCGCAGCGTCGTCGAGCGCACGAGGCTGTCCTCGACGAGAAACACTCGCTTGCCGCCGGTCACACTCGGCAGCAACGTGTACTTGCTCCTCACCTTCTGCTCCCGCCCCTCCCCTTCAATGAAAGTGCGCCCCACGTAACGATTGCGCACGATCCCTTCGAGGGATGGCACACGCAGCGAGAAGGCAAAGGCGTCGCCAATGGGCTTGGCCGTATCGGGCACGGCCACCACGACGCAGTGCTCGTCCATGGTCTCAGTCTCGTTCCGGGCCAGATTCTCGCCCAGCCGCCAGCGCGCATCGTAGACGGTACGGCCCTCCATCACCGAGCTGACGTGGGCGAAGTAGACCCACTCGAAGAAACAGTGATGATGGCCCTGCGGTTCGGCGTACCGCTCGAGATGTACCGTTCGGGTCTCGTAGTCGACACGCACCATCTGGCCCGGCTCGACATCGACGATTTCCTCGATGCCCATATTGCGCAGGGCGACACTTTCGGAGGCCACGACGAACAGATCGTCGCGCACACCGAAGCACAGGGGACGGAAACCGAGAGGATCGCGAGCCGCCACCAGGTCACCGTCGGCATTGAGGAACATGATGTTGTAGGCGCCATCCAGATTCTGCGTCAGTTCGCGGAAGGCCGCTGCCAGAGCTGGTTTTGAGTCGCCCCGCATGGCATGGGCCACATGGTGCAACAGAATCTCGGTATCGACGTCGTGCACCATGTGGTAGCCGCGCACCTTGGTCAGGTGATCTCGCAGGTGGGCATAGTTGGCCAGGTTGCCATTGAACCCGAGAGCGAACCACTTGAACGTGCGGCTGTGGTGACGCGTGAAGGGTTGGGCATACTCGATCTGGTCGCGACCACTGGTCGCATACCGCACGTGACCGATGGCGGCGACGCCGGCGTGCTCGTCGACGATCGACCGGGCTTTGGCGCGATGGGTGAGGCGAAATACCTCCCGCACCGACCCGGTGTCCTTGTGGGTCAGCAGTCGGTACGCGCCGGTGGGGTCGAAGCGCGTCATCCCGGCCGCGAGCTGGCCCCGATGCTGCAGGTCGAGCAGCGCCGACGGAATGTAGGGCGTGACCGACTGATCACTCTCCGGATCGAGGTTGTAGACCCCGACGATACCACACTCGTCCCGCGCCTTGTCGCTGGGTTGCTCCTTCACTTCGTCGGAACTTTCACCACTTTGCCGGTCTCCCAGCTCTTGATGATGCTCTCGATCACGAGCTGCACCCTCAAAGCGTCCTCTGCCTTGGCATCGATCTTTGACGGGGCGGTCTTCCGGCGCAGGTCGTCGATCCAGGCCCCGATGCGGGACGGGAAGGTATCACCGAAGCTCTGCATGCCGCCGAGATGGTCGAAACTCTCCACCTGGTTCGAGAAGCGCGGGTAGAAGCTGAGCTTCTCACACGCCTCGTTGATGACGACGCGGCCCTCGGAACCGACCATCTCCAGCGTCTCCAGTCCGTAGCTGCCGCCGGCGTCGTACGAGCCGGTGAGGTGACCGATGACGCCATTGTCAAACTGCAGATTCACCTGCACGTTCGACCAGATCTTGCGCCCCTTCCCCTTCTTGAAAAACGCCTGAACCTTGTCGATGTCCCCGGCGAAATAGCGCATCACGTCGAGGGAGTGCGGGTGCAGGGCGCGGATGTGAAACCACGGAGACGACTCATTCGGGTTGTTGATCCACATCGTCATGTTGATGATGTTCAGCTCGCCGAGCCGCCCCTTGGCCAGCCACTGCTTGGCCTTCACCGCCGACGGCGTGAAACGGTGGTTCAGGTTGATCGCATAGGGCACGCGTTTGGCCTTGGCCAGCTTGACCATCTGCCGTGCCTTGCTGATCTCGTTGGAGATCGGCTTCTCCCCCAGTACGGGGATACGCGCCTTCAGCAGCTCCATCGTCGGCTTGTGGTGATCCCCCCCGTTTTCGATGCCCGCCGTCGTCACACTGCAGGCGTCGAGTTCAATGCCGCTGTTCAACATCTGACGCACGCTGTAGAAGGCCCGGGCGCCGTAGGTCTGGGCCGCCTTGTCCGCCTTCTCCCTGATGATGTCACATACAGCTACGACATCCGTATGTGGATTGGCCGTATAGCAGCGTGAGTGGTTGTTGCCGATGCCCCCCAGGCCCACGACTCCGATCTTCAGCTTCGCCATGCTCTTGTCATCCTCGTTCCGTGTGTTGGTTCGTCAGTTGGCCGGGCTCGGCACGGCGATGCCCAGTTCCTCGGCAAGCGCTGTGATCTGATCCCACGCGTTGTCGTCCACTTCCAGTCCCTGGTGCTGCCGCTGCTGGTAGATCCTGTGCGAGTTCTCCCCCGGCAGCATGACCTCGTCGAATCCCGCCATGGGAGGGCTCGATTTCAGCCAGTCGATGAAACGATCGACCTCTCCGTGAAACTCCGCCAGATCACGGAAGGCGGAGATATCGAGAACGGTGAGAAACAGCGCGTTCCCCGTCTCCGGTGGGTTCGCCTGGCTGCAGCCTCCACCAGACAGACCTCCGGCGAGGATGTCGATCACCAGCGACAGGCCGAACCCCTTGTGCCCCATCAGTGGAAAACCGAGGGGCAGCATGGCACCATTGGGTGAGCCATAGTAGTCCTCGACGTCTGTCGTCGGTCGACCCTCGCCGTCGATGATGCTGCCCTCCGGCACCGGCTGGTTCTTGTTGCGGTAGTCCCGCAGGGCGCCACCCGACGTCATACTCGTCGTCATGTCCAGCACGATGGGCCAGTCCCGTTTCGTCGGGATGCCCACGGCCAGCGGGTTCGTCGGCAGACGTCGTTCGCGCCCCCCGTGTGGGGCCACCGCCAGGTCGGCGCCATGCCCGTTGGCACAGAGAATGGCGATAAGATTTCCCTGGCGGGCGATGATGTCGACGAAACGTCCCAGGCGGGCCACGTGATTGCAGTCTCTGACCGTAATCGCCACCAGGGCCCGGGTACGGGCCCGTTCGATGGCCAGTTCGGCAGCGCGGGTGGCCGTCACCGGGCCGTAGTTCCAACCGCCACTCACCTGGATGACGCCATCCTTCTCCTGCAGGATCTCCAGTGGCGCCCCGGCCTTCACCTGCCCTTCACGGGCCATGTTCGTGTACTGCGGGAAGCGCAGCACCGAGTGCGTGTCGTGACCGAGGAGCCCGGCCTCGACCATGTGATCGGCCACCAGCTGCGCCTCGTCGGCGGGTACTCCGACGTGGGTGAAGAGCTCGCACCCCAGTCTTTTCAGGTCTTCGGCGTGGAATCTCGGCATCGGTGTGGGCTATCCCTGGGCGTCCGGCCCGATCACGAGCAGGGCGTTGGCCACGGGCCGTTCGCCGGTCTGATCAGACGGGCGATTGACGACCTGCCGACCCACAACCATCGTCGTCGATCCGCCGCCATCCAGATTGATCGCCTGGTGCGCATTGAGACGCGATGTCGTAAACAGTGCCATCTGCGTCGACATCAGATCGGCCAGCTCTTCCAGGCTCATGCCGACACTGTGGCCGGGTTGGCGACCGTCGACGGTGACCAGAAACAGCGTCTTTTCATCCCGCGAGAAACCCACAGCCGTACGTGGATGGCGGTCGGTGGCGAAGGTCGCGTTCAGGCTCTCAGCCTCGTGCTCGATGGAGGTCACGCCGTCGCGCACGATCCTGGGGCCACCGCCGATGGCCTCCCGCAGAACCTGGGCGGCAGGCGGCAGCAGCACGTAGAACTGTACTGTATCACCGGGAGCGATGGTCTGCCCCTGGGCGAAGTCGGCGCCGCCGGCCACCAGCCACTGGCGGGTGTTCAGCTTCAGCGGCCACACGCGTCGGCGGACCTGCATCACCCTGGCCGCCACCGTGTCGTTGATCGCGGTGCTCGCCGTATCCAGGCTCTGCAGGAAGAATCCCACCGGCGCCCGTACCGAGTCCGGCCTGGCGTGCCGGTTATAGTAGGTCAACTCGTCGCTGGCCCGTGGCTCACGATTCAGATGGGACACGCGGAGCACATGGCCGGATTTGGTGATCAGCCCGGCGCGCAGGTCGAAGACACCCGCCACGGGCCGACCGCCGTCGGTCACGGCAAAGGCGGACCGGGGCCGCGGCTCCACCATCAACTCGCCATCGTGGATCTGCAGACCGGAGGTGCGTGTAGGCGTGCCGAAGAAGAAATCGCCGTTGATGGCCGCCAGGGCGCCGGCACCCAGCTCACTCGTCTTCGACACACCGGCCCCGTCGTGGCTGGCTCGAGCCGTTTGCAGACGGACACCTGCGGCCCAGGCCTGTTCGAGGTCGAGCTCGACCACATGGATCGCCCAGGGCCCTTCGATCAGGCGCACGGCATGATGCCATACACCTGGCGCCAGTTGCTGGGTATCAGCAGGTATTGTCGGCCCGCGACAGCCCGTCAGGGCGATGCCGACGAGGCCGGCCAGGATGGAGACGCGACGCAGGAGAGGAGTCAGGTCGGGGAGTCCGGTCACGGTGTCGTGAGGTATGCGTACGGCGCCGACGCGGGGAGCGCGGCGGGACCGTCTCTGGAGGTGGAAAAGTACCGTGCGGCGGTGACGCAGGTCAAGCAGTGGCCAGCGACGCCGACACGAGTCCCTCTCCCGGTTCACTCCCGGTCGAGGCTGAGGCTGCCACCGGGAACCACCGCGTCAAATCCCAGGCGCTCGCGAAGTTCCGTCAGTGCCGCCCCGAGACGCCGCTCCTTGTGCTGGCCGACGCCGTCGAACAGATCCCGCTGCCCGGTTGCCGGGCTGGTCCGCAGGGCCGCCACCTGGATCGATTTGAGGGCCACCCGGCGAACGTGGAGCTCATCGAAGGCGGCCAGGGACGCGGCCCCGATCCGGCGAAAGGCGTCGGTGCTGGCGGGAAGCCGCACCGTTTTCTGCGCCCGACGGTTGTCGGAATAGACCAGCAGCAGACGGACGCCCCGCGCAACCTGTCGAGCCCGGCGCAGCTCGTGCGTGGCCCTGTCCGCCGTCAGCCGCACGGCCTCGTGCAGCAGTGACTCATCGTTGACGTCGGCTCGCAGCACCGTCTCCGCCTCGATGTCAACCGAAGAAGACCGCCGTGGCTCGGAGGCCAGTCCGCGGACGAGGCCGAAAATGCGCCCCCCTTCCTGTTTGCCGAACCGGCGTACAAGGGTTGCTCGGTCGAGGTCGAGCAGCTGGTCGACGCCATCCAGGCCGTACATGTGGGCGCGCTCGCGGCAGGCGCTGGCGAGGCCGGGCAGACTGTCGGCGTCCACGGTGGCCAGCTGCGCCTGCTCCTGTCCGACAGCACAGGTGATCACGCCATCGGGAAGGGCCTGCCGCGCCAGGATCTGCGCCACGACGCGTGAGGCCGACACACCGACGGCCAGCTCCCGCAGCCCGCTGGCCTCTTTCAGCCTTGCCAGGAGACGGGGGCCGATGTCGTCCCAGCCGGTGTCGCGCGAGATCGGCGTGCCGGACAGATCCAGCCAGGCGGCCGTTCTGTCCGCCACCGGCTCGGGAGTCCACTCGTCGTAGACGGCTTTCAGGGTGCCGCGCACGGCGGACTCAACCTTGCCGTCGCGTGGCAGTACGCGGAGGCCTCGGCCTACTTTGCGCCGGGCGACGAACACCGGCATGCCGGGCTCCGCTCCCCGATCGCGGGCACAGCGGGACACGGCGTACAGGGACGCCTTGTGGCTGTCGTCCCGCTGCCGCACCACACCGAAGGGCACCCCCTCCAGGGCCGGCGCCGCCACCTGCAACGCCTGCGCGGCGAACTGGTCGACCTCCACGCGGAGCCACAGTGGCTGCGGCCTGGGGCGTGAACGGCTCATGTCACGCCGCCACCCCGACATCCACGTAGGGGTAGCCCTCGCCGAAACTCTTCTCGAGCCGCTGCGACGCCACTTCCAGATCGACTACGTTCGGCGACCACTCCACCGCCCGGATTCTCTCGGCCACCAGGGAGTACGTGCCCCAGTCTTCCTCGACCCGACCGATCACCTCGAATGGCCCGCCCCCGAGCACGATGTCGGCATGGCGCTCGAACACATCCGGCCACAGGATCACATCCACCGTTTCCGAGCGGTCCTCCAGTGTCAGGAACATCATCGGTTCGCCGGTGCGCTGGACGCGATGCATGCGTTCGGTCACCTGCCGGCCGAAGACCTTCACACGCTGACCCCGGTGCCGTTCCATGTCTCGCATGGGAATGGCCCCCTTCGACGCCGGGTGCAGGTCGAGAATCTCAAGGATGTCCCCTGACAGCATGTAGCCGAGCAGTTCCAGCTCGTTGAGGCATTTCTGCGCCAGATTGTAGTCGCGCAGCAGGCCGCGCGGCACCTCACGCGCCATCTGCTCCAGCACACCCGTGCCCTGGAACAGGCTGCCGCTGCCGCCGGCGTCGGCGCCCTTGACGCTGCGAAACACGTCGTCCAGCAGCCACAGGCTCTCGGGCTGACTCAGGTCGAAGCCGTCGAAGGCGCCCACCAGGATCAGCCGCTCGATCTCCGCCCTGTGGGTGGTGTTGCCGCCGCCGTTGAGCCGCTCGACGAAGTCGACGAGATCCCGAAACGGACCCTCTGTACGCCGCTCGACCTCCACGGCCTGCAGCGTGGCCTGGCGCACACTGCGCACGTGCATCATCCCGGGCCGGATCAGCCGCTCCCGCCCGGCGTATTTCACGCGGGAGTCGTTGATGTCCATCGGCAGGATGCGGCATCCCCAGCGGCGCGCCTCGTTGAGATAGACATCGCGCCGGTAGAACCCGTGGCTGTTGCTGATCACGGCGCTGAGAAACTGGGCCGGGTAGTGGGCCTTGAGGTAGGTGCACTGGAAGGACAGCTGCGCATAGGTGGCCGAGTGGCTCTTGCAGAAACTGAAGCCGGTGAAGGAGCTGACCCGCTCCCACACCTCGCAGGCCTGCTCCCGGTTCAGGCCACTGTGCTGCATGCAGCCCTGCAGAAAGGCGGTAGCCGTGTCCTGCCAGATGGCTTGCTCGGGAGCCCCCTCGTGATGGGAGTTCATCATCTTGCGGATCTTGTCCGCCTGCTTGAAGCTCAAGCCTGCCACCTGGTGGCAGATTTTGGTCACGTCCTCCTGGAAGGCGCAGACGTCGTGGGTCTCGTGCAGGATGGGCTCGAGAGCTGGGTACACGAAGTCCCAGTCCTTCCGGCCCTGTTTGCGCTGGCGCTCCCGGTCGACGAAGGTGGCGGTGTACTTGGAGCCCGCCGGCCGCACGAGGCTGGAGGTGATGGTGATCTCCTCGAAGGTTTCCGCCTGGGCCTTCTTGTTGAGCCGTGTCTGCGCCGGGCTCTCGATGTAGAAGATGCCCTTCGTCCTGCCCTTGCGGATGACGTCCTGCACAGCCGGGTCGGCGTAGCACTTCTCGAGGTCGTGCACGTGCGGGTCGGGCTCTCCCTGCTCCTCCAGCTGGGCCAGCGCGTCGCGCAGCACCGACAGCGAGCCGTTGCCGAGGATGTCGAACTTGATCAGGCCGAGCTCATCGATGCCGTTGTGCATATCGACCTGGGTGATGATGCGGTCCTTTTCTCCCCCCGAACGTTCGCAGGCCACGTGGCGCCGCATCGGCTGGTTGGTGATCAACACGCCTCCCGGATGCTGGCCGAGGAAGCGGGGCTTGCCGCGCACGGTGCCGGCCACCTGCAGGATGCGGCGAATCTCGTCGTCCTCGATGCGTTTCGTCTTTGACTTGTGCGAGTCGAGGATCTCCGTCACCTGCTCGTCGGTGTAGCCGAAGACCTTGGCCGTCTCGCGGAAGGCGGCACGTTCACGGAAGTGATTCGTCGTGCACGTCACCGCCACGTGCTCCTCCCCCCACCGGCTGGCGATGAACTTCTGCACCTCGTCCCGTTCGTCCCAGCCGAAATCCAGATCGGCGTCGGGCGGTGAGGCGCGGTCTTCGTTGAGGAAACGCTGGAAGTAGAGATCGTAACGAATCGGATCGAGATCGCTGACACCGATGTTGTAGAACGTGAGGCTGTTGGCGGCGCTGCCCCGCAGGATGGTACAGTCCGTGGGTCGTCGATAGCCCGATGCCAGCCGCGTGTTGGCCCAGTCGCGGATTTCCTTGACGATGAGGAAGTACGAGGGGTAGCCGAGCTTCTCGATCGTGGCCAGCTCCATCTCCTGGATCTGGCGTGCCTTGGTGTATGTCGGCTGGCCTCCGTAGTTGCGCTCCAGCCCCGCCCGCGCCAGTTGCGCCAGATGGTGCTCCGGCGTCTCCCCCCCCGGCACCTCGATACGTGGCATGATCCACTCCCCGAGATCCAGCTCGATGCCCCCGCAGTCCTCGGCGATGAGCTCGGCGTTGGCCAGGGCCTGTCGATGCGAGGGGAAGGCTTGCTCCATCTCGGCCCCCGGGCGCAGGGCCGCCCCGGGCGCGGCGCACTCCCCCTGGCGCAGGCGGGACACGGTCGAGTTCAGCCCGATGGCGGTCAGCACCTGGTGCGTCGCCCAGTCGCCGCGGTCGAGGAAGTAGCTGTCGTTGGTCGCTACCAGCGGCACCCGCAGCGCCCCGGCCACCGCCTCGACCTGGCGGCTGCGGCGGCGCGTGGCGGCGCTGTGGTTGACCAGTTCGGCGAACAGCCGCGAGCGGTTGGGTGTTGCCGCCAGCACGCCCAGAAGGCCGGGCGACGAGGTCAGCAGCACGAGGTCCGGCCACTCGCGCGCGAACACACTCTCGAAGCGGAAGGTGTCGGCTGACAGATGTCGCTCGGTGAGGATCTGGCACAGGTCGGCGTAGCCCTGGGCGTTGCGGGCGAGCACCACGAGACGCTCACGACCGTGCGAGCCGGCGCCATCGGCCCGAGGCGCCAGATCCGCCGGGTCGATCCCGGTGGTCGTCTCTGAGGACGAGAGGGCGCCGCAGTCGGGCCCCCGGCGAGCTCGCGCCGCCAGCACTTCCCCCTGGCGGGGCTCCGTCAGTTCGGCGCCGAGAATCGGCCGGATGCCCTGCCGCCGGCACTCTTCATAGTGCACGATCAGTCCCGACATCCGGTCGGTGTCCGTCAGTGCCACGGCCGGCATCCCCAGGTCCTTCGCTCTCCCCACGATCTCGGGAACACCGGGGACGCCGGCGTGGAACGAAAATGACGAATGACAGTGCAGGTGGACGAAACTCATGTTCAGGGCCCTCACATGACCTGCACATATGTGTAGTCCTTTGGCAGTACCGGGTCAACAGGATTCTCGCGCGTACGCAGAAAGGGCCCGGACTTCAGCGTTGTGCTGAGGTCCGGGCCCTCCCGGCTTCCGGTAGTGTGCTTCCCTGGTCTGGCGCCTCAGGCAGCGGCCTCCGCCAACTCGAAGCTGCGCTGCTGCAGCCCGGCGGCCACACTGATGGCCTTGCCCCCGGACTTCAGCTCCTTGAGCTCGTCATACATCTCGGCGAGGCTCTCCCGCTTTTTAGATCGCAGGTTGATGAGAGCCCGCACGCGCCCGGCCGCCTGCTGTGAATGCTCTTCCAGATCCGTCACCTGGCGCCGCAGCTGCTCGGCCTGCATCTCCAGCTGGAAGGCGCTCTTGCGCACCTCTCCGAGACGCTGACCGGTGACCAGTGAAGCCGCCACGGTGACCAGCACCAACCCGATGGCGATGAACGGGATGAATCCCATAGTAGTCGTCCTCCTGCTGATACTATCGGCAGAAGGACGGTTTTTCCTAGTGACATATCGCACAACAGGGGATCACCCCCCCAGATCGAGTGCCAGCACCCACATGGGGTTGTTGCCCACGTCGTAGACCTCGAGGGCTTCCAGGTGGCCGGTCTCGTCATCGATGCGGTAGGTGGCCAGCTTGCCCGAGCCCTGTCCGGCGGCGATCAGGTAGGCGCCGTCGGGGTCCAGGGTGAAGGCGCGGGGTGTCGCCTCTGTCGGCGTGTGGCTGATCGCTTCCAGCTCGCCGGTGGAGCCATCGACGGAGAAGGCCGCGATGGAATCGTGCCCTCGATTCGAAGCGTAGACGTATTCGCCTGTCGGCGTGATACGGATCTCCGCCGCGGTGTTCTCTCCCTCGAAGCCGGAAGGCAGCGTCGTCAACGTCTGCACCTCGGACAGCGTACCCTCTTCGGTGTTGACGCTGTAGGTCGTCACACTCGAGCCCTGCTCGTTGACGAAGTAGACCACGTCCATCGCTTCATTGAAGCAGAAGTGCCGGGGACCGACACCTTCGGGCGGCGTCAGCTTGCCTGCGGGGTTGGACGACAGTCGTCCCGTCTTTTCGTCGAAGCGAAACTGGTGTATCAGATTGGGCCCCGCCGTGTGCGGCACGAAGGCGAACCGGTTGGACGGATCGGTCTGGATCGAGTGCGCCCGCTCGGCCGTCTTCAGCGACATCACCGCCGGCGTGCCGACGGAGCCGTCGCGCCGGATAGGATGCACCGCCGCCATTCCGGCCCGGTAGTAGGAGGTGAACAGGAAGCGTCCCGTGCGATCCGTGGAGATGAAAACCGGTTCTGCCTCCAGTGGAGCTGTGCCGAGGGGGGCCAGTCGGCCGCTGGCCTTGTCGAGGCGGAAGGCGGCGGCCTGACGGCCATCGCGCAGAGCCGCGTAGAGGAAGCGCTGTTGCGGGTCGACGCACATGGCGGTGGGGCCGGAGCCGACGGCGACGACGGCGTGGGTGTCGAGAGCGCCGGTTTCCGGATCCATGGAAAAGACATTGACCCGGTCCTCGGAGGCGACGGAAACGTAGACGTAGTAGGGCATCGATGCTCCTTATCTCGGTAGAAGGAGTAAAGATATACGCTGACCGGGATCCGCGCCGCCCCCGGTGCGTCTGCTGTTCCTGGCCTCGCAGTCGACTCGTCACAGGCAGGTTGAACCGACCATGAAGCCCGCTTTTGCGCCACCCTCCTCTGCGCCACTGCCATCCTGACCACGTCAGCCCACGCTCAGTCTCTCCGGCTCGTGGTCGAGAATCACGACTCTCCCGGGCCGGTCCAGGTCGAGGTGGGCGACATCATCAGCATTCAGATTGTCGCCGACTTTCAGGCGCGGCAGGCCTCGGGACTGGCCGCCTATCTCACCGTGCCGGAGGCCGTCTTTCTCGTTGAGGATCTGGGTCCGCCCGGCCAGCAGGGCACCCAGCCCTTTCGGCCGGGTCCGCTGTTCGATGGGGCCGTTCTGCCAACGAACATCCTGCTGCCGGATGACGACGGTGTCGCCGCCGCGATTGCGGGACAACAACTCGATCTGGCGGCCCTGTTCGGTCTCGGCAGTGCCGGTGAGACCGGCGGTGCAGGTGTTGTTGCCACCTTCCGCATGGTGGCTCTCCATCCCGTCGCGGGGGCGGTCATCCGTATCGACGACAGCCCCATCCGCGAAACCAGGGTGGTGCTGTCCGACGGTCGCTCGGAACGCCGCTTCGCCTCGACCCGGGGGGTGGCCATCACCGTCGTCGATCCCGTGGCCACCGCCATCGTCGACAGGCCCTGGGGTCGCCTCAAGACGACAACGGCCCGCTACCTGACTCAGGCAGCGGGGCCGTGGTGATCTCAGACATTCGTCGAGAGTGCTGCTGTCCTGCTCAGCGCTTCTTGCGGCGGCGGGGCGGACGGTAGGTCTTCTTGCCCTGCTGGAATTCGCTCAGTCCGATCTGATGCCCGAGCAACTCCTGGCCATCCAGGTTGGTGATGGCCTCTTTGCCGGCGGACTTGCTGGGCATGTCAACCAGACCACGCCCACGGGTTCTCTGGATCTCCACGGCGGAGACCTTGCCGAAAATCTCGAACAGGTCTCGCAGGTCGTCTTCGGTCGCTTCGGATGCTAGATTGTCTACGGCCAGTCTCATCGATCTCCTTTCCGACGATGTGCTGACGTCGGCGAAATGAAAACAGGGCGACAGCTTGCCGCTGTCGCCCTGTTCGCGTGAGGTGCTTGCTGTCTAGACGACGGACACGTTCTCAGCGGCCGGGCCCTTCTGACCCTGGACGAGATCAAACTCCACGCGCTGACCCTCGGCCAGCGAACGGAAACCCTCGGCCTTGATGGCGCTGTGATGGACGAAAACGTCTCCGGCCTCTCCTTGAATGAACCCGAAGCCCTTGGCGTCGTTGAACCATTTGACGACGCCGGTCTGACGCTCGGACATGAGGTGTACTTCCTTCCCCCTCGGTCGGGGTATTGATAGCGCAGTACGATCGACCGACTGGGGTAGCCAATTCTACTTCAGTACAGTTGATGACGCTGCATCCGATGGTCATGGGAGAATATAAGGGGGCCCTGACAAGTTTTCAAAGGATACTTGCAGGCACTTGCGTGAGACCCCTTGCAGAAGGAGATTCACGTCGACGTCAGAGTGGTGAGGCAGCGGTGCAACGGAATTCCACTCACAGTCGTCAGACCTCCTGCAACCGGTAGCACCTCAAATCCAATGTTCGGTGGCCACGGCACAGGCGGCTTTGTCCGCACACGGATACCTCCGGTGGAGCGGGCCCTGTCGTGGCTTGTTCTCGGGCTCGTCGGCATCACCGGTGGGGCGGTCTACCTGTCCGGCCAGACCTACGACGAGTCGCTCTTCGGCCTCGATCCGGCCTCGCTGGCCAGCGTCACGCCCGCCCGCTTGCCGGTCAACACGATCGTTGTTGTCCCGGCGGGGCCGACCCGGGTCGGCGCCCGTCCCCGGCAGACCGACGGCGCTGCGGGAGTCCTCGCCTCGGTGAGCCTCCCGGGATGGCGGACCCTGGGTGACGTCGAAGGGTTCTCCCCGACCAACCTGTACGAGAAGATCAACGGCCGCGCCGAACAGTACATCTCCTACGACTTCGTCGGTCTGACGTATCGGGGGTTGGCCACGGACGACGGGACTCGGTTCATCGACGTCTACGTCTACGACATGGGCACGCCCGAAGGTGCTTTCGGCATCTACTCTGTCGAACGGGATCCTGATGCCGAGGGGCTGCCTCTTGGGCGTCGTGGATATCGCTCGGGATCCAGTTTCTTCCTCTGGCACGGCACCTACTACATGCAGGTTCTGGCCTCCGATGCCGACGATGCCCTGACGGCGCAGACACGGCGCGTCGTCGAGGACCTGCTGCAGTCCCTGCCGGATGCCGGCTCCACCGTGCCCGGCCTGGCCCTTCTGTCAGCGGCTGGCCTGGTCGCCGACAGCGAGAAGTACTACGCCAACAACGCCCTCGGCTTCGGCTTCCTGACGCACACGTGGTCCGCCGACTACCAGGTGGATGACGTGCGCGTCACCGTCTTTGTCTCGACCCAGGCCGATGATGCCGGCGCCGACGCGGTCGTGGCCGGGTACCGGTCTTACCTCGACGACTTCGGCGCCAAGATCACCGTTAGTCCTGGACCGGGCGGGACGGGGGAATCGCTCTTCGGCGACATGGACGGCTACTATGACGTCATTCTGCGCCAGGGCTCCCGCGTCGCCGGCGCGGCGTTGCTCGAGGACCGCGCCCTCGCCGAGCACGTCGCTGCCCGGCTGTTGCCGGCCATGGTCACCGATGGCCGGGACGGAGACGGATGACAGAGCCAGACGACAGCATCCCGCGCCGCCGGGCCCTCCGTCAGCTGGCCGCCGCCGGAGCCGCCATCGGCGCCGCCGGTCTGGGCGCCTGGAGGCTCTTCGACGCGAGGAAGGGCGACCGCTACTTCCGTGAAATCCGGCATTCAGATGCCAGGATCCTGCCTTCTTTTGCCGTGAATCGCGGCACCGACCCGGTGACCATGGCCATCGCCCGCGGCACCGACCCGACCGCCCTCGTGCGCGGCGCCTTCGGTGAACTGGGGGGCCTGGATCGATTCATCAGTAAGGGGGATGTGGTCCTCATCAAGCCGAACGTCGCGTTCGATCGACCTGCCGCCCTTGGAGCCACAACCCATCCAGACGTGTTGAAGGCCGTCGCGGCCGCCGTGCGTGACGCCGGCGCCGCCCGCATCCTCATCGCCGACAATCCCATCAATCAGCCCGAGGGATGCTTCTTCAAATCCGGCATCACCGCGGCCGCCGGGCAGGTCGGCGCGGATCTCGTACTGCCGCGACCTTCGGCCTTCGCGCCGGTGCGCATCGATGGCGAGGTGCTGTCCACGTGGCCCATGTTCTACGAACCCTTTGCCCAGGCAGACAAGGTCATCGGCATCGCCCCGCTCAAGGATCACAACCTGTGCTCGGCGTCGATGACGATGAAAAACTGGTACGGCATGCTCGGCGGCCGACGCAACCAGTTCCATCAGCGCATCCATGGCATCGTTGCCGACTTCCCCCACATGGTTAAGCCCACCCTGGCCATCCTCGATGCAACACGGATCCTGATGCGCAACGGCCCTACCGGCGGCAGTCTGGGGGATGTAAAACGGGGAGACACCCTCGTGGTCGGCACCGACATGCTCGCCGTCGACGCCTTCGGCTATGGCCTGCTCGACCGCGGACCGGACGGACCGGAATACCTGCACCGTGCCGCCGCCCGCAGCCTGGGCAGCACGAAGTGGAAAGAGGCCAACTGGCGGGAGATCGCCGTCTGATGCGCATCACCCGGGCCAGGGTTGTGTCGCAGGTCTTCTTCATGGGCCTGTTTCTCTTCTTCGCCTTCGTCACGCAGTTCGGCTACCTCAAGGGCTACCCCGTGTCGCTCTTTCTCGAGGCCGACCCGCTGGTTGCCATCGCCACCGCCATGACGACGCACACGCTCTACCGCGGGCTGCTGTGGTCGCTGGTCGTGCTGCTGCCGACATTGCTGCTGGGGCGCGTGTTCTGCAACTGGATCTGTCCGTACGGGATCCTGCACCAGTTCACCGGCTGGCTCTTCAACCGGCGCAATCCGGCCGAACAGATCGACAGCAACCGCTACCGACGTCTGTTCTCGCTGAAGTACTACCTCCTCATCGGTACGCTGATGATGGCTGCCTTCGGCAGTCTGCAGATCGGCCTGCTCGACCCCATCAGCCTGCTCTACCGCTCCTTCACGGTCGCCGTTCTGCCGGGCATCGACATGCCCACCGAGTGGATCTACGTACGCCCCCATGTCCATCGACTCGCCTGGGTCGTCGGCCTGCTGCTCGTTTTCCTCATCGGCATGAACCTGGTGATCCCGCGGTTCTTCTGCCGGGCGCTCTGCCCCCTTGGCGCCACCCTCGGCATCCTGTCCCGTTTCAGCCTGTTTCGCATCGAGCGCAGCATCGACGCCTGTATCGACTGCGATCTCTGTCTGCAGCGTTGCGAAGGGGCTTCCGACCCGCATACGAACCTGCGCAAGTCTGAGTGCTTCGTCTGCTTCAACTGCATCGACGATTGCCCTCACGATGCTCTCAGCTTTGCCTTCGCCGCGCCGGTGGAACATCAGGTCACCTGGCCCGATGTCGACCGGCGCAAGGCGGTCCTGGCCGGTCTTGTGGGCCTGTTCACTTTCTCCTTTTCACGCCGCTCCGGCGACCTCGACAAGAACTTTCAGAAGGAAGTGATTCGGCCCCCGGGCTCGGTGGCCGAGACAGCGTTTCTCGAGCGCTGCATCAAGTGTGACCAGTGCCTCCGCGTGTGTCCCACCAACGTCCTGCAGCCCGCCTGGTTTGAATCTGGCATCGAGGGTGTGTGGACACCTGTGATGAATATGCGCATGGGTTACTGTGAGCTGAACTGCACGCTCTGCGGTCAGGTCTGCCCCACGGGGGCCATTCAGAAGATCTCCATCGAGCAGAAACTGGGGATCGCCGGTTTCGAAGACCTGGGGGCGGTGAAGACGGGCACCGCCTTCTACGACCGGGGTCGGTGCCTGCCCTGGGCCATGGACACGGCCTGCGTCGTCTGTGAGGAGGTCTGCCCCACCTCACCGAAAGCGATCTACTCACGACAGGTGGAGGTAACGACGAGGTACGGCGAGCAGTTGCGTCTGCGCCAGCCCTATGTCGATCCTGAGGTGTGCATCGGCTGCGGTATCTGCGAGCATGAGTGTCCGGTGCGCGACCACCGCGCCATCCGAGTGACCGCCGTAGGAGAAACCCGCTCTGTCGATCGAACACTACTGCTCAGCCTGGTGGAAGGTGACGGTGAGAACAACGCCAGGCTGGCTGGAAACCCCGAAATCGCCGAACGTCACACAGGTGCATAGCCACGCCAAACACATGGAGCCCTTCGATGTCTGATCATAGTAGTCTGCCGAATCGCGCCGTCTCCCGCCGGGGTTTTCTCTCGACCGCCGGTGCTGCCGCTGCAGGGGCGGCTCTGGGACCGGCCGCCGCCGCTGTCGATGCAGCCGACAGGACCGTGCCGGTTGCCACGCTTGGCAAGACCGGCGAAAAAGTCTCGGTGCTGTCCGCCGGTACAGCTTTCAACATCACGCCCATCACCATGCGCGCCTTCGACGTCGAGGGCATCCGCTATATCGATACGGCACAGAGCTACAACAAGGGCAATTCCGAGAAGGCGGTGGGAGACTGGTTCGAGAAGAGTGGCAAACGTGACCAGACCTTTCTCGTCACCAAGTGCGGCAACCACGACCCGGTGGCCTGGACCGCGGCCCTGTCCGGCAGCCTGGAGAGCCTGAAGACGGATCGCGTCGATCTCTACTTCATGCACAACCTGAAGAACCCCGATCTCCTCACCGCCGACATGAAGGCTGCCCAACAACGGCTGAAGAAAGAGAACAAGATCCGCTTCTTCGGCTTCTCGTCACATGACAAGCGCGTCATCGAGCTGCTCGAACGCGCACCCGAGGTGGGCTACGTCGATACGATCATGTTCCGCTACAGCTTCCGCGACTTCGGCAACGAGCGGATGAAAGCGGCCATCGACAAGTGCCATGCTGCCGGGATCGGCCTGATCGCCATGAAGACTCAGGGCGGACGCGGGGGTGGTGCGGAGCCGACCGAGTGGCCCGGTTTCAACCGGCACCAGGCGGCCCTCAAGGCGATGTGGCAGGACGAGCGCATCACAGCCTGCTGCTCGGAGATGTCCAGCATCCAGCATGTGCGCGAGAATGCTGATGCCGCCCGCAAGGGTCCGCGCATGGGCTGGCTCGAACGGCAGCACGAGGGCGAGCTTCTGCGACAGCACGCCGAGGCCACCAGTCATCTGGTTTGTCGTGGCTGCAGCCACCTCTGCGAATCGCGCGTCGATGCCGATACAGCCGTAGGTGATATCCTCCGCTTCCGTATGTACCACGACGAATATGGCAAGCGACGCGATGCCCGACGTCTGTTCCGGGACCTTCCTGAAGCTCAGCGCCAGATCAGCAACGTCGATTTCGCCGCCGCCGAAGCGGCCTGTCCTCATGGACTGGCCATCGGCAGCATGATGCGGGATGCTGACAGCAAGCTGTCTGACAGCAAGCTGTCTTGAAGAAAGTGCCCATGCCCCAGTTCCTGTGCACCGTCACAATCGTCCTCGTCCTGCTCGTCGGAGCCTGTACTCAACCGCAGCCATCGGTGGGTGTCGCCGCCAGGGTGGGCACGCAGCAGATCACCCTCGAACAGGTGGATGCGCAGATACAGAAGGCGGAGCCCGATGCCTGGCAGTCTCTGTTCGAGGCCCGCCAGCGGGCGCTTGGATTCCTGCTCGATGAGCAACTGCTCAACGCCGAGGCCGGCAGGCATGGGATCGACGTGGACTCGCTCATCGCCCGGGAGATCACCGCCAACGTGCCCCCGGTCAGTGACGCCGATGTGGAGATCTTCTTTGCGCAGAACCAGCAGCGCATGGGAGAGCAGTCGTTCGAGTCGATGCAGGATCGCATCCGCGACTATATGGTGGCCGGCAACTACCGGCAGACCCAGCGGGAGTATCTTGTCGGCCTGCGCCAGCAGGCCGGCGTCGAGATCCTTCTCGAACCACCCCGGGCCCGGATCGAGGTCGCCGACGACGAGCCGGCCAGGGGTCCCGCCGACGCCCCGATCGTCGTCGTCGAGTATTCAGACTACGAGTGTCCGTATTGCAGTCGGGCGCAACCCTCGGTGCAGCAGGTCCTGCAGACCTACGGTGACCGGGTTCGCCTCGTCTACCGCGACTTTCCTCTGAACATCCACGAAAACGCGCATCTGGCCGCCCAGGCCGGTCACTGCGCCCGCGAGCAGGGCAAGTTCTGGGAATACCACGATCTGCTCTACGAAAACGCCCGAGCCCTGCGGCCGGCAGACCTGCAGCGCTACGCCGAGGATCTCGATCTCGATCCGGCGCTTTTTTCAGAGTGCATCGAGTCGGGACGGTACGCCGGGCAGGTTGACGCCGATCTGGCGTCGGGGCAGCAGCACGGCGTCAGTGGCACACCGGCCTTCTTCATCAACGGCCGGATGCTCTCCGGCGCCCAGCCCTTCGCCGCCTTCAAAAAGATCATCGACGAGGAGCTCGAAAGCATCGGTCGCGCCAATCTGTAACCCCACGCAATCTGCCCGCAGTCTTCTCCCTTCACCAGGTGCGGATTTCGGGTTGGTCAGTCGGGTCGGGGCGAGGGTGTAGGGGGCATTACGCCGGCACGGGTCCTCTCCCGACTCAGAATCCCTCCGAGACCCGACGCAGTCGGGGCTCGGCACGGGCACCCATATGCCTTCAGCCGTACCCAGATAGACCGCCACTCCGGCGTACGTCCCCGTAACCCTCGCCCGGACCCGTCCACAGGCCTACATCCGCACCGTCACCGCGCGCTCTGGACACTTCCACTCGCAGATCCCGCAGCCGACACAGGCGCTCAAGACCTGCACTGTGCCGCCGCTGTCATCGATCCGCATCGCCTGCTCTCCGTAGGGACACAGATCCACGCACACGCGGCAGTCCTCGCCCTGGGAGCGCCGGCAGGCGGCCAGGTCGACCACTGCCAGACCCATGCGGATGTCCTGGCGCGCCACGGGCTGCAGGGCGCCGCTCGGACAGGCCTGCATGCACTCCAGCCCATCACACACCAGGCAGGGCTGCGAACGCGCCTCGATGAAGGGCGTGCCATTCTGCTCGTCCGACTCGCCCTTTATGTGCTTGATCGCCTGCGCCGGACAGACATCGACGCAGTTGCCGCAGCGATAACAGGTTTCGAGCAATCGTGCTTCGGGGATCGCCCCGGGGGGGCGCAGTCTGGTGCGGGGCAGCTCGGGCCGGGCGACCGGAAGCCGCTCTTCGAGAATGTCTGCCGCCTGATCGAGTGTCTTGTCGACGAGCTGACGGAAGAAATCGCGTCTGCTGTTGCTCATCCGGAACGTTCTTCGCCCGCCCGCTCCGTCAGGCCTTCCACCTGCTTCGTCAGCTGCTCGACTCGCCGCCGCAGAATTCCCAGGACGCGTCGCGTGTCTGCGGGAATCTCGAGGCACCGCTCGCACACGGTGCGCGTCGCCAGGCTGTTGTGTCCGGGGTAATCGTAACGTTCGCCGCAGGTACGACACAGGCGGCGTCCATCGGCAGCGGGCTTGGCCAAGGCGCTACTCCTCCATGCCATCGGAACAGTGGTAGTCGGGGTCCCTCAGCTCATGCATTCCTTCACAAGGCGTCGCACCTCCCCCTTCACGAGACTCGCGTAGCTCTTGCTCAGCTTGCGGACATCGTCCCGCTTCAGCTGCAACACGGACAGGGCGGCGCGGTTGTACTCGACGGCCTCGTCCTCCACCAGGCCCATTCCCATCTCCTTGGCGATGCCGTCGGCGGCGTGGACCAGGGACGCCAGTGGTGATGGTCGTTCACCGAGTACGTGGTGCAGGCCGACGGCGCGCATCAGATCGTTGGGCATGTCGGATCGGCGCAACAGCAGCTCGCCGATCCACTCGTGGCTGATGGCCCCGCCCAGGTCGGCCTCGGCCTTGGCGAAGGATGTCTTGCTGTCCATGGTCCGCAGGATCCGCTCGAACCAGTCGTGGAAGAAGAACCCCTGCACGACCTTGCCGCAGTCGTGCAGCAGCGCCGCCATCCAGTAGTCGTTGAAAGGCACCTTTTCCTCGAGGCCGGCCGTGGAGTCTTCCACGAGGCGATCGGCGATCATGGCCACGGCCACCGAGTGCGCCCAGAAGCGTTCGATGTCGAAGTCGTTGTCGTCGGGACGGACGAAGGTGTTGATCAGGGCGATCTGCTGAGCGATGGCGCCCACCTTCTTGACACCGAGACGGACCACGGCTTCCTGCAACGTCCACCGTTGACCGCTGCGCGCAGTTCCCATGAAATACGGGGAGTTGGCTACCTGCATGACCTTGAGCACGATGGCTGTGTCCCGCATCAACAGCTCTTCGAGCTGGGCCACAGTGGCCCGCGGATCGCTGACGACGCGCATGATGTGCATGATGATGGCCGGCAGCGTCGGCAGCGTGTCGAGCCGCTCGAGACGATCCTTGACCCGTTGCTCGAGCCCGCCGTCCTCTTCGTTGAGCATGCCCTCGAGATCAACCTCGGACAGAGCTTCACCGATGACTCTCTGCAGTGAGTCATCGCCACTGGCGAAGGCCAGCTCCCAGGCGCAGACGAAGACGTTGGCCATGCCCTCGACGCTCTCCCGTTGATCATTGGCTTCGTGCCCGGGAAGCAGGAGGAACAGAGGGATCGTGCCGGCCAGGGTCAGCGCCGGGACCGTCGTAGGCGCGCTCACTGTGATGTTCTGGATGACGAGGACGCAACGGATCCGGCGACCGTGGCGGCGGATGGCCCCGGCAGCCTGGATGAAATCGGCGGCCGGCTCGACGGTGAAGCCATACCGATAGTTGAGCAACAGGGTGAGGAACTTGGCCAGCGTTCGCTGGGCCTTCCCCTCCTGAGCCACGATCAGAGCAAAGAACTCTTTCTCGGTCTCTGTGGTTTCCTCTGCCATAGATGCGGTCAAGGTCGTGGTTTTCGAGACTGGCCGAAAGGGCGCTCTCCCGGGCACTTCTTACGGAATGGACGCGTGACTATACTATCGCTCTCGTGTACTATCCCAAATCCAGACGCCATCGACCACCTCGACATCCCGGAAACAGACGGTGACCCACGTCCTCTTCGTCGGCCTCGGCGGCTTTGCCGGTGCCACCTGCCGCTACCTCGTCAGCGGTGCCGTGCAGCGCCTGGTGCCTCTCGCCGTCGTGCCCTGGGGTACGCTGGTCGTCAACGTGACCGGTTGTGCTCTCATCGGCGGCCTGGCGGCCATCGCCGAGTCCCGCGCCATCCTCAGCGACTCGATCCGGCTCTTCGTCTTCACCGGAGTCCTGGGGGGGTTTACCACCTTTTCCGCGTTCTCCCTCGAGACATTACGTCTGGTCCGCGACGGCGAGGCCCTGCTGGCGGCCGCCCACGCAGGCCTCCACGTGGTGCTCTGCCTGATCGCCGTGGCTGCCGGTGACGCTCTGTTCCGGATGCTGCTGCGATGAGCTGGATCTGTCTCGCCCTGCTGCTGGGCACGCTGCCCGTTGCCGCATCCGGTACGGTCGAGCGGATCGCCTTCGGCTCCTGCAACAGGCACGACGGTGAACAGCCGATATGGCAGGCCATCCAGCGGGTGGCGCCGGATGTCTGGATCTGGACCGGAGACATCGTCTACGGCGACACGGAGGACATGCTGCTGCTGCGCTCGAAGTACGCGGCCCAGAAAGTACAGCCCGACTACGCCGCACTCGCCGCCAGCTGCGCTGTGATCGGCGTCTGGGACGACCATGATTATGGCCTGAACAATGGCGGCAAGGAGTACCCGCGGCGAGCCGAAAGTCAACAGGTCCTGCTCGACTTCCTCGATGTACCCACCGATTCGCCCCGGCGATCTCGGGCCGGTGCCTATGCCAGTCACATCTACGGGAGCGGTGATCGACAGGTCCGTGTCATCCTGCTCGATGCCCGCTATCACCGCGATCCGCCAGGCCAGTCGGCCGATGTGCTGGGTGCTGAACAGTGGAGCTGGCTCGAACAGCAGCTGACCACGTCGCAGGCCAGATTGAACATCATCGTCTCCGGTATCCAGGTCCTGTCTGCGGAGCACCCGTACGAGAAGTGGGCAAACTTTCCACAGTCTCGTCAGCGGCTGCTGGACCTGGTGCGCAGCAGCAGCGCCCGGGGCGTTCTGTTTCTCAGTGGCGACCGCCACCTGGCCGAGATCTCGCGCCTGGAGAGCACCGACCACGAGCCCCTCTACGACGTCACCTCGAGTGGACTGACCCACGCCTACACCAGCTATCCCGGGGAGCCCAACAGCCTGCGCCTGGGCGACGTCTACCATCGGTTGAACTTCGGCCTGCTCGCCATCGACTGGCACACCGAACCGGCGGTTGTCGATCTCGAGATCCGCGACGTCCACGGCGCCGTCGTGCGTTCTGAGCGCCTGTACGCACCGGCGCGTACCGCCCGTTGATCACCATCGACGACATCGCCGCCGGCCTGGCGGGACGGTCTCCGGAGCGGGTCGATCCTGGCACTGAGGGTGACGCCGCTGTGGCCGTCATCCTGCACGAAGCAGCCGGCGACACCAGATTGCTCATCATCGAGCGTGCCCGGCACGACGGCGACCCGTGGTCGGGTGACCTCGCCTTCCCCGGTGGCCGAATCGATCCCGGGGATGCCGACGAACAGGCAGCCGCCACACGCGAGACCTTCGAAGAGGTGGGCCTGGACCTGTCCGGGGCGCGCTTTCTCGGCCGCCTCGATGATCGACCGGCCCGCATTCTGCCCATGACGATCAGCGCCTTCGTCTACGCTGTGAGCGATGCCCCCGATCTGACGCTGTCGGACGAGGTATTCGATGCCTTCTGGGTTCCCGTCGCCCATCTGCTCGACGACACGAGACACTGCCGGCACGAGTTGCAGAACGACTCCGACCTCCGGCGCTTCCCCGCCATTGACCTTCTCGGTCCAGGCAAGCCATTGCTCTGGGGCGTCACCTACTTCTTCCTTTGTGCGCTGCTGCGCGACGTCGGCCACGAACTGCCGTCGTCCGCGCCGGCCTGATCCACACTCACCTATCCGGGATCCAGACCATGCCCACCGAACCCATCACTCTCGGCAGTCGTCGCGAACTCTTCATCGACGGCTTCCTCATCGATCGTCTCGACGGGACCCGTCAACGTCTGCATCAGCCGGAGCGGCGCGGCTATGTGCTCGAGGTACAGCCGCCGAACGAAAACGCCTGCACCGCCTGCTACAACCTGGTCGACGACGGTGATGGCGGTCTCTTCCTCTACTATCGTGGCTTCTATCCCATCGGCGAGGCCTACGCCGACCACCACGAGCGGCAGACCTGCAATGTCGCTCTGAGCTACGATGGGGTACACTTCCACCGACCCCGGCTGGGTCTGTTCCCGGAGGCGGTCGGGGGTGAGGGTGGCATCGCCCCGAACACTGTCTGGCATGGCTACGAGGCGCACAACTTCTGCGTCTGCCTCGATCGCAACCCGAAGGCCGACCCGGAGGCGCGCTTCAAGGCCGTGGGCGGCGGCGCCAAGAATCGTCTCTATGGCTTCCGCTCGGCCGACGGCATCCACTGGGAGCGCCTGCAGGCCGACCCCCTCGCGGTGGAGGGCGCCTTCGACTCCGTCAACGTGCCTCTGTGGGACGCCCACGCCGGCTGCTACCGTTTGTTCAGCCGCTTTTTCTATGAGCAGGACGGGAAGCGCATTCGGGCCATTCAGAGCTGCACCTCCGATGACTTCGTGCACTGGACGAAACCGGAACCCCACCACTACGACGACGGTGTGCCGCTGGAGCAGTTCTACACCAACGCCACCGTTCCCTGTCCCGGGGCGGAGCACATCCTGCTGTCCTTCCCCATGCGCTTCCTGCCGGAGCGCACCCTCGACACGGAGGGTATGGACTATCCCCAGGACGGCCTGTCCGATGCGGTCTTCATGAGCAGCCGCGACGGAGTCCATTGGGACCGTACCTTCCGCCAGGCCTGGCTGCGCCCCGGGCGCGAGCAGCGCAACTGGACCCATCGCAACCAGACCACCGCCGTGGGCATCATCGATACGGGTGAGGGCGAGTGGTCCATGTATATGGCCGAACACTACGGCTGGAACGACAACCGCCTGCGTCGTGTCACCGTCCGGCCCTGGGGCTTCGCCTCGGTGTGTGCCGATGTGGTCGGGGAAGCCCTGACGAAACCCTTCACCTTTGAAGGCGATCGCCTGCTGCTCAACTACGCCACCTCCGCCGCCGGCTCGGTGCGCATCGAAGTCCAGGAGGCAGACGGCTCGCCCATTCCCGGATTCACCCTCGACGCGGCTCAACCCCTGTACGGTGACCAGATCGAGGACGCGGCTCGCTGGCAGGACGGCGCGGATGTATCCGGCCTTCAGGGACGTGTCGTGCGCCTGCGCCTCGCTCTCGAAGACGCCGACCTGTTCTCCCTGCGATTTGCCTGAGGCCGAAAGCGGAGGCTTCCGGCCTCTCGGGCAAATCCGCCTGCAACGGGCCCGGTTCGTCGCCCGTCCGAACCGGTTTCTGATCCATGGCCGTCTGCGTTCAGGGGAACTCATCGAGGCCTTTCTGCCGAACCCGGGGCGCATGGACGAGATGCTCTTCCCGGACACGGAACTTACCGTGACCCGGGCGGTTCCCGGTCCGACGCGACGCACCGAATGGACCTGTGTCGGCCTCGAGCTCAACGGCGAGCCCATCTTCCTCGATACGCACCGCACCAATGCGGTGGCCCGGCACCTCATCGAGGCGCGGCGCATTCCGTCTCTGCGCGGCTGGCGTATCGCCGGCGCCGAGGTCACCGTGGGCCGCAGCCGCTTCGACTTCCTCCTCGAGCGTGGTCGTCAGCGACTGTGGCTGGAGGTGAAGTCCTGCACCCTCTTCGGCAACGGCAGTGCCATGTTTCCCGACGCGGTCACCGAACGCGGCCGGCGCCACCTGGAGGAACTGGCTCACCTGCGGCAGGCCGGCAACCTGCGCCCCGTCGTTCTCTTCATCGTGCACTCCCTCAAGCCGCGCTGGTTCCTGCCCGATTACCATACCGACCTGGCTTTCAGCCGCACCTTCCTCGCAGTGAAGCCCCACGTACGCGTGCTGCCTGTCGCCGTCGGCTGGAACCGGGACTTCTCGCTGCAGGATGAGACCCGCCTGCTGCGGATTCCCTGGCGCCACCTGCGACGGGAAGCCGAGGATCGCGGCGCCTATCTCTTCCTCCTGCGCCTGGCGGCGAAGCGGCGGCTGCAGATTGGCCACTTCGGCGAGTTCACCTTCGAAGCCGGCTGGTACATCTACGTCGGCTCGGCCATGGCCGGCCTGACGGCCCGACTGCGGCGTCACCAGCGTCTCCGCAAGAAGCGCCGCTGGCATATCGACTACCTGCGTCAGGCGGCTGCCGAGGTCGTCCCCCTGCCGATCCGTTCCTCCCAGCGTCAGGAGTGCGACCTGGCTGCCGACGTGGACCGTCTGTATCCCCTTGCCCTGCCCGGGTTCGGTGCCTCCGACTGCAGCTGCCCGGGGCATCTTTTCGGTGCCGGGGAGGCAGCGCCGCTCGATGACCCTGAATTCCATGCCCTGCTGCAGCGATACCGAATGCCGAGTATACTTGCGCCGTGAACTACGATCCCGTCACCAGCGGACTGGCCCGCGTCCAGTCAGAGAGCCACATACCGGCCAGCACCTGGCGCCAGTGGTGTGATCGGCTCGACATCGATCCCGCTCTCGCCGTCGAGCTGTGGGATGACGTCTGTCACCCCATGATGCTGGCCTCGGGCAAGGCGCCGGACCTGGCCCTCATCCTGCAGCTGCGAGCCGCCCGTCCGGAGATTTACATCGACGACTTTCGTGACGAGCTGCCCGCCGTCCTGCTGTCGACGACGTTGTGCGATGGTCTGCACGAAGAGGGCCGTGGGGTTGTGCGCGGCGCCCTGCTGCGGCTCTACCGGTTTCTCGGCGTCAAGACGGGTGAACCCGTGGGTCAGAGCTTCTGCGTCCACGCCGGCAACCTGGCCCTGCTCGAAGGGGTACTCCCCGACGACCTCACGCTGCCGAAGCTGGTCAAGGTGCTCTGCGCCGAAAAAGGCAGCCTCGAGGATCTCTGTCGACTTGGACGACGAGGGCTGGGCGAGGACGATCGCGGAATTGCCGTAGCTGCCGCCCTCGACGCCGGACTGGAACTGCTCCACCCCCAGCCACCACCGCCACCCTCAGAGACCGATGCGGACGAGGACGACGACGACGGGGATACGCCCCAGGCGGCTGAACCCGGGCCGCAGGAGCTGTACATCCGCACGCTGCGCGACGCTCTCACGATCGTGTACGCCGACGAGTCCATCGCCGACCCGAAAGAACGGGACGCGAGAATGCAGACGATCGAGGGCTTCAACCCTCTCGGCTCCCGCATCCCGACGATGGAGGAAGCCAAACGCATGAGCGAGCGCGTCGTCATCGGCGGCGAGGGACGGCAGCGCGCTCTGCAGGGAAGAGGTGGTGGTGGTGGCGCCCCCCGGGCCACCTCAGCGGGTGGCGGCAGGGCTTCGGTTCGGCCACCCTCGGCATCGGGCGGCGGCTCCACCGCTTCGGTCATCCGACCGACCAGCGCCTCGGCGAAGGCGAGCCCGGCCGGCGGGGCCAAACCTGCATCTGACGCGGCCGCCGAATCCGAAGCGCCGTCGTCAGACGAGCCGGCGCCGCCAGCACCGGATGCCGATGGCAAACTGCCCGTACCGATGATCAGCAGAAACGAGCTGGACGAGGCAGTCGACAAGGTGGCCACCGGAATCAACAAGGTCCGCGAACTGGACGAGCGGCTGTATCTCCTGTTTTGTGAACCGGAGCACGACCTCGACAGCCCCCAAACTCTGGCCGAAGACCTGGTGACGGCGGACTCGTCGGCCGAACAGGCCGGTGTCGCCCTGCGACTGGCGGCTCAACAGCAGCGCGTGAGATCGATACTCGATCTGCCGCCCGACCGACGACTGAAGGATCGCCGCTTCGACCTGGAGGCGGAGGCCTGGCTGAACACGATCGCCAACTATCGCCGCAGCTTCGACACCGACAGCCGTCAGCTCATCTCCCTGCCGAGGGTGCTCGACTTTGCGGCTGGCGCCCTGGTCCGCATCGAGGCGCTGCGGGCGGCCGTCGAAATCGTTCGTGATGCCGAGTCCGCCGAGGAAGCGACGGTCGTCGCCGTGTCGCAGTGTTACGAAACGTTGCTCAGTGACGTCACCTTCCTCGCCGACAGTGAGGTCATCGCCGCCGCTCGCCAGCGAGCCGACACCGATGCTGAGACCGTACTGGCGGCTGTCGCCGCCGATGCCTGGATCGACAAGGTGCGCGCCGCCGCTTTCGACTGGGTAGACACGGTCACCGAGAGCGGCGCCATCGAATCGCTGGATGCCCTGACCGCCTTCCTCGACGAGACACCGCTGGCGCTGGACTCGCCGGGAGAGGGAGAGTTTCCCGGTGCGTTCCCCGACGAGCTGGCTGCTGACACCGCCCTGGGTGAGATCGTCGACGCCACGCGGACCCATGTAGTGCGCGCCGCCTGGAAGGCTCTGCTCGTCGAGCATCACCCCCGTAAAACGGTGGACAAGCTCGACAGCGATCTGCGGCGCCGGCTGCGCGGCCACGCCCGCATCACGCCGCGGCGGGAACGACACCAGCGGAATCCCCGGGTCGCCCTGCCGGTGGCCAGCCTCGAACGGCTGTCCGGCAACCCCGAGCTCAGCCACTACTTCGTCCGCCTCAGCACCGACGGCAAGCTGCTGTTCCTCGAAGACTACGAGGACGGTTCGTACATCGATCTGTACGAGCTCCAGGAAAGCACGAAGCGGCAGATGCACGCACGCGCCCGGGAACGGGCCCGCGACGGCGCCACGGGAGAATTGCAGACCGGGTCCAGCTACCTGCTGACCGTGGGCCGCACGAAGAATCCGTTCGCCTCGTCCGAACAGGACGTGCTGGCCGCCTGCGTCGTCGACGACGAGGGCGAACGCGTGACCTTCGACCCCTCCTGAGTTTCCCCCTCAGCCCTGCTCGGGGCCCGAGTTCCCCGGGGGAACCGTGCTGTCATCGGCGCGTCTTAGCCTTCGTAACCTGTTGTTTTTGCACGTGATGCACATCACGTCCGCGACGTGACCGCGGTCACGCCGGGTTTCGGCCTTCCTACCGATCCTAGGTATGAGTGCCCTGAACTTGGAGACTTGACTGTTGCTGACAACGATATCCATGATCGCCGCCCTGGTAGCCCTGGCGGCGGTGGTCGTGGTCAAGATCCTGACGGTGGAGTTGCTCGCCGCCCATCACCGACGTTTTGCCCGGCTGCAGGACCAGCTGGACGCGGTGCGCTGTGACCTTCGCGCCGAGTTGAACAGGCACGGTCGCGTGGAACACGAATGGCGTGGACTGGAGCACAAGCGCCATCGTGTCAACGTACGCACCGCCCACGCCAGCGAGGAGATCGGACTCTACGAATTCGACGACTCGTGCCGCACGGCACACTTCGATCTGCTCACCAGCCACGTGGTGGAACGCTGATCTGAGTGGTCCATGGCCAGTCTGGCCATGAGGCCCCCCCTGCCGTAGTCTACCCTCTCCGCCAGTGCTCCAGCGACTGCACAATCCGAGGGGGATCTCTTGATTGGTCTGACCGGCGCTGACCGCCCCAACATCATTTTCATCATCACCGACCAGCAGCGCTTCGACACGATCAACGCTCTGGGCTACGGCTACGTTGACACGCCAAACCTCGACCGTCTCGTGCACAGCGGCGTCACCTTCACCGACTGTCACGTCACCGCCGCCTCCTGCGCCCCCTCCCGGGCCAGCCTGTTCACCGGCTACTACCCGCACACCACCGGCATCCTGAAGAACGCCGACGCCTGGAACCACTCCTGGATCGAACAGCTGCGCGACAGCGGTTACCGCACGATCAACGTCGGCAAGATGCACAGCTATCCGTACCACACACCCCTCGGTTTCGAGGAGCGCTACGTCGTCGAGAACAAGGACCGCTATCTGGAAGAGCGCTACTACTTCGACGAGTGGGACAAAGCCCTGCGCGCCCGCGGCATCGTCAAACAGCAGCGCGAGTTCTACCGCAAGAGACCCGACTATGACGAAAGCCTGGGCGCCTTCACCTGGGACCTGCCCGCCGACACCCATCCCGACAACTTCGTCGGCGACATGGCCACCCACTGGATCCGCACCAAACCGCGGGACGAAGAGCGGCCCCTGTTTCTCGAGATCGGCTTTCCGGGACCACACCCGCCGTATGACCCCACCCCGGAGATGGCGCAGAAGTACATGGAGCGCGACGTCCCCCTGCTGCCGGTGACGCAACAAGAGCTCGACGGTCAGCCGGCGCCCTACAAAGCCATGCGCCAGCACAACACCGAGGTTGACCACGACAGCGTCGTGCACCTGCTCGAGCCCACCGAACAACAACGCCGCCGTCAGCGCGCCTACTACATGGCCAACGTCGAGATGATCGACACCAAGGTGGGCGAGATCCTGCGGGCCCTGGAAGACAAGGGATACCTGGAGAACGCCGTCGTCGTCTTCACCGCCGACCACGGCGACTGCCTCACCGACCACGGCCACAGCCAGAAGTGGACGATGTACGACACGATCACACGCATGCCGCTGATCGTCTCGTCGCCAGAACGATTCGCCGGCGATCGGCGTGTCGAGGGCTTGTGTCAGCAGATGGACATCGGTCCCGCGCTGCTCGAGCTGGCAGGTGTCGAACCCGCCCCGACGATGGAGGCACGCTCGCTGCTGCCGGCACTGAAGGGCGAAGACTGGCAGGCGCGCGAGGTCGTGTTCGCCGAGCACGGCCGCGACGGCATTCTGCAGAAGACGGAGTTCATGACGATGGTGCGTACGGAAAACTGGAAGCTCGTGCACTTCGTCGACTGTCCCGAAGGACAGCTCTTCGACCTGCGCAGCGACCCGGACGAGGTCGTCAACCTGTGGGATGACGACTCACATCAGGCGAAGAGGCGCGAGCTGCTCGATGTGCTGCGAGACTGGCGTATCAGCAGCGACGTACACACGGCGGGCTGGAGTGCTGCCTGGCGCTGACTACACCCCCAACCCCCTCATCCATTTCAGAAACAACGGAAGGATCTCCTCCGGCTCTTCGAGTTCGCCGTGCCAGCGCTTCTCGTGCTCGAACATGACGTAGCCGTCGTACCCGCGTTCTTTCAACAGTTCGAGCGCCTTGCCGATCGGCAGCTCGCCGGTGCCGGGTGGCACGTAGCGCCAGCCGTCGTTCATGGCGTGTTCATGGGACGCGTCGTCGATGGCGTCCTTGACGTGCAGGTAGTAGACGCGGTCACCAAACGCCGCCAGAGTATCGGCCGGATCTTCGCCACCCACGCGGGATGTGTGCCCCATATCCCACAGGGCACCGAATTGTGGCACCGTCACCCGTTCGAGCAGCAGCTTGCAGTCCGCGGATTGTATCCAGTGATCGTGGGTTTCAAAGACCCACTTGAACTGTCCAGCCCCGTCGAGATCGAGCACCTGCAGCATCATCTGCTGACCGATGTCGGCCATCTGCTCTTTCGAGTGCCGCGCCGGGTCGCCGCCACCGAACACGCGGATCGTCTCGGTTCCCAGCTCGGCAGCCACCGGGATCGTCCGCTTCGCCTCCTCCAGGTTGTCCTCACACTTCGAGTCGTCGCACACCTTCAGGCTCGAGCTGATGCCGCATACGTGCAGTCCCGCGTCATCGAATCGCGCCTTCGTTGTGGCGATGTCGGTGGTGAACGCCGGCAGCTGCGTGATGTCGATGTCGTCCTGCAGACCGCGGAAGTCGACGCCATCGAAGCCCATGGCGCTGCCCTGTGCGATGATGGTGCCGAGGTCCCAGGAGGGACAGCCGAGAGTGGTGAAGCTGGTCTTCATTTGACGCCCCGTCAGTGGGAGAGTTTGAATGTGATCTCTTGGTCTGCGGGAGTCTCAACCCGCGCGGCTCTCGCACGGCCTGAGCTGGCTGTAACCGCGTAGGGAGGAAGTCCCATAGTCAGGGAATCTCGACTTGTAGATTCGAGATTTCAAGGTTCCATGGCGAAGGCCCCGGTTGTCCGCTCTGGCGCGGAATACTTCGACCTGGAGTCGCCGCCGGACCGCGCTCGATTCGCAGAGCCGGTGCTGGCGCTGATGCCCGAATTGCGGCTTCAGATAACGCCGCACCATACGCCGCAGTTCGCCGCCCCGACGGCCGCGAAAGTGGGTACGTGCTGCCTGGTACAGCGCCTCTTCGCTACGACGGTACAGGGCGCGATCGCTGGGGCGGGTCATGCTGGACTGGATTGGCATCTGTCGATCGCGCGATCTGGGCCGGCCTCAGGCTGTCGTTCAACTATATAGGAGCTCTCCCGCTGGAGACTGCAAAGGGCGTGCCCTTTGGAGCACCGACTCCAGACCAGCCGAATCCCTGAGAACCACCTCTGGAAAGTGGATCGCACGGCCCATGGCGTGATCTGCATTATTACAACAACGCTCACAGTGCTCAAAACGCTCATAACTCTGCAAAACGCTCATACGTTCGTGAGCCTAGCGTACAGTCGGGCTAGAGGTGATTATTCTGGTAATTTCGATTTGTAAATTCGATATTACATGGATATATTACACCTGTGATTCCGAGACTCAGACACGAAGAACGCGTTGAGCGGGCACTCCGGCGCGCGCCGATCACGGCACTGCTCGGACCTCGCCAGTGTGGCAAGACCACCCTGGCGAGAAGTCTGGCTGTCCGTTCTGGCGCGGAATACTTCGACCTGGAATCGCCGCCCGACCGTGCTCGACTCGCAGAGCCGATGCTGGCGCTGCGGGAGATGAAGGGGATGGTTGTGCTGGATGAGATCCAGCTGATGCCTGAATTGCTGCCGGTGCTGAGGGTACTGGCGGATCGGGACCCGGTGCCCGTCCGGTTCCTGCTACTGGGCAGTTCCTCTCCCGACCTTGTGCGCGGCTCGTCTGAGACGTTGGCGGGGCGGATCGAGTTTATCGAACTCGACGGTTTCGACCTCGCCGAGGTAGGCGCCCAGCACCTTGACAGTCTGTGGATTCGGGGGGGATTCCCTCGATCGCTGCTGGCCGAATCCGATGTGGACAGCGTCGCCTGGCGCGACAACTTCGTGCGCACCTTCCTCGAGCGGGATATTCCTCGCGCCGGTCTGTCGCTGCCGACGGAACAGATCCGACGGCTCTGGACCATGCTCGCCCACTACCACGGCCAGACCCTGAACCTGTCGGAAATCGGCCGTTCCCTCGGTGTCTCCGACAACAGCGTACGGCGATACGTGGACGTGTTGAGCGACACGTTCATGGTGCGTCAGCTTCCCCCATGGCACGAAAACCTGTCCAAACGCCAGGTGAAGTCTCCCAAGCTCTACATCAGAGACAGCGGCCTGCTGCACACCCTGCTGTCCCTCACCGACCGGCACGCCGTGACGGGGCATCCCAAACTGGGCGCCTCGTGGGAGGGGTTCGCTCTGGAACAGGTGCTACGTTTCACCGACACCCGCGATGTGTACTTCTGGGGCACTCACGGCGGCGCGGAGCTCGATCTGTTGATCATGAGCGGCGGACGTCGCATCGGATTCGAGGCCAAATGGACCGACGCCCCACGATCGACACGATCCATGCTCTCGGCTCTTGCCGACCTCCAGCTCGACCATCTCTGGGTGGTACATGCAGGTGATCGCCGCTTCCCGATAAAGCAGGACATCACGGCCCTGCCGTTGTCGGCAGTCGGAGAGCGGCCCTGGGAAGTATAGCAGATCGCCATGCAGGTTCCTCTCGTGAGGGAGCCCTGACTGCGCTATACTCCGAGGACCTGACCAATGCCGGACATGACCACGCGAACCCAGACCCATCCCACCTTCTGAGGACGACATGCACCCAGGCATCGCACTCGTGCGGCAGGACCTTCGGGCTGCAAGGCTGGAAATGCAGGCATTCAATGACCGACTGGGCCATTGGCCAGAGACTCTGTTAGTGGCGATGGTTCTGCTGACTGGTATCCAGATCGGTGCATTCTACATATCCCTCAGATGCATCTGCTGCAGTAGGGAGACGGCCTCCCCCACCAAGAAAGCTGTCACGCGCTAGTCCCGCTCCGCATCCGCCACGCCGCAACCCCCGCCATCGACAGCCCCAGCAGCATGGCCGTGTACTCAGCAAACGTCGGAATCGAGATCGCCGTACCCGCATTGCTCACGGTTGAGTTGCTGCCGCGGATCCCGTCGACACCAGCGTCAGATCCGTATCTCCATCCAGCGACAGCAAGTACGTGTCGCCGAGGGTGACCGTGCTCAGGTCGTTGAAGTAGCCGCTGACGGTGTAGACTTCGCTCGAAGCCTCTGCCACCGAGATCGACAGCCCGGAGAAGGTGATCGTGCTCGCACCTACTGCGCCGACCACGTCACTCGCATCGGGACCGTTGAGCAACCACGTCACCCCCGAGAACGTCCCCGTCCCCGATTTGTTCACCACGATCTGCGACACCTCCAGCGCCAGCCCGTCGCCGCCGCCGCCATCGGTCAGGTTGAAATCGAGCAGGTCCACTGCTGTGGCTGCGCTCTGCGCCGCGAAGGCGAGCCCGATCGAGCTGCTCTCGTCCAGCGTGCTGCTCGCCGTCAACGCTCCATCCGAATTCAGGAAGATGGCCACTTGAGCCGCGGCAGCATTGCTGACGGCGGCGTTGCTGCCCGACATCTCAGAGCCAGACGTCAACACCGTGACGTCGGTGTCGCCGTCGATGGAGAAGGAGAACGTCTGGCCGACCGTCAGGCCGCTCGTGTTGTTGTAGTAGCCGCTGAGGGTGTAGGTCTCATTGGCACCATCGGCGAGAGACAGCGACAGACCGGAGAAAGTGATGGTGTTGGCGCCGGAGCTGTACGTGCCGGCGGCGTTCGTTGCATCCGGCCCGTTGAGCAGCCAGCTGATCTTGGAGAAGGGGCCCGTGCCCGACGTGTTGAGCACGACTTGCGACAGATTCGTAGCAACGCCGCCGCCGCCGCCACCGTCGGTGAGGGTGAAGTCGAACAGGCTCTTCGCCTCGACCTGCGTGTCGATCGTGTCGATGAGGCTGATGGCGCTGCTCTCGTCGAGCGTGGCACTGGCGGTCAACGTGCCGTCGCTGTTCCCCTCGTTGAGGTAGATACGGTTGGCCTGGCCGGCATTGCCAGTAACTATGTCCAGGTCGCCGTCGCCATCCACATCACCGAACGACACGTCCCAAGTAGAATTATTGGGCGTGTCGACGTCGCTCCCCGAGGCAAAGGTCCCATCGCCATTGCTCAGGTACCTCCGGTTCACTCCCGTGTTGCCGACGAGCAGATCCGGATCGCCGTCGCCGTCCACATCACCCAGCTCTATGCCCCGAGTAGGATTCGTCGGCGTATCGACATCGTTGCCGGAAGTAAACGTGCCATTGCCATTGCCCAGATACACCCGGTTCACCGCGAGGGAATTGCCGGTGATCAGATCCAAGTCGCCGTCCCCATCGACATCCCCCAAGGCGATTTCAAAGGTCGTATTCGCCGGCGTATCGACATCGCTGCCGGAAGCAAACGTGCCATTGCCATTACTCAAATACACCCGATTCACTTGGTTGACGTTGCCGGTGACCGGATCCAGGTCGCCATCCCCATCCAGATCCCCCAGCGATGTAGCATAGGTATCGTTCGTCGGCGTACCGACATCACTCGTCACCTGATCGAATACCACCGGCCCTGCTGCCGCCGCCGCCCGAAACCGGTACGCCTTCGGCGGCTGCAACGCATCCCCACTCGTGCTGCGCAACCCCGTCAGCAACATCACGTCCACCTTCTCGCCCGGCTCGAAGTCGTTCGTCGGATCGAAGGTCAGCGTCGTGCTGCTCGCGCCGCTGTAGCTGCCGGCACGCTGGCCCGTCATGCTGCCGTGCACAACGAAGGTGGAGCTCGTCGCCGCGTTCATGGATTGATTGAAGGTGGCGCTGACGTTGGCGGTAGTCGTCGTGTTGTTGGCGTTGGTCGTCGGCGACGACGAGGAGAAGGAGGTGTTGTTGTTCAGGTAGACGCGGTTGACCGCACTGTTGTTGCCGGTGACCAGATCGAGATCGCCGTCGCCGTCGAGATCCCCCAACGCGGTGGCTTGGGTGGAGTTCGTCGGTGAGTCGACATCACTGCCAGCGGCAAAGGACCCGCTGCCCATGCTCAGATGCACGCGGTTCGGCGCCGAGAGACTGGCGGTGCCGAAGATCACATCGAGATCGCCGTCGCCATCGAGATCGCCCAGCGACATACCGAGCGTGTTGTTCGTCGTGCCGGTTTCGACATCGTTGCTGGCGCCGAAGGATCCGCTGCCGTCGCCCAGGTAGAAGCGGTTCACACCGTAGTCGGCGACGATCAAGTCGAGATCGCCATCGCCGTCGAGATCTCCGAATGACGCAGACTGGGTCGAGTTGGAGCCACCGGTGGCCAAATCGACGCCGGCGGCAAACGTCCCGCTTCCCGTGCCTAG
>DASCMS010000104.1:0-75958 GCA_036011085.1 Candidatus Latescibacterota bacterium
TTCGATCTTCAGTCACCTTCCCGTCACCGAGAAGTGGAATGCTTTCGGTCGCCTGGACGCGGTGAGTGACGACAGTGACGACACTACCGACCTGTTGATCATCGCGGGTCTCGACTACGTGGCGGCGAAGAACGTGCACATCATGCCCAACCTCTATGTCGGGCTGCCGGACGGGCCGGATCCGAACATTCAGGCAAGGGGTACCGTTTTCTACAAGTTCTAAGGCTGAACGTCTAGCCGGCATGTGCTGGCATTCAAAAGGGTCGCCGGGTTCCCGGCGACCCTTCTTGTGTGCGATTGGCAAGCCGGGCTTGACCGGGTTCATTTCAGAGAATTGCATTAGGCTCGATGATCGACAGGAATGACGCCGCCAGGACGAAATGGCACGATCATCAAGGTGGAATGAGATCGGAGAATCGAGTTCACCTTCGGTGACATGAACGTGTCGGTGAGCCTGACTGCTGTGGAAGGTCAGACCGAACCGCACCTGGTCCAGTCAGACATTGCGGATACGGCAGGCGGCCGGGTGTCGGGTCACCTCAACTGTCGCCCCTGCTGGATCTTCTTCCTGACCAACCTGAAGGCCGTCCTGGAGGGCAGGGGAGATCTGCGGGGCGATGACCCGAAACGTGTCTCCTCCATGGAGGCGGGGTTCGTGCCGTTGTCGAAGTCGAGGATGTAGCACCGGGTGCTGCGGGCCACACCCGTGGGTGCGGTAGAGGTCACAGTCCAGCGCGTGGAACGTGGCTGGCCTCTGTAGACTCGGCTGGTACACCGCTTGCGTGGATCACGATCGGCTTGCCGTCGGCAGGCCGAGTCGTATACTACGCGGAGACACACAGATGGCCGATAAGCCTCTTACGCCGACATCACAGCCACCGGACGACATGCACTGGGGTTTCACCTACCTGCGCGAAGATCTGCTGGACGTCCGACAGGACATACGGCGCCTGGACGACCGGATCGTGCGTCTGGACGACCGCATCGAGCGCTCCGAGGCACGCCTGGCCGGACAGATCCGCTGGGTCCTCGGTATTGTCGTGATCATGTGGGTGTCGATGGTCGGTATGATCACCCCCCTGCTGCTCAAACTCTGACGGTCAGAAACGGACGAAGGCCCCGCGGTCGATCAACGCCGGGATCACCGTGTCGCTGGCGTCGTCATCGAGATCGTTGCCCTCGAGCCAGACGTCGGTGAGGTCGGTCATGTCGAGCAGAACGGACAGATCGGTGATGTCGTTGTCGCGCAGGTTCAGCTGCTGCATGGCGGTAAGGCCGGACAGCCCTGAGATGTCATCGATGGAATTGATGTTGAGGAAGAGAATCTCCATCGAAGTCAGCCCCGTCAGGTGGGTTACGCTGGTAAGGCCGGTGTTCTCCAGGTCGAGATTTCGCAGGGCGGTGGCCCCGGCCAGAGGCGAGAAGCTGCCGATCGAGTTGTCGCTGATGTCGAGGACTTCCAGCTTCTTCAGGCTCGACAACTGAGAGATGCTCGTGATTTGTGTGGACCGCAGATCGAGGTCGACGAGGCCGCGCATGAATTCCATACCTGACAGGTCGGCGATGCTGTCGGCAGCGACGTCGAGGGTGGTGATCGTCTCGAGGTCGAGGTGCAGCAGGTCGCCCGTCGGTTGCTGCAGAGCCGAACGGACCGCCACCCCCAGAAGCGAATCGGCAAAGGTGACGACGAAAGCGTCGGCGGTGACGGTGGCACCGCGGTCCTGGAGGGTCCGCACGTGCGTCGTGCGCGACAGCACGCTGAGAGGATTGCCGGCCAGGATGATGCTGCTGCCCGTGGTCAGGGCGGCGTTGTCGACCAGCGGCTCGATGTCCCGCACCTGATTGCTGGCCAGGGTCACCGACACCAGGTTCGCAGGTCCTGCAGCGGACTTACGTCGACGATGAGATTGTCTGTCAGGGACAGAGTCGTCAGGGACGTGAAGTGTTCGAGGCCGTCCAGCAGTGAGATGTTCAGACCGCTCAGATTGAGCGTCTGGATATTTGCCACGTCCCCGGTGAGCAGGTCTCCCTCGGCGACGCCCACGAGGGTGCGCAGGGCGAATTCCACCGCGGGGTCGGCGAAGGCGACAGGTGTGCCGCTGCGTGTGACCGTGTCGGCGGGATCGACATAGACTGTGTCAACAAAGGTCAGAGTGACCGTGTCGGTCAGGACCAGCGTGTCGGCGGCGACGACGATCGTATCGCGGACGACGACGACGATGGTGTCGGCCAGGTCGGGGTCCCCGGACTGGCCGAACTGATCACCGAAGAGGAAGAAGTCGTCGAAGTCAACGACGCCGTCCCGATTGATGTCGGCGGACAGGGCCAGCGCCGGAAGGGCCGGCAGCAGGAGCACGAAGGCGAGCAGGAGAGTGCGTCTCACCCTGCCAAGATGACAAGGTGGGCGGGATTCCACAAGCCGTGCGGCGATCGGCTTTACCTGTACTGATCGAGATCGCCGCGAAACTCCATCCCCAGGACCTCTCGAGTGCGGACGACGTTGCAGAACGCCTCGGCCTCTTTCGGGCCGGCGGTGTGCAGCACCTCGAAGCCGAGGCCCTGGATTTCGGCGGCCAGACGACAGGCTTCGGCCAGATCGTGGCGGCAGACCCAGCCCGTGCTCCAGTTGCCAGCCAGCGGTTTGCGGTACTTGCTCAGCCCCAGACGGCTGTCGACGATGGAGCAGGGGCGAAGCACGACGAGGGACATGCCGTGGGCATCGTGGAACTGGCGGCACATCTCCTCCTGCAGTCGCTTGGTGACGGCGTACAGGCCGCCATCGGGACGACGCCTGTCAGCATCGAAGAACTCGCCCGCCGGATGTTCCACCTGGCAGGAGCCCACGTGCACGACGCGGCCGATGTCCCGTTCACGTGCCGCCTCGAGGACGTTCCACAGTCCCTTCAGATTGATCAGCCAGGGCGCGTCACTGTCGATGCCGTAGCCGCCTCGCTGACCCCCGAGTACGGCGGTATGGATGACGGCATCGATACCCGCCAACGCCGCGTCGACGCTGGCGTAGTCAGCGATGTCGCCGTGGACGGTGTCGTCGCCCTGCCAATCCCCGTCGAGATCGCTGAGTCCCTCCCAGGCGGTCTCGGCGTAGTCGATGGCGCGCACGTGATGGCGGTTCCGCAGGTTCTCAAGGACCGCGCGACCGACCCAGCCGGCGGCACCAAACACGGCGATATTCATGGGTTCCTCACCTATTCATCGGTTCCAGAAGTGGGCCACCTTGACCTGCAGGGAGCGGCTGCGCTGATGCAGTGAGCCCTCCGTGTCCCAGGCCTGGTTGTAGACCAGGAACAGGTCGCTGCCTGGCCGGTAACGGTAGTTGAGCAGGAAGTTGCCACCCACCAGTTCGTCCTTGCTGTTCCACTGCACCAGCCCGCGGACGAAGAAGTCGGGGGAGAAGGAGTAGAGCAGGCGGTTGCTCAGGCGATTCGTCGTGAAATCTCCGGCGGGCAGATTGACGCGGTTGACTTCGTAGTCGGTCTCAACCGTCAGGCGGCCGTTGACCTTGAGGCCGACGCCGGTCGAGAGGCGATGCCGCGTGCCGTTGAAGAACTGGCCGGTCTCCGCCGAGGCGTCACCGGAGATACGCCGCGAGTCGTTGGGGAAGAGATTGAGTCCGATGCTGGTGAACCGATGGTCTCCGGCCGGTACTTCGATCTCCTCGTGGATGTCGAAGGGTTCGTCGAGCCGTTCGAAGCGGTCACGCAGTCGCAGGCCGATCCAGTCTCCCACCTCGAGGTTGGTGAAGAAGGAGAATTCCAGATCGCGCGACTGCAGCGTGCCGCCCTGGTCCATCAGGTAGGTCAACCGTGGACCGAAGGACAGCTGGCGGATCCAGGGGGTGGAGGGGCGGGGCCGGTAGCGGAAGGCGGTCTTGATGCGCCGGCTGTCGTCGCGAGGTACGAAGCCGATCTCCGGATTGAAGTTCTCCTGCACGTCCAGATAGGACAGCTGCGTCTCCGTATCACCGGCACGATGTTCGAGGGAGACCAGGCCCGCCATGTCCTCACCCTCCAGATCGGGAGACCAGGTACGGGCAAGAAAGCTGCGGACGTTGAGGGCCGCATCGAGGAGTGACAGGTTCATGTCGGCGCCAAGGGCGCGATTGTAGCCACTCTCCTCGCCCGGATCGCGATTCAGCGCGATGATGCCAACACTGGATCTGGCCAATACATCGCGTCGCACACGGATGACGGAGAAGTTGGCGCGTTTCGCATCCAGCGTGTCCAGCACGTCCACGTCGACCGTGTCGAGGATGATGCTCCCGGCCAACCGGTCATCCTCGTCGTCGAGCAGCAGGCCCGAGTCCGTGACGAAGCGTTCTTCCTCCTCCTCGTCGACGAAGGTGGCCGCTTCGGTGGTCATATTGAGCAGCCCGAGTTCCCAGGCCCCGAGGCGGCCGGTGACCTTGCTGCCGAAGAGCACGGGCAGGTCATGTCCGTCCTGGATACCGATCCGACGGCTGTAGAACAGCAGCGTCGCAGGGCTGATGCTGCCGCCTCGACGGGACACACGCTCACCGAAGTCGAAGACGCTGGCGCCCTCGAGGAAGAAGCCGCGCTTTTCCGGGAAGAACAGGCTGAAACGCGTGAGGTTGACCTGCTCCTGATCGGCTTCCACCTGACCGAAGTCGGTCTTGTAGGTGAAGTCGCTGGTGAGGCTGGGCGTGAGGCCGTACTTGAGGTCGAATCCGGAGTTGAATTCGTTGCTCACACCGGTATCGAGGGCGGACAGATCGCGCTCGCTCGCCGTCTGCGCATAGGGCACGATCTCGAAGGGCGTGGTCGCCCGCAGGGCTCCCAGGCCATGCAACGTCGCCAGTCTCGACGTCCGGTAGGCGCCGCCGAAGCCGTACTCCTGAGGGGAGGGGGACAGAAAGACCTCTTCATTCTTGCGCCGGATCGTGCGCCCCAGGTTGATACCCCACACGGTCTCGTCCTGTTCGGCGTAGCGCAGCTGGTCGAAGGGGATGGCCATCTCAGCGCTCCAGCCAGCACTGTCCCGCCTCGCCTTGCAGGCCCAGACACAGTCCCAGGCTTCGTTGCTGTTGCGCCCTTCGTTGGAGAGTCTGGCTTCGCGCTGGGCGCCGTAAGGATTGGTACCGAAATAGAAGCCACTGCGGCCATCGTTGTAGGTGTCCAACACGAGCACGACGTTGTCGTCATCGCCCAGGTCGGCGTCGCGGCGCATGTGGCTGGCCACGATCCGGTCGGGTTCAGACTCCAGGCAACGGAAAGCGACGTAGAGCTGCTCGTCGTCGAACAGGAGGCGGACCTCGGTGCGCTCGGAGGCAGGGGCGCCCTCCACGGGATCACGCTGCAGGAAGGAGGTGACGACTGTGGCCTGCTCCCAGACCGCGTCATCGAGGTTGCCGTCGATCTTCGGTGGTGTGCTGTGGACTCTGGCGGCGGCGATGGCCGGCGTCTGCTGAGCCAGCAGTGCAGCCGGGGGCCATACGGACTGGCATGCCATCGCCGTACACAGAATCAGGAGATGGTGTGGGCGCAATCTGGGGATTCTCATCTGTTGAGGGGGCTTAACGAGAAAAGCCCCCGGATCCAGAGAGATCCGGGGGCTTTCGTCTGTATCTGGCCTGTTACCCTAAATGCTGGCGTCCTTGCTGGTGGGACAGGACGACGCCTTTTCCGTCGGGCAGGCGGCTGCCGCCTCAACGGGGCAGACCTTGGCGCTGTCACAGTCAACTGCCTCAGCGGCGGTGATACTGGCGTGCAACTGCGTGGCGCCGACACCCAGGCCGACAGCCAGGGACACACCGAGAATGGCACCGAAGACCGATTTACGAAGATTCTGCATGGGGCAATTACCTCCTGATGGGCTTGATTCCTCCCCGAGTATGTCAAACGGGGGAGCCTGAGTCAAGCCCCGCGGGTCACTTTGCATGCCTCGGCTAGAAAGGCCAGATCCGACGGGGTCACGTCGAATTCGGCAGATTCGCCCACGGGGCGTAACACGGAGCTCACCTCCCACTCGCTCTCCGTCTCCTGCGCCTCTGGGTGGTGCTCGAGAGCCAAGGTGGCGTAGATCAGCTGAAAAAAGTCGGGGTGGGCATAGGGGTGGCCTGCCGGCGCGGGCACCAGGTGGTGGAAGTGCATGAACCCGAGCCGATGCGGCGGGGCGATGGACCAGCCGGTCTCCTCGAGAATCTCGCGTCGCAGGGTCTGCTCCAGCGTCTCGCCGATCTCGCGGCGCCCACCGGGCGTCAGGTGGAAGGTGCCGTCTGAGCTCTCCACCACACAGACCTGGTCGTCCCGCAGCAGGACACCGCGCACCGAGGTGATCAGGTCCAGGGGTGGATGGTCCGGGGTGAAATAACTGGAGATCGCCATCGGCATGGTGCCGTTCGCCCAAGCTGCCTGACCGACAGCGACGGGGCTGCGTCCGGCGAGAAACTCGACGACATCGGCCCGTGATACGGGTTCGCTCATGAAATGCCTCCCAGTCCAATGGACAGGGCGTCATATTCGTGATCCTGCCGGGCCCTGGTCAAGCAGAGACTGGCCCGCAGGCCGACTGAGGCATTAACTCACACAAACAGACAACCGATGGAGTCATTTTGAAATCGATCCTCTTCTTCGACGATTTTCTCATTCATCGTGGTGCCCACGTGGAGCGTCGGTTCCACACGCCGCAGTGGCAGGAGGAGTTCGCCTATACCGATCGCAGTTCACCCTACGGTATGGGTTATGCGAGCGTCGTGGCAGCCCCGGGAGGGGGGTACTATCTGTACTATGTATGCCTCTCCGGCGAAGAGACCAGCGACGAACATGGTTCGACCATCGTCTGTATGGCAACAAGTGACGATGGATTCACCTGGGAACCGATGCCTACCGGGGTCGCGCCGGATGGACTGCCCGAGCACGTGTTGCTGTCCGGCTCACCCAAACCTGCCGGCTGGTGGGTGGTACGGGATACCAACCCGGACACCCAGGAAGGCCGCTACCTGACGACGAATTCGCCCATCCTGCGTGATCCGACGGGTTCGGGTCTGGTGGAGGTGCCGTCCGTCCTGCTCGATTCTGCTGACGGGCGTACCTGGAACGTGATTCCGGGTGCTGAGTTTCTGCCCCATCACAGTGACACCTGCAATTGTCTCGTCTACAATCCGATCAAGAACCGCTACCAGATCACGATTCGACGGCGGTGGGGCGAGCGCCGGGTGTTCCAGGTGGAGAGCGCCGACCTGACGGAGTGGACGGCGCCGCACCCGGTGCTGCATCCGTCACCCATCGACCCTCCGTCGACACATTTCTACGGCATGCCGCAGTTCTACATGCCGTCGGCCGGATTGTTCGTCGGGTTTCTGTGGCTGCAGCACATGCCGTACAACGACATCATGGGCGGACCGGTTACCACCGAATACGCCTACTCCTACGACGGTGATCTGTGGAACCGTACGCACACGGTGGCGATGCCGCGCAGAGAGCCGGGCTGTTTCGGCGCCGGATCGATGTATGGCACGGCCATGGTCGAGCGTGAGGCGGACACGATCGTCTATGCCGTCGCCCGGGTGGAAGAGCATCACGCGATCCCCCGCATCATCGAGAGCGGCAAGCAGAGCGCCGTGCTGCTTTCGGGGACCCTGAGAAAGCATGGCTTCGTGGGGCTGGTCTCTGACCGTGGCCGGGGAGAGATCACGACGGAGTGTCTGCGCCTCGATCGCCCCGAGATCACGATCAACGTCAACGCGCCACTGGGCGGTGTGCGCGTACAACTCTGCGACACCGGCTATCGTCCGTTGCCAGGCTGTACCTATGCGGATTGCCGCGAGATCCAGGGCGACCACCTGAGTGCTGATGTCGTGTGGGGAGACGGGGTGGCCTTCCGGGAGATTGTCGCAGGCAGTCAGTGGCTGAGAATTCAGGTTGAGCTAGAGCATGCCGAGATATTCAGCATCGACACTGAGTGTGCCGTGGCCATAAACCCCAAGGCCCCGGTTCGGCGCGACCTGTAGGCGAGGGGACTGCTGCAAGGATCCAGCGAGGGAGGAAGTCGATGTTACCGAGAGAACGCGTTCTAGCAGCTCTGGAGCACAGGGAGGGGGATCGTCTCCCCTGGGGCGAACACTCCATCGACTACAATGTCTACGAGGATATCCTCGGGCGTGAGACCTTCGTGCAGGCCAAGATGAAGGAGACGCAGGCCTACTGGGACGGACGGCGCGACGAGGTGGTGGAGAGCTACAAGCGCGACCGGCTGGACCTGATCCGGGCGCTCGAGATGGACATCGTCTTCATCGGCGGCGTGCCACCCAGGGGGCATCACCCCAAGGCGATGGAGCAGCTGGACGAGGCGACCTATCGGGACGATGCCGGGACTCTCTTTCGCGTCTCCTCGACGACGCACGACTTGATGCCCTTTGAGAGGAACACGGAGAACTACGTGGCGCCCACCGTGGAGGGCCTGCAGGAGCAGATCGACCGACTGGAGGAGGAGCCAGCGGGCGACCCGGACGACTCCCGCTGGGAACTGGTCCACCACGCGGTGGCCGAGATGAAGGAGACCCACTTCATCATGCTGACGTGTGGTGACCTGTCCTTTCCTGGCTTCGGGGCAACAGAGGAGGAATCCTGGATGAGCCTCGTGCTCCAGCCCGAAATCTGCGAGAAGATCGCCGAGTTGCGGGGCAAGCAGATGGTGCGCGAGGTGGGGCTCTTCGCCCGACTCGGGGTGGACGGGATCATGCCGTGCGGTGACCTCGGCAGCAGCACCGGGCTGATGGCCAGCCCGGAGATCTATCGCCGGATGGTGTACCCATGGCACAAGGCGCATGTCGAGGCCGCCCACCGGCACGGGCTGCAGGTGCTCAAGCACTGTTGCGGACATACGTGGCCGATCATCGAGGAACTGGCCGAAGTGTATGACGCGTACGAGGCGATTCAGGGTACCGCGGGAATGGATATTGGGAAACTGAAGGAGCGGGTGGGTGAGCGGATATGCCTCTGGGGCGGGATATGGCACGAGCACATCATCTCAGGCAGTGTCGAGGACATCCGCAACGACGCCCGCTACGCCTTCGGACATGCGGCGCCGGGGGGCGGCTTCATCATGGGCTCGACCCACTCATTAGCGGTAGACGCCAAGGCCGAGAACATTCTCGAGATGAAGCGCTGCCGGGACGAGTGGGGGAACTATCCCATCGATCTGCCCGGGTGACCGGGCTTCAGTCGAAGAAGCCCCTATCCTCCTCGGGCAGGTGCTTCTTCGCCTCGTCGACGCGGAAGGTGACCCCCATGCCAGGGCGGTCCCAGACCTCGATGTGGCTGTCGACGACGATGGGGTCGGGCAATCCCTCGACTATGTCATACCACCACTCGGTGTTGCCCGTGGGGTATTCGAAGGCCACGTAGTTGGAGGGCAGCGTGGCGCAGACCTGGACCAGCGCCGCCAGCCCGAGCAGGCCGTCCCCCGTGCCGTGGGGGGCCATGAGGATGCCGTGCAGATCGGCGTACTCGGCCACCCACTTGAGCTCGGCAATACCGCCGATGTCGGCCGGATCGGGGCCGATGACGTCGACGGCGCGTTTCTCGATGAGGTCGATGAAGTTCTGCCGCAGGTACATCTGTTCGCCCGTATGGATGCTGGTCGACGAGCTCTGCGTCACCTCACGGTAGAGATCGGCCTGCACGTAGGGCGTGTAGTCGCCGGTGATCATGTCCTCCAGCCACATCACGTCGAGATCCTCGCAGGCTCTGGCCAGCTTGATGGCATCGGGAACAACCATGCCCGGGCCGCAGTCGAGAGCCAGGCCCACGTTCTCACCGCAGACCTCGCGCATGGCTTCGATGCAGGCCATCAGATGTGAGAAGCCTTTCGCCGTCATCAGGCCACGGTTGGGGTGGTGGCCACCGGGCTGCGGCGGCTGGTAGGAGAAGCCGTCGATGGTGCGGGCCATGTTGCTGTGAAAGGCGACGCCCTGCTTGATGAAGCAGAACTTCTCCGGCCGGTCGATCATCTTCTGCATGTTGTCAGCGTGGGCCTGCGGGTCGGTGCGGCCTTCCATGGAGAAGCGGACGTTGCCGTTGTAGACACAGACACGGTCGCGGACCTTGCCGCCCAGCAGGCGATGGACGGGGACACCAGCCGCCTGTCCGGCGATATCCCACAGGGCCATCTCGATGGAGCTGACGGCGGCTCCCCAGGGCTTGAAGGCGCCGAGGCGGCGGATGCCCATCATGACACGTTCCACGTCGCGGGGATCCTTGCCGAGGATCTTGTCCTCGTAGAACATGACGTGGGGTCTCAGGTAGCCGGTCTTCGAGGTCTCGGCCTGCGAGTAGCCGCTGATGCTTTCGTCGGTGGCGATGCGCAACACGACGTTGTTGCCGAGAACGGTGCACTTCAGGGCGGTGATCTTCATCTGGTGCTCCTGGGTTTTCCTGTATTCTACTTGAATACGAGGAAGCCGAAGTCGTCTGGGCTATGGCCGCCCGAGCCGAACGTACGCACCCACTGACTGTACTCCGAACCGCGGTGGGTGCGCACGAAGTTGAAGCCCCAGACCTGGCCGGGAGACGGCTTCGGCAGGTGTAGCCCGTCGAAGTTCAGGGCCAGTTCGAGGGTCCATTCCGCTGCCCCCACACGGGCCCCGATGTCGATGTCGGCGTCCCACTCCTCATCCTGGTCTCCGAGTCCGTTGGGATGCCAGGCATCGGCTTTGACGCCGATGCTGTTGATTCCCATGTGTACGTAGCTCTGGTGGTCGAGGTCGGCGTCCAGGTAGATCTCGACGATGTCGTCGTTCCACAGGTCCTCGTCCTCATTCAGGATGTATGCCTTGAGGCCCGCCGGGTCCTCGTCGTGCCCCCGGAAGCCCATGTACAACGCCTTGTCGTCCCAGGTCACGTAGATATCGGTGTCGACGCCGGAGGGGATGGCTGCCTTGTGCTGATTCACGAAGCTGAAGAAGCCGGACGCGTGGGCGGCGCCGGTCCATAGCTCCTCGTCGAGGTGACCGTCGATCTGTGGCGGTTCGGTCAGGCGCGGAACATCGAGAAGCATGCCATGCTCGCGGAGCATGGACAGGCCGGCAGTCGATTCGCCACGGTCATAGCGCAGCCTGGCCAGCCGGTAGTTGGCGTACTTGTTGTCGGGTACGATGGTCACTGCCTCCTGGTAGAGCGACTCCGCCGCCGCCATCTCCGCCTGTACCGATCGCGCCCGTCCCTGTTCGACGAGTTCGGCCACCCGTGCCTCGGCGAGAATCCGTGCCTCCGTGCGGACGCCTTTGTGCGGATTGCCGACCAGGCCGGCGGCGGCAACCAGCAGGGCTTCGTCCTGGTCAGGGCCGAGACGTCCTCGCAGCAGACCGAGGGCGATCAGCGTCTGGTGCACCACGTCATCGTCGGCATCCGCCAGGCCCGCCTCGAGGAGAGGTTCGATGAACTCCGCACGCCGGTGCAGGCCAGCGGCGCGGGCGATGCGGGACCGTACCGCCGGATCGCGGTCCGTCCCCAGCCGCCGGCTCAGATCATCGACGATGCGACGGTCTCCGGTGCGCACCAGCAGTCCCACCAGAACTTCGGCCAGTTCGGGTCGCGCTGCGGTTACCTCGGTCTCGGCAAGAGCCGTCAGCAAGGGCTCGACGGCACGATCCTTGGCGATCAACAGTTGCTGGCGAGCGGCCTCCCGCCGTCCCGGATGGCCCAGATCTTCGACAAGATCCTCCGGACCGCTGGTACACGACGTCAACGCAACACTCAACCAGATGGCGCAGACAGCACCCCGCCTGGCGGTCTCCCGTTTCACTCCTCCACCTCTCCCCTCCATAGTCGCTGCATCTCCTGGCTGGTTTCCAGCAGGTCGGTCAGCGTTCCCACGGCCTCGACACGTCCGTCCTTGAGCACGACGATGCGGTCGGCCCGCTGCAGGGCCGGCCGCCGGTGGGAGACGACGAGGCAGGTCTGGTTGCGGGTCGCAAACAGACGGTCCCACAGCAGCCGTTCGGTGTCGACATCGAGAGCCGACGAAAGATCGTCGAAGACGTAGATCTGTGCCTCCCGCACGAACATGCGGGCCGCTGCCGCCCGCTGGATCTGGCCACCCGACAGCTTCACACCACGAGGGCCTACGATGGTATCCAGGCCCTTCTCCAGGGTCGGGATATCGGACTCCATCACACCCATCTTCACGGCCTCGACGACGGCCTCTTCGTCTTCCGGCAGGCCGAGAAGGATGTTGTCTCGCAGGGATTCGGAAAACAGTCGCGGTACCTGTGGCGTGTAGGCGCTGCGCGGCGGCACGAGGAAGGTCCTGGGATCCTCGACGAGTTCGTCGTTCCACAGGATGCGCCCACGATCCAGGGGCAGCACGCCCAGCAGGGCACGAACCAGCGTCGTTTTGCCCGAGCCGATACGGCCGGTGACGACGGTGAAGCTGCCGCTGTCGAGGCTCAGGTCGATGTCGTGGACCCCGTTCGGCGAATCGGGGTAGGTGCAGGTGAGCCCTTCGACCTCGAGGCGTTCAAGGGGGTGCGCGGCCGCCGGTGGCGGGGGCGGGATCTGAGGTGGCGCCTGGCGCAGATAGACCGGACCGGGCTCGACGAGGGGGGCCGGTGATTGGCTCTCGATCGTCTGCGACAGGCGTCCCAGGGAGACCTCGGCGCGACGGTGGTAGGCCATGACGCGGCCGATGAGCGAGCCGGATCGGGCGATCTCAGGTACGTACGTCGTGAACAACACAAAGTCGCCGACGCTGAAGTCACCGCTGCGCATGCGCTCAGCCACCATGATGAGGATGGCGCCGGTGGCCAGCTGGCCGATGTTGACGTTCACCGAACCCAGCACCTGGTTGAAAAGGTTATCGATGAGGGTGGACTTGCGGCGGGCGTCATTGAGTCGCCGGTAGCGCTCCACCGCGGCGCCTTCGGCGACGGCTACCTGCAGGGCGAGGACGGACTGGAACATCTCGTTGGCAAAGTTCGTCGACTGCTCGGTGGCAGTGCGCTGGGCGGCGCGGAAGCGGACGATGTGCTTGCGGGCGATGTCGACGATGGTGATGATGAGGATCGCCGGTATAGCGGTGATGATGGTGATGGTGACGTCGATCCGGGCCAACCAGGTGACAGCCAGACCGGCGAAGATCAGGTTGCCCCACAGATGGATGTACTGCTCGAGGTAGCTGACGACGGCTTCGGCGTCATCCCGGAAGCGATTCGTCGTCTCGCCGGACAGGTTGGCCACCTTGCCCGGGTTGCGCAGGGCCAGGATCGATTTGAGCAAGTTGGTGCGCAGCAGAGAGTAGACGCTGAAGCGCCAGCGGGCGCCGATGATGGCCGCCAGGAACAGAACCCCACGATCCGAGACCTCGAGGACGACGAACAAGGCCACGAGTGTCCAGGCGGTAAAACCGGCATCGCCGTTCTCCGTCAGCACGTCGAAGAAGGCCTTCATGATGAGGCCTACGGCAAAAGGCGCCAGATCGTCGATGCCGCGGAACAGGATCGTTCCGAAGAACAGGCCCGTGCGATAGCGGACCAGGCGCCAGGCTGTGCGACCGGTGGTCATGCGGTGTGGTCCTCGAGGCCGACGGCGAGCAGCTGTGAAAAGCGCGATGCCGGATCCTGCGACAGCAGGCGACGCTCCCCATGTTCGAGGACGCGGCCATCATCGAGGATCATGATGTCGTCCACGCGCTGAACGGTGGCCAGATGGTGGGCGATGATGAGTCCCGTGCGGCCCTGCAGAAGTCCGTGCACGGCGCGATCGATGCGCCGTTCGGTGGCCGGATCCAGGCGCGACGATGGCTCGTCGAGGATGACGAGCCCGGGATCCTTGAGGAAGACGCGGGCAAAGGCCAGCAGCTGTGACTCGCCGGCGGACAGGCCGCCGGCGGTGATCTGCGTGTCGAGGCCCTGAGGCAGGTCGCGGAACCAGTCCATCAACTCAAGTGAACCGAGGGCATGCAGGATCGTATCGTCGTCGACGCTGTCGTCGAAGAGAGCCAGGTTCTCGCGCACCGTGGCGCGGAAGATCTGCACGTCCTGGGTCACCATGCCGACGCGCTGCCGCAGGCCGTCGAGAGACAGGTCGCGGATGGGGCTGCCTCCCAGGCGGATCTCACCGTCCTGCACGTCGTACAGCCGGAACAGCAACCGCGTGAGGGTGCTCTTGCCGCTGCCGGTGCGCCCGAGCAGGCCGAGAGTGCGACCCGGATCCAGGCGGAAGCTGACGTCGCGCAGGACAGGATTGTCGTCGGCGTACTCGAAGCTGATCCGGTCGAAGTCGATCTGCAGAGGGCCGGCTGCAGGATCGGTATCACCACCTTCGATCCGGGACTTGATGCGGTGCAGCTCTTCGATCCGTTTGAGTCCGGCAGTCGCCTTCTGCAGGTCGTTGATCTGCTCAGTGATCATGAACAGGGGCATACGCAGCAGCGTCATGTACTCGAACACCAGGTACACCGTACCGATGGTGAACACATCCGGGTTCTGATTGTAGAGCAGGAGGCTGATGCCCATCGTCATGGCGTGACCCAGGGCAAACAGGATCATCGTGATGGAGCGTAGGATGGCACCCATCATCTCGGAACGCAGAACCCGGCCGTAGGCGTCGCGGTTGACCTTGAAGAAGCGATCCAGCACGAAGGCGACGGCCCCGTTGGTGCGCACGTCCTCGATGCCGCCGAGGCGCTCCTCGATGTAGCCGTACAGGCGAGAGAAACCCTCGCGTTCGGCGGCGTAGATAGGCACGGCGATACTGCGTGTGAGGTTGATGATGAGGAAGGCGATGACGGAGAAGAGGGTCATGGCCGCGCCAAGAAGCCAGTCCTCACGCCAGACGAGGACGAGGACGCCGAGCAACAGCAGCAGGCCGCTGGTGACGCGGGCGGCGAAGGCGGAGAGAAAATTGGCCAGCGTGGCAGTGTCGCCGTCGACGCGTTCCACCAGCTCTCCGGGCGTGTGCTGCCCGTGGAAACCCATGTCGAGGCGCAGGCAGTGCTCGGCCAGTTCGCCGCGCATGCGGTTCGTCGTCCGCCAGCCTACGTCCTGGCTGAAGTAACTGCCGCCGAGAAAACAGATCTGCCGGCCCAGGGCAACAGCGACGAAGAGAGCAGCTGCCCCCATCAGGCTGTCGAGATCACCGCCTTCGCGTGCCGTGTCGATGAAGAAGCGGAGGATCTGTGGTCCCGTGAGGCGTACGCCGGCGTAACCGAAGACGAACAGGGACAGCCAGGCGACACGCCGGCCGTGGGGCCGCAGATAGTGGAGCAGGAAGGCGAGGTAGGCGCGCGCGGTGACGCGCCGGTAGACCTTGTCAGCGTCCTCCACTCAGACGTAGTCCTCGACGATGGCGCGGCTCGCCGCGTCCAGGCGGCTGACATTAGGGATCTCGTAGAGATTCCCATCCGCGTCACGGATCAGCGCTCCGCCACCGGGCAGGGCGCGCACATCACGGCGCGAACTCAACAACTCGAAGACACGCCGGCCGCGATCGGTCTCCACATCCCAGTGGGGGATATGGTACTGAACTTCAATCGAGTAGACGCTCACGATCGTGCTGGCAAAGTAGGACCAGGACAGGTGGCTCTCGACGGCAGCACGACTGTCGGGGTCCAGTTCTCCGAGCCGACGGATGACGGCGATCTCGTCCCCGTCACCGTCCTTCAGCGAGACGAACTCATCCGCCATGGTCAGGGGAAAGGCCCGCTGCACGCCGAGAGGTCCGCGGGCTTCGGCCTCGCCGATCTGCAGCCAGAGCTCGTCGTACCCGTCGACCCAGAGGCGAGCGGTGCCCGGATCGAGAACGGACAGCTCGTCCATGAGGTCGTATGTGGGATCGATTTCGCTCATCACCAGATCTTACGCCGGGTCAATTCGCTCTGCATCCGCACGAGGCGGGCGTAGACGCCGTCGGCTTCGATCAGTTCGTCATGGGTACCGATTTCCGCGATCTCGCCCTTGTCGAGAATCAGCAGGCGATTGGCATGACGGAGGGTGGACAGGCGATGGGCGATGGCGAAGGTGGTACGGCCGCGGATCAGCCGCTCGAGAGCTTCCTGGATCTTTACCTCCGTCTCTGTGTCCACGCTGGAGGTGGCTTCGTCGAGGATGAGGATTCGCGGGTCCCGCAGGATGGCACGGGCTATGGAGACACGCTGCCGTTCTCCCCCCGACAGCCGGGTGCCCCGCTCACCGACGATGGTGTCGTACCCGTGGGGCAGGTTCATGAGGAAATCGTGGGCGTGAGCGGCCCGAGCGGCAGCGACAATCTCATCGAGGTTCGCCTCCGGCTTGCCGTAGGCGATGTTGTCTCCCACGGTGCCGTTGAACAGGAAGGGGTCCTGCAGGACGACACCGATCTGGTCGCGCAGCGACTTGAGCTCTACGTCGCGGATATCGTGCCCGTCGATGCGGATCGATCCGTTGGAGACGTCGTAGAAGCGGCAGATCAGGTTGATGAGGGTGCTCTTGCCGGCGCCCGAATGGCCGGCCAGTCCGATCATCTCGCCCGGCTCGACGACAAGATCGATGTGCTTGAGCACGGGCTTGGTGTCATCGTAGGAGAACGTGACGTCACCAAACTCGACACGACCGACGACGCGCGGCATGATGGACGCATCGGGGACATCCCGCACATCGGGCTGTGAGTCGAGGGTTTCAAAGACACGCTCGGCGGATGTGCCGGCCCGCTGGAAACGGTGGTTGAGACGACAGAGGCTTTCCACCGGACCGTAGAACTGCCACATGAACCCGGTGAAGACGACGAAGGACCCCAGAGTCAGGTCGCCGTCGAGAACACGGGTGCCGCCCACGAGCCAGATCACCAGCGTGCCGATGCGCGTGACGAAGGCCATGATGGGGCTGAACAGACTCTGCAGGCGGGCAGCCCGCAGCTCACCGTCGAGCAGGTGACCGGACCGCTGCTCGAATTTGCCCACCTCGCGGGACTCCTGGGAGAAGGCCTTGACGACGCGTACACCGGGGATGGTGTCGGCCAGCAGGGCGCTGATGCTCGCCCAGCGACGCCAAAGTGCCCGGTACGTGAAGTGCAACTTGCCGCCGAAGCGAAGCGTGGTGAACACGAGCAGCGGCACCGGCAGCAGCACCAGGCCGGCGAGGGAGGCGTCCATGGCGAAGAGGATGGTACAGATGATGATGATCGTCAGAACGTCGCGGATGATCTCCTGCAGGCCATCGCTGATGAAGTCCTGCAGGCGTCCCACGTCCTGCGTGATGGAGGACATGACACGCCCCGTCTCACGGTCGTTGTAGAAGCTCAGAGACAGCGTGTTGAGATGCCGGTAGACTTCGTTGCGCAGGTCGAGAGTAACGTGCTGTCCGAGCCAGGCCATCACATAACGCCGAATCGCGCCCAGCAGGTTGCTCGACACATGGATCAGGAGCAGGGCAAAGACGAGAATCAGGAGCCTGCTGTGGGTGGCTGCGTCGGCCAGCAGCGGTCGCAGGGCAGTTCCCTCTGACGTCGGCGCCAGAACGTCATCGAGGAGGGAACCCATCAGCAGTGTCGGTGTAAGGCCGATGCCGGTCGCCAGGACCATGAGGCTCAGGCTGAGGACGCCCAAACCCCAGTACGGTTTGGCGTAGCTCAGCAACCGGATCAGCAGCCGCCGCGTCTCGAGGCAGGCAGGACAGACGCCGAAGCGCCGGGGGATGGCCCGGCCGCAGCGATCACAGCGGCGCCGTGCGGATCCGCCGATATCGGCGCCGCCGGAGGCGATGCGCTCTCCGGTGTCTCGCCCGGGTTGGGCCCGGCGAACCAGGTCCTCGAGCCGCTTCGGCACGCGGTTGAACTTGCGCATGAGGCTGCGCGTGAAACGAACCAGGGTCAGGCCGCCGTCGGCGGTGCGTACGTGCAGCGCACCAATGGCCTGAAAGTCGCGCAGCTCGATGGCCAGCACATCGGTCAACTCGAGCTGCCGTGGGGGGGCGCTCAGATCGGTGGGATCCAGAGACAGCAGTCGCCGGTCGGTGGCCACCAGCCAGGTGTCGCCGTAGCGGCCATCAGCCCGGATGTCGGAGGCCATGGACAACTCGATGGACTCACAAGCCGTCAGCAGGTCGGCGAGCCTTTGCTCGATTGCCGTCGGCAGGTCCTGCAGCAGATCTGAGTCCGGGTCGATGTCGCTGGGCATCAGTTCAGCGGAATGAGTACAGAAGTGACTGACCGGTCAGTCATGGCGGAGGAAGAGACCAACCGTCATCTCAGACAGTGGCGTCACTCACCCACTCCAACTGGCCTTCATGGACGAAGACATTCTCTCCCTTCAACAGCTTGCTCCAGACGTTGTTCTGCATCTCCGAGTCGGGGAAGTTCGAACGGATGACCCGACGAGCGTCGCTTTCAGTCAGCGTCGACGGATCGTCGACGCCAGGGCGGTGCAGGACGAAGGGCATGGTGCCTCGATTCTGGGGGCTACAAGTGGAGGTCGGATAATGTAGTATGTCGCAGATGGCCCCGCTTGCAGGTTGTGAAAGTCCACCTGTGGCCGACATACTACCTGTGCCATGAGATTATCGAGAACAGGCGGGGGAATGTCACGGATTGGCTGGTGTATGGTGCTGGCCCTTGCAGGTGGGACGCTGTGTGGCGCCAGCGGTGTCTGGGCCCGCGGCATCACTCTGCACGGGCGCATCATCGATGCCGCAACCGGCGAGCCCCTGCCACTGGCCTCGGTGCAGGTGATGGCGCAGTTCACCGGTACCATCGCCAATGACGAGGGCTTCTACACCCTGGAAGTAGGCCACCTGCCGGTGACACTTCGTGTGAGCTATATCGGCTATGCCTCACGGGAGCACGTGGTCACCGATTCCGCTCAGGCGGCAGCCGGCGTCGACTTTCGTCTGCCGGTGACGCCGTACACACTCCCTGAAATGATCGTGCGCCCCGACGAGGCCAATCGCATCATGGCCGAGGTCATCCGGCGCAAGGCCGAGTGGCGCCCCCGGGTGCAGAGCTGGCGCAGTGAAGCCCACACGCGCATGACGGTGAAGAAGGACGAGGAGATCGTCGCCGTCGCCGAGGTGGTGTCCGAGGTCCACTGGCAGCGGGAGGGCGGCTATCGGGAGGTGGTCGTGTCGCAACGGCACACGGACAACATGGATGACCCGGACATGGACTTCGGCACGTTGTCGGCAGCCGAGGAGTTCGTCGACCTCTACGACGACGACATCGATTTCATCGAGAACAATCTGATGGGGCCCACCCATCCCGACGCCCTCGACGTGTATGATTTCGATCTGATCGGCCGGCGCTTGGTAGATGATCGTGTCGTGTTCGACATCGATGTGCGCCCCAAACACAAGCCAGAAGCAGCCTTCGTCGGTCGTGTATCCATCGTCGACGTTGACTTCGCCCTGATCGAGGCGGAACTGACGCCGAGCAAATCGATCATCTCGGCGGCTCTGCCGCTGCCACTGTTCGAGGATTTCGCCTGGAGTTTTGCCCAGCAATGGCGCCAGTTCGACGGTTTGTGGCTGGCGGTGGACTATCGCTTCGAGGGGAGGGTTCGGATCGGCACCTTCGGTCTGCACTTCCCTGAGATCGGGGTACGGGGTGTAACCCGCATGTCGAACTATGAGGTCAACATCGACTTGCCCGATTCGCTGTACGAAGAGGAGACGATCGTCCGGGTCGACAGCACGCGGGTGCAGGCGGACACCGCTTTCGCCCGGGGCGCCAGCGGCGTTCCTCTGACCGAGGAAGAGGTGGCGGCCTACGCTAGCCTGGACAGCTCCCGCTACCTGGACAAGGAGTTCCGCCCCACGGGGTTGTGGGCACGCTTCCTGCCCACCGAAGAGGAGATGGACGAAGAGCGGGAAAAAAGACGCCAGGAACGCCGCGAGCGGGCGGAGCAGACGGCAGCCGATTCCGGGAGTGCACGCTCCGATTCCACCAGATCGAAGTCGAAGCCAAAGCCGAAGCACAGAAACTGGCTACCAGAGTACAGTGGGGCCGTGCGGGCGAATCGAGTGGAGGAGGTCTACGCCGGGGGGAGCGCTCAATACCGGCTGGGCCAGCGCACGCGAGCCTATGGCAGAGTCGGCTACAGCACAGGGGTCGAACGGGTCGCCGGATCAGCAGGTCTGGCCGGCGGGCGGCCTGTCCATGGCAAGGGCAGGGACAGGATGGACCTGGGCTTTCGGGTCGAGTACGAACGAGGTGTTGCCCGGCGCTACGACTCTGACCTTTATCACCACTTCTTCAACAGCGCCCAGGCGCTGACCGGTCTCGACGACTACTTCGACTACGGCTGGCGGGAGATGGTGGAAGTGGAATTGTCACTGAGTGGCTGGCGCGAGAACGGATTCCTGTGGCTCACGGCGCGCGACGAGCGCCAGCAGACGCTGTCGGCTCTGGCAGACTTCGGTCTGCTGCCCTTCGACGACGTGCGCCCGAACGTGCCCGTTTTCGACGGGGACATTCGCTCTGCCCGTCTCGGCGGCCGTTTAGGCCACGACTACACCCCCTTCGGAGTCACTGCCAACCGCCGGCTCACTCTGGAGGCAGAGGTGGCCACGGACTGGTTCGGCAGCGACGTCAGCTTCAGCACCTGGCGATTCACCTGGGACTGGCAACAGCCCACGTTCTGGACCCGTCGTTGGCTGCCCAACACACTCGATCTGCGCGTGCTGGCGGGCGCATCCACCGGAGATGTACCGCCTCAGCGCCACGCCGCTCTCGACGTGGCCATGGGTCCCTTCACGCCTTTCGGCGCCTTTCGCACGGTTCACGGGCACCCGTACGAGGGGCCACGCTACGCGGCGCTGTTCTGGGAACACAACTTTCGCACGGTACCCTTCGAGTATCTCGGTGCGTGGGGGCTCGTGCGCCGGGGCATGGGCCTGGTCGTTCACGGTGCGTCCGGGCGTACCTGGCACGACGGCACGTCGTCGGCCCTGCGGTCTACGATGAGATCCACGGGGGGCTGGCACCACGAGCTCGGCGCCTCGCTCATCCTCTATGGCCTGTTCCGCGTCGATGTCACGCGGCGTCTCGATCAGGCCGGCTGGCGCATCGGCGGCAGTCTGGCCCGGTTCGACTTCGACTGACACACGGAGACGCGGGATTTCGTAGAGTTGGCGGCATCGACCCGCCACACAGAGGACCAAAGATGAGTACTGAGCCCGTTGCCACCGACACCGATCTGCGTGCCCGCTTTGTCCGTGACGGCCATGTAGTGATCAAGACCGGACTGCCTGACGAATACCATCAGACCATCTACGCGAAACTCGAGGAGGTATTCGAGAAGGAGGGCAACGTGGGCAACAACATCCTGCCCCGCGTGCCCGAGATCCAACAGGTCTACGATGATGCCGCCGTGACTGGCGCCCTGCAGAGCCTGCTGGGCCCCGGTTACATCATGAACCCGCATCGGCACTGCCACCTCAACCCGCCGGGCGGCCGGGGACAGACCTGGCACAAGGACTGCTACGTCTTCGATCACAACCTGCGTCACCCCCGGTTTCGTTGGGTGATGGCCTTCTACTACCCCCAGGACACGACGCGGGACATGGGACCGACGGGGGTCATGCCGGGCCATCAGTGGTACCGCACCATCTCCGATCCGGACTCGACGCAGTCCACCGAACATCATGAAGCCCTCACCGGTGCCGCCGGAACCGTGTCGATCGTGCACTTCGATACCTGGCACCGGGCCACGGCCAACACCAGCGATCGCAAACGCTACATGCTGAAGTTCCAGTTTGCCCGCACGGCCGAGCCACAGCCTGGTGATGCCGACGGCGCGGAGTGGGAGCAGAACGGTGCCGTATGTGATGACGTATTCCGCTGGTTAGCCGGAGACACGTCGACGGGGCCAGGAGATGGCGGTGCCATCGGCGGCGCCGTCGATTCTCTACGGTCCGGGACGCCGGCCGAACGGACACGGGCGGCGGATGCCATCGCCCGCTCGGGCTCGGCTGGAGACGCCATCGCGGCGCTGACGGCTGCACTTGACGACGCGGCCGAATCGGTGCGGCTGAACGCCGCCTATGGGCTGGCCGCTGCGGGCGAAGCCGGTCTACCGGAACTGGCTCAGGATCTGCGGCGAGAGGCCCTGGCATCTGAACCCCTGGCGATGGCGAAAACGGCGGACAACGCCCATGGGACCAATCCGACGGCGACCGTAGCATCACAGGCGCTGGCCGTAGCTGCCAGAGGCGACTCCGTCGCCAGCGATCTGCTCGACGACGGTCACTGGCTCGTGCGGGCCGCAGCGGCGGATGCGCTGGCGAATATGGGTGCCACCACGGTGACTGACCGGCTCGTGCACAGCGCCGACGACGAACACTGGTGGGTGCGGCGCAACGCCCTGGAGGCCCTGGCACGGGTGGGCGACCTCACCGGGGCGGCGCTGGAGACAGCGACTCGCGGCATCGACGATGGGGACTACCGCGTGCGCCGCAACGCCGCCCTGGCCGTGCGCTCCGCTGGGCAGGTGACGGATGGTACCGTAGCCGCCCTGGAGCGCATGCTGCGGGACGACAACCGCTACAACCGCTTCTACGCGGCCAACGCCCTGCGCCACCTGGCGCCGGTGGCGTCAGAGGCGGGCACGGCCCTGCTCGACCACCTGTTCACGTCACGCTGGTGCCCGCTGACAAACGCGGAGGATCGTTACTGAAGGTCCGACTCGTCGACGAGCTGTCAGGCAGAGACAGTCGCGCGCGGCATTCCCTCCAGCAGTCCCTTTGCCGACAGATCTTCGTCGACGTCAGGCCAGTGGATGCCTCTCCCACTGGGCGAGATCTCGAAGTTCTGCAGCTGCTCCGGCGTCGCGTCGGCCAGACGCCAGTAGAAGGTGACAGGCACCGCGAGATCCCGCCCGTCCTCGTAGCTGACCTGGATTCGATCTGCATTGACGCGCACAGACTTGATTCTAGGATCCACAATGGACCTCCCATTCCTCAACAAACAGGTCACGGTGATCGTTGATCTTGCGGCGAATCTGGCGTAGTTCACGGGCCGGACGAACAATAAAGCACAACATGAGTCAGCCACCGAACGTCGGGCTATCGGCCGAGCACCGATTTCCACAGGAACCGACGATTGCGCAGCTCGAGGCCTGACTCGACGGCGTGGCGCGCGAAGACTGCGGACAGTTCTCCGTGTACTTCTGGCCAGGATTCGACTTCGTCCGGGGACCGGCCGAAGGTGAGGAATCGGTACAGCTCGCGCGGCCCATGGAGCCATTCCGGCACGTCGTAGGTCCAGCAGCTGTGGATGGCCAGGCCGACTCTGGCCAGGCGGGTTTCGATTCTCGACCGCATGCCGGCGTCAGGGTCCGGATCCGGCGGGGACAGGCGCAGGCTTTCGGGCAGTTGGCGGTTCCAGCTGTATTCCTCCAGAAGACCGAGCGGGTTCAACTGCAGCAGCACGGCCCCCGGTCGGCAGAACCGAGGCGCGTCCTCGATCCAGTTCGTCGGCCCGCGACGGGAGATGACGACGTCGATGGAGGCGGTGAGGGCGGGCACCGTCACCTGCCCGCCGTTGCGGTCGGCGCTCGAGTTGCGGCAGAGGAGGGTTGTGTTGTCGATGCCATGCTCGGCGACGGCCTGCCGCGCCAGCGTGACGTAGCGATCTACCTGATCGTAGGCCCGCAGCGACCGACACAGGGGTGCAAAGGAGACTGCGTCGACGCCGTGGCCGCAACCGGCTTCCAGAACATCCAGCTCGGGGGTCAGGTGTTGCCGCACGAGGGTGGAGTACGCCGCCTCACCTCCGCCATCAGCGGTGGTCGATTCCCACGGGTAGTAGTAGCCCTCCTGCAGCGTGGCCAGACGCTCATACCACGCCGACGTATGTCCCCGCACGCCGGTCGTCTCGCCGCCCACCCTCAGGCCTCAGCGAGGGCGCGGCGCAAGGGCGCCTTGACCTTGCCAGGTCGTACCGTCTCCACCCGCACCTCGTCACAGCCATTGAATCGGGCGAAGCGCCAGATCGACTCCGCCAATGGTGACAGCAAGCGGTCGACATCACCAACGTCTGGTTCGAGCGTCAGGCGCCGAACGATGAATACGCCTGCCTTGCGATCCGCTTTCGGATCGAGGCGACCCACGAGACGATCGCCGAACAGCACGGGCAGGCAGAAATACCCGTAGCGGCGCTTCGGCCCGGGGACGTAACACTCGATGCTGTAATCGAAGTCGAATACCCGTTGCACCCAGCGTCGACGGATCACGAGGTTGTCGAAGGGGGACAGCAGGTGCACCCTCCGTGTGGCGCGGCCGCGCGCCGTGGCCTGCAGGTCGGTGGGCCGGGCATAGAGAGGATCGCCACCGTCGCCGCGGATCTCGACGGGTTCGATCTGTCCCTCCTCGAGAAGCTGCTCGACAGCGGCGTGTCTCTCGTCGCTGTTGCGATTCCAGATCCGCATCTGCCAGTCGTCGACCACGCCAAGATTGTCGAGGGTGCGGTGTACGGCCCATCGGGCCCGCTCGTCAGCGGTTGGTTCCGTTCTATCCAGATCGCCGGGCAGAACACGCTCGGCCAGGTCATAGACCCGCTGGAAGCCACGTCTTTCGGAGATCATCAGCTCGCCCGAGTCGAACAATCCCTCCAGTGCCGCCTTGGCCGGCTTCCAGTCCCACCAGGGACCGCGGCGGCCTCTCGTGTCCTGGAAATCCGCCGCCAGCAGGGCGCCCTCGGATCGGATCCGCTCGCGCACGTGATCGACGACGGCGCGGTTGTCGCGCAGCCAGTCGGCGCCACGGCCCCCGGTCGCATAGGAGCGCCTCCGGCGGCCATAGTACCGGTAGTCCATCATGGGAACGTAGGAGGCGGCATGGGTCCAGTACTCGAAGACGCGGCGATCCTGCATCAGCCGTTGCAGATAGGAGGGGCGATAGGAAGGCTGTCGAGTCCACAAGATGTGTTCGTGGGCGCGCTCGATGACGGCGATCGTGTCGATCTGCACGTATCCCAGGCGCTCGACGATGGCCCCTGCCCCGTTCACGCCGCGGCCGGGGCGCCAGGTGCCGTCGAGGCCCTGGGCTCGCAGCGCCAGTCGGCGGGCATGGGCGTTGGTGATCGAGTGTGGCATGGGTATCAAATGGCGCAACTCATAGAACCGCGTCAAGGACCCGAAGCGCTTGACCGGCGGGCAGGCATGTTCATTTTGGCGTCAAGGACACATCGCAAGGAAGGCAACTCTTTGAGAATCGTTATCACCGGAGGCGGCGGCCTGTTGGCAGGGGCGCTGACCACGCACCTGCAGTCAGTCGGGCACGAGGTACGATCCGCCGGCCCCGACGAGGCATCCGTCCTCGACATCGATGCGATCGGTCAGCTGTGTGCGGGCGCCGACCGGATCGTCCATCTCGCCAGGGCTCAACGCGATCCGTCGGCCCCGGTGGCAGAGGAGGACGGTCGCATCCTGGACACGGCGCTGAAGGGTACGTGGAACGTGCTGCAGGCCGCCCGGGAGGCGGGCGTGCGCCAGGTCGTGCAGATCAGCGATGTGTGCGTCTATTCCGGGTATGATCCCGGTACCATCCTGTCGGAGGACATGGTGGCCCTGCCGGACACGTCGGCGGAACAGCAGGCCCTGCACCTGGCCGAAGGTGTGGCCCACGAATTTGCCAGTGAGACGCCGGGGTTCGTCCTGACTCTGCGACTGGGCCGGCTTGTCGAAGCGGCGTCGCTGGCGGCGTCGGCCCCTTTCGACCCGGACTGGCTCGATGTGGATGACGCTGTGGCCGCCGTCACCCGGGGATTCGAGCTGGAGTCCTACGATCATCCGAAGCACTGGGGGCTCTACAATCTCGTGGCTGACACACCGTTCCGTCGCTTCGCCCTGCGTATCAAAGGGGGATCCTTTTCGCTGACACCCACCGTCGATTTCCACGACTGGTGGCCGGACGAACAGAAGGGGGCACCATGAGGGTCATGGTCACGGGTGCCGCCGGGTACATCGGCAGTGTCGTCGCGCGTGAGTTATCGGCTGCGGGTCACCAGGTCCGCGGTGTCGACTTCCGTCCCATGCCGTCCCTGACAGACACCCGTGTCATCGACCTGAATGAAGCCGATGCCATCGACGAGGCCGTGGCCGGTGTGGATGCCGTCTGCCACCTGGCCTGGCCCATGGGCAAGTGGAAGGAGGCCGACCTGGGAGACATTACCGACCTCGGCGCCGGTGTACGCGGCCTGTACCACATCCTCTCCTCGTGCCTGCGCCACGGCGTCCGTCGGATCGTGTTCCAGAGTACGATCAACATTACCGGGCCCAGCTGGGACAGATGGCGTATCACCGAGGAGGAGACGCCGCGGCCCGGAATCGGGGGTTACACACTCGGCAAGACTCTGGCCGAGGATCTGTGCCGCAGCTTCGCCCGCTGTCACGATATGATCATTGCGGCGGTCCGCGTGGGCGGCGTGTTCACCTTCGAAGAGGAGGGTCACGGCGGCGGGCCGGATACCCACTACCTGCCGTCGAGTTGCGTAGAACGGCGCGACATCGCTCAGGCTCACGAGCTGTGCCTGACGCGGGATCTGCCGAGCCGCTTCGAGATCTTCCACATCTTCCACGACCGCCCGGGCAGCCGTTTTCCTATCGACAAGGCAAGGCGCATTCTCGGGTACGAACCCAAATACAATTGGGAGGAGCTATGGCGGCGTCCCGAATGACCGACGGATCGCGGCATCCGGCGGACGTTGCCGAGTTCCTCGATCGGCTCTACAGCGAAGAGGGTTGCCAGTGGGCCTGTCGTGTCACGTCACCATCAGCGTTTCGGGCGTGGCAGACGGGCGCCCGGGAGGCGTTCCGTGACCTGCTGGGGTTGACCCGGATCGAGGCCCAGGCCGGGCGCGGCCGACCGATGGTTGAGTGGGCGCCGGACACCGAGGACCTCGGCGACTGTACAAGGCAACAGGGCAGGATCGACACCGAACCGTCGGTGCGTACATCGTTCTGGTGTCTGAGACCGAAGGGCGAGGGTCCCTTCCCGCTGGCGATTACGCCCCACGGACATGAGAACGGCGACATCTACGCCGGCATCTGCACCGATGAGAAAGATCGTCGCCGGATGCAGGACGAGAACCGTGACGTGGCCGTGGAAGCCGCGCGCCGCGGGTTTCTCGCCATCGCCCCGGCGACACGGGGGATCGGCGGCAATCCCCGTGCGTACCGCATTGCTGACATCGGCGAGCGCCACGGCGGCAGGGACTGCGTCTGTCACAACTGGCAGGTCGCCGTCGTCGGTCGCAGCGCCCTGGGTGAACGCGTGTGGGACCTGATGCGGATCCTCGACTGGGCGCTGGCGTTGCCGGAAGTGTCAGGGCCGGCGCTGATGCTGGGCAATTCCGGCGGTGGCATGGCCACGGCCCACGCGGCCGCCTGTGATGAACGCATTGACATGGCCGTACCGTGCTGCGCTTTCAACAACTACATGAGTCCCGCCGGAACGCTGCGGCACTGCCCCTGCAACGCCGTGCCAGGACTGTTGTCCTTCGGCGAATTTTGGGATGTCGCCGGACTGACGGCGCCGCGACCGCTGTTGACGGTGAATGGCCGCCACGATGGCCTGCATCCCACGGATGAAGTGGACGCTGCCGTGTCACGACTGACAGCCATATATGACGCGGCCGGAGCGACGGGCCGATATCAGCACAGCTACGGAGAAGCCGGCCACAGATTCTACGCCGACATCATGTGGCCGTGGGTCGAGACGCGGGTGGCCGAGTTATCAGCGTAGCGACTCAGGCGTAGTGTGGAAGACTCGCCGCGGCTTCAGCGAAACCGGCGTCGAAGGCGAGCAGGTCGTCGGCGTCGCTGACCGATAGCGGCCTGTCGTCGTGGCAACTGCGCCACAGCAGGCCCGACAGGCCGTATGTGAGGTGGGCGAAGGTCGGGTTCGGGTAGCAGGTGGAGGACATCAGCGTTGTCGGCGGAACGGTCTGCAGCCAGCGATCGAAGGTTCGCAGCACGCCCTCGTAGGAGCTACCCAGAGGATCCAGGTCGCTGTCCTGTCCGGCCTCCAATCCGTCCAGCCGTAGAACCTTGGCACCCTCGAGATAGTCCATGGACATCTCGAAGGGGCGCCCGTCGGCACGCCCACGTACGAGTCGCGTCTTGGCCCACGGTGCGCCTGAGGTGAAGTCGGTACAACCCCGCACGGTCGTTCCGCCGATCTGCATCTCAAAGTCGGTCCTGCCGTCGACGACGTAGAGGTAGTCTTCCGGGTTCGGCGGGGAGTAGGGGCGGGCCCGCGCCGACAACTGCAGGCCGTCTGCCAGTACTGCTTCGGCGCTGCCCTGCAGCTGCCCGAGGACGAAGAGGACCCAGGCCATGCAGTGCACGGACTCCTGATACTGGATGTGGACCATGAGCTTGCGGTTGCGCGGGTTCGTGGGATCCTCACGGTCCTTCGACCGCTGGATGACGATCTCGTCGATATCGATGCGCCGATAGCGCCGCAAGGTCTCGATGACACGTGTGGTGAGGGGGTCGAAGAGCTCCGGGAAGTCGAACAGCAGCAGGGCTCTCGTGCCGGCAAGAGCGTCGATCAGCTCGAGACAGTCCTGCGGGCGTTCGGGGGCCGCCATGGGTTTTTCGTTGAGGATCGACAGGCGCTGGTCCCGGGTGCGCCGCAGGAGCTGGCTCAGGGCCGGTCGCCGATGTTCGGGGTGCAGGGCGAGGTGGAACAGATCCACCGGTTGCCGGAAGAAGCTGTCATCCGTGAAGCGGGTCAGGCGACCGAGAGGTACATCTTCGGGGGCCGGCCCCGGGTCGAGGACGGATACGTCCAGCCCGAGATCGAGGCCGGCGTCGACGAACTTGCGTCCGATGTAGCCCCAGGCGCCGGCGATGGCGAGAGAGCGGATCCCGCTGTGGTTCTCCATGTCCCACAACTTCCGACGGCGACGGAGTGTTGGCAACGGCGGTTGTCGGGCGGGGGCCGGTGGTTCAGATTCCGGGCATGACAGACCATCCACGACGCATCATCTGGTTCTGCGCCACCAGCACGATCGCCCAGCGTCCCGAGACACTGGTGCGGCTGCGGGACGAGATTGGCCTGACGACGATCATGCCGGAGTCGCCCGTGTGTCACACCTCCGGGTTCCGCGCCAGCGACGGGATGGCGGCGCGGGGTCCCTTCGAGGACTGGCGACAGCGGACCGATCGCTGGCCCAAGGCGGCAGACGGCATCTATCCGCCCGTGGCTGGTGTCGTCGGGGGTTTCGATGACAGTGAGTTACGATGCGCCATCGACCAAGCACACGAGGCGGGAATCGAGGTCTGGGGACATATCGGACTGTGGAGTTACGGCGGCGACGTCTTCCCGGAGTTCGCCATGCGCGACGTGGACGGGGCCCAGCTCGATCACCGGTGGAAGTCGTGGGGGATCGGCCTGTGCCCGAGCCAGCCGCAGGTCAATGATTGGACGGCGGACGGCCTCGCCGAAATAACGGCATCATACGATGTGGACGGCTTCTGCGTCGACCACGCCCGCTACCCACAGCCGGCGAACCTGCACGCCCTGATCGCCTGTGCCTGCGAGCATTGCTGCGCCGCCGGCGAGGATCTCGGTTTCGATTCGCAGCGGCTGGTAACTGTGGCACGTGCCACCCGGGATGCGGCGCGGCGCATCGATGCGGCGGTCGTGTCGCGAGCTCTCGACAGTGATCTGCGAGGACCGGATCTGCTGCCGGCACTCGGAGTGCCGGCCGAGTTTCTGCAGTGGCTGAGCATGCGGGCGGCGTTGCTGGCGGCCCGCATGACGGAATTCCGCGCCAGGGTGCATGACGTGCGCACAGGACTTCCTTTCGGCAGTGACGTCTTCGCCCCTTCCATCGCCCTGGCCGGCGGACACGACCTGCCCCGCTGGGAGGAGGCAACGGACTTCCTTACCGGTGGCAGCTCCGCGGGCGGGGTCGTGGGTTGGGCGACGGCGTCGACGAATGTCGCGGCGTCCTGGGCTCGTGCCCTGGTAGATGAAGCCGGCGAACCGCTGAAGGTGCGCGAAGAGGACGCCGTGGAGCTGGTACTGCGGCTGTTGAGTCAGGAGGACGGCGTCGCTCTACCACATGATGAGGAGTCACTGCAGTCGGCAGACCTGCCGCTTGCTCAACTCTACGATGGCGAAGTGACGCGTCTGGTAGCGGAGACTGAAGGTCGGGTGCCGCTGTATCCGCCCATCTCAGCCGGTGGACCCCCGGACCTCGTGCGTGGCCTCGGGGCCGCAGTGCGGATACATGACTGTCACGGCGCCATGGTCACAGTCGATCCGGACAACGGCGAGTCGCTGCAAGCCCTGAGGGACGGACTCGGGGGGCTGTCTGTCGCGTGAGGGCGTCAGCGTAACCTGCCAAACCTGAAGGCTCGGGTCGAGTTGTCCCGGGGGCCGGGTCTGGCCGACATTCTCGTTTGGCAGCCCGCGGCTCCGATACTCCCCGCCCGAGCGAAACGGACTCTCTGTGCACGACATTGCCCTCGATCTTCTGATCCTTCTCGCCGGTATCTGGCTGGTGGCCGTCACTCTGCGCCCCCTCGGCCTGCCGACAGTGATGGGCGAACTCACCATCGGCGTTCTGGTGGGGCCGGCGGTATTCGGCCTGATCGCGCCCGACGATGCCATTCAGCTGCTGGCTGAGATCGGGATCTTCTTCCTCATGTTCCACGCCGGCGTGGAAACCCAGCCCCACGAGTTTTTCGATGCCCTGAAGCGCTCCATGGGCGTGGCTATCGTGGGGGCGATCGTACCCTTCGCTGTCAGCTTCGGGCTGGCCCTGGCCTTCGGCCTCGATTTCGTGGGCGCCACCTTCGTCGGCCTGACGATGACGGCTACAGCCGTGGTGATCACCCTCAAGAGCCTCAAGGACCTGGGGTTGGCCAATACCCGCCTGGCCCGGATCACCATCGCCAGCTGTGTCATCGACGATCTGCTCACTCTCGTCTTCTTCGGCCTCGTGATCGGTGTGCTGACGGGTGGAACCTTCGAGCCAATCGCCATCGCGATCACCCTGGGCAAGGTGGTCGGCTTCTTCGCCGTGTCGCTGCTGCTGGCGACCTTCGTCTATCCCCGCCTCTCCCTGCCGTTCCGTTCGGCGGGAGGCAAGGGATTCACCTTCGTTCTGCTCACCGCCCTCGCCGCGGGTTTGTTCGCCGAGGCGATCGGCCTGCACATGATTCTGGGAGCCTACCTGGCAGGGCTGTTTTTCGAGGAGAAGGTGGCAGACCCGAATCTGGTCAAGATCGTCACCGATCGCACGTATGGGATCGCATACTCTTTCCTCGGCCCCATCTTCTTCATGTCTCTGGGCTTCTCCATCACCTTTGACATCACCGCGGCACAGGTCGGTTTCATCGTCCTTCTCACTACGGTGGTCATCGTGGGGCAGATTGCGAGTGCCGGAGGTATGGCGCTACGCATGGGTCTGCCCGGACGGGAGGCCCTTGCCGTGGGTGTGGGTATGTGCGGCCGTGCCGAGATGGCTTTTGTCCTGGCCTCTCTGGCGTTGGCTCAGGGGGCCATCGACCAGGCCGTCTTCACGATTCTCATCCTCACCGCCTTCCTGCTGAATCTGTTCACTCCCCTCGCCCTCAAAGGCTGCGCCGTCCTGCTCGAAGGCCGTGCCACTCATTCGGAAGACGCCACCCGGGGCGTCGTACAGATCGACAAGTTCAACACACCCCTGGTGGAAGAGCGCCTCGATGGAGCGCTGCCGCGAACCCTCCCGGACGCCGAGGGGCGCGTCGTCATCTACGGGTACGGTCCAGAGGTAGCCTCGTTGATGGAAGAGCTCAAGAACCGCGGTCAACCTGCAGTGGTCATCGAGGAAGACGAAGCCGTTGCCCGACGGCTGCACGCCCGGGGAGAGCAGGTCGTGCACACGGATCTTGCCGACGAAGAACTGGACCTGAGTCGGCTGGCCGGGGCCCGGGCGCTGGTGGCCAACGGGGAAGATGAGAGCAATGCTCTCTTTGCCCTTGGTGCTCGCGAACAGGGATTCAGCGGCCCTATCGTGGCCATGATCGACGAGCCCAGCCGGCGTGGGCCCATGATGCTTGCGGGCGCGACCGCCGCCTTTACCCCCAGCCACGTACTGGCCGCCGTCATCGCGGTAAGAGCCAGCGCCAGAATCGGCCCCCGTGTGGCCGGTGTGGAGCCTCTGAATCAGCTGCTCGAAGTGGCGGAGATCCGCGTTCACAATGCCAGTCCGCTGGCTGGCAAGAGTCTGTCCGAGACCGGGGTCCGCACCCAGACCGGAGCGCACTTCGTCGGCCAGTGGCGCGACGATCTGCTGCTGCCTCCCCCCGGTGCTGACGAGGCGCTCGAGCCCGGCGCGATCCTGGTGGCCGTAGGGTCAGCCGAGAGCATCCGTCGGCTCAACGACTGGGTGCGGCCCATCCCCCAGATCGGCCCGCTCGTGGTCGTGGGATACGGTGATGTCGGTCAGAAGCTCATCGAGATTCTCCGCGAGGCCGGGGAAGAGACCTGCGTCATCGACGTGGCCGAGGGGCCGGGAGTCGATATCGTCGGCGACATACTCGATCGGGAGGTCCTCGAGCGAACACCTATCGCCGGCGCCCGGGCCGTCATCCTCACACATGCCGCCGACAGCGCCACGCTCCTGGGGACGACCGTAGTCCGCGACTACGCCCCTGACGTGCCGATCATCGCCAGTGTTTCGCTGGCCGACAACGTGGGTCGCATGCAACGGGCAGGGGCCGATTTTGCCATTTCCGTCGGCCAGGTTGCGGGACAGATATTGGCCCACCACGTTCTTGGCGAAACCGTTTCACACCAGACCCGGATAAAACTCGTGAGACTGCACCCCGGCCCGCTCGTCGGCCGCAATCCTCTCACGGCACGGATTCGGGAACTCACCGGCTGTTCCGTCGTGGCAGTCGAGCGGGATGGCCAGCTGTGCATGGACTTTCCGCAGGACTTCATTCTCACGTCCGACGACGCGGTCTACCTGTGCGGCACGGCCGCGGCTTTCAAGCGCTATTACGATGAGTTCCCGAGATCGCAAGGGTGATGGCGGTGGAGTGGATCACCGACCCGCAGGCCCTGGTCGCCCTGTTGACGCTCAGTCTGCTCGAGATCGTGCTGGGCATCGACAACATCGTCTTCATCTCGATCCTGTCGGGCAAGCTGCCGGAGACCCAGCAGGCCCGGGCCCGCCTGATCGGGCTGGCCCTGGCCATGATCGGGCGCATCCTGCTGCTGCTGTCACTGGCCTGGATCATGCGTCTCACCGAACCGCTCTTCGAGGTTCTCTCGCAGGCCATCTCCGGGCGCGACCTCATCCTGATCCTTGGCGGGCTCTTCCTGCTGGGCAAGAGTACCCACGAGATTCACGACAAGCTCGAAGGTGACGGTGACCACGACGGCGGAAAACGCGTCGCCGCCTCTTTCGCCAGCGTCATCATCCAGATCCTGCTGCTCGACCTCGTCTTTTCGCTGGACTCGGTTATCACCGCCGTCGGCATGGCCGAACGGGTCGCCGTGATGATCACAGCCATCGTTATCGCTGTGGGGGTGATGATGCTCTCGGCGGGGGCCATATCGCGGTTCATCGACACACACCCGACCATCAAGATGCTGGCGCTGAGTTTCCTGCTCCTGATCGGGATGGCGCTGATGGCCGAGGGGTTCGACCGGCACATTCCCAAAGGCTACATCTACTTCGCCATGGCCTTCTCGGTGTTCGTGGAGATGCTCAACCTGCGTCTGCGGCGCGTACGCAGGACCGAGCCACCCATCGAGCTGCGCGACTCGCGGCTGCCGAATGCCCTGGACAGGGCCGCGGGACGGATGGGCGATTCCGGCTGACCTCTATGACGCCTGCCGACCTTCGGCGTCCGTGCGGCAGGCTTCCAGCACCCGCATCAGTTCACGTGACTCGCTCAGAGGTACTACCGGGTCGCCGGCACCGGTGAAGAAGGCGTGGCCCCGCGCGTAGTGGTCGACGGCCTCCACGTCCTTGACGTCGAAACCCGCCTCCTGCCAGGGCAGCTGTTCGCCGCTGCCGTAGCGCCGGTCTGCCGCCGCCATTGTTGTCTCTGCGTCCAGCGACGGTACGTCGGACGGATCGAGGTAGCGTGCCTGCCAGACGCCGTCGTCATCCAGAATCAAGCTGCCGTGGGTCCCGACCACATGCCAGCGTGGCAGCATGGGGTGCGCGCTGGCCATGTTGATGTCGATGTCGATCAGCACGCCACTCTCCGTCTCGATCACCGCTTTGACCACATCGTCCGCGTCTCCGAGGCTGGCGACGGTGCGCAGATGACAGGTGATATGGTTGGCGGGTGAGCCGGCAACGTGCAGGCAGGCGTCGATGAGGTGGGCACCGAAGTTGTTGAGCATACCCCCACCGTTGCGTTTCCACGCCTGCCAGTCGTGGCGGCGGGTGTACTGCGTCCGGGTATGTCTGATCAGATAGACGTTCCCGATCAGTCCTCGGGCCAGAATCGACCGCAGACAGACGACCTCCCGGCCCCCGCGCTCGGGTTGGTAGACGGTCAGCTTGCGGCCGTGTCTCCTGGCTGCCGTGATCATGCAATCCGCCGACTCGAGATCGGGTGCCATGGGTTTGTCGGTGAACACGTGGCTGCCGGCGGCAAAGGCCAGCCCGGCATGTTCCGCACGCAGCGGCGTCGGTGAAGCGAGGACGACGAGATCGGGCTCGACGGTGTCGAGGCAGCTTGCCAGGTCGCAGAAACCGACGACACCGTACTTGGCGCGGGCCTCCTGGAGACGATCAGTGAGAGGATCGACGACACCCGCGAGCTCATAGCCGTCGTGGCTGATGATCTCGGGTAGATGAAACTTCCAGCCGATCCGGCCCAGACCGACGACGACGGTGCGCAGCTGTTTCAAGTCTTGTCCTATCTCTTCAAATGCGTCGCGAACCAGCCCACGGCCTCACCCACGTACCAGATGGGTAGACGGTCGTCACTGGTATACACCTTCAGCTCCGCCGGTGACGCCGCCAGCAGTCCGTGCAGCTGCTCGGCTTCCGCCTGGGTACTGCTGGGGCTGTTGGCTCCCATGAGCATGAGGAATGGTGTCCGGATCCGTGGCGCATGGTTCTGCGTTGCCAGCACGGACAGTCGGTCGTGCACCGTCGGCGGCACGCAGGCGACACTGACCCGGACCCGCGGCTCGACAGCGGCCAGGGCGAAGGCCACCACGCCGCCGAACTCGTACCCGAGCACGCCGATGCGTGAACTGTCGATATCGGTCCGTGTGAGCAGCGCATCGATAGCCCGCCGATGCTCGACGACGCTGTCGGTGAACAGGTCGTGCAGCCGGCTGGCGGCGCCGGCCTGCAACAGCACTGCCGGATTCAGGTAATCGTTTTCGGCGGCACGCTCGCCATGGGACGGCAAGTCGAGCCCGAGGACGGCGTAGCCCTGACCCACGAGTCGGTCCTTGTGCTTGCCCTCGGTCGTTGTGCCGAAGGACCACCAGAACTCTTTGGAGCGCGACATGCCGTGGATGAGAATGACGCAGGGGTACGGGGCCGTACCGTCAAGTGGCAGCTCGAGATAGCCGGGAACACGTCGCGTGCCGACGCCGGTAAAGACGATCTTGCGGACACGGCCGTTGGCCGCCTCGCGCAGTTCATCGAAGCGCGGCATCGGTGGCGCCGGTTCATACTCGAAGGAGCGAGCCATGACGGCATAGGCCTCGTCACCGACGGGCTCCAGGGCCTGCTCGGCGCGCACGGGGACAGCGGCGAGCCCGCAGAGCAGGGCACAGGAGAGGGTGACGGAACGGATCATGCAGGGACGGTAGGTGGAGACGACGCGCCGCACAACCGGGAGCTAGCGGGCCGGCTACAGCCGTCGCAGGTACCAGATGTAGCCACCGAAGAGGAGCTGTCGCTCTTCGCCTTCGAACAGCGGCGCCAGTTCGACCTGCAACCACTTGCGAAGTGTATCAGCGGGTTTGCCCCGGCGCTCGACGAAGTCGGTCACGCTCGACTGCGTCATCAGGAAGGCGACATAGGAATCAAGAGAGAAGGTCCACTCGAGGGTGTAATCATGGGTGGTTTCCAGGGCGAGTCCATACTGGCGGGCCTCGTCATCGGGCAGCAGGCGTTCGTCACGTGGCGGTCGTGGCAGGCGCTGGCGAAAGACGTCACGGTGCCAGTCGGAGAGGCGCTCGTCGCCCACCATCGCCGCCAGGTCGCCGCCATCGTAGATGACGAGGATGCCCCCGGCAGGCAACAGCCGGCGCACTTCGGGAAGAAAGCGGTCGCGATCGATCCAATTGATGGCGCCGCAAGCGGTGATCAGGCCGAAGCTGGCGTCGGCGAAGGGCAGGTCCTCGGCGGATGACACGAGGTAGCTGACGCCGGCGACCGGCGAGGCGGCGGCGACCATGTCAGCAGCACCGTCCACTCCCGTCACCCGCCGGGCGATCGCCGACAGCGGCGTCGTCGACAATCCCGTGCCACAGCCGACGTCGAGGGCGTGTTCGGGGCGATGCCGTCCGAGGCGCTGCCCGATGCGACTGGCCACCTCCGGATGGAACCAGGGCCTTGCCGTGGCGTAGCCCCGAGCGACGCGGTCGTGTCCGAACAGCGGCGTAGATTCGTCAGTCATCGATCATCTGAAGTATGCATCCGGATCTGAGACCATGTAGAGTGCCAGTGGTTCCCCGTGGAGTCACGCTCGTCGAGCGCCATGGGTCATGTTGAGTAGAGTGTCGAATCAGGAGACGGGATGGAGACGTGCGAGGACGAACAGTGGATCCGCGCCGCCCAGGGCGGTGACGAGGCCGCCTTCGGGCGCCTCGTCGATCGGTACAAGGATACCGTATTCGCCACCGTCGTGGCGATTACGGGGGACTTCGAGGCGGCCCACGATATCGGCCAGGAGACGTTCCTGCGCGCCTGGTTCGGGATCGCCCGGCTGGAGGACGCCGAGTCTTTCGGACCCTGGTTGCGGACCATCGCCCGCAACCGCAGCCGGACGTTCCTAGAGCGACGACAGCGCCAGCCGGCGCGGGAGAGTATCGACGTGGACGAACTGGCCCACAAAGGGCAGTCACCGGCGCAGGACGCCGAGCGGTCGGAACGCCGGCAACTGGTGCACGATGCCATCGACCGCCTGCCGGAGCTGAGCCGTGAAGCACTGGTGCTGCATTACCTGGAAGGACTGACGACGCCGCGCATGGCGACACAGCTGGGCATCACCGAGCCCGCCGTGCGCCAGCGCCTGCGGCGCGCACGCCTGCTGATGCAGGAGGAAGTGGAACAGATGGTAGCTGACGTGATCCGCGATGAGGCACCCGGTGCCGACTTCTCCGACAGCGTCAACACGCTGATCAAGCAGGCACGCGGGCTGTTTCAGGAAGTGAAGTACGGTGCCGCCGTGCCGGTGCTGGAAAGCGCCCGTGAGCAGGCCCCGGAGGACACGCTGGTATCGATGCTGCTGGCCGAGGCCTACACCTTTACCCGCAGCGCCGAAGAGCTGCAGGAGGAACCGGGTGCGTACGACCGGGCCCTGGCCCTGCTGGACGAAGTGCTCGAGCGCGAGCCAGACAACATGCTGGCTCGCCTTCGAAGGGCCGCCCTGCGGTCCAATGTAGTCGACGACGAGGAGATCTTCGCCGAGCAACAGGCGGCCCTGGAGGCGGCCAAGGGGGGCTTGTTCGAAGCGGTGGCGCAGCTGGAACTGGCCCGTCGTCACCTCACGCGCGGTCAGGGCGACAAGGCGCTGTCTCTCTACGACAAGCTGCTGCCCAAGTTCCCGTGGATGGCCTGTGTTCTGCACTCTGAGATGGGGGTTGCGCAGGCCTCACTGCAGGATGGCGCCGCGGCGCTGGGTCACTTCGAGCGAGCCGTGGAGATGACGACACCGGACGCCATGGAGGCCCTGCAGACGACCTCGAAGGAACTGATGGGAGAGGCCTACTGGGCCTTCTGGAGCACGGTGGACAACCTGCCTGTGCGCCAGTGTCAGAACCATGCCTGGATCGCCGGACTGCGTTCGGCCTCGGGGGATATGAAGACGGCACGGAAGCACGTGCGCCTGGCGATCGAGTTCGTCAACCAGGACGAGGTCGGTGAGGCCCGGGCCATGCTGCGGCAGGAACTGGTCCGGCAGATGGAGCAGATGTTTCCCGATCTGGCCGCCCAGGATGAGATGCAGGCGTTGAAGCGGGAGATCGAGACGGAAGGATGACGGCGGTGGCGGGCCCGCTACCTCGACCTGCTGAATCGCGCCGGTCCTAGCCGATCAAGTCGGCACCACCGGCAGCACCACATGGGACGGCCTCGCTGCCGCGTGGAAGATCGTGTTGTCGGCACCCGATCGTCGGCGCTCCGTGCCCAGGGGATCGCCGGTGTTCGGATTGACATCGAAGCGCGGAAAGTTCGAGCTGGACACGTCCAGACGGATGCGGTGCCCGACACAGAACAGGTTGCTCGTGGGGTACAGTGTGATCGTGATCTCGACGACATCACCCGGCGTGTAGCTCTCTTCCAGGTCATCTCCCGAGCGGTAGCGCAGGCGCAGGATGCTGTCGGTGAGGTTGAGGGCGTATCCCGACGGATACCAGCGGCTGGGCGGGTAGACGTCGAGCAGCTTGGCGGTGAAGTCGGTATCCGGAGCCGTCGAGGCCACCCAGAGCTTCACATCGACGGGTCCGGTGACCTCCACATCCTCCGTCAGCGGCGCGCTCTGGAACACGACCACGTCGGCGCGCGAGCCGAGAGGCAGGTACGGCGGCGAGCATCCCCAGACGCTGGCGGTCTCCACCTGGTCGTATCCCCCCGGGCTCATGATGTCGCGCATGCGGCTGCCGCGCGGCGCGTATGCGGGGTCGCTGACCCCGCGCGGCATCGGTCCCAGCTCGTTGAGGGACGACACATTACCGCCGATGGATGGCACCGGGTTTGCCGGGTCGAAGCGGTAGGTCGTGTGGCTCGTCTCCTTGCTGCACTTTTCTGGCGACAGGGAGCCGTCATCGTGCAGGTACCAGGGAGTGTAATGCGTTCGCGCCAGCGGCCACTCCTGCTCGTCCCGCCAGCACCCCCCATGGAACAGGCGCGACCCGACACGATGGCCGCCACCACCACCCATGACGTAGATCCGCACTGGCGACATGGACTCGACGCCGGTGGTTTCGCCTTGGAGGGCGGAGCCGAACCAGGCCAGGTGCAGATCGCGGACGCTGTCGAGGGCCGCGTCACGAGTAAACTGCACGTCGCCGGCAAAGGGCTGCTCGAGGGTGGCCGAACCATGGGTCCAGGGACCGACCAGCACCTTCACATGTTCGTGGCCCGAGGCGCGCAGGCCTTCGAAGTTGCGGAAGGTGGAGCGCGTGTAGGAGTCGTACCAGCCGCCGATGATCAGTGTCGGCACGTCAGGCCAGTTCTCGTGATACAGTGCCGGCGCCAGGCTCGGCGACTGCCACCATTCGGTGTTGTCGCCCTCGTTGAGCAGCCGCAGAGCCCACTGTTCGTAGGTGGGGACGCGCGCCAGCTGGGTCATGCCTTTGCGGATCGGCAGGCGTTGCAACCAGTCGGAAAAGTCGGGGCTGTCGAGGTTGAGGGCAGCGTCGAGGCTGGGATCGGCCTTCAACGCTGCCTGGGTGTTGCCCGCCGAGTGCCAGAAGGCCCACGCCAGGAAGCGCAGTTCCAGCGTGCCGCCCTGGCGCACGGAGCTCTCGCGGCCGATGGCGCCGCTCATATTCGGCACCATGGCGGCGATCTGCGGCGCCCCCAGCGCCGCCGGGCCGGTCTGTGTCCAACTGCACCAGGACGTGCCCCAGGTACCTACGCGGCCGTCGCTCCACGGCTGCTGCGCGATCCAGTCCAGGGTGTCGACGCCATCTTCGGCTTCCGGCGCGAGGAAATCGACGTCTCCCTCCGAGGCGTAGCAGCCACGGCAATCCTGGATAACACTGGCGTAGCCCCGGGCAGCGAACCAGTGGCCGTAACCGGAGGCGACTTCAGTTTCACTCTTGCAGTACGGCGTGCGACAGAGCAACGACGGCAGAGACTGTTCGTGATCGGCTGGTAGATACACGTCGGTGCACAGGTGCACACCGTCGCGCATGGGGACCATCACATCACGGATGACGGTGACTTCATTCATGGCCGCAGCTCCTTCACTGTCTCCTTTAAGACCACGTTGTTGCCGGCAGCGCGCACCACGCGTCGGGCCCACACCGACAGGTCGTCCAGCAGGCAGTAGAGCGTTGGCGCCAGAAGCAGGGTCAGAATCGTCGATGTCGCCAGTCCGCTGACGACGACGAGCCCTACCGGCCCCCAGCGGCGCGCGAAGCCCTCGGCCGTCCCGTATACCATGGGCAGCACCAGGGGCATGAGGTTGAGGATCGTCGTACCCGCCGTCATCAGGATGGGCCGCAGTCGATTCTGACCACCGCGCAGAACCGCCTCGCGACGTGCCATCCCTTCCCGTCGGTATTGATTGATATGGTCGATGAGGACGATACCGTTGTTGACGACGATGCCGAACAGGATCAGCATGCCGAGCATACCGTTGCTGTCGAGCGGCACCTCCAGGATCCACAGTCCGAGAGCCACACCGATCATCGAGAAGGGAATCGAGAACATGATCGTGAAGGGGTGGACGAGAGACTCGAACAGCGAGGCCATGATCAGATAGATCAGCAGCACGGCGAAGAGCAGGGTGAAGCTGCCTTCCTGGGCGTCCTGCTGGGACCATCGAGCCGCCCGACCCAGCTGCCAGGAGTAGCCGCCGGGGAACGTGATCGACTCCATCAGACCGGTGACCTGGCCCGTCAGCTTGTAGGCGGCGCCGCGACTCTCGGTGTTGGCGAACACCGTCAACGTGTGCTGACGATCCTCTCGCTGCAGGTTCTGCGGTCCTCTGGCGTAGTGGAAATCGGCCAGGGCGGCCAACTGCACACGCGACTCGCGACTTACGAAGCTGGTGTTCTTCAGCTGCTCGAGACTCAAGCGGTCGGCCTCCTCCAGCTGCAGGACGATGCCTATCTCACGCTCGGGTGCCTTGAAACTCGACGAGCGGCGCTCGCCGAGGGCGCTGGAGATCGTCGTCGCCACATCGCGAGCCGAGAGCCCGTAGCCAAGGGCCCGCTCACGATCGACGGAGACCTGAATCTCTTCTTCCCCATCTTCGAGACTCGTGTCGACGCCGAGCACGCCAGGCAGTCGCGCCAGCTGCACCTTGACGTCTTCCGCCAGCACCTCCAGGACGGCGGCGTCGACCCCCTTGAGCTGCACTTCGACACCCAGCTCGGGGCCTGCCCAACCCCGTGAGCGGCCGCGCTTGTAGGTGATCCCGACTCGTTCGGGCATCCGCTGGCGAATCGCCGCACCGGCCTGCATCGTCGTCAACCGGCCCTCATCGGCGTCAACCAGGCGGGCGCGGATGCTGCCACCACCGTGGCGGATACGGGTCGACAACGACTCGAGGTCGATCTCGGTGGCATGGGTCAGCAGATCCTGCTCGATCTCCCTGAACAAGGCGTCCACCTCGTCGAGGCTGAAACTGCGTTCCGCTTCGATCGTCAGATCGACGCGCCGTTCCGACTGCCAGGGTGTACCGCGCTGCTCGATATCCGTGTAGAGCCAGATCCCGAGCCCCATCAGGGCCGCCGCGCCGACGACAGTGACGCTGCGATGGTCGAGGGTCCACGCCAGCAAGCTCGTGTAGGACGATCGCATGCCCTTGCGGCGGCAGCGCCAGCCGATCCCCGTCAAGGCCAGGGCGGCGACGCCGAACACACCTGCTGTGATCGGTTTCATACTCAGCGTCGTCTCCACTACCCGGGCCCCCGTCGTGCCGGCCCAGGCGGCAAGGCCATCCCAACCCAACGAGTTCAGCTTCCAGCCGACGACGGACAGGATCAACGCTGCCACAAGCACCTTGAGATACCCGTCGTAGCGCTCCAGGCCGGCGCGGAACAACCTCGAACTGGCCAGTGGGATCACGGCGAGGGAGACGATGGTGGACACCGCCACGGCGATACAGATGGTCAGCCCGGCATCACCCATCCAGCGCGACACCCGCCCCGTCGACAGGAAAAAGAAGGGGATGAACACACACATCGTCGTCAGCGACGAGGCGATGACGGCCATCCCCACTTCGCCGGTGCCCTTCACGGCGGCCTGCTCCGGTCCCTCTCCCTCATCCTGACGTCGACGGAAGATGGACTCGAGGGTCACCACCGCCGGATCGACGAGCATGCCGACGGCGAGCATGAGTCCCATCATCGACACCATGTTGAGAGTCACGGCGGAGCCGAAGAACTCGCGCGCCACGTACAGCCCGGTGAAGACACAGCACACCGATACCGGTATGGCGGCGGCGACCACGATGGTGCTGCGGATGCTGCGCAGGAACAGGAAGATGATGCCCACGGCGAGCAGGCTGCCCAGCAGCGCCGCGTCGGTCAGATTCGACAGTTCGCCAAGGATCTGCTCGGCGCGATCTCGCGTGATGCGAATGTCGAGCAGGTCATATTCGGCACTGATTCGCTCCAGCTCGTCGCGCGCCAGCTGCGCGACCTCGACCGTATTGGCGCTGGACGCCTTGAAGATCTCCACCTCCACCGCGTCGCGGCCGTTGAGCCGTTCGAAGCGTTCGCGCTCCGGATAGTCGTACGTCACCGTGCCCAGATCGGCCAGCTTCAGGTCGCCGCCGAGAATCGGCATGGCTCCGATCTCCTCGACGAAGGCGAACTCGCCGCGGGCACGGACCTGGTAGCGCCGGCCGCCGTCGAGCACGCGACCGAGAGAGACGTTGATGTTGTTCGCCCGCAGCTGGAAGGCCAGCTGGCCGAGAGAGACCCCGTAGGAGGCGAGGCGCTGCTGGTCCAGGTGGATCAACAGCTGCTTCTCTTCGATGCCGTCGATGCCGACGTTGGCGACGCCATCGAGACGCAGCAACCGGGGCTCCACCACTTTGCGCACGATGTCGAACAGACGCCCCTCGTCCCCCTTCCAGGCCAGATCCGCGTCGAGGATGGGGCGATCATCGCTCTGCCAGCGAAACAGGGAGATACGCTCCACATCGGGCGGCAGCAGGACCCGGGCCTGGTCGACGCGATCGCGAACCTCCATCACCGCCAGGTCCATGTCGGTGCCCGTCTTGAACTCGACACTCACATTCGACGAGTTGCCCCCGGACCGGGCGCTGATGCGTTCCACGTTGCCGAGCATGGCCAGCGACTGCTCCAACGGCAGCGTGATGTCCCGTTCCAGCTCCTCCGGTGATGCCGACGCGTAGTTCACCCCGACGCGCACCGACGAGGAGGAGATACTGGGAAACGACTCCAGCGGAATCCGCAGCACGGAGATCAATCCGAGCACGACCATGGAGATCGTCAACATGCCGAGAGTGACCGGCCGCTTCACCGAGAATCTGGCAATATTCATCGCCTACCTCACGGGTTACTCGTGTCCGTCGCCACGGGCCAGCACCGTGTACGCCATGGGGATGACGACGAGTGTCAGCAAGGTCGACAGCAGCAGGCCACCGATCACCGTGATCGCCATGGGCGCCCGGATCTCGGAGCCCTGACCCAGGCCTAGGGCCATGGGCAGCAAGGCCAGCACCGTAGTTGAGGTCGTCATCAGGATGGGGCGCAGACGCAGCCTCCCAGCTTCTGTCACCGCTTCGACCTTCTTCAGTCCGTCCCTGCGGCGGAGTGTATTGATGTAGTCCACCAGCACAATGGCATTGTTCACCACGATGCCAGCCAACATGATCAGACCGATCAGCACAACAACGCTGATGGTTTCATCGAGCAGCATCAGTGCCAGGGCACTGCCCACCATTCCCAGTGGGATCGTGAACATGATGACCAGGGGATGCAGCAGCGACTCGAACTGGGAAGCCATGACAAGATAGACCAGGAAGACGGCCAGAATCATGGCGAACTTCATGCTCTCGAAGGAGCGTTCCATCTCCTCGTTCTGACCACCGAGAGCGATACCGAATCCGTCGGGCAATACCAGATGGTCGGTGACCGCGCGGATGTCGGTGACGGCACTGCCAAGGTCGCGACCGGCGAGATTGGCGGTGATCACGACCACCCGCTGCTGATCGAGGCGTCGGATCTCCGCCGGGCCTTTGACGATGGCCACCTCGGCCACCGCGTCGAGGGAGACGGGCACCGGATAACTCGGTGGGCTGATGACCATACGGCGCAGATCTTCGATCGAGCGTCGCTCATCCTCAACGGCGCGTACACGCACGCCCACATGTCGATCGCGCCGGATCAGTTCGGTCGAAACGTCTCCCTGCAGCTGGTTGCGCAACAAGGCGCCGATGGCCTGGACCGTCGTACCCAGCTCGGCGATACGATTCCTCTCGAATACCACCTGAATCTCGGGTTGGCCACCTTCGGCGCTGGACTTGACGTCCACCAGGCCGGGGATGGTACGCATCTGCTGGGCAATGGTGGCGGCAATGTCCGACAGGGTGGCCAGATTGTAGCCGGTGATCTCTACTTCGATGGGTGTGCGGAAGGAGAAGTACGAGGGTCGGGAGAACTTGAAGTCCAGGTCTGGTTCGTCGGTGAGCATTCGCCGCGTACCCTCCATCACCTCTTCCTCTTCGACGCGCTGCGCCCCGGGGGTGAGACGCACGAACATCTGCGCCAGATTCTCCTTCTTCTCGTCGGCGAACCCACCGGTCTGACCGCTGGCCCCGACCTGGCTGAAGGCGGTCAGGACACCGGGCAGTCGCTGCACTGCCTCGTCCAGCCGCGACACGTGGTCCACCGTGGCCTGCAGCGGCGTTCCCGCCGGCCACTCCAGGTCGATCAGAAATTCGCCCTGGCTCATCTCGGGAATCAGCTCGACTCCGAGTCGCTGCGCCCGGGTCAGAACCAGAGCGGAGATCGCGGCGAAGCCGAACAGCGCCACGGCCCGGTGGCTGAGGCACCAGCGCAGCCCGCGCGGATAGATGGTGGCGACAGCGCCATACGCCAGGTCGAACATCCAGTAGAGTGGCGTCAGCAGCCATGTCAGCAATCTGCCGATGGCACCGAACATAACCCCCGCCAGACGCAGCACGACAGCAGGCCCGCGTACGAAGAGGCCGTCGGGGCGGCCGGACTCTTCGGCCGACAGGGGACGCATGGACAAGGACGACAGCATGGGGATCAGCATCAGCGCCACCACGAGAGACGCCACCAGCGAGTAGGTGACCGTCAGAGCCTGATCGCGGAACAGCTGGCCGGCCACCCCTTCGACAAAGACGATGGGGACGAAGACACAGATCGTCGTCATCGTCGCGGCGATCACGGCTGCACCTACCTCTCCGGTTCCCTTGCGGGCCGCCTCGAGGGCCGAATCACCGGCGTCGCGGAAGCGCTGCACATTCTCCAGCACCACGATGGAACTGTCGACGAGCATGCCGATGCCCAGGGCCAGGCCGCCGAGGGACATGATATTCAGACTCACATCTGTGGTGAACATCATGAAGAAGGTGGCCACCACAGATATCGGGATCGACAGACCGATGATGACCGTGCTCTTCAGGTCCCGGAGGAACAGGAACAGGATGAGGATGGCGAGAGCGCCGCCGATGAGGGCCGTCGTCAGCACCTCCTCTACCGACTGCTTGATGAACGTCGCCTGATCGACGACGATCTCGACCGTGGCGTCCCCGAGCAGATCACCGAAGCGACTCTGGAACTCCTCGAGCCGTTGGCGCACCGTCGCCGAGACGCTGACGGTGTTGGCATCCCCCTCCTTGAAGACGGCGATTTCGACCCCTTCGCGACCATTGATGCGAGTCACCACGTCGCGTTCGACGTGACTGCGTGTTACCCGTCCCACGTCCGACAACTTCACCGCCGCACCTTCGACCCGGGCGATGACGATCTCCTCCATGTCCTGGAGGCTGGTGAACTCGTTCAGCGTGCGAACGAGGAACTCGGCCTCACCGTCTTTCAACAGACCCCCGGTGAGATTCACGTTCTCCGCCGCCAGCCGCTGCGTCACCTGACTGACGGGAATACCGAGCGTCGCCAGTCGCTGCGTCTCTACCTCGACGTGGATCTCCTCTTCCAGGCCGCCTTCGACGCGCACGGCGGCGACCCCTTCGAGACTCTCGAAGTCGAGGCGGATGCGGTCCTCGGCGACCCGGCGCAGCTCCATGAGACTGTTGCCGCCGTACATGGCGATGCGCAGGATGGGATCGAGGGAGGGGTCGAAGCGTAGCAGGATCGGTTTGCTGGCGTCCAGCGGCAGCTGGAGCAGATCCAGCTTCTCACGCACGTCGAGGGAGGCGAAGTCCATGTCGGTGCCCCAGCCGAACTCGACGATTACGTCGCTCGCCCCGGGCCGGGAAACCGAACTGACCCGTACCACCTTGCTGACGACGCCGACGAGGCCCTCGATCGGCTCTGAGATCAGGCGCTCGACCTCGGCTGGAGCCGTCCCGGGAAACTCCGTGCGGATGGTGATGGTCGGGTAGGTGATATCAGGCAGCAGATTCACCGCCAGACGGGAGAAGCCCACTATACCGAAGGCGCTGATGGCGACCATGATCATCGTCACCGTCACCCGCCGGGAGGTGGAGAATTCGACGAGCTTCACCTGATCACTCGCTGCCGCCGCGAGACCCGCTCCATCCTCCGTCACCACCCTCAGCGGGCGCCTCGGCCGCCGGCGCTGACGTTTTGGCGCCCACGATGCGGACGGCGGCGTTCTCCTTCAGTCCTTCGTGGCCGACGGTGATCACCTCGTCACCTTCTTCGAGGCCGGTCACGACCTGGACCCGGTCACCGTCGGTGTAGCCCAGCTCGATCCGCACTCGCTCCGCCTTGCCTTCGCGGACAGCGAAGACGTCGTCCTCGTCTGTTTCGAGGAGCAGGGCTTTCTTCGGAATGATCAGTGCATCCTTGCGGCTGTCCGTAATGATGCGCACCGTGGCGAACATACCCGGGCGTAGAATTCCGGCGGCCGGCACCTCGAGGGTCACCTTGATCGTGCCACTCGCGGGATCTACGCCGGGGCTGATCATACGCACCGTCGCCGAAAACACCCGGTCCGGCACGGGGTCGACGGTGATGCGGGCTTCCTGGCCGACGAGCACCTGTGTCATGCGCTTCTCGGGGACGCGGATGCGCGCCAGCAGGGGCTGCAGGTCGGCGATGGCGAACACTACCTGATTCGTGCGGACCAGATCGCCCATCTCCACACTGCGCAGCATGACGACACCGTCGATGGGAGCCCGGATGTCGGCATACTCCAGGCGAAGCTGAACCTCGCGCAGGGAGACCTCGGCATTCTCCAGCTCGTTGCGCGTGGTCTCGTACTCCTGCTGACTGATCATGCGGCGCTCCTGCAGGGCTTTCGTGCGGTCGAACGTCGCCTGCGCCTGATGCGCCGAGACCCTGGCCTGCTCGAGTTGCAGGCGCAACTCTTCCTTTTCCAGATGCAGCAGGATCTGCCCGGCCTCGACGCGCTCGCCCTCTTCGGTCTGCAGGCGCTCCGCCAGGCCCTGAGCCCGCGACACCACTTCGACCCAGCGCTCCGCCTCCAGGCGGGCGTGTGTCTCGACGTAGCTGGTCACTTCGCCAAGGGTCACCGCCTCGGTCTTCACCGGCAGCGCCGCGTCGCCGCTGTCCCTCTGACCGCGACCCCCGCGCTGTCCCCCAGCCCTGGCGCCCCCGCCTTCCTCCTGGTCGCACGCGCTCAGGCAGACCATGGACAACACCGCGGCCAGTGGCACCACTCGGCTCACGATCTCTCGGGTGTATCGCCTGCTCATTCCCTGCTCCGCATGCTGAATTGAACTGACCAGTCAGTCATTTTCCCGAACGTACCGGGGCCTTCGGACACTGTCAACGGGCGGCCGCCGATGCGGGTGCGCCCAGTCAGGGTCCTTCCGGCAGCCACAGTTGCACGCCATCGATCTCAGGGGACCGCGGGACCTCGGATCTGAGGCCGCGGTAGGGCTTGCCGACGATGCCGGTTACGGTGCCGTCATCGCCGGCGAGGCTGATCACCTTGGCTTCATGCGTACCCAGACCCGCGTCGATGACGTGCTCCACCAGGTGTCCATCCCGGCTGTAGAAGATGCGCTGCCGTGGCGTGTGCGCATCGTTGCCGCCCGGGTCGCCGAGCTCGCCGACGAAGAGATCGGGACGACCGTCGCCGTCGAAGTCAGCCACGGCCAGCGAGTGCGGGTCGAGGAGCCGGTCATGGAGCAGCTCGGCTTCCCAGGGGGCTTCGGGGTCGCCGCGGTGTCGCAGGCGTGCGACTCGTCCGAAGTCGCTGTCCTGGCGTCGATAGCTGGCGTCCCCTTCGGCGACAACGATGTCCACCTGACCGTTGCCGTCGAAGTCGGCCACCGCCAGCCGGGGCGAGACGAAATCGTCGGTAAATCGATGGCGCTCGACGCGCCCGCCGCCCCGGACTCGATACCAGGAAAGGCCGGCGATCAACTCGTGGCGGCCATCACCGTCGACGTCGGCCACGGCAAAGCCTTCTTCGACCAGATCCTCGGCGACCGTGCAGAGGCCGGGCCAGGGTGACTGGCGCGGGTCATCGGGAACCGGCAGGCTGAAGAGGGCACGGGCGCCCTGGTTCCAGAAGTAGAGCTCGGGACGTCCGTCGCCATCGAGGTCACCCACATACTGATCGTGGCACTGACCGGCGCCCAACTCACAGATCAGGTGCCGTGTCCAGGGCTCCGTCGGATCCTGAGGGCATTCCCACCAGGACAGGTGCTGTGTGCTGTAGTCCCCACCGCCCACGAAGTCGAGGCTGCCCGTGCCGGTGAGGTCGTAGAGAAAACCGCCGGCCTCGAGGGACGGGTAGCTGTCGTCCATCAGGTGACGACGCCAGGAGCCGTCCTCTTCACGTCCCAGCCAGTAGAGGCCATCGGCGCCACGCCGGGCAGCGACGACGATTTCGGGCTCACCGTCGGCATTGAGGTCGCCGACGACGAGCAGGACGCGCTCGGCGGGTACACCGTGGTAGATGGTCGTGCGCTGGAAACGCGGGATCTCGCCCACGGAATCTCCTCTATCTTCTCTTCGCTGGCCCCGGGGAAACGACCCGCTTACAGTACCTCACATGCCGTCGGTCCACCAGAGGCACCGGCAACAGAGACCCGATACCACGGAGGGAGAGCCACCATGATTCGCGTGACAGTCTGGGGGGAAAACGTCCACGAGCGCACCAACGACGTCGTGCGAGAGGTGTATCCCGAGGGCATGCACACGACGATCGCCGAGGGTTTGCGTGTCGATCCCGGCATCGAGGTGCGCACCGCCACCCTCGACCAGGACGACGATCACGGTTTGTCCGAGGAGATTCTCGACGAAACGGACGTGCTCGTCTGGTGGGGACACGCCGCACACGGCAAAGTACGGGACGAAGTGGTAGCCCGAACCAAGAAGCGAGTGCTCGAAGGGATGGGACTCATCCTCCTGCATTCGGCGCACTACTCGAAGATCTTCAAGAGCCTCATGGGAACCACGTGCTCACTGTGCTGGCGCGAGGCCGGCGAGAAGGAACGCCTGTGGGTGTGCAACCCCGGACACCCGATCACCCAGGGACTGGGCAAGTACTTCGAGTTGCCACAAACCGAGATGTACGGTGAGCCCTTCGGCGTGCCGGCCCCGGACGAGCAGGTCTTCATCAGCTGGTTCGAAGGGGGCGAGGTGTTCCGCTCGGGGATCACCTACTTCCGGGGAAACGGGCGCATCTTCTACTTCCGACCCGGGCACGAGACCTACCCCATTTTCTACGACGACAACGTTCGTCTCGTGCTGCGCAATGCCGTGCGCTGGGCTCAACCCGCGGGCGGTCGCTGGATCGACAACTGTCCCAATGTGCCGATCGACGAGGCGCCGGAACCGATCACGCGGCAGGGCAAGGGGCTGCACCAGGACGGCGACGAAGGTTTCCGGTAGTCGTGGAGGATGGCCGGAGGCATCAGTCCATCAGGTGGGCCCAGACCTTGCGTACGCCGGCGATGGTCTGGTCGATGTCCTCGTCGGTGTAGCGTTCGTCCACCGGCAGCCGGATCACGGTGCGCTGCAGCTCGTCGACATGGGGGCAGCAGTCAGGATCGTAGACGATGTCGCGCCAGAAGGCGGGGACCTCGTCGGTGAGCGGATAGTAACGCTTTGTCCGCACCAGCTCCGTGCGCAGGATGTTGCTGGCCGGTGACATGCCGGTGCTGATCGACAGACCCTCCGCCCGCAGGGCCTCCACCAGTTCGTCTCGACGATCGGGATCACAGGTCAGCCGTCCGGCCACCGGCCACCACGAAGGTTCGGCGCCTTCGATGAGATGGGGAAGATCAAAGCTCTCGAGGTCGGCCAACTCGGCGTAGTAGCGACGGGCGATCTGGTCCCGTCGCCGCACCAGCGCCCCGAGCTTGTCGAGTTGGGCCAGTCCGACAGCGGCGTGCAGGCCGTTGGCCCGGTAGTTGAGGGCGAAGAAGGGGATCGGTTGGCCGCCGCGTCCGACGGAGCCGTCGCGCAGGTAGGTCTTGTCGCGGAACAGCGAGGCGATGCGGGCGACCTCGCCGTCATCGGTCGTCACGAAGCCGCCGTCGCCTGTTGTCATCTGCTTCGATTCATTCATACTGAAGCCGGCGGCCTTGCCCAGCCCGCCGAGGAGCTTGCCCCGGTAGCGACCTCCATGTCCCTGGGCACAGTCCTCCAGTATGGTGACACCGGTGTCGGCGGCGAGCAGTTCGAAGGCGCCCATGTCGCAGGGCAACCCGGACATGTGCACGGCGATGACGACCTTGGTCCGCGGACCGATCGCTGACCGCACGCTCTCGGGTGAAATGAGGCGTGTGTCGAGATCGATGTCGGCAAAGACCGGCACCGCGTGCAGGGCGAGGATGGCAGCGACGGTACCGATGTCCGTCATCGGCGTGGTGATCACCTCGTCCCCCTCGGCGACACCGAGGGCGCAGAGGGCGGTGTGCAGTGCCGCTGTACCCGAGGTGACCGTAATGGCGTGTCGGACCTGGAAGGCCTCACACAGAGCGGCCTCGAACTCGGTGATGATGCCGCCAGGGCCCATCAGCTTGCCACTGTCCAGGGCGCGGGACAACTGCACCACCTCCTCGGCACCGTAACGATTCGTCAGCGTGTAGGGAGTTGGCTTGGCTTTCGGCCCGCCGCGGAGAGCGAGTTCTTCCATGGATCATGTCCCCGGGTCAGAGTCGTTGACGGAGGATCAGCGGGGCTGCAACTTGCACGATTACCCGTCTGGCAGGGAGGCCAGCAGGGGCGGTACCTCGGCGAGGCGATCGACGAAGAGCTCGGCAGGTGGCAGGTCGTCGGGCCATTCCTGCCAGCCACGCATCCAGATGGCGGTGAGCCCGGCGTCGGTGGCGCCCTGTACGTCGTTGACGGGATGATCGCCAACGTAGACGGCATCGTCAGCATCCATGTCCAGGGCTTCGAGGACAGCCTCGAAGATCCGGGCGTCCGGTTTCTTGACACCCAACGCCTCGGAGACGATGACGGCATCAACCCGTTCGTCCAGACCGAGGCGGGCGATCTTGGCCTCCTGGGCGGCTACGGTGCCATTGGTCAGGATGCCCAGGCTCAGGCCCTCTTCGCGCAGCTCATCCAGCACGTCGTGGGCGTCCTCCATGGCGACGGCACACCCGGGAAAGGTCAAGTGCCAGTGCTTGTCGACAGTTGCCGCTCTGGGAGGCCTGGACCAGTCGATGCCAGCGATGATATCGGCAGCGCGCGTGTCGGCGGCGTAGCCATTGCCGTCGGCCCGACCAAGAGTCTCGCGAATGACTTTGGGGTCGGCCGTATCCAGGGCCTTGCCGAAACGATCGAGGAAAGGCTGAAGGTAGGCATCGATCGAGCGAGACCGATCGGCCAGAGTGCAGTCGAGATCGAAGATGACGGAGCGTAGCATGCCACGAAACAAGGAAGGACGTCGCATATGAGCAATGGCGATCCGGAGTACGAATGGTCACTCGTGACCCGCGAGGCGGCCTTCGCGCCCAGGGACGGCGCTGGCGCCCTCTCTTTCGATGGCCGAATGTGGCTGCTGGGTGGCTGGAACCCGGGGAACAAGAAGCACTTCCCGACCACGTGCAACAGCGAGGTGTGGTCGTCGGTGGACGGCGTCGACTGGGAGCTGCATGGCCACGCGCCATGGGAGGGACGGCACACCGCTGGGTACGCCGTACACGAGGGGGCCATGTGGGTCATCGGCGGGGACGCCAACCAGAGGCACTACCAGAACGACGTGTGGCGGACGTCAGATGGGACTGACTGGCAGCTCGTATGCGCGGATGTGCCATGGGCGCCGCGCGCCCTGCACTACACCGTCGCTCATGGCGATGCTCTGTGGGTGATGGGCGGGCAGACGATGCCGGAGTTTGCCGGCGGCGAAGAGCGGTTCTACGCCGATGTGTGGCGCTCGGAGGACGGCGTCGCATGGGAGTGTGTCTGCGCCGAGGCGGCATGGCCGGCTCGTGGCGCGATCGGGGCGGCCGCCGTGCACGACGGACGGATCTGGCTGTTGGGCGGCGGCCGCTATGACACGCCGACGACACCGCAGCGCGCTTACTGGAACGATGTGTGGAGCTCGACGGACGGCGTCGACTGGACCTGTGTCAACGGGGCGGCCCCATGGCACCCGCGAATGTATCATGAGGTACTCTGCTTTGACGATCTACTCTGGGTGCTGGAGGGGTGGCACGAACTGGGAACCAACCGCAACGATGTCTGGCACAGCGCCGACGGCGTGACCTGGGAGGAGTTGCCCGGCACGCCCTGGGCTCCAAGGCACGCGGCGAGTGTCTTCGTGTACGAGGAGGCGCTGTGGATGGTCACCGGCAACAATATGGAAAGCGACGTGTGGAAACTCACCCGAAAGGGAGGATGAAGAGATGAGCGCAGCCGATCGAGTGGCGATCGTCACGGGCGCCGGATCCGGCATAGGCAAAGCGTCGGCCCTGGCCCTGGTCGAGGCCGGCTATGCCGTGGGCCTGGCAGGACGACGCGCGGATAAGCTGGAAGAGGTGGCCGCCGAGGCGGGGGATGTGGCCCTGGCGGTGCCCACCGATGTGACCGACCCGGCGTCGGTGCAGCAGCTGTTCGCAGCGACAACACAACGCTTCGGGCGCCTGGACGTGCTGTTCAACAACGCCGGCATGGGAGCACCCGGCGTGCCGCTGGAGGAGCTGACCTACGAGCAGTGGACGGCAGTGGTAGACGTCAATCTGACGGGAGTGTTTCTGTGTACGCAGGAGGCCTTCAAGGTGATGAAGGCGCAGGATCCGATGGGCGGGCGCATCATCAACAACGGCTCGATCTCGGCCCACGTACCGCGGCCCAACTCATCGCCGTACACAGCGACCAAGCACGCCGTCACCGGGCTGACCCGATCCACATCCCTGGACGGACGCAAGTACAACATCGCCTGCGGCCAGATCGACATCGGCAATGCAGCAACGAACATGACGGAGCGGATGAACGACGGTGTGCCCCAGGCGGACGGCTCGAAGAAGGTGGAACCCCGCATGCACGTCGACAATGTGGCCAACGCCGTCGTCTACATGGCGTCGCTGTCGCTGGAGGCGAATGTGCAGTTCATGACGGTCATGGCGACGACGATGCCGTACATCGGGCGAGGGTAGGCAAGGCCGTCGTGACTCGTCTGCGATCGGTCAACACGGAAGGGATCGCGGGGGCGATCCGCTTTGGTTGCCGCACCATGCGGCACATCTTCGATGCCGACGATGGGGATGTGCCGTTCTTCGGCTCGCGTCTGCGGCCGGAGGCGTTTCTGCGCTTCAGTCCGCACCACAGCGAAGCCCATGTTCCCGGACGTCATCTGAATGCCCTGCTGGCGGCGGAAGAGGTCGCCCCCGACGACAGCGCTGATGCCGAGATCCTCGACAACGCCGTGGCCAACCACCGTCGGGCGCTGATGTTGTCCTACGGCGGCGTCCTGCCACTGCCACTGAACCGCCCCGAACCGGCGGACATCCCTCCCGTCAACTTCTGTCCGCACAACCTGAGGGAGGGTTTCCACGGCCTGTTCGCCCTGGCGCGCTGGGGCGACGACGGCGAAGCGGCCGAGCTGGCGGAGAAGAGCATCGCCGCCATCCGGCAGCTGTGGCATCCCCAGCGTGGCTGGGATAAGGAGCGTCTGCGACGAGCCGGCCTGCAGTACCAGCCCTGCCAGGGGTTCGTTCACGGCGAGGCCAGGATGCTCGGGCCACTGGTCAAGCTCCACGAGGCCACCGGCAGCCTGCGTGCCCTGCGACTGGCCGAGGATCTCGTCGACAAGCTGACGGCGGAGTTCTACCTGGAGGACGGTGCCTACACACAGGACCGCTTCGGCATCCGTCACGCTCACTCGGTCACCTGCTGCCTGTCCTCGCTGGCGCAGTACGCTGAGCTGCGACATGACCTCGACCTGCTGCGGCGGGTGCAGGCGTTCTACAACCACGGCCTGTGGGAGATGCGCGACGTCATCGGCTGGTCACCCGAACAGGCGCAGCAGACGGGCAGCGACCACGGCGAGGCCAACAACACCGGCGACATCCTGGAGACAGCTCTGATCCTGGGTCGTCATCTCGACCCACGCTATGACCAGGACGCCGAGCGAATCCTGCGTTGCCATCTGCTGCCCTCGCAGCTGCTCGACGTGTCCTTCGTCGAAGAGCCGGACAATCCCGAGGGCGTGGATGGGCTGCGCGATCTGGCCCGACGACATCAGGGGGCCTGGGGATTCCCCGCTCCATACGGCCATGAACCTGCCGGCGAGGGGCGTGGCAATCTGTCGTTCAACATGGACATCGTCGGTGGGGTCGTGGGCTCACTGTGCGCCGCCCTGCAGGCAGCCGTGCGTACCGACGACGATGGTCACCACGTGCGCCTGCTGATGGCGAGTGAAACAGACGGCGTGCAGGTGAGATCACCCTATGGACAGCACAGCACTCCCGAGATCCTCGTGATACGTGTTCTGCGGCGGGGCGCCCTGCACATCCGACTGCCTCCTTGGGTGGATCCGCAGCGTGTCATCGTCGAACCGGTGAGGGAGCGCTACACCGTCGACCCAGCCGGTCTGCACATCACCGAGCCCACCCTCGACAGCGACATACGGATCCGCTTCGGTCTGCCTGTGGAGGAGTTCCCCCTCACCCATCACCACGATGAGCCCGTGTGGGTGCGCTTGCGCGGCGACCGGGTGGAGGCGATGGACGACCGAGGAACGGACCTGACATTCTTTCCGAGCTTTGCCGACCTGGATCTGTGCGTCCCGGATTGAGCCTGGTTCACCAGACTCACGATTATTCGGGATCGCGGCCTGGCCGTTGCTAACCCGACAACAAGTGGAGCGCGCCGAATGACCGATCCATCACCACACGCCGAGAGTCTGCGAGGGCAGATCAGGATCACCGCCATCAAGGCTCTGCAGCCGCAGCAGGGCGCCACGCTCATCAAGGTGGAAACCGACGCGGGTGTATATGGGATCGGTCCCTGCCACGGCTCGGGACCCTCTGTCCGTGCCGCCATCGAGGGGCTGGAAGGGCCTCGTCTGCCCCATCTCGGGCTGATCGGCAAGGATCCACTGGCGATCGACGTCCACTTCCACAATCTGTTCTACGCCTATCCGCAGCGCGGTCGCGTGATGGGCGTGCTCAGCGCCATCGACATCGCCCTGTGGGACCTGGCGGGGAAGGTGCTTGGGCAGCCGGTCTGCCGTCTGCTGGGTGGTCCCTTCCGCGATGAGATTCGCCTCTACTCTCACTGTCCTGGCGGAGACCATCTGAGTCAGGATGAATGGAAACAGCGGGCGGACCAGCTGCAGGCCGATCCCTACGGATTCAGTGCCTACAAGGTCGACATCCATCACGTCCTGCGGGCTCACATGCAGGAGTACGTGCCCAGCATCGGGCCTCGCGAAGCGCGGGACATCGCCAAGGCCTACGAGCTGGCGCGCGAGGCTCTGGGCGACGACATCGACATCATCGTCCATTGCCACAACGAGCTCGACCTGCCCAGCGCCATCAAGACGGCCAAGGCCGTGGAGCCGATCCAGCCCCTCTACCTCGAGGATCCTCTGGCGCCAGAGTTTGGCGATGCCTGGATGGCCCTGAGACGGACGACGCGCATCCCCCTGTTGACGGGGGAGAACCTGGCTCTGGCCGAAGGGGCATTGCCTTTCCTGCAGAGCCAGGCGGTGGACAGCCTCCAGCCAGATCTCATCAACTGCGGCGGCATCAGCGGCGCCCGCCGTATCGCCGATCTGGCCGCCCTCTATCGCATTCCCATCTCCTGCCACAACGTGAGCGGTTACGTGCTGGACATGGCATCACAGCAGTTTTCAGCGTCCGTCTTCAATTGCCCGCTGATGGAATGCCGCAGGACGGCAGCGGCAGCGCCGGAAGCGACGGGGGAGAAGCTGGTCATCCGCGATGGCAAGATGAAGGTGGCCATGCGGCCCGGCCTGGGGCTGGAGCTCGACGAGGACTACCTGAAGGCGAATCGCGCGGAGGGCGAGCCGTGGTGGGGGTGATTCGGCGTGATCACACATCCTCCCAGGGATTTCAGCACGCGGGCCCCGGTGGCCGTCAGGTCATCGACGTTGCGCGTGACCACCGTCATCGAGTGCACAAGGGCCGTGGCGCCGATGAGACCGTCCGCCATGCTCACGGCGACACCCCTGCTGGCAGCGTCGTCCGACAGTGTACTCCACTGCAGGGCGACGACGGCCGAGATGCCCAGGCCTTTCGACTACACTGTCTAGATCATACAGTGACACAGAAGGGAGGTCAGAGCCGATGCCTCGCAAGTTCTGGTCAGGCCACCACGTGCCAGGCGCGCCAGTGGCCGTCGAGGTAGTGCACTCCAAGATCGGGCCAGGTGTCGCCGATGTAACGGGCCAGTGACTCGATGCCCCACATCTCGGTGGTTCCATGCTCCAAGGTGATGACGCCGACGCCCTGTTCGGCAAAGCGCTCGCGCTCCGACCAGTACGAGGCGCCGTCGAAACACACGATCAGCACGTCACTGCCCAACTCGATCATGTCCTCCGCCGGGCCGCCACAACCCACGCCGATGGATGGACGGCACACGACCATGTGGGGATCACCGATGACCTGAACCGCGTCTTCTCCCAGAGGGGCCACCTTGCCGGCCACCCGTCGGGCGAAATCTCTCAGGGGCATGGGGTCCACTTCATAGGTGGCGTGCCAGCGAGTCTCGTCCTCGCCGACGAAGCGGGTGAATCCGAGGCCCCCGGCCAGGGAGTCACGGATGCCGATTTCCGGCCAGTTGTCCCACGTGTCGTGGAGCCGCGCCACGGCCATTCCCGACTCGGCCAGCAGTTGCGTCTTCTCCAGACCGGGCCCGCCCTCGCGCCAACCACCGGGACGGTCGAAATGATCCCACCAGGTCGGTTCGTGCGTGACCAGCAGCTGGCAACCCATCTCGATGGCGGTACGGATGTTGGTCAGCCCCGGATACCAGCAGACCCCGACCTTGTGAATCGGCCTCTCGCCGTCGCCGGCCTTGAGGGTGTCGACCGTGGTCTTCGGGTCAACCCAGGGTGAGTGGGCGATCATGTGTTCGAGCAGATCGTTGGTATTCATGCTGCCAGCACCTCCGTCAGCCGTCTGGCGACGATGGTCTCTTCGCCCTCTTCCATCATGTACGGGTTGATGGTGAGGCCATCCTCGCCGCCGGAGATTTCGATGCGTGGATCGCCATCCGACAGCTGTTTTCTGGCCTCAGCGGGGGATACGCCCAGCTTCCCGGCATCCCACTGGATGGACATGTGCGGGGCGACGTTGGACGGACGGGGCGTACGGATCGATGTGGTCACGGTATCGAAGGCGGTAGCCGCCTCGGCAATCACCTGCAGTCGGCGTTCCCACTCGCGAAGTTCCGCTGCATGGTCTCGTGCCACCCACTGCTCTACGGCGGCCAGCAAACCCATGATCTCCTCTTTGCCGGCTTTCATCGGACGGCCGATGGAACCGTGGGGACAGCCATTGGCAAACGCTGCCTTGAGCAGCTCTTTGCTGCCCAGCACCAGTCCGGACGCCTGCGGACCCCGCATACACTTGCCGCCGCTATAAGCAACCGCATCCACCCCCTGTTCCAGGTACCAGTTGGGTACGTTCGGCTGCTCGGCGGCGGCATCCACAAAGGATGGCACGCCATGGGCGCGACCGCTGTCAGCCATCTCCCGCACCGAGATGGGGCCCCGTTCGGAGGCGTCGCCGAAAAGGAACAACATGGCCGTCCGGTCGGTGTAGGCCGCCTCGAGTTCGTCCAGGGTGGTCACTTCGACAAACCGCGTACCCACGGCTGTGATGGCGCGATCATAACCCATACGGTGTGCGGTCTGCACGATGACCTCATTCTTCATGCCCGACGTATCCGGCAGGCATTTCATCTTATCCGGGTCGGTGCCGGCGACGCAGGCAGCCGTCATCTGCGTGAGGGCTGCGGCACAGCCGTTGGTCACCAGGCCCCACTCACACTGCATGATCTCGGCGAGACGGGCGCCAACGGCCGCCATCAACTCGTCGATTATCACGTAGCGAGTGGAGGCATCCATCATGGCCTGGCGGACCTCTGGCAGGATCAGCGAGCCGCTGAGGGTGGTGATGGTGCCGATGCAGTTGATCAGGGGACGGACGCCGAGGTCCTCGTATCGTGAAACCTGCAGCTGGTGGTTCATCGTGAGCTCCCGTTGTTGTGGACCGTGCCGGTCCGAGTTAAGAAAAACGTTGCACAAGTCCACCAGAAGCAGTCAAATTGTCCGGGATGTCCCACCTTCCGGAGGTGACCAGCATGAACACGCGACTCGTACTCGCTGCCGCCCTTCTCGTTGCCACATCCGTCATCGCTCAGGACAGCGCCACCACGGATGCAGACCTGCAGCCGCCAGCCCTCCTCTCGCTGGGACCGTACGTGGGTTCAAACGGCGATGACGATTCAGATGGTTTCGTCCTGATCCGCTTCCTTCCGGTGCCGGATGCCTCGCTCTATCGCATCTATCGTGAGATTCTCGTCGACTATGGCCCCGATCCGTCCGGCGGACTCATCGCCCTCGATGAGCCTGAGGCCGTCTGGGTTCCCTGGGGAAGTATCGACGCGATTCCCGGTCAGGATGTCGTGCAAGTCGTCATCGCTACACTCGACGGGGTGGACGCACGGTTCGGCGTCGCCACGGAGGTCGTCGAGGAAGGCCAGAGGCGAGTCTCGGAGATGGCCGTCTTTCCCCTGGTCGATCCACCGACAGCTGTCAGCGTGACCGGCTGGGCCCAGGTGAAGCAGTCCCGGTAGCTCTAGAGCCGCCGCGTCGGCACATCTTCTTCCCGGGCACTGCCGGCCTCCGCCTCCACCCTCAGCACTTTTGCACCTTCCAACCAGTGCACGGCCTCGACCATCTCGCCGTCGCGGAAGTGTACCGCCGCACCGTCGCAGATCGCCCAGCCCGCCTGCGCCTCGCCGCTGCCGACCTGGGCCAGATAGGCCGGTCGCCGCTCGATTTCGCCATCGTAGTGCGGGCAGCAACTGCCGGGGATGAATCCCAGGCAGTCGATGACACGCAGGGAGTCCGCCCAGGAATCGGTGACGCCCTGCTCGAACCAGCAGATGGCGCCGGCACTGACGCCGGCCAGCACGACCCCGCGTTCGCAGGCCTGCGCCAGCAACTCGTCGACGCCCCACTCCCGCCACAGCGCCAGCATGGACTTGGTGTTGCCACCGCCGACGAAGATGAGGTCCTGCTCCAGCAGCAATCGAAGGTCTGGCGTACGACCGAGCAGGGGGACGTTCGTCGTTGTGCAGCCCAGGCGTCCAAAGGCGGCGTGGAAGGCTTCCACATACCCTTCGGGTTCGCCGCTTGCCGTGGCCAGGAAGGCGACCTTCGGCTGAGCCTTCGGTCGCAGGGCGAGGAGAAACTCTTCGAGCTGTAGCTGCTCATGGCGGTAGAAACCACCCCCGCCGACGGCAATGATCTGTCCCACGGAATCAGCCTCCTGTGTATCTTGTCAGCAAGGATAACCAATGCGAACATCCCACCATAGATCTCTCCGAAGACCTCCAGTTCTGCTGGGACTCCTGCTGCTGGCGCTGGTCGCCTGCGATGATGACGGCGGCACGGATCCGGTGCGCTCCAAGGAGCAGATGCTGCGCGGTACCTGGGATCTGCAGGCAGCTGTCGAGGTGGAAGAGGGGGATCTCGAGTTCTCCTACACGTTCCAGGCTGATGGTTCGGTACGCAATCGTATCGGCGGCGCCTTCCTGGCACAGTTGCGCGAGACCGACGAGGTCCGTGAGGCTCTGGCCGACGAGCAGCTGGCAGACGTGAGTCTCCTGGACGGCGGCAACGTCAACTGGGTGGGGACCTGGAGCCTTGCCGGTGACTCACTGGCCGTCACCTACGATCTGCTCATCGTCGAGGTCTTCGGCAGCGTGCCGATCCTGGGCAAGGTGACTCTACCTGTCTTTCACGAGGAGCTGCAGCCGGAGGCACAGACTTCACTGGGGTTCACCTGTCAGCTGCAAGGTGACGAACTGACTCTGCGTGGGGAATCACTGACGGCGGGTGTAGGGTCGGCGGGAGGCGATGGATCCACGGCGCTCGATGGGGCTCCGTCACAGGCGGTCGATCTGGCGACACAGTACCTCGGAGATCAGATCGTCGATCGCGGCCTCGACGGGCAGACCTTCCAGCGCCGGTAGGCCAGCCGCAGGAAACGTGCGCAATCTCATCCTCAGCGGTGGTGTGGCCCACGACTACGCGCGGACGTCACCCATGCTGGCGGTGACGCTGGCGCAGGTCGGCATCGACTCAGAGATCCACGAAGACTTTGCCGTGGTCGAGAGTGAAGGTCTGGCGGGTTTCGATCTGATCACCCTCAACTGTGTACGCTGGACCTGTCAGCAGACACCGGACTGGCGGGACGAGTGGACCTTCGAGCTGTCGACGAGGGCTCGCCAGGGCCTGTTGCAGCACCTGGCTGCCGGCAGGGGAATGCTGGCGCTGCACGCAGCGACGATCTGTTTCGACGATTGGCCGGAGTTCCGCGACATCCTCGGCGCCTGGTGGGAGTGGGGCCATTCCGGACACGCACCAGTGCAGGAGCATGCGGTTCGCGTTGTCGACGGCGGCCACCCGATCACCCGTGGCCTCGGCGATTTCTCCATCACCGACGAACTGTACACAGGGGCGCGGCTTTCCGAGACGGTCCGGACGCTGCTGACAGGCACATGGAACGGGGTGATCGAACCGCTGCTGTGGACGCGATCGTGGGGAGCAGCGCGGGTCTGCTACAATGCTCTCGGTCACGGTGTGGAGGCCTTCGGCCACCCGGCGATGGAGAGGCTGCTGCAGCGCGGGGCTCTCTGGACCGTCGGTGAGCTGACGGAGTAGGGGCCTTCAGTTTGCCCCCAACACGGAACGGGCGGCCGTCGTGGTCTGCCGAACCTGCTCCAGTGTACCCATACCGAACATCGACGCGGCCACACCTACCTCGTCAAAGACAAATTCAAAGGCCTTTTCCCCCAGGTAGCGTCCACCCGCCATCGGTTTGATGGCGATGATCGGTTTGCTGGCGTTGCGGATGGCGTCGAGGGCCAGCTCCCGCGTGGGGAACATGAAGGTGCCCGGTTGATTGACGGTGGTGAGGTAGCCGTCGACGGGGATGTTCTCGGATTCGAGCAGGGGGATGGTGACGCCGGCATGGTGGACACTGGTGATGACCGTTTCAAAACGGCCACGCAGGAAACCGATGTATTCGCGGATCAGGTCGAAGCGTCCGGTCATGGCCAGCAAGTCGATCTCGGCACCGGGGTCGGCCACGAGGATATCACAACCGGCGAAGAACCCGAGGTACTGTTCGAGCACGCCGTAGTCGATCTCAAAACGGCCGGCCTCTTCCTCGGTGTACGGGGGGACGGTTTCCGGCGTGACGAGTCGGGACAGGTCGTCGCCCAGGTTGTAGCGGATGATGGCATCGCTGTGCATGTGCTGACGGAAGGCCTCACCCCCCAGCTTGTCGTCGTGGTCATAGAATGTCGAGTGGGCGCGCTCGGAGTAGGAGACCAACTCCCCGTCCAGCATGATGGGGATGAGGATATAGGCCACCATTCCCAACTCGGTCTGCGTCTGCTGCTGGGTCTCCCACACGGCCTGCAGATGCAACCGGTCGAGCTTTGGCAGCATGTGGTCGACCTGGACGACGGTGAGGCCCGACTCCTCGACGGCGCAGCGCAGGACTTCAGTGACGCGCTCGACACGGCTGAAGCGGCCGAAGTTCTCCTGGTCGCGGTCGGCACTCTGGTAGGAGCAGCCGTCATAGGGGTGGATCCCCATGACCAGGCGCGGGACTTCGGCACTGCCTACCGTGGCGGTGGGTACGCCACATCCTTCCAGATAGCTCTTCATGGTTCCTCCTTCTCTCGGTGTGCGGCCAATTGCGTCCATGCCTGTATGAAGAGGATTTGCCGTCCTCAGATCAAGCTCGCCAGCCAGATGTGACAAGGACGTCTCAGGTGTGACAGGCACAACCTGGCACTGTGGGACAGAACATGCCCGGAGCAGCTGTTCGGGCCCCCCGGACGAGGGCCCTTGCCGCCGTTGAATCCGGCACCGGTTTGCGCCCAACCCGGCATCCGGTTTGCTTCGGTCACCAGTGTACTCCCCACGGACGCCGCGAACACGCATCAGCGATGGGAGCAGGACGAATTGGGTGATGACAGAATCGTCAGTGAGGTCCGCGAACACATTGTTGAGATCATCTCCGACGCCGGTGAGGGGGCCCAGACAGCAGGACAGTTATTCGGTACCGTCAGCGCCAGAATGGGCAATGGTGTGTGGACGGTGGAGATCATTCCCGCGGAGATCGAGCCTCCCTACCGTTCGCGCGCCGGCGCCAGCGGCAACCGGATCCGCATCGCCACCGAGGCGGTAAGCAACATGGGCGAGGCGGCTGACGTCGTCATCGCTTTCAATGAGCAGGTTCCCTACAGCCGCATCGACGTGGGTGCTCTCAAACCGGGCACCATCCTCTTTCTCGAGTCGATGTGGGCCGAATCCCCATACGAGCAGATCCGCAAGGCCTACGCTGAGGCGATTGCCGACTTCCGCCAGCGCGGGTACGAAGTCGTTGAGGTGCCGATGAACGACGAGTGTCTCAAGGTTGTGGAGGATCCGAAGCGTGGCAAGAACATCTGGATCCTGGGGTTGTTGTGCGCGCTTTACGAGCGAGACCTGGACATCGTCGAGATGCTGATCGAACGCAAGCTCGGGCGGAAGGGGAACGCCATTGTCGACGCCAACAAGAAACTGCTGCGTGCTGGCTTCGATTGGGCGACGCAGAACGCTGCGTGGCGGTTCCGCGTGGCAATCATGCCGAGCTCTGAGCGGCGAGTGGTGATGAACGGCAACGAGGCACTGGCCCTCGGCATCATGGCTGCCGGCATCGAGGTCTGTTCGATGTATCCCATCACGCCGGCGACCTCGGTATCGCACTACCTTGCGGCGCGCTTTGATCAGGTCGGCGGCATCGTTCATCAGGCCGAGGACGAGATATCCGCCATCGGCTTCGCCATCGGCGCCTCCTACGCCGGCAGGACGGCTGTGACGGTCACCTCCGGTCCCGGACTGGCATTGAAGACCGAGTTCATCGGCCTGGCGACGATGGCAGAGATCCCTCTGGTCATCATCGACGTGCAGCGCGGCGGACCGTCCACGGGGCTGCCGACGCGGGTCGAACAGGGCGACCTGCTGGCGGCACTGTTCGGTCAACCCGGAGATACGCCAGTCATCGCCCTGGCGCCGACGACGATCGAGGAGTGTTTCCACTTCGTGATCACGGCGCGCAAGCTGGCCGAGAGCTTTCGCACACCCGTCATTCTGCTCAGCGATGCCAGCCTGGCGACGGCGCAGCAGCCGTTCCCTCGGCCATCGGTGCATGAGGAGTGGCTGGCGCCGCCAGTCGATCCGTCGCCCTGGCAGCAGGACGTTCCACCCTACGCCTGGGATCCGGAGACCGGACTCTCACAACGGCCCATCCCCGGTCAGCGGGGGGGAGAATACGTCGTCACCGGTCTGGCGCACGACGAGGACAGCCACGTGGCATACGAGTCGAAGGCCAACCAGCATGGGCTCAAGATGCGCCGTCGCAAGCTGGCGGCGTTGGCCGGGTCTCTGAAGCCCCCCGTCATACACGGCGACTCGACGGGGGATGTACTCGTCGTCGGCTGGGGTTCCACACGGGGCGCCATCGAAGAAGCAGTCGATCGTCTGCGGGCCCGGGGCAGAAAGGTCTCCTGCCTGACTTTGCGCTTCCTGTCCCCCATGGAGCCCGGGCTCAAGGAGATCTTTCAGGGGTTCGGGAAGGTCCTGACCATCGAGATCTGCTACAGTGATCCACCTGATGAGGGGGAGGGCCGAACCTATGCACAGCTGGCCTGGCTGCTGCGGGCGCAAACCCTCGTCGACGTCGACTGCTGGTCCTGTGTCCCCGGTGTACCGCTGCCACCGCAGGTCATTGAGGCAGCGATCTGCGAACGCTTACGCGAGCCCGGTTGGGCGCCCGCCATCGACCTGGAGAACGTGCCATGTACGGTCTGAAACAGGACTGGGAAGTTGAGCAGGATCCGCGCTGCATGGTGCTGGAGGACTACGAGAGTCTGACGCCACGCTGGTGCCCGGGCTGTGGTGATTACGCCGTCCTCGGCGCGCTGCAACGCCTGGCGCGTGATCTGCAGCTGCCGCCGGAGAAGGTCGTCATCGTCTCCGGGATCGGCTGCTCCAGCCGCTTCCCGCACTACATGAAGACCTATGGCTTTCACGGTCTCCACGGCCGGCCGCTGCCGATCGCTTCCGGCATTCTCAGTCGTCGGCCGGACCTGCATGTCTTCGTCGTCACAGGCGACGGTGACTGCTGCGCCATCGGCACGGCACACTGGATTCACGCCATTCGCTACAACATGGACCTCACGGTGCTGCTGTTCGACAACAACATCTACGGTCTGACCAAGATGCAGTCGTCGCCAACGACGCCATTGGGCAATCCGTCCAACACACATCCGGAGGGTGCGCCCATCGCGCCGATCAATCCACTCGAAGTGACCCTCGGCATCGGCAACGCTTCGTTCGTTGCCCAGACCCTCGACTGGAATCCGCCACATCTCTACGCCACGATCAAGGCGGCCCACGAGCACAGGGGGTTGTCTTTCGTCAGCATCTTGCAGCGTTGTCCGCACTTCATGGGAGACCGCTGGAATGAGTTGCAGGAGGATGCCAGCCGTGTCGTGCTGCTCGAGCACGAGGACGGGATCCCGGTCGAAGATGGCGTGCGTCGCATGTTCCCGACGACACGCACCCACGATCCCACCGACCTCGGCGACGGTCGACATCTGGCAACCGGCGAGGAGGGGATTCCCATGGGGTTGCTTTATCACAACACGGCTTGCCGCCGTTACGATGAGATCACCGCCATCGGGTTGGGCACGAGCACCGACGAGAAACTTGCCGGTCTCGAGGCTGAACTGGACAGATTTGCCCTGTAACCGAGACCGGGGAGGGTAACGTGATCGCAGATCAGGACGCGGGGGAGACTGCAGTACCCGGCAGAGGCGACCTCGTTGCCTGCGCTGGCACCGACGCCGTCAATCGCACGGAGCGGATCATGTGTGGTACCGGTGCCGTCGACAGTGCCGCCGCAGCACAGGGGGTCGCCCTCGCTGGCGGCCGGGCGGCGGTGCTGCTCGGCGCGACTGCAACCCATCCGCTCGTCATCAGCGGACGCGGCACTGGCGCCTGGATCTCACACTGCTGCCGCGCCGAGGTCGGGGATCGCAGTCCCTTCGCTTTCGAGATCCTCGCCCGTGACGCTCAGCAGGCCGTCGATCACTGTCTGGTCGCCCACCATCTGGCATCCCGTATCGGTCGTCCGGGGCAGTGCGCTGTCGACCCGGAGACCGCCGAAGAGTTGTCTCTGCTTCGCCTGCCCTCGGGCACAGACGGGCTACCGGAGGGCGTCGCCGCGGCGGAGACGGATGTTCTCGTCGCGGCACGCGAGAGTTTCGCCGCCATTGGCGAGTGGACAGGACGGCCCTGTCTTCCCGTCGAACGCGCCGGCCCGGAGCCGGCGCGGTACGTCATCGTCGCCGCCGGTGCCGCCTGGGCCCGGGGATGTGCCGCGGCGAGACGGCTGGTCGAGGAGGGCGTCGACTGCGCCGTCATCGGTCTGGCACTGCTGAATCCGACCCCTACCGACGAGCTGCAGAATGCCATCGGTGATGCCGTTGCCGTCACCGTGCTCGATCCCCACGGCGCCGTTCCCGGTCAAGTACACCTGACAAATCTGATTCGTGCTGCCATCGCAGGCCGGGGCGAGCGACCCGTACACGGGCTGGTGAGCTTGCCACGAACGACGCAGGTCCTGGCCGATGCCCTGCGCCAGACCTTCGGTTTGGAGGGGGCATCATCACCGACCCCAGTCGTCGAATCACCGACGACTGGCGTGAGCATCGGGGCCGTGCCTGCCGGCGACTGGTCCGAGTCACTGTTGCTGGAGGCTGCGGCGCGACGCGCAGAGGTGGATGGCGACATGCATCTGGCGCGGCTGCACCTGGAAGGAATCAGCGCGATCACCACCGGCGGCATGGGCGACACCAAAGCGGGGCTCGATGTTCTGGTCGCCGCCCACCACTCGCTCCTCGACCAGCAGATTGTCGCCCATCTGCGGGACGGCGCTGTCGTGTTGATTCTCAGCGAGTCTCCGGCGGGCGGGCCTCCTCCGGCGCTGGTCGGGGACGTGCATACGGCACTGAAGCAGGCTGGCGCCCTCCTCCTCTGGCAGCCGGCACGCGACTCCGGGCCCGTTGATGACGAAACACAGCTGACCTACCACGCCGGTGGCGTGCTGGCCTGTGCCGATCGCATCACGGAATCTCTACCCGGTGTCGACGCGACCCGCGAGGTCAGCGCGACGCTGACCGCCGGGGCCGCGTCGGTGACCGCATTGTCTGAGGTAGCACCGGGTCAGGTCGCCAGTTCTGGCCCGCGTGTGGTGGATGAAGCAGGCGGCGAGCCCGACTCCGAGTGGGTTGAAGCCCTGCGCCGATTTCACGTCGCCGGTACCGGCGGCGTCACCGGCGCCGACCCCATCCGTGGACTGCCGCTGCGTCCGTGGCTGCTGGAACCCCTGCTCGCCGCACAGAGCCAGCCGGCGACCTATCCCGTCGTCGTGCGGGACGGACGTCTTTCGCCCTTCGTCGAGGCCGCTGGCGCCGCCGTTGAGAACCACGAGTCACAGTTGCTGGGGCCGCATCTGACGGGACTGGCGGAGGCGATGGCCGCCAGGTCTGGCACTGGCTCCCGGCGACGACTGGTCGAGGCTCTGGACGAATCACGCACCGACTTCGCCGCCGGCCTGGACCTTGGCCCGGCAGCAGCCACCACCTTGACCATCGAACTTGATAGTCTCCGCGAGGTCCAGTCCGGCGACGCCGTCGTCCTCGGGTTAGGCCGGGAGACACTCGTCGAACTGCTGGCACTTGCCGCCGCCAGGGCCCGAGACGAACGAACCAGCGCTTCTCACGAGGAGATCAAGCACCTCGTACGGCGCCTCGAAGAGCGACTGCAGATCGATGCCGAATTCGACAACGCACGCCGGGATCCAGAGGAACTCTCCGCGGCCTTCGGGGGCGGCGCCCAGCTAGACGTCCACTCTTTGGCAGGACAACTGACGGTTCGTCGTGGCTCTGAATCGCTGAGTGAGACTCGTCGTCACCGCATCGATGCGTCGCTGAACCACCTGCGGCGATTCCTGCAGGCCCACGAAGAAAGACAACCCGCCGTCGTGCTTCTGCATCCGCACATAATCGACGCCGAGGAGCTTCCAGAAGGTGTTGCGGCCGTCGCGCACAATGGGGGAATGGATGCGGCCGCCGGCTACTTCGAGGCGGCAGCACGACAGATGATCGATCTCTTCCGGGCCCTGCGCACCGCCCGCCTCGAGGTGGAGGATGCCTACCTGCCCGAACATGACGCCATGCTGGCGCGCCTGGACTGGCAGGCGCTGAGCCAGGAAGAACTGGCGCTGGTGCCATCCATCTTTGTTCTCGAAACAGCTGACCGGGTGCTCTCCCATGCTCTGTCGGCACTGTCTACACTGCTGCGCTCGGGCCGGCCACTACATCTGATCATCCTCGATTCATCGGCAGCTATGGATTCTGCGGGGGATCCTGCCACTCTGGCCACGTCTCATCCCGACCTCGGCACCCTCGCCATGGCCCATCGCGACGCTCTCGTACTGCAGACGTCGTTGGTGCAGCCTGGTCATCTCTACGACGGACTCACACGGCTCGCGGCGAGCCCGAGGACCTCCGTGGCCGTCATTGCTGTTCCCGAGTGGGATGGTGCAGTTGAGCCATGGGTGCAACTGACCGCCGCGCACCAGGCCAGGGAAACCCCCTGCTATCTCTACGATCCCGACGCCGGCTCCACCTGGGCTCAGCGCTTCGACCTGTCCCCCAACCCTGACATCGACGAACCGTGGCCGCGCCTGGTCCTGCAGGCTGAAGACGCCACCGGCAAGACCGTCGAGCGTCAGGAGGTGATCACCTTTGCCCACGCGGCCGCCCTGGCGCCACGCTGTCGACACGCCTTCCGGGTGATCCCCGCCGAGGCCTGGGGACCCGAGCAGCTGCCAATCGTCGAATACCTCGATCTGGCACCGCCGGATCGTATGCGTCGTATCCCATACCTGTGGGTCGTGACCAACGAGGGCCGCCTGGCCCGCGCCGTGATGACTCGCGCGATGGCGCACGCCTGTGCCGATCGGCTGCAGCAGTGGCTGACACTGCAGGAACTCGGCGGTCACCGCAGCGAGTCCGCCCGGCGCGCGGCGACCGAAGCACGGGATCTGGTTGCCGCCGAGGCACAGATCCAGCCAGATGTACCGGCGCAATCCCACAGCGTGGAGTTAGGCCGCGGGCGCGCCGATGTGACTGGCGAGATCGTGGAACGTCTGGCCCGAGCTCTCCTCACCCCCGACGGCGAGAACTGGCCGCAGATTCTGGCCGAGGGCGACAAGGTGGTCGAGCCAACCCCGCCGACAGGTCACGCCGACGTCGAGGAAGAGAAGCTTGTCGAAGAAGGGTTCATCGACTCACCCATGTGCACCACGTGCCACGACTGCATCAACGTGAATCCACGCATGTTCCAGTACGACAGCAACAAGCAGGCTCTGCTCGCCGACCCGACGGCCGGCACGTTCGCGGAGCTCGTCAAGGCGGCCGAAGCCTGCCCGGCGCGCTGTATCCATCCCGGGGCACCCCGGGATGGCGACAGCACGGCGACGCCGGCTCTCGTGAAGCGGGCACGCAAGTTCAACTGAGACAGATCCGACGCGTCAACCGCCGTAGAAGACGTCGTCGCCGAAGTCGCTCAGGACCAGTCCGACTCGATCAGGACGTCCGTCGATGCGGCCGGACAGGCCCGCATCGGCGACTTCGCCGATGAAAATCGAGTGGTCTCCCTTTTCCAGGCAGAGGTCCAGCCGGCACTCGATGTAGCCGGCAGCGCACTCGAGAACCGGAGTGCCTGTCGGGCCGTTGCGGAAACGCTGACCCGCCAGTGTTCCGCCCTTCTCCCACACGGTGTCGAAGAAGGTCCGGGCAACGCTGCTGTGCTGCCGGTCGATGATGTTGACGGCAAAAGCACGTGAATCCTGGACCACACGATGGATCCTGGAGCCAACCCTCAGTGCCGTAATGACAACGGGCGGAGAGAACGAAGCCTGCGTCACCCAGCTGACCACGGCACCGATCGCCTGGTCCTCCTCAGCCTGGGCGGTGAGGATGTGAACCCCGTAGGGCAGCATGCGCATGGCGGTATTCTTCTCATACGTATCCATTCGGCTCCTCCATTCCTCGATACGTACCCGAGGTGTCCGGGGGTGGTCAAGCAGGGCGCGGAGACTCAGGCGGACAAGTTATTCTCCGCCCAACTCAGCACGTTCGGAAACGGCGTCTCGGCAAGAGTGCCGAGGAGTGGATCCTTGCCGAGACGGGCGCGGCCGATTCGAGGTGAGCTGAGACCACAGAGGAAACGGGCCAACGCGCGCGGCGTGCCGAGGGTGTCGCCGGCGGCGAAGAGAGCCGGCTGCACACGGTCCCACAAGTCGTGCGGGATCTCGGCGACGCTGCGGGTCGGGACCTGCGCCGTATCACCTGTGCAGCCACTGCAGCGGCCACACGGAGTTTTCAGGCGTTCGCCGAAGTGAGCGGCCAGGGCGGCGGCGCGACAGTCCTCGAGGCTGAACAGATCCAGGACCTGTTGCAGGCGACCGATCTCGGCGGCTTCCCTCTGAAGGTTGTAGGCGTGCAGGTCGTCGGCCAGTGCCTGCGCGTCTTCGGGTAGTCGTAGACGACGGTAGCGATTGCGCACACCGCCGGCCTGCACCTCGAGCAGCTGCTGATCTGAGAGCCAGTCGAGGGTACGGATCACCCGCTCGCGGTCAACGCGCAGACTGACGGCTGTTTGCGCCGGATCGAGCTGGAACCACACACGCCCCTGGCTGGCGGCGCCGAATACGTCACCGAGGAACTGACGGCGCTCGCCGTCGAAGCGCGCCAGGATCTGTTCGGTCTCCACCAGCGGCTTGAACTTGTAGGCCGAATAAAACGGCGTGCCACCCTCGAGGTAGCCATCCAGCTCCAACCTGGTGAGCAGGGTGCGCAGCACGAGGGGCCGAATGTCGTGCTGCGCTGACAGCTCGTAGAGGCTGACGTCGAAGTCGCTGTCCCGGGCCAGGACATCGTCCACGAGGTCGCGCACGGACCCGGGGTCGGGTGTGTCACCGTAGACGAAGTTCTCCAGCACGGTGAGGTCATCGGTACAGACAAGGGTGTGACACAGAGCGTCGCCGCCGTCGCGACCGGCACGACCGATCTCCTGAGCGTAATTCTCCAGGCTCTTGGGCAGGTTGTAGTGACAGACGCAGCGGATGTCGGCCTTGTCGACACCCATACCGAAGGCGATGGTGGCGACGACGACGGCCGAGCCGGACGCCATGAACCAGTCCTGAACCTGGCCGCGCTCTTCATCCTTCATGCCGGCGTGGTAGGCGCGCGCCGTCAGCCCAGCCTGCTGCAGGCGCCGGGCCACGTCCTCGGCCGTACGTTGCAGCGTGACGTAGACGATGGTCGGACCCGGCGGTTGCTCGGCAAGGGTGGTCAGCAGCGCTTCGTCGCGCCCGGCGGCGGATACAGGTTTGGCACGCAGGACCAGATTCGCACGGTAGAAGCCGGTGCGAACGGCATGCTCAGGGCGGATGTCGAAACCGGCGCAGATGTCGTCGAGCACGCGGGGTGTCGCCGTTGCCGTCAGGGCGAGTACCCGCTCGGCCTCATACTGACGGGCAAAGCCGGCCAGCTTCAGGTAGTCGGGACGGAAGTTGTGGCCCCACTCGGAGATGCAGTGGGCTTCGTCGACGGCAAAGAGGCTGATACGCAGGCCCTCGATGGCCGTTCTGAAGCGCTCATTGTTGAAACGTTCCGGGGCCACGTAGAGCAGCCGCAGTCGCCCCGAGCGTACTCCGTCCATCACCGATCGGTACTCGTCCAGGCTGAGACTCGAGTCGAGCCGCGCCGCCTCGATGCCACGTCGCTGCAGGGCGTCGATCTGGTCCTTCATCAGGGCGATCAAAGGCGAGACCACCAGCGTCAGACCTGGTAGCAGCAGTGACGGCAGTTGATAACACAGGGACTTGCCGCCACCGGTGGGAAACACCGTGGCCGTCGAGTGTCCGCTCAGCAGATGGCGGACGGCGTCTGCCTGTCCGGGAAGGAAGTCGTCGAAGCCGAAGTGCTGCTTCAGGGCGACGAGAGGATCGGCGGTCACGCGGGCCTCGGTGGCGACGGTTCCCAGGCGTGGTCGCCGTCACCACCGAAGTCACGGTCATCCTCGGCGATGAGTCGGTCGAGCTCACTGATGTGATCGCGCACGTGCGAGATGTAGGCGTCCTCACTCATCTCGTGTCTCTTGAGCACGCCCCGCTCCTCGTGATCGCGGAAGATTCTCGCCGCTCGCAGGGCCTGGTAGGAGCGGAATCCCAGCTGCTTCAGCGCTTCGACGCCCAGGGTGAGGGCACTGTCGAAGGTCTCCCGGTAGATGTGCTCGACTCCCGCCTGCATCAGGTCGTACATGTGCTCGACGCTGTGGGCGCGAGCCAGAATCGTCAGGTCGGGATACTCGTGACGAATGTGCCTGGCCAGCTCGGTGGCGCGCTCGGGGTCGTCGATGGCGAGCACGAGCAGCTTTGCCTTGTCGGCACCGGCGGCGTGCAGCAGGTCCAGGCGCGCCGCATCTCCGTAGAACACTTTCAGGCCGAATCGACGCAGCACAGAGATCTGATCCGGATCCAGATCGAGAACCGTGGTGGCCACATCGTTGGCACGCAGCAGGCGACCGACGACGTTGCCGAACCGGCCGAAGCCGGCGATGATGACGGGCGTCTCGCCGTCGTCGATCTCGTCGGCCGCCCGTTCGTCGTCGCTGCGGGCGAAGAGGGGCTGCACGAGCTTGTCGTTGACGATCATCAGCAGGGGGGTGACAGCCATGGACAGGGCCACGACGGCGGTGAGCAGATCGACGAGTTCCGGTGGCAGCACGTGCCGGGCCCGGGTCATGGCGAACAGGACGAAGGCGAACTCGCCGCCCTGGGCCAGGGCAAAACAGAACAGCATGCCTTGAGCTCCGTCGAGCTTGAACACCCGCGAGAGGAGACAGAGCACGGTGAACTTGACGAGTACGAGGGCGCCGACGAGACCGGCCAGAACCCCAACCTGTGACTGCACCAGCCCGAAGTCGATGCTGGCGCCGACACTGATGAAGAAGAGCCCCAGCAGCAGGCCCTTGAAGGGTTCGATGTCGGTCTCGAGTTCGTGGCGGTACTCGCTCTCGGCGACTACGACACCCGCAAGGAAAGTACCCAGCGCCGGGGACAGTCCCACGGCCTGCATGGCCAGGGCGATGCCGATGACGAGGAAGAGGGCGAAGGCCGTGAACACTTCGCGCAATCCCGTGGAGGCGATGAAGCGGAACACGGGGCGTGTGAGCAGGCGGCCGCCCAACACGATGGCGGCGATGAGACCGACGGTGATCAGGCCCTGCTGCCAGCCCGGCAGTGCAGCCATGCCGGTGGCGCCGTGAGCATCCTGTGCGCTGCCGCCGCCGCCCATGGCCAGCAGGGGCAACACGGCGAGCATGGGGATCACGGCGATGTCCTGGAAGAGCAGCACGGCAAAGCAGCTCTGCCCGCCCTGGGTCGGCATCAGACCCTTCTCGTTCAGCGTCTGCAGCACGATGGCCGTCGACGACAGCGTCAGGATGAGTCCTGTCGCCAGTGACTGATTCCACGGCAGTCCGGCGGCCATGCCGAGCCCGCCGATGACAACCGCTGTTACACCCACCTGCAGTCCGCCCAGTCCGAGGATGGGGCCCCGCAGTTTCCACAACAGGGAGGGCTGCAGCTCCAATCCCACGAGGAACAGCATCATGACCACACCGAACTCGGCGAAGTGCATGACGTCACCCACTTCTCCCACAAGGTCGAGAGCCCACGGCCCGATAACGGCGCCGGCCGCCAGGTAGCCGAGGACGGAGCCCAGTCCCAGCCGCTGGGCGATGGGGACGGAGACGACGGCGGCCGTCAGGTAGACGAAGGCCTGGAAGAGGAAGCTGTCACCGTGCATGGGGCGGGTCGGCTTCTTCTGTGGGCAAGGCCTCGTTGAGCAGGGAGTCCGGTGCCAGGCGGTCCAGATCGATGGTGCCGTCCCGCAGTCCTTCGAGAGCGGTACGGTAGTCCCGGCGGCGGCTTGGTAGATGTCGTGGCTGCCCTGGACCGTTCCATGGACGACGAAGGGTGGTACCCAGCGCATGCCGCAGAACCGGGCCAGTTGACGGTAGGGAGTGAGCAGTTCGTGCATGGTGTAGTAGTTGACCACATCCAGTCCATAGGCCCTGGCGTCGGCTCCCGTAGTCGTCACCGACAGCAGAAACTTGCCACTCAGCCTTTCGCCGTCGCTGCCATAGGCGAAGCCATGTTCGAGAACCAGGTCCTGCCACTCCTTCAGCAGGGCCGGGGCGCTGTACCAATAGAACGGGTGCTGAAAGACGATGACGTCGTGGGCGAGCAGAGCCTCCTGTTCACGGGGCACATCGACGTTGAAGTCGGGGGTACTCCTCGTAGAGATCGCGGAAGGTCACCCCCGACAGATCCCGGACCGCCTCCACTAGGGGGCGGTTGGCCCGCGACCGCTGGTACGCCGGGTGGGCGAAGAGCAGGAGGATGCGTCGCGAAGTCGTCATCTGTCAGCGCCAGGTGAGGAAAGCCGCCCGGGTCTCCTGCACGCTGCGCGCCGAGCCTTTCAGGGCGGTCTCGAGAAAGGCGCGGTGGCCGGACTCCGCCGTCGGATTGCGATGCGGCCCGCTGCTCAGACCCTCGGCGGAGGTGAAGACAAGCACGTGGTCGGACCGGCCATCGGACCAGAAGATCTTCTCGAAGTAGCGGCGGCTCGTCTTGTCCTTGATACGTCGGGCCTCCGGGTCCTGACCGTCCATCCTGACAAACCCGAAGATGTGGACGGCGCGGAACTGCGAGTCCGGGACCCTGCAGTCATCAACGACCTCCTTGTGGATGTCAGCGACATCCTCGGCGTGAACATTGCCCACCAGGGTGTGACCAGCGTCGGCGAGGGTGAAGTAGTCGCGCAGGTCCTGGTCCCACAGGTAGGTCTCCGGAGGATGGTCGCTGAGCTCGTGGGAGACGACGCACTTCGGCGGCGGCTGTATGGCGGTGACCTGACCCGGTAGGGCCACGACACAGAGCCTGTCCTGCGGCAGGAAGCTGAGCAGCGAGCGCATGATCGTCGTTTTGCCGATGCCGCCCGGACCGGAGCCGGTGATCCACGAGGCACCCCCGGCGACGCAGGTCACCAGCCAGGCGGCCAGCTCCAGGTCGAGGGTGTCACGCTCGATCAGGTCGAGGAGCGAGAAGGCGACCTCGTCGTCACCCACGTCACACAGCTTGTCGAGAACAGCATCGGTCTGCATCGGTTCTCCGCCGGGTATGAGAAGCCAGTAGCATAGCACACGATGCCGTCGCTGGACATATGGGGCGTCCGTCCGTACGTCTGAGAAGTCGTGGCATGCTGGCGGGAACCGGATCAGGGGCCGCGCGTTTCTTGAGATTTACCCCCCATCTGCTCAGGAGAAGGTTATCCGCCGCTTCCAGTGGCTGTTCCTGTCGATCGTGGCTGCGCCACTGACGGTGGCGGCGGCGTCGTCACGTCTGGTCGTGACGGTGACCGACTCGCTGTCGGGCGATCCCGTTCCGGGGGTCAGCGTGCGCGCCAAAGCGGCAGAGGCCGACGGGGCGCCACAGGTCACGGTCCGCACCGACGACGGTGGCACGACGCGGCTGCATCTCGAGCCGGGACAGTGGGCCCTGCGTCTGCGGCACGGATCCTTCGCCACGACCGACCACGCCGTGCGCCTGGGGGATCGGGACACGACGGTCTTCATCGCGCTTCGTCCCCTACTCTACCGCATGCCGGAACGGCTGGCCCAGGCCGTGGCCGAGCCGACTCAACCCGGGGTGACCTCACTGGCGCCGACGGAGGTGACGCGGTACCCGTCGCCGGTGCCGGATCCCGTGCGTATCCTGCGCGTCCTGCCGGGAGTGGCTTCGGGGGGAGACCAGTCGGCCACAGCGTACAGCGTACGGGGTGGCAGCTGGGACGAGAATCTGGTGCGCATCGAGGGGGTCGAGATCGACGCGCCACAGCTGCTGCGGGCAGGGCTGGCCGAGACTCTATCTCCCGTCAATGGCGACCTCGTCGAGGATGTGTCGTTCCACGTGGGCGTGCTGCCGGCGAGCTTCGGCGATCGTCTGAGCAGCGCCCTCGACGTGGGCTACCGACGGCCGGATTCGCTCGAGGTCTTCGCTCTCGCCGGGGCGACCCGCAAGGCGGCGACCG